>NZ_SRTD01000004.1:0-535669 GCF_004792105.1 Mesorhizobium sp. M8A.F.Ca.ET.161.01.1.1 | reverse complement strand
CGCCGCTTGCGGTGCGCTTCATCAAGCTCGGCATCACGCTGGAACGGATCGCACCCGGCAAGCCGCAGCAGAACGGTCGCCACGAGCGCTTCCATCTGACCATGCTGCCACTGGCCAAGGACCCGGAGGCCGACAGAACGGCTCAGGGCCAGGCCTTCGAAGCCTTCCGGCGCAGCTACAATGAGGAGCGTCCGCATGAGGCGCTTGCCATGGACACTCCAGCCCAGCATTACCGCCCGTCGCAACGAGCCATGCCAAGAACGCCACCCGAGCCCGATTATCCGCAAGAGGCCGCGGTTCGCTGGGTGCGCCACAATGGCGAGATCAGGTGGAATGGCGGCTTCGTCTATGTCTCGCAATCACTGGCCGGCGAAGCCGTCGCGGCCACCGAAGCCGAGGACGGCCAATGGGCACTTACCTTCCATGATTATCCGCTTGGCATCATCGACACCAGACGTATGAAGCTCGTCCGCCGCAGCGCCGCGCCAACCAAACCGCTTGGCGCTGCGGCGGATGCATAGGGGGAGAACTGTTACCTATGTATCCGGTTCAATCTGTTACCCATCTATCGGCTGGACACCGGCAGGCAGATGAGGGGCAGCGCCGCCCCCTGCCAACTGCAATTCGACGCCGATCCGATTGCCTGTCAGAAGGCGTCAACTGCTGAGGCCGTTCGCCAATCGCCTGCGTCCGCGCTGCCCCTCATTGTCCTGCCGGACATTTCTCCCCGTATAGAGACGGGGAGAAACGGCAGTCGCAACGCTGCCGTCAGTCCTTCTTGGTCGGCGCGACGCGTAGCGCCAGTTCGCGAAGCTGCTGCGGAGAGGCTTCCGACGGCGCGTTCATCAACAAATCATAGGCCTGCTGGTTCATCGGGAACATGGTGATTTCGCGCAGGTTCTTGGCACCGACCAGGAGCATGACGACGCGATCGACACCGGCCGCCATGCCGCCATGCGGCGGCGCGCCATACTGGAAGGCGCGATAGAGGCCGCCAAAGCGTTCCTCGACCGTGGCGCGGTCCAACCCGACCGTCTCGAAAGCCTTGACCATGGTTTCGGGCAAATGGTTGCGGATACCGCCGCTGGCGATCTCGAAACCGTTGCAGACCATGTCGTACTGGAACGCCTTGATGCCGAGCAGGTCCTCGCCGTTGAGCGCATCGATGCCACCTTGCGGCATGGAGAACGGATTGTGGGCGAAGTCGATCTTCTTCTCCTCCTCATTCCATTCGAAGAACGGGAAGTCGACGATCCAGCACAATTCGAAGCGTTCGCGATCGACAAGATTGAGTTCCTCGCCGGCACGGGTGCGCGCAGCGCCCGCGAAAGAAACGAACTTCTTCGGATCGCCGGCGACGAAGAAGGCGGCGTCGCCGTCGGCAAGGCCGAGCTGCAGGCGGATCGCTTCCGTGCGTTCCTCGCCGATGTTCTTGGCGAGCGGGCCGGCGCCTTCGAGCTTGTCGCCCTCCTTGCGCCAGAAGATGTAGCCCAGGCCCGGCTGGCCCTCGCCCTGCGCCCAGCTATTCATGCGGTCGCAGAAGGCGCGGCTGCCGCCGGTCTTGGCGGGAATGCCCCAAACCTCCGCCTTCGGGTCGTTGGCCAGGATGTTGGCGAATACCTTGAAGCCGGAATCGCGAAAATGATCGGAGACGGCCTGCATCTCGATCGGGTTGCGCAAATCGGGCTTGTCGGAACCGTATTTGCGCATGGCGACATCATAAGGGATGCGCTGGAACTTCTGCGTTACCGGCTTGCCGTTGGCGAAGGTCTCGAAGACGCCGCGCATCACAGGTTCCATGGTCGACAGCACGTCGTCCTGCTCGACGAAGCTCATTTCGAGGTCGAGTTGGTAGAATTCGCCGGGCAGACGGTCGGCGCGCGGATCCTCGTCGCGGAAGCAGGGCGCGATCTGGAAATAGCGGTCGAAGCCCGACACCATAATCAATTGCTTGTACTGCTGCGGCGCCTGCGGCAGCGCGTAGAAAGTGCCGGGATGGATGCGCGACGGCACCAGGAAGTCGCGCGCACCTTCCGGCGACGACGCAGTGAGGATCGGCGTCGAGAATTCGGTGAAGCCGACCTCGCCCATGCGCTTGCGCATCTCTGCGATGATTTTCGTGCGCGCCACGATGTTCCGATGCAACGTCTCACGGCGCAGATCGAGGAAGCGGTATTTCAGACGGATGTCCTCGGGATAGTCCGGTTCGCCGAACACCGGCAGCGGCAACTCCTTGGCGGCGGACAGCACCTCAATCTCGCGGGCGAAAATCTCGATCTCGCCGGTCGGCAAATTGGCGTTCGTGGTCTCCGGCAGGCGCGCCTTGACCTCGCCGTCGACGCGGATCACCCATTCGCCGCGCACGGTCTCGGCGACCTTGAAGGCAGGCGAATCGGGATCGGCGACGATCTGGGTCAGGCCGTAGTGGTCGCGCAGGTCGATGAAGAGCAGGCCGCCATGGTCGCGCACGCGATGCACCCAGCCCGACAGCCGGACGGAATTGCCGACGTCGCTCTTTCTCAACTGGGCACAGGTATGGCTGCGGTAACGATGCATTGTCATGGATAAAGTCCGGGGTGCTGGGTGGCAGACCGAAGCATTACGGCCCGGCCTCAAAATTTGCGCGAAAAGCGCATGGGAGGCCGGATTTGTCAAGGCAAGCGGTCATACAGGCTCGCGGCTTCGACCGTTCACGCGAAGTGGATTTGGGCGCCCTGACGTTCGAAATCGGCAAGGATGGCAGCGGGCGCGGTCTTCTCGACGACGAGATGGCTGATCGACCCGGCAGCAGCGACGCGGTAGGGCGCCGTGGTGGCCAGCTTGTCATTGGTGACGGCAATGAGGATGCCGGCGCTATTTCCCGCCATGGCCCGCTTCACCTCGGCCTCGGACGAATCGAAGGCGGTCACGCCTCGCGTGGCATCAAGGCCGCAGGATCCCAGGAAAAACAGGTCGGCGCCAAGCTGCGCCACGGCGGCCAGCGTATCGGCGCCGACACAGGTGCCAAGGTCGCGGACATACCTGCCGCCGAGCACGATCAGTTCGACCAAGGGGTGATCCGACAGGACCGAGGCGACGCCAAGCGAATTGGTGGCTACGGTCAGCTCGATGTCGCGCGGGATGGCCCTGGCGATCGCCTCATTGGTCGTGCCGCCATCGATGAACAGGCTTTGTCCAGCGGAGAGCACCGCCACCGCCGCATTTGCCAGACGCGCCTTCTCCTCGATCGCATGACCGCCCCGCTGGCTGATCGTTGCCGCTGCAAAGGGCGCGGAAGCGACCGCACCGCCGTAAACGCGACGGCATTCACCGGCCTTCGCCAGCTCCCTCAGGTCGCGGCGTACGGTGTCTTCCGAAACACCGAAGCGGCTTGCCAGTTCGCCGGCCAGGACACTCCCCTCCGCCGCAAGGCGGTCACGGATGAGCTGGTGCCGTTGATCGGTGAGCATTGCCGAACCCTGTTTTCTTGTTCTGCACGTTCTTGCATGTTTTGCACGTTTATGCAAGAAGTCGACATGTCTGGCTGCTGGACAAGGCAGCCGCCCGTTTTTCATTGAAAGCACCGCGATGAGCTTTGGCCTCAACCTTGCCCCTCAACACCGGGTCTATGCTGGGTTTGCGACCTATTCGTTCGCCATGGGCAACATCTTCCCGCGACTGCCCGACATCAAGCATGCCATGGGCATCGCGGACGGCACGCTGGGGCTCAGCCTGATCGGGACACCGATCGGCACCCTGACCGCACTGACGCTGGCCACGCCCCTCCTGGAGCGCATCGGCTTTCGCCGCGCGCTGCTCACGCTGGTTCCGCTGCTGGCGCTTCTCTACGCCATCGCCGTACATGCGCCGGAACCCGTCGCACTGTTCCTGATGCTGTTTCCCATCGGCCTGATGATCGGCAGCGTCGAAATCATCCTGAATGTCGAAGCCGACAGGACGGAATTCCAACTCAAACGCCGGATCATGAACCGCGCTCATTCGTTCTGGAGCGCGGGCTTCTTCGGTGCCGGACTGTTCGGCGGCGCGATGGCGCATCTTGGCCTGTCGCCGCAACTCCATCTGGCGCTGGTCGTGCCCATAGTGGCTATCTCGATGGCGATTTTTCTCGGCGGCTACGAGCCGGCCCCTGCCCGCTTCGCCGTTACCAGTGACAAGGCGCCCATGTTCGCCCGGCCGACATTGCCGATTCTCGTTCTCGTCGCGGTGACGCTTTCGGCGATGCTGCTGGAAGGCGCCAGCATCGACTGGTCGGCAATCTACATGCGCACCGTGTTCGAATCCGGCCCCTTTGTCGCCGGCTTCACAGTGGCGCTGTTTGCATTCTCGCAGGCGACGACGCGTTTCTTCGCCGACAGCTTCGTCGACCGCCATTCGCCAAGCGGCGTGGCGCGCGTCCTCCTGGCGACGATGGCCGCCGGCGTTTTCCTGGTCTTCTTCTCGCCCGCGCCATTTGTCTCGATGCTCGGCTTCGCGCTTCTGGGCGTTGGCAGCAGCGCCATCTTCCCGCTGGCGATTTCGGCCGCCGCGCAGCGAAACGATCGCCCCGCGGCGATCAACGTAGCGGCATTGTCACAGATCTCCTTCACTGCCTTCCTGCTCGGCCCGCCGCTGCTTGGCTTCGTCTCGGACCATTGGGGCATCCGCTCGGCCTTCGGCAACGGCATCCCATTCATCATACTCAGCCTGCTGACCGTCGGCTCGCTTGGCGCCAGGCGATCTTCTTCCGCCACCTCCGCAAGCGCAGGCTCCAGCGGGACGCGGGAGGAGGCACTGGCGCGGGCCAACGAGGCATAGGCGGCTCGCCTACCCGTCCAACCGGACGCTGGCGCGGCCTGCCCAAGGCAGGTCGCCTTCGCGAGAACGAAGGATTGTCCGCTGGCATTGACGGTCGCTTTGGTTCAAGAAGGGATCACCGATACGTGATCGCCGCTTCATGTCCTCCATCCGCCCGCTGATTCCGCTCCTCCTCGCCGCAGGCATCCTGCTCGGCGGCAATGGGCTGCAGAGCACGCTGATCGCGCTGCGCGGCGCGCAGGAAGGGTTTTCGGCGTCCGACATCGGTCTTATGGGCACCTTCTATTTCGCCGGCTTCCTGCTCGGCTGCCTGGCCATCACCCGCATCATGAAGGCGGTCGGCCATATCAGGGCGTTCTCGGCGCTGGCGGCGATCGCCTCGGTCGGCACCTTGCTCCTGGTACTGGTCCTCGATCCGGTGATGTGGTGCGCGGTGCGCTTTGCCGGCGGCTTCTGTTTCGCCGGATTGTTCACCATCGTCGAAAGCTGGCTGAATTCAGGCGTCACCAACCACGACCGCGCCCGTGTGCTGGCCATCTACCGGATGGTCGATACCGGATCGGTGACATCAGCCCAGTTCCTGATTCCGGTCTTCGGTGCCGGCGGCTTCAGCATCTTCGCCATCATGTCGATCATGATCACGCTGTCGCTGGTGCCGGTCTCGCTTGGCGACCGTTCCAACCCGACGCCGCCGGAAGAGGTCAAGCTCGATCTGGCACGCGTCTGGCGGATTTCGCCGCTTGGCTGCTTCGGCTGCATCGCCGTCGGCGTCACCAACAGCGCGTTTCGCACCTTGTCGCCGGTCTATGCCGAGCAGATCGGCATGTCGGTCGCCGACGTCGTCACTTTCGTCAGCGTCGGCATTTTCGGCGGCGCGATCATCCAGTATCCACTCGGTTATCTCTCCGACCGCTGGGACCGGCGGCGGGTGCTGCTGATGACGACTTGCTGCGCGATGCTTTCGGCACTGGCGCTGGTGTTCATTGCCGGCAGCAATCCGCTGCTCAACTTCATCGCCGTCTTCATCTTCGGCTGTTTCGCCATGCCGCTCTATTCACTGTCGGCGGCGCATTCCAATGATCGCGCGGATGCCGGCGAGTTCGTGCTGATCAATGCAGCCCTGATGCTGTTCTATTCCTTCGGCGCTATTGGCGGCCCTTTCGCGGCCTCGACGGCGATGCAGTATTTCGGGCCAAGCGCGCTGTTTGTCTTCAGTGCCGTGGTCTACGCGGTGTTCATCGCCGTTATCCTCTACCGCATGCAGGCCCGGTCCGGCGTGCCGGCCGGCAAGCGCAGCCGCTTCACCGCGCTGTTGCGCACCTCGACCATTTTCGCGCGTCTGGCCAGGAGAAATAGTGATCCAGACAGTCCGGAAGGGCCGTGACGGTGGCAGCACAGCTTGACGAAAGCCTTCCCGGCTGAAATCTAGGAAGACCCTACTCCTGCCAAAAGCGATTTGATGCACGTCATCACCACCCAGAAAGAACTCGAGACCGTTCTCGCCGCTTTCGAAAAGTCGGATTTCGTCACCGTCGACACCGAATTCATCCGCGAAACGACCTTCTGGCCAATCCTATGCCTGATCCAGATGGCCGCGCCCGGCGTGACGGCGCTGATCGATCCGCTGTCATCAGACATCGACCTGGCTCCGTTCTTCAAGTTGATGGCCAACGAGGCGGTGGTCAAAGTCTTCCACGCCGCCCGGCAAGACATCGAAATCATCGTCCATCTCGGCGATCTCGTTCCGCACCCGGTGTTCGACACCCAGGTGGCGGCGATGGTCTGCGGCTTCGGAGACAGCGTTTCCTACGATCAACTCGTGCAGCGCATCACCGGGGCGCGGCTCGACAAGTCGTCGCGCTTCACCGACTGGCGCCATCGGCCGCTGTCCGACAAGCAGCTCGACTATGCGCTGGCCGACGTTACCCATCTGATCGAGGTCTATCAGCACCTCAACGCCGAGCTGGCGCGGGAAAACCGCGCTCACTGGCTGAATGAGGAGATGGACGTCCTGACCTCGCGCGAGACCTACGATCCGCACCCCGAGGATGCCTGGAAGCGGCTGAAGATGCGACTGCGCAAACCACAGGAACTGGCGATCGTGCAGACCGTGGCGGCATGGCGCGAACGCGAGGCGCGCGAGCGCGACGTGCCGCGCGGCCGCGTGCTCAAGGACGACGCGATCTACGAGATCGCGCAACAAGGGCCGCGCGATGCGGCGGCCCTTGCCAAACTCCGTACCACGCCAAAGGGCTGGGAACGCTCCTCGACGGCGACCGCACTGCTCGGCGCGGTCAACACGGCGCTCGCCTTGCCCAAGGAGCAGATGCCGAAACTGCCGAAAAACTTCCAGCCGCCCGAAGGCTCGAATGCGGCCGCGGAACTCTTGAAAGTGCTGCTCAGGATCGTCGCCGAAAAACAGGGCGTGGCCTCGAAAGTATTGGCGTCCAGCGACGATATCGATCGCATCGCCGCCGAGGGCGAGGACGCCGATGTGCCGGCACTGCAGGGATGGCGGCGCGCCGTGTTCGGCGAACAGGCGCTGAAGCTGGTGCGCGGTGAGATCGGCATCAAGTTCGACAAGCGCAAGATAGCCGTGTTCGATCTGTAGAAATCGGCCTCTCTTCTTCCGCCTCGGGAGAAGAGCGCCAACGCCGCTTCTGCTCAAACCACCTGGAGCAGGTGAAGAGCGAACCAGATCCAGCCCAACAGGATAATGACCGCACCGAGAAAGAAAGACCGCCTGCGCAGGCGCAGATCGTTGCTGGTCAGGTGAACCCAGGCGTGGAAGTAGCGCGAGGCGACAAAGATCCACATCAGCGCCAGGGTCAGGTAATTGACGCCGTTGGTGACGTGCAGCGCCAGGCACAGCACGTAGAAAAGAACCGGCAATTCGAACTGGTTGTTGAGATTGGCGGCGACCGTGACGCTGGACGCCGGCTCGGTCGAACGCACTTTGTATTGGCCGGTCTTGGCTTCGCCTGACTTGACCGCACCGTCTCGGCGACGGCCGAGGACGCAGTAGACGATGTAGATCAGCAGCACATGCGCCAGGACCGGCCAGAAGATGGTGGTCTGGTTCATGAGGTGGCCCCTGCCCTTTTCGGCTTCAATTCTGACGTCTTTGGCCCGCCAGCCAGAAAGCGGCAATGACGATGACCGGGAGGGCGAGAAGCGCGAATTTGGTGACGATCAGCGCCGAGGCGAAAGACAGCGAGTCCGGGTTGGCATAGAGGAAATCGGACAGAAGCCGCGCCACGGCGATATTCTGGACATAGTCGGCGAGCGTGTAGGGCAGCACCAGGACCAAGGCGAAGATCGCCTGCATCTGCCCCGGCAGCACGCGGAAAGCCTTCAAGCGCCGGCCAGTTACCACGATCAGGCTGACTAGCGTCAGCGACAACAGCGCAGGAAACAAAAGATCGAAGGTCAGGTAATGCCAGACCAGGATGATCTCGCTGCCGCGCCGGCCAAGCGCCGTCAGCCAGGCCATGCCTTCGTCGGGCGTGAATCCGAAATAGCGCATGTCGAGCGAGGCCAAGCCCCCGCTCAACTGGCGGAAATAGAAGAACTCCATCCCGGTCATGGCGATGAAAACCGCTGCCGAGAGAAAGCAGAGCGCTCCGACATGGCGCGACAGGCGCAGCACCATGGCGGCCAAGTTGCGCCAAAGCCCGGAAGAATCAGGCTCCGCCGGGATAGTTGGGGCTTTCGCGGGTAATCGTGACGTCATGGGCGTGGCTCTCACGAAGTCCGGCGTTGGATATGCGCACAAAGGTGGCGCGGTCGCGGAAATCGGCAAGGTCGCGGCCACCAACATAACCCATAGCGGCTTTCAGCCCGCCTGCAAGCTGGTGCAGCACGCCAGACACAGGTCCTTTGTAGGGAACCTGCCCTTCAATGCCTTCCGGCACCAGTTTCAGCGTGTCGCGCACCTCGGCCTGGAAGTAGCGATCGGCGGAGCCCCGCGCCATTGCGCCGACCGAGCCCATGCCGCGATAGGCCTTGAAGGAGCGGCCCTGGTGCAGATACACCTCGCCCGGACTTTCGTCGGTCCCGGCAAGCAGCGAGCCGATCATGGCGGCGCTGGCGCCGGCGGCGAGTGCCTTGGCGAGATCGCCGGAATATTTGATACCGCCGTCGGCAATCACCGAGGCGCCGGATTTATGCGCCGTCTCGACCGCCGACATGATGGCCGAAAGCTGGGGAACGCCGACCCCGGCCACGATGCGGGTGGTGCAGATGGAGCCCGGACCGATGCCGACCTTGACGGCGTCGGCGCCGGCGTCGATCAGCGCCTGCGTGCCTTCGGCGGTGGCGACGTTGCCGGCCAGGATGCGCACGGAATTGGAAAGCTTCTTGGCCCGCGTCACCGCGTCCAGCACGCGCTGCGAGTGGCCATGCGCGGTGTCGATCACCAAAAGGTCGACGCCCGCCTCGATAAGACGCTCGGCGCGTTCGAAGCCGTCATCGCCGACGCTGGTGGCGGCCGCGGCGCGCAGTCGCCCCTGCGCATCCTTGGTGGCATGCGGGTTGAGCTGCGACTTCTCGATGTCCTTGACGGTGATCAGCCCAACGCAATTGCCCGCCTTGTCGACCACGACCAGCTTCTCGATGCGGTGCTGGTGCAGGAGCCGCTTGGCCTCGTCCTGGTCGACATTCTCCTTGACCGTGATCAGGTTCTCCCGGGTCATCAATTCGTAGACCTTTTGCGCAGGATCGGAAGCGAAGCGCACGTCGCGGTTGGTCAGGATGCCCACCAGCCGGCCGGTCTTGTGGCCGCCGGCGCCGCCATTCTCGACCACCGGAATGCCCGAGATCGAGTAGGTGCGCATCAGTGACAGCGCGTCGGCGAGCGTGGCGTCGGGACCGATGGTGACCGGGTTCACCACCATGCCGGATTCGAATTTCTTGACCTGCCGCACCTGCTCCGCCTGTTCGGCGGGCGAGAAATTGCGGTGGATGACGCCGATGCCGCCGGCCTGCGCCATGGCGATGGCAAGCCTTGCCTCGGTGACCGTGTCCATCGCCGCCGACAGGATCGGCACGTTGAGGTCGATGTCGCCGGCGATGCGGGTGCGGATGTCGGTCTGGCCGGGCATCACTTCGGAATGACCGGGCTGTAAAAGCACGTCGTCAAAGGTCAGCGCCAGTGCGCCGGTGGACGTTTCGATGATTTTTGCCATAGCCAGCCCTTTGAATGCGAAAAAGCGCTGGACCGGAATGGGCAGCGCCGACTCGTTATTCCCTTTCAGGATTGGCGGTGGCTGGTAACACGTCCCGGGACGGATGAAAAGCCGATCATTGCGTTGCACAACAGGATCACGACGAGCCCGGCAACGCCACCCTTGGTTGCGATCGCACAAAAGTGACAGCAAATTAATGCGACATCGGTGTCCAGCCGTGATACCCGCCCTGCGTGCCGGCAAGGTCGGCAACATCTGGAATCAAGCCCGGACGCGTTTTTGTGAACCGCACCATTCCGCTCATACTGGCGGTCGCTCTTTTCATGGAAAACATGGATTCGACCGTCATCGCGACATCGCTGCCGGCGATCGCCATCGACATCCATACCAGCCCGATCGCGCTCAAACTGGCGCTGACCGCCTATCTGGTGTCGCTGGCGATCTTCATTCCGATCAGCGGCTGGATGGCCGATCGCTTCGGCGCCAAGAACATCTTTCGTGCGGCGATCGCGGTGTTCATTGCCGGTTCGGTTGCCTGCGCGCTGTCCGGTTCGCTGCCGGCCTTCGTGGTGTCGCGCTTCCTGCAAGGCATTGGCGGCGCCATGATGACCCCGGTCGGGCGCCTGGTGCTGGTGCGCGCCACGCCCAAGAGCGACCTGGTCGCCGCCATGTCCTGGCTGACCGTTCCAGCACTCGTCGGCCCGCTGGTCGGTCCGCCGATCGGTGGCTTTATCACCACCTATTTTACGTGGCACTGGATCTTCCTGATCAACGTGCCGATCGGCCTGATCGGCATCTGGCTGGCCACACGCTTCCTGCCGGAAACCGAAGCAACCGAGACGCCGCCGCTCGATTTCATCGGCTTCGTGTTGAGCGGGCTTGCCGCATCCGGCGTCGTGTTCGGCCTGTCGGTGGTCAGCCTGCCTTATCTGCCGCCGGCCACCGGCTTCATCACGGTCGCGGTGGGGCTGCTGTCGGGCGCGCTCTACCTGATGCATGCGCGCCGCGCCAGAAATCCGCTGCTGGCGCTTGAGCTGTTCCGCAACCAGGTGTTCCGCTCGTCGGTGCTTGGCGGCAGCCTGTTTCGCATCGGCATCGGAGCGGTGCCGTTCCTGTTGCCGCTGATGTTCCAGATCGGTTTCGGGCTGACCCCATTCCAGTCCGGCATGATCACCTTCGTCTCCGCGATCGGCGCCATCGGCATGAAATTCGTCACCGCGCTGATCTTCCGCGTGGTCGGCTTCCGCCGCGTGCTGATCGTCGGCTCGCTGGTCGCTGCCGCATCGATCGCCATCTACGGCCTCTTCACCCCCGAAACGCCTTACGCGCTGATGCTGGCCATTTTGCTGGTTGGCGGCTTCATCCGTTCGATGTTCTTCACCGGCGTCAACGCGCTCTCCTATGCCGAGGTTTCGGCGGAGGATACCAGCAAGGCGACGCCGATCACGGCGGTGTTCCAGCAGCTCTCGATCGCGCTCGGCGTGGCGCTCGCCGGCGGTGTTCTGGAAGTCTCGACCTCGATCCATGGCGGCCCGCTGACGCTGGGCGATTTCCATACCGCCTTCTTCATCGTGGCGGCGGTATCGGCGGCGGCGTCACTGTCGTTCATGCGGCTGGCACCCGATGCCGGCAACGCCGTGTCAGGCCATGGCCGGCTGACGACGCCCAAGACGCTGGAACCGGTGAGATCGCCTGGAGAGTGAAGCGGCCAACTCAGCCGTCTGCGTCCCCCGGCCCTTCGCCATGGCTCCGGGCGCTCGAGCCCTTCGGAACGTCCACTGGACGTTCCGATCCGCCTGACGGCGGACCAGCCTCTCGCCCCTTAAAATCCTTGGCCAAGAGATAAAGCTCCACCGATTCATCGCGCGACGCCGGTGGCTTGACGTGGTGGACGGAGCGGAAATTCTTCTTGAGCATCGAGAGCAGTTCGTTTTCGGCGCCGCCCTGGAAGGTCTTGGCCAGGAAATGGCCGCCGGGCTTCAGGACCGACAGCGCGAAATCGGCCGCCACCTCGCACAGATGCATGGTGCGGATGTGGTCGGTCCGCTTGTGGCCGGTGGTCGGCGCCGCCATGTCGGACAGCACGACATCCGGGTCGCCGCCCAGCGCCTCGGCCAGCTTTTGCGGAGCCTGCGGATCGAGAAAATCCATCAGCAGCACCGGCGCACCGGGCACGGCGTCCATTTCCAGATAATCGATGCCGATGACATGCGGGTTTTCGGCCGTCGATTTCGTGCGCGCGGCCGCGACCTGGCACCAGCCGCCGGGGGCGGCACCCAGGTCGATCACCTTCATGCCGGGCTTCAAGAGATGGTGCTTGTCGTCGATCTCGATCAGCTTGTAGGCCGCGCGGGAACGATAGCCATCGGCTTTCGAGCGTTGGACATAGGGATCGTTGATGTGGCGCTGCAGCCAGCGGCGTGACGATTCCTTCAGGCCGCTTTTCTTCTTGATCCGCGTCTTCAGCACGCGAATGCTCGCCGAACCTGGTTTTTCCGGTTTCTTGGTCATTGCCTGATTTCTTGTTTGAGCATGATCATGCCCTAGCACGCCCATCGTTGCGCCAGACGCCGTCATCGGCCATCAGTTCGCTCAATATGCCTTCGCGCAGGCCACGGTCGGCGACGCGCAGCCGCTCCGACGGCCAGACGGCGCGGATCGCTTCTAGGATCGCACAGCCGGCAAGCACCAGATCGGCGCGGTCGGCGCCGATGCAGGGGTTGGCGCAGCGCTGCTGGAAATCCCAGCCGACCAGTCTCTCCACCATGCGGTCGACGCTGTCGCGGTCCATCCACAGGCCGTCGACCCGCCGGCGGTCGTAGCGCTCGAGATCGAGATGGACGCCGGCCAGCGTCGTCACCGTGCCCGAAGTGCCGAGCAGATGGAAATTCGGGCTGGCCTTGAGATGGCTCAGCCGGTCGCGGCCATCGAAAGTAGCCAGCCTGCCGGCGACGTCGTCGACCATGGCGGTGAAGATCTCGCGCGTCACGGTGCGGCCGCCAAAGCGTTCCGCCAATGACACGACGCCGACCGGCAGCGATGTCCATGAGACGATATGGTTGGCAAGGCGCGGCGAGCGGCGGCCGCTGAGATCGATCAGCGCGATCTCGGAGGAGCCGCCGCCGATGTCGAACAGGACGACGCCTTGCGTGTCGCGCTCGACCAGCGAGCCGCAGCCGGAAACCGCAAGGCGGGCTTCGGTCTGGCGATCGATGATCTCGAGCTTCAGGCCGGCTTCGCGTTCGACGCGATCGAGGAACTCGACGCCGTTTTCGGCGGTGCGGCAGGCTTCGGTGGCGATCAGCCTTGCCTTCCTGATCTTGCGGCCGCGCAATTTGTCACCGCAGACCTTCAGCGCCTCGACCGCGCGGTCCATCGCCGGCTGGCCGAGCCGGCCATTGGCGGTGAGCCCCTCGCCCAGCCTGACGATGCGCGAGAAGGCGTCGATGACGCGGAACTGGCCGTGACGGGTGGGAACGGCGACCAGCAGCCGGCAATTGTTGGTGCCGAGATCCAGCGCCGCGAAAACCGGAAGCTCGTGCACCGGCGGCCTGCGGTTGCCTTGTTCGGGGCGTGGCGCTGGAACGACGGGCGAGATCGCCGCAGCGGCAACAGGCTTCAGGTCGACTGCCGCGGTAGCGGCCTTGCCTTGCAGCGGCGATCGATTGTCCTCGGGGCGCACATCGTCGCGCGCAAAAACCTTGCGCCCGCGCCTTCGCTTGCGCCGTTTCTTGGGCTTGCCTTTCTGGGTTGCGTCGCCCACCTGCCCATTCACGGAGCGAGGCTCCGTCGGGCGGCGTTGCTGCCAACCGGCCGTCCCCGGGCCTGATGACCCCGGAGAAGCGCTGGACGCGCCCACCTCCGGCGCGCCTGCGCCGGTGTCGCGGTCTTCCACTGTCGTTCCTTCCGGCGCCGCGCGAACCGGTGACGGACGCAGCAGGCGCTTTGGCATGTTTCAAGTTGCCGCCAGACTAACAGTGCCGCGCCCGATCACCAAGAGCCGCTTGCCGAATTTTGCCGGCTGGGCGCGCAACCCCGCCTTTTTGCTGCGCTCCGTAATGTACCCGCAAGGCTGGATTGATAACGCGACGCCAGCGGAGACCGCGCCCGTCGAGCCGGTTCCCTCGCCGCTTGCAGGCGTTCTCGCGCCGCGCCCGGTGCAGGCAGGCCTCGCCGGCATCAGGCGCGACAAGTGTTCGCGGTTGAATAGCCGGCTTCAATGAGGCATTTCTGAAATGAATGGGGAATTCGGGGCGCGGTCGGCCTCTCGACAGAAAAGGAAGCGGACAGGCAACGCATGACGGTCGGGCAATGAACTGGAAACGCTATTTCTGGCCGATCGTCGGCATCGGCGCGGTGATTTTCTCGCTGCTGCTGCTCTGGCATGAATTGCGCGGTATCTCGCTCGACGACGTCTGGGACGGGCTGGCGGCCATTCCGGCCCGCGGCTGGATGCTGGCAGGCTTGAGTTCGGTGGTGGCCTATGCCGCGCTCGCCGGCTACGACCACATCGCGCTGCTGCACATCGGCAGGCGCGTGTCCTGGCTGTTCGTGACGCTGTGCTCCTTCACCACCTATGCGCTGTCGCACAATATCGGCGGCTCGGTGTTTTCCGGCGCCGTCATCCGCTACCGCGCCTACGGCACCAGGGGCCTGACCGGCCAGGAGGTCGGCGTGCTGGTGGCGGTCTGCTGGATAACCTTCGTGCTGTCGACGATTCTCGCCGCAGGCCTCGTGCTGGTGTTCGAGCCGCAGATTATCGACCGCTTCTCCGGCATCGCCCATCACGGCCTGTCGGAGGCTGCGGGCATTGCGATGCTGGTCCTCGTCGCGGCCTATATATTCGGCAGCTGGCTGCATCTGCGCCCGCTGAAGATCGGCAGCTTCCAGTTGCACTATCCGGCGCTGCCGATCGTCGCCAGGCAGTTGCTGATCGGCCCGATCGAGTTGCTGGCGGCGGCCGCGATCATCTTCTTCGCCCTGCCCGAGATGCACAATCCCGGTTATTTCGTCGTGCTCGGCGTCTTCCTCGTCTCCTTCTCGGTCGCCCAGATATCGCACGCGCCGGGCGGCCTCGGCGTGTTCGAAGTGGTGTTCTTGGCCGGGCTTTCCGACATGGACCCGGTCGGCGTGCTGGCCGCGCTGCTGGTGTTCCGGCTGTTTTATCTGATCATCCCGCTGTTTCTGGGCCTGGGCATCGTGCTGTTCTTCGAACGCTCGCAATTCAGCCGCAAGGAGAGCTGAGCCCGGAGTTCTCACGCCGCTGGAAAAAGGTGGCGTTTGAAACCGGTGATAAAAGCTGGCGATTGAACCGCGGAGCAGGCTTGACTATTTTCCGCTGGCGGCTACAAGGCAGCGCTCAAGCGGCTCAGCCGTTCGGCCCGCGCGGTCCACGACCGCGCCTGCTGGGGAATAGGTTAACGGTAGACCCACGGACTCTGACTCCGTTAGTCCTGGTTCGAATCCAGGTTCCCCAGCCAAAAACTCTGCGACAAGAACAATGACTTGCAGGGAAATTTGGCCTGTTTCATTTCGCGTTCCCATGCTCCTTCAGGCTCGCCGCATAAGGCAGCGCCATGCCCACCGATAACCAGTACATTCTCGAAAGCATCCGACAGGGATGCGTGATGCTCTCCGAGGACGAGTTCGTCATCGACAGGCTGGTGAAGTATGTCGGCAACGGGCGGGTCCGGTGGCACGTCGAATTTCGTGGACATCGAATCGAGCTGACGACCGGCCAGCTCAAGAAGCAGCCTACGTTCCGAAGGAAGATGCTCGAACAGGCCAGCGTGCTGCCGCCTCAGCGCACCGGGGCCAACTACAGGCGATGGGCTGTCGATCTGCGGAAGAACGCCATCGAGCTTCCCTGGCGGGACAGACCGGTCGATGCCGGTTTCGCTATCGACAGGCTTGTCAGCCATGGGGGCGACCGCTGGACTGTCGAATACCAAGGCAAGGCAATCAAGTTCACGACGACCAAGCTGCGCAGGCAAACCAGTTTCCGCAAGAGGATGCTGCTCAAGGCCAAGGTGCTGCCGCCCCAGATGGATCCGGTTGCCTACCGGAAGTGGGCGGACTGGTTGATTCAAAACGCCACGGAGGCTGCACCGCAGGCCGGCGATGCCGTGATGACCGAGAAAAGTTGGCTTGACGACCTGCCGGAGCTCGCCGGCTGGCAAAGCGACGCGCCACCCGAAAGCGACTAACGGGCGCCGGTCAGATCGATGGCCTCATTGCGTTTGCCATGCCTACCGGTTCCGGCACACATTCATGGCGAAGAATCTGGCCAGGGCTAGGCTCGCGGCCGAGCAGTTTGAATGAGACCACATGGACCGCTTCAATCTTGGCGCCTACCGCCGCCCCATCTCTACCCGCTCGGCAGAAACCCAGCGCTGGTTCGATATTGGCCTGAACTGGTGCTACGGCTTCAACCACGAAGAAGGCATCAAGTGCTTTGAGAAGGCTCTGGAGACCGATCCGGACTGCCCGATGGTTCATTGGGGCATCGCCTATGCGGCTGGGCCTTTCTACAATCTGACCTGGAAGGAGCATGGCGAGGCCGAGGCTGACAGCGCGACGAAGCGTTGTTTCGAGCACGTCCAACTGGCACGTGCCGGTGCGGCTGCCGCCAGCGAGGTCGAAAGGCGGTTGATCGAGGCATTGGCCTGCCGTTTCCAGAAGCCGCACCGGGTAAGCCCCCGGGAATTCGAGCAGTGGGACGATGCCTATGCCGCTGCGATGCGGCGGGTCCATGAAAACTTTCCCGACGACCATGACGTCATGGCGCTGTTCGTCGAGGCGCTGATGATGCGCACGGTGCGGCGGCTCTGGAACCTCAAGACCGGTGCACCGGCGCCAAATTCAGACGTGATCGAGGCGCTGGAGGTTTGCGAGCGGTCAATCCGGCTCGCAGACGAGGCCGGTATCGCGCAGCACCCGGCGATCGTCCATCTGCACATTCATCTCCTGGAAATGTCCACCATGCCGGAACGCGGCATGCGCTCAGCCGATCTGCTCGGCGAGATGTGCCCCGATGCCGGACACATGAACCACATGCCGGGGCATATCTATGTGCTGTGCGGCGAATATGAAAAAGCCAAGCTTGCCAGCGAAAAGGCGGTTGGGGCCAACGACCTCTATCTCGCCTATGCCGGCGAGCCGACCTACTATCTGCTCGGCTGCTGTCACGATCTGCACCTGATGATGTTCACCTGCATGTTGTCAGGCCAGTACCAGCCGGCACTGTGGGCTGCCGACAAGGTGCGCAGCCTGGTGACGCGTGACGTGGTCGCCATCCAGGACCGGCCCAAACTCACCCAGACCGTGGAAGGCTATCATGCGATGAAATCGCACGTGTTGGTGCGCTTCGGTCGGTGGCAGGAGATCATCGATGAACCAAGGGTCGCCGAGCCCGGCCTCTATGTGCTGACGGCGGCCATGCAGCACTACGCCAGGGGCGTCGCGCATGCGACGTTGAGGCGATTCGCCGAAGCCGAGCGCGAGCGCGAACTGTTTCACCAGCACCTCGAAGGCATTGCACCCGAGCGGCGTTTCCTCAGCAACCCGACCCGCGCCTCGCTCGCCGTCGGTGCCGCCTTGCTCGACGGCGAGCTTGCCTACCATCAGGGCCGGCACGAGGAGGCCTATGGCCATCTCAGGCACGCGGTCGAGCTGGATGACAATCTTTCCTACACCGAGCCGTGGGCGTGGATGCACCCGCCGCGCCATGCGCTTGCGGCGCTGCTTCTCGACCAGGGGCATGCGGCGGAAGCCGAGCAGGTCTATCGCGACGATCTCGGCCTGAGCGCCACGGTGCAGCGCTGTGCCCAGCACCCGGACAATGTCTGGGCGCTGCACGGTCTGGTGGAATGTTTGAGCCGGCGTGGCGAGACCGAAGAACTGCCGGCACTGCAGGCAAGGCTTGCCACGGCGATGGCAAAGGCGGATGTGCCGATCAGCTCGTCCTGCCTGTGCCGCACGAGCGTGCAATCGGCACTCAGCTGTTGTCATTGAGCCTACGCCCTTCCAGGGCAGTTCATTTCCATCATGGAATGCTGAAGGGCACCGAATCCTCAACCGTTCCGTCGATGGCCAAATCAACACGATAGGTGCCCGCCGGCCATCCCGCCGTGGGTTTGGTGAGCTGAGAATCAGCCTGATTGTTCGCTCCGACGTCGAGATCGACCTTGTCGATAGTATAGTTTTCCGGTGCGACGCCGTGGGAATCAACCGAGACCCAGGAAAATGTGATTTTCGATGTGGGCGCGATATCCACCAAGTCAGCCGACACGTAAATCACCGGTGTGTCGACGGGGAAGCTGCTCTGAGGTGTAGCGCCGTCCTTCGTCGCGGAAAGGATGATGTTGGCGAAGCCGGCCGCCTGGGCCGGCATACCGAAGCTGACCGCCGCCAAGGCGGCAATGGCTAGAACTAGAGCTGATTTCAAGATCTATTCCTCGTCGGACTTGGTTGCTGGCCGGCAAATCAGGGGGCGAATCGGCATAAAGGGCAAGCCTCAACCCAGCCATTTGTCGTAGTCGGCCACCAGCAGGTGCAGCGGCGGCGTGTCTTCCTCGATATCGGCGAAACGGCCGATCGGCTCACGGAAGACGTTGTCGGTGCGATCGTCATTGACGGTCGATACCTCGCCGATCAGCACGTCCTTGCCCTCTGCCCAGAAGGCGTGCCAGACGCCAGGCAAAAGCGTGACGCTCTGGCCCGGGTCGAGCTTCAACAGCCCGCCCGCCGGCAGCCTGTGGATGGTTCCGTCGACAGGCACCGACACCTCGGCCCTGGGGTCGATGCCGCCGTCGCGGTCATGCATGAACAGTTCCAGCACCAGCTTGCCGCCGCCGCGGTTGATGATGTCCTCGGCCTTGATGTTGTGGCGGTGCATCGGCGACATCTGCTCCTTGCGCGAGATCATGATCTTCTCGGCGTAGAGCATGCCCATGCCCTTCTTCATGTCCTCGTAGCGGCCGTTGCGAACGGTGAACAGGAACAGGCCGAGATCATCGAACTTGCCCTGGCCGTAGTCGGTGATGTCCCAGCCGAGCCGCGAGGTGAAGATGGCCGAAGAATCGACCTGGCGCGCCTTCATCTCTTCCGGCGACCAGTAGGCGAAGGGCGGCATGATATAGCCGAACGAGCGGATGAAGGCGTCGGCTTCGCGGATGATGTCGTTGATGGCGGAGCGTTTCATAATCGTGACCCTTCGTGTCGATTTTTCCGACAAATCGCATAGCCGAACGCCGGTGCGGTGTCGATCCATTCTGCCTGTTCGAGCCCTGCGCGTTCCCGCCCATGGCCCACCGATCGGGTTCGTCTACGGCGTGACATCGCGGGCTTTCCGGCTCATAACCCCTGCGAATTTTCACAGAGACAACCGATGCCGACCATCCATGATCTCGATACGCCGTCGATCCTGATCGACGTCGCACGCGCCGAAGCCAACATCGCCCGCGCACAGGCCCATGCCGACAAGAACGGGCTGAAGCTCAGGCCGCACATCAAGACCCACAAGCTTCCTTATTGGGCGAAGAAGCAGGTGGCGGCCGGTGCCGTCGGCATCACTTGCCAGAAGATCGGCGAGGCCGAGGTGATGGCCGATGCCGGGCTGACGGATATCTTTCTCCCCTACAACATCCTTGGGCGCGCCAAGCTCGAACGGCTGAAGGCGCTGCACGGCCGTGTGACGCTGTCGGTGACGGCCGACAGCGCGCAGACGCTGGGAGGGCTCGCCGCGACCTTCACAGATGCCGGGCATCCGCTGTCGGTACTGGTCGAATGCGACACCGGCATGGGACGTTGCGGTGTGCAGACAGCCAATGAAGCGGTTGCGCTGGCGAGGATGATCGACAAGGCGGGCGGCCTTGTCTTTGGCGGGCTGATGACCTATCCGGCAGCCGGCCGGGCAGTGGAGGCCGAGGCCTGGCTTGCCGACGCCAAACGGGCGCTGGCCGCTTCAGGGCTCGCCTGTGAGCGCGTCTCCAGCGGCGGCACGCCCGATATGTGGCGTTCCGCCGATGCCTCCGTCGTCACCGAATACAGGCCCGGCACCTATATCTATCTCGACCGCTACCAGGTCGCCAAAGGCGTCGGCGGCCTCGACGATTGCGCGCTGACGGTGCTCGCGACCGTGGTCAGCCATCCGACAGCGACGCGCGCCATCCTCGATAGCGGCAGCAAGGCCCTGTCCAGCGATACGCTGGGGCTAAAGGATTTCGGAGAGTTGATGGGCGTCCCGGGGGCGCTGGTGACGGGCTTGAGCGAGGAGCACGGCACGGTCATGCTTTCCGGCGACGGCAAGCTGCGCATTGGCGAGCGCGTGCGCGTGGTGCCGGACCATTGCTGCGTCGTCACCAATTTGTTCAACGAGGTCAACTTGATCGACGGCGAGACGGTACTGGACACGCTGCCGGTGGCAGCGCGCGGACGGATGGGCTGAATATCTAGGCCGGACGCTCCGCCTGCCGCGCCGCCACCCGCCGCATGGCAATGACCCGCCGGCGCCGGATCTCGGTGCGCATGGCCATCAGATGCAGCGTGAAGAACAGCACGGTGAAGCCGACGGCCATCACCAGCAGCGGCCAGAGCAGGCTGGGGTCGATGGTCGGGCCGCCGAGCCTGAACACCGAGGCCGGCTGGTGCAGTGTGTTCCACCAGTCGACCGAGAATTTGATGATCGGAATGTTGATGAAGCCGACCAGCGTGATGATGGCGGCGGCCCAGGCGGCGCGGCTGGCGTCATCGAGCGCGCGGGTCAACGCGATGATGCCGAGATACATCAGGAACAGCACGAAGACGGAAGTCAGGCGGGCGTCCCAGACCCACCAGGTGCCCCACATCGGCTTGCCCCAGATCGAACCGGTAATCAGCGCCAGCGCGGTAAAGACGGCCCCGATGGGGGCCGCTGACTTCAGTGCGACGTCGGCCAGCGGATGCCGCCAGACCAGTGTGCCCAGCGCGGAGACTGCCATCAGCGTGTAGCACATCATGGCGAGCCAGGCGAAAGGCACGTGGATGTACATGATGCGAACCGTGATGCCTTGCTGGAAATCCTCGGGCGCGGCGAAGCTCATATAGAGGCCAACGGCTAGGATCAGCGCCGCAAGCGCCGCCAGCCACGGCACAAGCTTGTCGGCCAGCCCGATGAACCGCGTCGGATTGGCAAGATCGGTCCAGCCGCTCAGGCGTGAGGTGGTGTCGCTCATGCGGCTTTACATAGACCGCCGACGCGTTTGAGGCAATCGAGCGGCGGTGTCGCGGGCCTCGCCTTCTCCCATTCGGGAGAAGGCGAGAACCATCAACTGCTCAGGCGGCCTCGCCCTGAACGGAGCGGCTGAGGCGGCGGACTTCCTCGTCGTTGAGCAGGCCGCCGGCGCGCAGCAGGCTGGCGAAACGGCCGTTGCGCAGCGACAATTCGGCAAAGCCACCCATCTCGATCACCTTGCCCTTGTCCATGAACACGACCAGATCGGCGTCGCGGACGGTGGTCAGGCGGTGGGCGATGATGAAGGTGGTGCGGTCGCGGCGCAATTCGTCGATCGCTTCCTTGACGCGATCCTCGGTCTCGACGTCGAGCGCGCTCGTCGCCTCGTCGAGCACCAGGATCGGCGCATCCTTCAGCACGGCACGGGCAATGGCGATGCGCTGGCGCTCGCCGCCAGACAGCTGGCCGCCACGTTCACCGACCACCGTGTCGTAGCCATTGCTCTTGGCCAGGATGAAATCCTGCGCCGCGGCTGCGGTGGCTGCGGCATGGATCTCGTCGTTGGTCGCATCGGCACGGCCGACCCGGATGTTGTCCTCGATCGAGCGGTTGAGCAGCCCTGCATCCTGGAACACGGTGGCGATCGAATGGCGCAGCGACTTGCGGGTCACGGTGCGGGTATCGATGCCGTCGATCAGGATACGGCCGCTGGACGGCGAGAAGACGCGCTGCAGCAGGTTGATGAGCGTGGTCTTGCCCGCACCCGTCGGACCGACGATGGCGACGGTCTGGCCAGCCTGGACCTCGAAGGACACATCGCTGACGCCCTGACCCGAATTGGCGAACTCGAAGCTGACATCCTCGAAACGGACATGGCCGGTGACATTCGAAAGATCGCGCAGGCCGTCCGGCTCGGCGGTATCGGCGGCCGAGTCCTCGAGCTTGTAGAAATCCTCGAGCTTGGCGCGGGCTTCCGAGATCTGGTTCGCGAAAGCCGACATCTGGTCGAGCCGCGAGATCAGCAGCGTGGCGAAACCGGTGAAAGCGATGACGTCGCCGATGCGAAGCTGGCCGTGGGTGACCAGATAGGCGCCGATCAGAAGCACCACCATCATCGAGATCGTCGACGACAGGCGATTGAGCGCATTGGCGATCGCCCACCAGTCGAGCACCGGGTTCTGCGCGTCGAGCAGGTTCTTGACGTAGCTGCGCAGCGCGTCGGCTTCGTGGCCAAGACGGTTGTAGCTCTGCAGCACGGCGACGTTGCTCACCGAGTCAGTCACGTGCGCGAAAACCTTGTGATAGTGGCGCTCGACGGCGGCCTGGCCTTCCTTCGTGCGCTTCATCACCAGGCGGCCAATGCCGACATAGAGAACGCCGAGGACGAGCAGGACCATCGACATGCGCACGTCCATGCTGAGGGCCGTCGGAACCAGCAGGACGAGCGCAACAGCGGTGGACAAATGCTGGCGCATGAATTCGAGCCAAAGGCTGAACAGCGTCTCGACGGCGCGCAGCAGCGTGTGGAGAGCATTCGAGGTGCCGCGCTGATGATGCCAGGCGAGCGGCATGGTGATGACGCGCTCGAAGGACTGGCAGAGCACTTCGCTGCGCCGGGCGTGCGCGAACCGGTCGGCACCGCGCGCCACCAGCACGAAAGCGAGAACGTTGAAGGCGCCGATGCCGGCCCACACGGCAAGCGTGGAGAAGACTGAGCCTTTCGTGGAAATCGCGTCGATGACCCGGCCGAACAGGATCGGCTCGAGGATCGCGATGGCTGCCAGAGCGACGTTGGCCGCACAGATCAGCGCGACGCGCTTCTTGTCGGCAGCCAGATATCCCAGCGCTCTCCAATAGATCTGCAGAAGTGACACTTCAGCTACTCCGCCAACTCTCTATTGTGCCCAATACCAATATTGTGCACTGCACCATTTCCTGACACGTAACGGTTGATGCGTCGCAAAACAATGCCCGTCTATCGCTTCCGTTCCCATTTAGCGAACAAAAGATGACGACGATACGAAATCTGACGTGATCACCTAACGGTTTGAGATAAAAGGTGAAATGTCAGCCTTGCGGCAAAATCATGGCAGTAGCCGAGCACTGCCACATTTTTAATCACGGCAGGCTGAAGAGGCCCGGTTTCAAGGCGCCCAGCCGGGGCCGCCACGGATCACGCGCAAGTAACGAGGCGCTGCTTCGCGCGTCCCGAAGGACGCGCGATCTGTTGATCCAACCTGTTGATTTTACGCCGGTATCTTGACCACGACCTCGGTCTGGCCACCGGCCTTGGGCTCAAAGGACGCCGATTTTGTCTTCGAACCATTGACTTCGAGCGAGATCGTCTTGGTCTTTTTGTCGCGAATGACCTGCACCTTGACCTCGGCGCCCAGCATCTTGAGTGAAGCCTGATAGCCCTCCCAATGACTGGGCAGCTTCGGCCGGAACGTGATCTGCTTGCCGCGCCGTTCGATGCCCAGGATGCCTTCGACCGCGGCCCGGTAAAGCCAGCCCGCCGAGCCGGTGTACCAGGTCCACCCGCCGCGCCCTCCCTTGTCGTCCCCGGCATAGATGTCGGCCGCCACCACATAGGGTTCGACGCGGTAGTGCTCGGTCGAGGCCTCGTCGAAGGCGTGGTTGACCGGGTTCAGCATCGAGAAGCAGCGATAGGCTTCATCGGTTTGCCCCATCTCCGCCAGCGCGATGACGAACCAGGTCGCCGCATGGGTGTACTGGCCGCCATTCTCGCGCACGCCAGGCGGGTAGCTCTTGATGTAGCCGGGATCCTTGTCCGTCTTCGAGAAGGGTGGCGTGAACAGCTTTACGATCTTGAGATGATCGTCGACGAGCAGCTTCGTCGCCTGCTGCATCGCCGTGGTCGACCGCGCCGGGTCGCCCTCGCCCGAAAGCACGCTCCAGGACTGAGCAATGGAGTCGATCTTGCACTCCTGCGATGTGCGTGATCCCAAAGGCGTGCCGTCGTCAAAGCTGCCGCGCCGGTACCATTCGCCGTCCCATGCCGTGCTTTCGAGTGCCCGCTTCAGGGCTTCGGCATGCTTTGCCCAGGCCTGCGCGCGCTTGGTGTCGCCCTCGGTCTTGGCGACCGCGGCGAAGTCGCCCAACGTCTTCAGCAGGAACCAGCCCAGCCACACGCTCTCGCCCTTGCCATGCTCGCCGACACGGTTCATGCCGTCGTTCCAGTCGCCGCCGAGGATCAACGGCAGGCCGGCTGGACTGCTGCGCTTGATGGCAAGGTCGAGCGCACGCGCGCAGTGATCGTAGAGCGACACCGTCTTCTTCGAGATTTCCGGAGTGAAGAAGGCGTCGTGCTCGCCTTCACCCAGCGCCTGTCCGTCGAGGAAGGGCAGTTGCTCCTTCAGGATTGTGGCGTCGCCGGTCACCATGAGATAGCGGGCCGTGGCGTGGGCGAGCCACACCACGTCGTCGGAGATCAGGGTGCGCACGCCAGCGCCGGTGCGCGGCAGCCACCAATGTTGCACGTCGCCTTCCGGGAACTGCCGCCGCGCGGCATTGAGTACCTGGTCGCGCGCCAGCGTCGGATCATGCGCCAGCAGGGCGAGTGTGTCCTGCAACTGGTCGCGGAAGCCGAAGGCGCCGCTTGCCTGATAGAAGGCCGAGCGGGCGCGGATGCGGCAGGCAAGGCTCTGATAGGGCAGCCAGTGATTGACCATGGCATCGAGTGCCTTGTCCGGCGTCTCGACCTGGATGGTGTCGAGAAAGGCGCGCCATTCGCGCTCATTGTCGGCCAGGCGCTGGTCGAAATCCTTGCCCCGGTGCTTCTGCACCAGCGCGCTCGCCTGCGCCGGAGACTCGGCGTCGCCGAGCAGCCAGATCAGCGTGACGTCGCCACCAGCGGGGATTTCGATGTCGCGGGCGATCGCCGCGCAAGGATCATCTCCGGCTTCGACGCGACCCGACAGGGCCGAACCGCTCAGCACTGCCTGCGGCAACTCGCTGGACCCGTGCCGGCCGAGGAACTCGGCCCGGTCAGTCGTCACCGAGTGGACACCGGCGTCGGCGGCGAGGAAGGCCACGCGCTCGCTGAAATCGAGCCCGTAGGGATTTTGCGCGAGCAGCGCGCCGGTGGCACCGTCACGGGATGGCACTATGGTTGCCGCGGTGCGCGACCGATGCCCGCCAAGAACCCATTCGGCATAGGCATAGACGCGCAGCCGGGCCGGTACCGGGCCGGAATTCTGGATGCGCAGCCGCGTGATCTTCACCGGATCGATGGGATCGACGACGTGCGTCAAGTCCATCGACAACGGTCCGCGCTTCGAGCGGAAGGTCGAGAAGCCCTGGCCGTGCCAGGCTTCGTAGGTCATCGAGGGATCGCGCACCACCGCGGCGATCGGCGAGAACGCCCTGCCGCTGGCCTGGTCGAAGATATAGATGCCCTCGCCCGGTCGGTTGGAGACCGGGTCGTTCGACCACGGCGTCAACTGGTAGTCACGGCTGTTGCGGCTCCAGGTGAAGGCCGCGCCCTCGGCCGAGGTATGGAAGCCGAACGAGGCGTTGGAGACGACATTGATCCAGGGCTGCGGCGTGGTGCGTCGGCCAGCCAGGCGCACCACATAGTGCCGCCCGTCGCCGTCGAAGCCGCCGAAACCGTTCCACTGGCTGAGGCCGGAGCCATCGGCGCTGACATCGGCCACCGCCTGCGAGGCGAATGCATGCATCTGTACGGGCGCAGGAATTTCGCGCGGGCCTGGAAATCCTGCCGGCTGCAGGCCATCGCGCGCCTGCAGTGCGGCCGCCTCGGCTCGTTCGATCTGGTCGAAGATGGTGCCGTTGCGCGTATGCAGCACAACCCGGGCGACGGCGAGCAGCGTCTTGTAGGTGGTCTCCTCCATCAGGTCGCGGCGCACCGCGAAAATGTGCTGGCGGGGTCCGAGTTCCTTGCCGCGCAAGCGGCTGTTTTCGCACAGCGTTTCGACCGCGCGCTGCAGATCCTGGACATAGGACGAGGCCTGCTCGTTGACGACGACGAAGTCGATCATCATGCCACGGGTGCGCATATATTCCTGGAAGCGCAACGCCTGGGCAACGATCTCCAGATCGGCGACGTCGCCGATCCTGACCAGGAAGATCGGGTAATCGCCCGAAATGCTGGTCGGCCACAGGCTCGACTGCTTGCCCAATCCGGAAGCGATGGACTCGGCCGGCAGCCGCAGGAACGGATCGGGATAGATCAGATAGCGCGCCAGTTTCTGCACATTGGCCGCATCGGTCAGGCTGAGGCCCATATGGCGGGTCTGCACCTGGCTGCGCGTCCAGGCAAGCATGGCCTGGCGGGCAAAGCTCTCCTGATGGTCGAGCCGGTTTATGGCCTCCTCAAGCTCGGCGCGGTTGGCCCCGACGACGGTCCAGAAGGTCAGCGATATCTTCTTGTTGGCGGGCACGCGCACCTGACGGCGCAGCGAGGCGATGGGATCGAGCGTGAAGCCGGAATGGCCGCCCAGCCTGGCGCCTGGATCGAAGGCGGCGGCATCGACGATGGTGCGGCCACGGCCGATGAAGGCGCGCCTGTCGGTCTCGGCCTCGGCATCACGAGCCGGCCCCGACGGATCGGTGACGAAATGCACCAGGGCGACATCGGGCTCGCTGGTTTCGCGCTTGCGTCGCGTGGCGAAGATCGCGCCATTGTTGGCGGCGATTTCCGTTTCCACGAACATTTTCGAGAAGGCCGGATGCGCGTTGTCGGAAGCCTCCGATCCCAGAACCAGCTCGGCAAAGGACGTCACTTCGATGTGACGGTCGGATGTGCTCTCATTGTAGAGCGTTATGCGGCGGCCTTCGCCATTGCCTTCGGAAACGACGATGCATTCGACCTCCGAGCGTAGCGTGCCGGCCGATTTGACGAAGCTCGCCTTGTCATCGGAAAACAGGGTCTGCGTCTTTTCCTCGGGCGCGCGCCTTGGCTCCGCCGTTGCCGACCACCAGTCGCCGGTGCTGACGTCACGCAGGAAGATGTATGAGCCTAGACGGTCCTCGACCGGATCCGGCTGCCAGCGGGTCACTGACAGATCGCCCCAGCGGCTGTAGCCGGAGCCGGTCGCGGTCACCATGACCGAATAGCGGCCGTTCGACATCACATTGGTCGAACGCAGCGCCCGCACGGGATCGAGCACAATGCGGGTGTCAGGGCTCTCGGTTTCGGTCTCGTCCTTGGAGCGCTCGTCGGCCTCGGTGCGGACGGTGGCGGTCGGAATGTCGCGCGGCGCCCTCTCCTGCAGCAGCAGTTCGGCTGATTCGATGACTGGATCGCTGTGGAAGCGATCGCGCAGGCGACCTTCGAAAATGGCGTCGGCGACGGCGGCGATCGACATGCCCGAATGGTGGGCATAGTAATTCAGCACGACCGCGTGGTTGGTGCCTTCCGGCACGCGCTGCGGGGTGAAGTCGACCGCATCATAATAGCCATGGCGGCCAAGCGCGCCGATCTCGCGCAGCCGGGCCAGATTCTGCACCGCTTCGCGCGGGTTGAACTGCGCCGCCATGATCGTCGCGTAAGGTGCGATCACCGTGTTCTGGCCAAGGCCGCGCTTCAGCCCCAGCCCCGGCACGCCGAAATTGGTGTACTGATAGGTCAGTTCGCGGTCGCGGGCATTGTAGGCTGCTTCCGAGATCCCCCACGGCACGTTCTTCTGGCGGCCGTACTGCATCTGGCGCTTGATGATCAGCTTGCTGGTCTGGTTGAGGATCGAGCCTTGCGGTTCCTTCATCACCAGCGGCGGCATCAGGTACTCGAACATCGAGCCGGACCACGACATCAGCGCGCCCTGGAAGCCGATCTCGACGATGGGGCGGCCGAGCCTGAACCAGTGCTCGGTCGGCAGATCGCCCTTGGCGATGGCGAACAGGCTGGTCAGCCGCGCCTCGGAGGCGAGAAGGTCGTAGCAGCTTTCGTCCAGCTGATGTTCCTCGACCCGGTAGCCGATCGACAAAAGCTTGCGCTCCGGCCGCATCAGGAAGGCGAACTCCATCTCGAAGGCGAAACGACGGGTGCGCTCGCGCAAGGTGAGCAGCTTGGCACGCAGAGCCTCGACCGCGTTTTCGTCGCTGTGGGCGTCATGGACGTGCGCCTCGCAGGTGGCTTCGAGCCTTGCCGCCCAGTCGACAATGACGTCACTCTGCGGCGATGCGGCCTCGGTGTGAATGGCGGTGGCGAGCTTGCGGATTTCACCGGCCAGCACCGCCAGGTTGATGGTGCGGATCGAGGCCATTTCCGGCTGTGCCTTGATCGTGTCGACGGCGCGCCGCATGCCGTCGAGGCGATCGACGAGGCGTTGGCGCAATGGGCGCAACTGACGGCGATCGTCAGGCAATTCATCTAGGCTTTCGCTCAGGATGGTCACGGTGTCGAGAATGCCTTCGAAATCACCCTGCAGGTGGACGGAAGGGGCTTCCGCCCATTCGGCGCAGGCCGCCGCCACCGCCACCAGGTGACCGGCGAGATTGCCGCTGTCGACAGCCGAGATATAGAGCGGGTAGAGCGGCTTCAGGGTCGTGGTGTCGTACCAGTTGAAGAGATGGCCGCGGCTGCGCGGCATGCTCTCGATGGTCGTCATGGTGGCATCGATGCGGGTGATGGCATCGGACAGGCTGATCCAGCCGAAATCGCGCGCCGAGACGACCGAGAGCAGGTAGACGCCGACATTGGTCGGCGAGGTGCGGGGCGCCACGACGGGCGCGGGGCTCTCCTGGAAATTGTCCGGCGGCAGATTGTGATGTTCGGCCGTCACGAAGCTCTCGAAATAATGCCAGGTGCGCCGCGCCACGGTGCGCAGGGTGTGAATATCGGCCTGCGATATACGCAGCCGGTCCTCGGTTTCGGCGGAGCGGCTGATCCAGCTGGCGATCGCCGGCGAGCCGATCCAGAACAAGGCAAAGAAGAAGGCGACGAAGGCACCGGTGGAATCGGCCAGCACCGGAATGGCGAGGCCGACAAAGCCGATGATCACGGCGCCATACATCATGCCGTAATAGGAGCCGACGTCGTTGTCGCCGGCCTTGTGCGCCTGCGAGGCGGTGCGCCATTCCAGGAGGTTCTGCCGGCTGACGAACAGCCGGTAGAGCGTGCGCACGATGGCGTCGCCCATCATCCAGGCGTTGTGTGCCATCAGCACGATCTTCAGTGCCACCATGGCGGTGCCGAAGGCGACGTCGCGCGCCAGCGCCGAGAAATGGCCGCGCGGCGTCTGGTCGCCGCTCTTGGGCAGGATGGCGTTGACCACGTCGAAGGTCGGCGCCATGAACAGGCTGAGGATCAGCAAGGCCTGCCACTGCGCGGCCTGCGTGAAGGGCAGCAAGGTCCAGCCGGCGATCGCCGCCATCACCCAGAAGATCGGCGTCAGCGAGCGGCGCAGATTGTCGACCATCTTCCAGCGCGACAAGGCCGGAACGCCGGAACGGGGGTTGAAGATGTATCCCAAAAGCTGCCAGTCGCCGCGCGCCCAGCGATGGTGGCGCGAGGCGTCGACCGAGTAGCGGGTCGGGTAGTCCTCGACCAGTTCGACGTCGGTGACGAGTGCGGCGCGCGCCAGAGCGCCTTCGAGCAGATCGTGGCTGAGGATGGTGTTTTCCTCGATGCGGCCCTGCAAGGCGGCCTCGAAGGCATCGACATGATAGAGGCCCTTGCCGGTGAAGGACCCGTCGCTGAAGACGTCCTGATAGAGGTCCGAAACAGCGAAGACGTAAGGATCAAGGCCGCGATTGGCCGAGAACACGCGCTGGAAGAACGAGGCTTCGTCGCCGCTGGTGAGTGAAGCGGTGATACGCGGCTGCAGGATTGTGTAGCCGGCAGTTACGACGCGCCTGGTGGCGTCGAAATGCGGGCGGTTGAGCGGATGGCAAAGCTTGCCGACAAGGCTCGATACGGCATCGCGGGTGGTGCGGGTATCGGCGTCGAGCGTCATCACATGGACGACTTTTGCCGGCAGCGGCACTTCGAGCGGCAGGAAGGTGGTATCGCTGTCGCCGCGCAGCAAGAGGTCGAGCTCGTGCAGCTTGCCGCGCTTGCGTTCCCAGCCCATCCAGCACCCTTGAGCCGCATTGTAGAGCCGGCGGCGGTGCAGGATATAGAAGCGCGGGGCGCCTTCGGAGGGATAGCGTGCGTTGAGGCGAGCGATTTCGGCGCGGGCGAAGTCGAGAATCTCAGTGTCCGCCGCATCGATCTCGATCTTGCTGTCGGGCCAATCCGAAAGCAGCGCGAAATGGATCTCGTCCGCCAGATTGGCAAGATAGTGCACTTCGATGTTGCGGATGTTTTCCTCGACATCGTCACGCGAGCCGATCAGCGACGGCACGACCACCAGGGTGCGCGCCTCGGGCGGCACGCCGTGCCTGTAGTCGTAACCGATCAGGCGTGTCGGCTTGAGAAACAGCGAGACCACGGTGTTGAAGAAAGCGAGCGCGCCTTCGCTGGCCGGCACGGCAAACAGAGCCAGCATCAGCACGATCGACGGCACCGACAGGCCGAGATTGGAAAGGGCGTTGCCGGACAGGACGAGCAGCAGGGCGGTCAGCGCGAAGACGGGGAGCACGATGCCCAGCCAGCCTGTCTTGGCGAAGGTCCGCTTGACCGTCTGGCTGACCGTAGGCCGGTACTCGATTGCCTTTTCCAGCTCCAGCCGGCGCGGGCCAACGAGATAGAAACCGACATCGGTGTGAGCGGAAGATGCCTGAGCATCAGCTCCTTCAACGCCCTCCGCGACGGTTTCTCCGGCGGCGCGGCCGGCCAGTTCGATGGCTTTTTCGGCGACACGGTACTCCGACAGGTTCGAGCGGCGTGCCAGTTCCTCGATCGCGGTGCGGTACTGATCGCGCGAGAAGAAGTCGAGCGCGGCGAAATCGGTGCGCTCGCGCAGCACGGTATCGATGCGGCTGACGCCTTCGAACCACACCGTCCAGTCGACGTCGTTGATGAGGCGCAGACCGCGCACGATGTTGCCGGTGGTCACATTGCCGCTGGACAGCGTCTGGTGCTCGGAAATGATGATTTCCTCGGCATCCGAGCCGGTCTTTTCGAGTTCGCCTTCCAGCCACTCCAGCGCCTTGCCGGCGTTCTGCGATCCGTCACGCAGGCGATAGAGAAGCTGAGTGGCGAAGGTGGTGTCCTGCGCATGCGCGCTGAAGTTGGCGAGAATTGCCTGCCGATCCGGATTGTCGTCGGTCGCAAGCACCTTGTCGGCCACGTCGTTGGCGATCTGGCGCATCTGACGGGTGCGGTTGACCCTGACCGCCAGGCGGCGGAGGTTCTCGATCAGCACGAAGCGCAGCAGTGACGGCAGGGCCCAGAGTTCGCCGATCTTCAGCGGCTCGACCGACTGAAAACCCTGGACGATGGACTTGAACATGGTCGCCGAGACGGAACTGTCCGAATGCGCGACATAGGTCCAGGCCAGCGCCAATGCGCGCGGCACGGTGCCGCCGTCGGGCAGTTTCAACGTCGGCAATTGCCGGTAGAAGCGGCGCGGCAGGTCGCGTTTGACCTGGAAAATGGTTTCCTCGATCAGGTAGTTGTTGTCGAGCAGCCATTGCGCGGCCGGCGTGATGGTTTCGCCCCTCGCCTGCGCGGCGTTGGTCGACCGGTAGACTTCGAGGATCTTCTTGGCGCTGTCACGGATGCGGGCCTGGAAGTCGAATGGTATCAGTCCGAACAGGTCCGTCAGATCGCCCTTGGCCAGGCTTTCGCCGAGCAGCCGGAGCCGTTCCTCCGGCAGGAATGTCGATCTTATCGGCTCTTCCGTGATGGCTGGGAAGCTCGCGCTTGTCTTCTCGATCTGGGCTGGGTTCGTCTGAATATTCATTGAAAATTCCGTAAGCGGGCACTCAGCGGCATCACCGCCACGGCAATGGCCCTAAAACCGGTTCAAATGCAATCGGTTGCATCAACCCCTATGCCGAAAGTTTGTTTCCGCACCACGACAGGGCGTCATCTTTCGAGCAAACTCAAAGACGAGCGCCCCTCGCTCCCGTCAGGACCGATCGACGGGGAGGATTCGGGCTTTTTCGTGATGCCACCGCCAGCTTACGCTATATTTCGCCGGCGTCGCGATCATGTTTGGAAACAGGCGGTAACCGTTGGCGCCAAACGCGTCAGGCGGCAGCGATTATCCGGATCACGAAAAGGGTCGCATCCGGTGCGGGCTGAACCCGCAAGACAGAGGCATCAGGTCCGGGCAGCAGGGTGTCGAGCGGCCCGAGACGAATGGGCGCGGCGCCGGGGAAGATGGCATGGCCCCTGTGACAAAGGATGAGGGTGGGACCGGCCTCGGTCGGGATTTCCACGGGCGTCGAAATCGCCAGACGCTCGACCTGATGCAACATGCGGCCGCGGCGGGTCATGACGTTGAGATCGGTGATCGGGCCGGCGATCAGCGCGGCACGCGTCGGCTGGTCGGCTGGAAAGGAAAATGGCTGGGAAGCCGCTGTCATCCGCTCCGGCGGACGGCCCGCGACATCAAGCACGATCCCCTCGCCCTCCAGCACCGACAGCGTGCGGTCGATGCCGGCAAAGCTGGAGAACGGCCCGCTGCCTTCGACCCGGGCCATCGAGACGCGCCAGTCGAAATCGTCGAGCCCCGCGCCGTCGGGCGAGACGGCGATCTCGGTCGTCGTGCCGCCGCCGTTCTTCCACGGCATGACGCGGTAATCGGCGGCGCGAAGGATGCGCATCACGTCAGCCGTTACCCGAGAATGCCGGGCAGGTTGAGCTGGTGCTCCTTGGCGCATTCGATGGCGATGTCATAGCCGGCATCGGCGTGGCGCATGACGCCGGTCGCCGGGTCGTTCCACAGCACCCGCTCCAGACGTCTTGCCGCGTCAGGCGTGCCGTCGGCGACGATGACCATGCCGGCATGCTGGGAGAAGCCCATGCCGACGCCGCCGCCATGGTGCAGCGACACCCAGGTGGCGCCCGAAGCTGTGTTGAGCAGCGCGTTGAGCAGCGGCCAGTCGGAGACCGCGTCGGAACCGTCCTTCATCGATTCCGTCTCGCGATTTGGCGAAGCGACCGAACCCGAATCGAGGTGATCGCGGCCGATGACGACGGGCGCCTTGAGCTCGCCCTTGGCCACCATCTCGTTGAAGGCAAGACCCAGCCTGTGCCGGTCGCCGAGACCGACCCAGCAGATGCGCGCCGGCAGGCCCTGGAAGGAAATGCGCTCGCGCGCCATGTCGAGCCAATTGTGCAGATGGGTGTTGCCGGGAGTAAGTTCGCGTACCTTGGCGTCGGTCTTGTAGATATCCTCGGGATCGCCGGAGAGTGCAGCCCAACGGAACGGGCCGATACCGCGGCAAAAGAGCGGACGGATGTAGGCCGGCACGAAACCGGGGAAGGCAAAGGCGTTCTCGAAACCTTCGTCCTTGGCGACCTGACGGATGTTGTTGCCGTAGTCGAGCGTCGGCACGCCGGCGTTCCAGAACGCCACCATCGCCTCGACATGCTCGCGCATGGAGGCGCGGGCCGCCTTCTCGACCGCCTTGGGGTCGCTGACACGCTTTTCGCGCCACTCGGCCATCGTCCAGCCCTTCGGCAGATAGCCATTGATGGGGTCGTGCGCCGAGGTCTGGTCGGTGACCATATCAGGGCGGATGCCGCGCTTGAACATTTCGGGCACGATCTCGGCGGCGTTGCCAAGCAGGCCGACGGACTTCGCCTCGCCGGCCTTAGTCCAGCGCCCGATCATTTCCATGGCCTCGTCGAGCGTCTCGGCCTTCTCGTCGACATAGCGGGTGCGCAGGCGGAAATCGATCGAATCGGGATTGCATTCGATTGCCAGACAGCAGGCGCCGGCCATGACGGCAGCCAATGGCTGGGCGCCGCCCATGCCGCCAAGGCCGCCGGTCAGGATCCATTTTCCCTTGAGATTGCCGCCATAATGCTGGCGGCCGGCCTCGACGAAGGTTTCGTAGGTGCCCTGCACGATGCCTTGCGTGCCGATATAGATCCAGGAGCCGGCCGTCATCTGGCCGTACATCATCAGGCCCTTCTTATCGAGCTCGTTGAATTTCTCCCAGGTCGCCCAGTGCGGTACCAGGTTGGAGTTGGCGATCAGCACGCGCGGCGCGTCCGGGTGGGTGCGAAACACACCGACCGGCTTGCCGGACTGCACCAGCAGCGTCTCGTCCTGGCCAAGCGTCTTCAGCGACGCAACGATTTGATCGAAATCGTTCCAGGTGCGCGCCGCCCGGCCGATGCCGCCATAGACGACCAGTTCGTTGGGATTCTCGGCGACATCAGGGTCGAGATTGTTCATCAGCATGCGCAGCGGCGCCTCGGTCGTCCAATACCGGGCGTTGAGCTTGTCACCGCGCGGCGCGCGCACTTCGCGGATATTGTGGCGAGGGTTGTTCATCATTGTCCCTTTCGGATGAGGCGGCGCGTCAGCGCCCGGCCCAGTCAATGGCGGTTTGGAGAATCTGCGTCAGCGTGGCACGGATCGGCGCGGCGAACGCGGCATCGTAGGGTACCGGCCAATTGTCCGGCGTGCCCTTCCCTTCGGGCTCGCGCATATAGCCGCGGTTGGAGAGTTCCATCTGCAGCGCATGCACGCCCTGAAGCGGCTGGCCGAAATGGCGCGTGATCCACCCGCCCTTGAAGCGGCCGTTGACGACAAAGGTTTCACCGGTTTCGGCCATGATCTGGCTGACCGTCGCCTGCAGCATCGGATCGGCGCTCTTGCCGTCATTCGTGCCGAGATTGAACACCGGCAGTCTGCCCTGGAACAGCCGTGGCAGCACCGAGCGGATCGAATGGCAGTCGTAGAGGACAATCTTGCCATGCAAGGCGCGCAACCTGTCGATCTCGGCCCGCAAGGCGGCGTGATAGGGTGCAAAGAACTTCTCGCGGCGCTCGCCGATCTCAGACGGGCCCGGCTCTTCGCCGTCGCGATAGAGCGGATCGCCGTCGAAGGTTTCGGTCGGGCATAGGCCGGTGGTTGCCTGACCGGGGTAGAGCGAGGCGCCGGAAGGATCGCGGTTGACGTCGATGACGGTGCGCGAGATCGCGGTGTGCACGACCGTGGCGCCGAGACCGGCGGCGAAATCATAGAGATTGTCGATCCACCAGTCGCAATCGCGACGACCGAGCCATGGCGACACCAGCCGGTTTTCGAGGCCGGCGAGGTCGATGCCGGTGTGTGGGATCGACACAAGCAGCGGTGCCGTGCCTTGTTTTATTGTCAGCCAGGAAGGTGTCATCGCGCAATCCCCGGCAGCGCCACCGCGCCTGCCGCCTCCACGGCCGCGCCGCTGCGCACCATGGCGATCGCCTTTTCCATGTCGGGGTGGAAGTGCCGGTCGTTGTCGAGATGCGGCACCTCGGCGCGAACCAGCTTGCGCACGGCTTCGAGCGCTGCGCTCGAGGCCAGCGGCTGATGGAAATCGCAGCCTTGGGCGGCGGCCAGCAATTCGATTCCGATCACCGCAGTCGCATTCTCGACCATGCCGATCAGCCGGCGCGCGCCATGCGCGGCCATCGAAACATGGTCTTCCTGGTTGGCAGAGGTCGGGATGGAATCGACGCTGGCCGGATAGGCTTTCTGCTTGTTTTCCGAAACGAGTGCCGCCGCCGTCACCTGCGGGATCATGAAGCCGGAGTTGAGGCCGGGCTTGGGCGTCAGGAAGGCGGGCATGCCCGACAGCGCGGGGTCGACCAGCATGGCGATGCGGCGTTCCGACAGCGAGCCGATCTCGCAGACGGCAAGCGCGATCATGTCGGCGGCGAAAGCCACCGGCTCGGCGTGGAAATTGCCGCCCGAAAGCGCGGTATCGTCCTCGGCAAAGATCAGCGGATTGTCGGTGACGCCATTGGCCTCGGTTTCGAGCGTATCGGCGGCCTTGCGCAGGACATCGATCGCGGCGCCCATGACTTGCGGCTGGCAACGCAAGCAATAGGGATCCTGCACACGCTCGTCGCCGACCCGGTGCGACTCGCGGATGGCGCTGCCGGCCATCAGATTGCGTAGCGCATCCGCGGTCTCGATCTGGCCGCGATGCTTTCTCAACAGGTGGATGCGCGGATCGAAGGGCGCGTCCGACCCTTTGGCTGCGTCGGTCGACAGCGCGCCGGCGACAAGCGCCGACTGGTAGAGCACTTCGGCCTCGAACAGGGCGGCCAGCGCATAGGCCGTCGAAAACTGCGTGCCATTGAGCAGCGCCAGACCTTCCTTGGCGCCCAATGTCACGGGCTCCAGCCCGTGCGAGACGAAGGCGACCTTGGCCGGAAAACGGCCATGCGGGGTAAAGCATTCGCCGACACCGATCATCACCGCCGTCATGTGCGACAGCGGGGCAAGGTCGCCGGAGGCGCCCACGGAACCTTGCGCCGGCACCACCGGGATGACGTCGTTGGCGAGCATCGCTTCCAGCAACTCGATGGTTTGCGAGCGCACGCCGGACGCACCCTGAGCCAAGCTCGCAAGTTTCAGCGCCATCATCAGCCGGGCAACGGCGACTGGCATCGGCTCGCCGACGCCCGCGGCATGCGACAGAACGATGTTGCGCTGCAGGGTCTCGAGATCTTCGGCCGGGATGCGCACGCTGGCCAGCTTGCCGAAGCCGGTGTTGATGCCATAGACCGGCTCGCCCTTGGCAACGATCCTGGCAACGGCCTCGGCGCTTGCCTTGATCTTTGGCCGGCAGGCGTCGTCCAGTTTGGGCACGGCGCCACGGTAGATGGCGCGCCAGTCGGCCAGCGTGGCATTGCCGGGCTTCAAGGTCAGTTCGGTCATTGTCCTCTCCAGATGCGTGCATGCAGCGGGTTGAAGCCCATGCGGTAGACGAGTTCGGCGGCGCGCTCGATGTCCCAGATCGCCAGGTCGGCGGATTTTCCAGCCTCCAGCGTGCCGGTCTCGTCGAGCAGTCCCAGCGCACGCGCGGCCTCGCGGGTGACGCCGGCGAGACATTCGTCGACCGTCATGCCGAACAGGGTCGCCGCCATGTTCATGGTCAGAAGCAGCGAGGTCAGCGGCGAGGTGCCGGGATTGTTGTCGGTGGCGACAGCCATTTTCACGCCATGCTGGCGGAAGAGGCCGATCGGCGGCTTCTTGGTCTCGCGGATGAAGTAATAGGCGCCGGGCAGGATCGTCGCCACGGTCCCCGCCCTGGCCATCGCCATGGCGCCCGCCTCGTCGGTGTATTCGAGATGATCGGCCGACAGCGCGCCATAGCGGGCGGCAAGTTCAGCGCCGTGCAGGTTGGACAACTGGTCGGCGTGGAGTTTGACGGGCAAGCCAGCCGCCTTGGCGACATCGAAGACCCGCGCTATCTGCTCGGGCGAAAAGGCAATGCCTTCACAGAACCCGTCGACGGCATCGGCCAAGCCTTCGGCGGCGACGCCGGGAAGAATCGTTTTGACGACGAGATCGATGAAAGCATCCTTGTCGCCCTTGGCTTCGGGCGGCAGCGCATGGGCCGCGAGACATGTGGTGCGGACCGTCACCGGGCGTTCATTGCCCAGCTGTCGCGCGGCGCGCAGCGATTTCTGCTCGTTTTCGAGATCGAGTCCATAGCCCGACTTTACTTCTATGGTGGTGACGCCTTCCGCCATCAGCGCATCGAGGCGCGGCAGCGTCTGGGCGACCAGGTCGCTCTCGCTGGCGGCACGCAAGGATTTGACCGACGAGACGATGCCGCCGCCTGCCCTGGCGACTTCCTCATAGGAGGCGCCGGCCAGCCGCATCTCGAATTCGTTGGCACGGTTGCCGGCATGGACGAGATGGGTGTGGCAGTCGATCAGGCCGGGTGTGATCCAGCGGTCTTCGCAATCGATGATCTCGCCTTGGGCAAGCCCCGAGGGCATCTCGGATTCCGGACCGGCATAGACAATGCGGCCATCACGCGCGGCCAGCGCACCATGCTCGACGATACCAAGATCGGCAGAATTTTCAGCCATGGTCGCCAGACGCGCATTGCGCCACAGGCGAAGCCCCCCTGCCCGGCTTTTGCTCTCTACAGCCATCATCTTTTCCGTTTCAATCGGTGGCGATTATGTATATACATATTGAAACGCACTGCAAGTGCCATCATCGCATGCGAGACCGGGAAGTGGAGAGAAAAGTGACCTATATCTTTGCGGAACAGGCGCTTCTCCCCAATGGCTGGAACGACAATGTGCGGATCACTTTCGCCAACGGGCGCATTACCGCCGTGGAGCCGGGGGGCACCGCGTCGGCAGGTGACGAGCGCCATGCCATTCTCCTGCCGGGCATGCCCAATCTGCACAGCCACGCGTTCCAGCGCGGCATGGCCGGGCTTGCCGAGTTGCGCGGCCCCTCCGCCGACAGTTTCTGGAGCTGGCGCGAGGTGATGTACCGCTTCGCGCTCTCGATGACTCCAGACCAGGTCGAGGCGGTTGCGGCGCAGCTCTATGTCGAAATGCTGGAGGCCGGCTTTTCCCGTGTTGGCGAGTTTCACTATCTCCATCATGACCGCGACGGAAAACCTTACGCCAACCCTGCCGAGATGGCCGAACGCATCGCTGCCGCGGCCGGCGAAACGGGTATCGGCCTGACGCTGCTGCCGGTGTTTTACGCTCATTCCACTTTCGGTGGCGCAGCTCCGAATGAGGGCCAGCGCCGATTCATCAACGATGTGGACAGGTTCGCCCGGCTTGTTGAGAAGAGCCGCGAATCTGTTCGCACTTTGAATCAAGCAATTGTCGGCGTCGCCCCGCACAGTCTGCGCGCCGCGACGCCGGAGGAACTCACGGCGATTGCAGCGATCACGCCGGACGGTCCGATCCACATCCACGTCGCCGAGCAGGTGAAAGAAGTAGACGATTGTCTTGCCTGGTCCGGCGCGCGCCCGGTCGAATTTCTGCTTGGGGCTGCCGATGTCGATAAGCGCTGGTGCCTGATCCACGCCACCCATATGACGGACGCCGAAACCATCGGCATGGCCAAAAGCGGCGCCATTGCCGGCCTTTGCCCGATCACGGAGGCCAATCTCGGCGACGGCACCTTTGCCGCGCCGTTGTTCAGGGAGCATGGCGGCCGCTTCGGCGTCGGTTCCGATTCCAACGTGCTGATCGGCCTGCCCGACGAATTGCGCCAGCTCGAATATTCGCAGCGCCTCGCGCACCGCGCCCGCAATGTGCTTGCGGTAGCCGGTGGCTCGACGGGCCGCGCGCTGTTCGATGCAGCGATCGAAGGCGGCAGCGTCGCGCTTGGCGCCGGCGCATCGCAAATCGCGCCTGGTTCATCAGCCGATCTCGTCTCGCTCGACGCCCGCAATCCCTCGCTGGCGGGCAAGACGGGCGATGCGATCCTCGACGCCTGGATTTTCGCCAATGGCAGCAAGGTCGATTGCGTCTGGGTGCATGGCAAGAAACAGGTCAGCGGCGGCAGGCATGCCAGGCGCGAGGCCTTCGCCGAACGGTTTGGCAGCGTGATGACGGCGCTTTCCGAGGGATGACCTAGATGACCATGGCCGAACCGACGGAGATCGACGACAGCGAGACCGTGTCGCTGCATCAGCGCATCCTTTCCGATATCCGGGAAAAAATCCTGTCCGGCACCTGGGCGCCCGGCCACCGCATCCCGTTCGAACATGAGCTGACCGCCGAATACAAATGCTCGCGCATGACCGTGAACAAGGCTCTGTCGCAGTTAGCCAAGGCAGGTCTCATCGAGCGCCGTCGCCGGTCGGGCAGTTTTGTCAGCCAGCCACAATCGCAGGCAGCCGTGCTGGAACTGCACGATATCAGGATCGAGGTCGAGGCGCTCGGCCTGCCCTACCGCTACGAGCGGCTGGAACGCGTGCAGCGGCGCAGCAATGCCGGAGACAGGGCGCTGCTTGGGCTCTCGGCCGCCGGCTCGGTCCTGGGGCTTGAAGGGCTGCATTTTGCCGGCGAACGGCCTTTCGCTCTCGAGCAGCGGCTGATCAACCTGTCAGCGGTGGCCGAGGCAGCGGACGAGGCGTTCCTCGAAATCGCGGCGGGGCCGTGGCTGATCGGCCGCGTGCCGTGGAGCGAAGCCGAGCACCGCATCCGCGCCATGGCCGCCGACGATACGATCGCCGATTCACTCGACATCGATACCGGCGCGCCGTGCCTGGTGGTCGAACGTCGCACCTGGAGCGCCGAGCACCCGGTTACCCATGTGCGCTTCATCTATCCAGCGGAAAGCCATACGCTGGTGGCAAGGTTCACGCCGTCGCAGGGGTGAGTGCGCCCTCGCTTTCGTCATCCTAGGGCGAAGCAAGGAGCGAAGTGACGCGCGCAGACCCTAGGATCCATGCCGTGACGCTAAAGCTTTGCAATGTTTACAGAATTCTGCACCGCCGCGTTCCTCGACAAAGGTCACGGCATGGATCCTCGGGTCAAGCCCGAGGATGACGAACATCGGTGGGCTGGAGGGACAGCGCCTCCCTCTGCCCTGCCGGGCATCTCCCCCCTTAAGGGGGGAGATTGGCAGTTCGGGCGGCGCGGCTTAAATCGCAGCCGTAATAATGATCTCGACCAGATATTCGGGGCCGGCAAGCTTTGCCTCGCCGGTGGCGCGGGCGGGCGTGTGGCCCTGCGGTACCCACTTGTCCCATTCGGAATTCATCTCGGCGAAGGTGCCCATGTCGGCCAGCCAGATGATCGCCTGGACGATCTTGGTCTTGTCGGTGCCGGCCTTGGCCAACAACCCATCGATGGTCGCAAGGATGTCGCGGGTCTGCGAGGCGACGTTGCCGCCGGGTTCGCCGACCTGGCCGGCCAGATAGACTGTGTTGCCGTGGATGACGATCTGGCTCATGCGCGGGCCAACATCGATGCGACGAATGCTCATTGCGAGGTTCCTTCCGTTGTGGTCGCGCCTCTCTAGAGTCGCCGTCCGCTTCGAGCAAGGCCGCCTGAACCGAAACCGTTTGAGCCAATCGCTCCATCCAGGGCCAGGCGCGTACACGGCGAGTTGACCACCGCGTCGCAATTCCGCCGGATTGGCTTGTTGACTAATGTAATAACATCACATATCCAAGCCGCCTGCCTGCAGCCGCGTTTGGCCAACGGAACGATATGACCCAGACCTGCCTGACATTCCGTGACCTGACGCTGGGCTACAACAGCCACCCGGCGATCCACCATCTCAATGGCGCGATCCGCAAGGGTTCGCTGACGGCCGTGGTCGGCGCCAATGGTTCCGGCAAGTCGACGCTGATGAAAGGTATCGTTGGGGTGTTGAAGCCGATGGCCGGCGAGGTTATCCGCGCGCCGGGCGTGCGGGCGGCCTACCTGCCGCAGCAATCGGAGCTTGATCGCTCCTTTCCCGCCCGCGTCGTCGACCTGGTCTCGCTCGGCCTGTGGCCGAAGCGCGGCATGCTTGGCCGCTACACCCAGGAAGATCGCGAGGCCGTCAGCCAGGCTTTGATGGCCGTCGGCCTCGGCGGCTTCGAGAAGCGGCCAATCGACACGCTGTCGGGCGGCCAGTTGCAGCGCACGCTGTTTGCCCGCGTGCTGTTGCAGGATGCCGACCTGATCCTGCTCGACGAGCCCTTCAATGCGGTCGACGCCAAGACGGTCGGTGACCTCATTGCCCTGATCAAGCGCTGGCACGGCGAAGAGCGCACCATCATGGTGGTGGTCCATGATCTGGATCTTGTGCGCCAGAATTTTCCCGAAACACTGCTGCTTGCCCGCCAGCCGGTAGCCTGGGGCGAGACCCGGGAGACGCTGAAGCCGGAGAACCTGTTGCGCGCGCGCCGCTTCCACGAAGCCTGGGAAGAGAACGCGCCCTGGTGCGAGCCTGACGAGCACGCTCATGATCATGATCATCATCATGACGGCCACGATCACGACCATCACCATGGCGCCGGACCGAGGGCTGCCTGATGGACGCGCTCTACGGCCTTTTCATCGCGCCATTCGCCGATTTCGGTTTCATGCAGCGGGCGCTTTTCGGCTCGCTGATGCTGTCGCTCGGCGCCTGCCCGATCGGCGTCTTCCTGATGCTGCGGCGCATGAGCCTGTCGGGCGACGCCATGGCGCACGCCATCCTGCCGGGGGCGGCCGCCGGTTTCCTGTTCTACGGCCTCGAAATCCTGCCGATGACCATTGGCGGCCTGATCGCCGGCATCATCGTGGCGCTCGGCGCCGGCGCCGTCTCGCGCTTCACCATTCAGCGTGAGGACGCCTCGATGGCGGCCTTCTACCTGATTTCGCTCGCCATCGGCGTGCTGATGGTTTCGATCCGCGGCTCCAGCGTCGACCTCATGCATGTTTTGTTCGGCACGGTGCTGGCGCTCAACGACGAGGCTTTGACCCTGATCGGCGGCATCGTCGCGGTGACGCTGGTCAGCCTTGCCATCTTCTGGCGGGCGCTGGTGGCGGAATGCCTGGACCCGCTGTTCCTGCGTTCGGTCAGCCGCATGGGCAGCCCGGTGCATTTCATCTTCCTCGGTCTCGTCGTCCTCAATCTCGTCGGCGGCTTCCAGGCGCTCGGCACGCTTCTATCGGTCGGATTGATGATGCTGCCGGCGGCAGCCGCGCGCTTCTGGACGACGCGCGTCGAGCCGATGTGCGTGCTGGCCGTGCTGATCGGCTTTGCCTCCTGCATTGCCGGGCTGCTCCTGTCCTATCATGCGTCGTTGCCGTCAGGCCCGGCCATCATCCTGTCGGCCGGCGTCGTCTATTTCGCCTCTATCCTGTTTGGCACGCGCGGCATTCTGCGCGCCCGCATCGTCCATCACCGTCACAGAACGGCCTGATCCCCCGCCCCAAAAGGAGACCCAACCATGCTGAAATCACTCTGCGCCGCCCTGGCGATGAGCGTTATAACATTAACAGCCTTTGGAGCTTCATCGGCCTTCGCCGAGCCGCTGAAAGTGGTCGCCAGCTTCACGGTCATAGCGGATTTCGCCAAAAATGTCGGCGGCGACCGCGTCGACATCACCACCATTGTCGGGCCGGACGGCGATGCCCATGTCTATGAGCCGAGCCCCGCCGACGCGGTGGCAATGGCCAAGGCCGACATCGTTCTGGTCAACGGCCTGCATTTCGAAGGTTTCCTGCAGCGGCTGGTCGATGCCAGCGCCACCAAGGCTTCGATCATCACCTTGACCAAGGGCGTGACGCCGATCGACTTCAAGCCTGAGTTCGCCGACGCCGACGCGGCGGAGGGTGCCGGCACCGGCGGCGGCAAGACCGTCACCGATCCGCACGCCTTCCAGTCGATCGCCAATGCCAGGATCTATGTGAAGAACATCGCCGAAGCCTTCTGCGCGGCCGACAGCGACGGCTGCGTCTCCTACCAGACCAACGCCGCCGCCTACACCAAGAAGCTCGATGCGCTGGAAGGCGAAGTGAAGGCGGCGATCCAGTCGATCCCCGAGGCAAAGCGCGTCGTCATCACCTCGCATGACGCCTTCGGCTATTTCGAGCATGAATACGGCCTGACCTTCCTTGCCCCGCAAGGCATCTCGACCGATTCCGAGCCGTCGGCCGCCGATGTCGCCAAACTGGTCGAGCAGGTGAAGCAGGACAAGGCGTCGGCGATCTTCGTCGAGAACATCACCAATCCGCGCCTGATCGAACAGATTGCCAGCGAGACCGGCATCAAGGTGGGCGGCACGCTCTATTCGGATGCGCTGTCGCAGCCCGATGGCCCCGGCTCGACCTACATCGACATGATGCACAACAACATCCGCCAGATCAAAGGCGCCATTCTCGGCAGCTGAGAAGAGCGTTCTCGAAAGGCGGAGCCAGTCTCCGCCTTTTTTCATTCCCCTCTGGGCAATCCGAGTCAGAATCTTCGCTGGCAACGTCCATCTGCGCTATGATGTCGATCCGCGCGGGACGCGCATGAAGCGCAGATTGAGGCCGGCACTGCCATGACAGATTTCACGCCCTTCCAGTCGCTGCTCGGCGGTGCCCTCATCGGCCTGTCGGCGGTGCTCCTGATGGCGTTGCATGGACGGATTGCCGGGATGACCGGTATCCTAACAGGGGTCATTCCGCCGCTTGCCCCGGATTGGGGCTGGCGAGCCGCGTTTCTCATTGGCGCAGTCGTGGCGCCGCTCCTCTATCGGACTGTTGGCGGACATATTGCCTTCAGCGTGCCGCTGCCAACGCTGTCCCTCGTTGTCGGTGGCTTCGTGGTCGGCATCGGCGTGCATTTCGGCGGTGGCTGTCCGAGCGGGCATGGCATTTGCGGCATTGCGCGCCTGTCGCCACGCTCGATGGCCGCCGTCGCGACCTTCATGGTCACCGCATTAATCACCGTCTTCATCATCCGCCACGTCGTCGGGGGCTAACCATGAACAGGCTCGTTTCGGCATTCCTGATCGGCGGGATTTTCGGCCTCGGCATCGCTGTTTCCGGTATGATAAATCCGGCCAAGGTGCTGAATTTCTTCGACATTGCTGGCACCTGGGACCCCAGCCTGATCTTCGTCATGGGCGGCGGCTTGGCTGTCGCCTTTATCGGTTACCGACTGGTGTTCGGCCGGTACAAGGCCCCGGTGTTCGAAACCGAGTTTGCGCTGCCGACGAAGCGCGTTATCGATCTGGAATTGGTTGGCGGCGCCGCCGTGTTCGGTATCGGATGGGGCATTGCCGGCTTCTGTCCGGGCGGCGCCATTCCGGCGCTGGGCCTCGGCTATTCACAGACGCCGATCTTCGTCGCTTCGGTGATCGCAGGCATCGTCGTGGCGCGTTTTGCCCGGGCGCGCATCGCTCAGCCGGCCACGGCATAGGAATTGGTTGCCGGCCACGTCAGGGAGTGGCAAAACTCCTGCCAAATCAGATTGCGAGGACATCGTCATGGAATACCGCGAAATCAGCGAAGACTATTCGGTCTCGGGCCAGATCCAGCCCGAAGACGTCGCCGCCATCAAGGAAGCCGGCTTCAAGAGCGTCATCTGCAACCGGCCGGATGACGAACAGCCCGGCCAGCCTTCGGCCAAGAGCATCGGCTCGGCGGTCGAAGCCGCCGGCCTCGCCTTCCGTTACATCCCCGTGATCAGCGGCCAGATCACAGCCGGGAATGTCGAGGACCAGGCCGAGGCGCTGGACGCGCTCGAAGGCCCGGTGTTTGCCTATTGCCGCTCGGGTGCGCGCTGCACGAATCTGTATGGGCTGATCCAACAGTCGAAGAATTGACGAGCCAGAGCAACTCCAATGCGGCTGGCCGATTCAGCTCCTTGCACCTCTATCTTTGATGCATCCAAGGTAGAGCAACGCCAGAGACACACTGATGAACGTTCCTCTTGCGGCATCATTGCCCTCGGCAACTAGGTATGCAAGGAGGTTTCCTATTATAAGATATACCAAAGACAACAGCGCATTTCTGAAGGAAATTCTCGCGCCAACTGGCTTTATGTATCCGATCATTACAACAATTGGCGGCACAAGGTAGATAGATTTTGGTACAAGGTAGACAGCAATGAAGATCGTTACCAATAGAACGGCAGGTATCGATAGAGACAACAATATGTAGTATCGCGTTGACTTTCTTTCCATGTCGCCTCCTGTATCTACAATCAAATCGGCAGCGCGCCGGTTTCCTTCAGCGTCTCGAGAACGATCGCGGTCTTCACATGCTGGACGGATTCGTGCGGCAGGAGCACGCCGTTGACGAACTCAGATAGCGACTTCAGATCGGGCGTCACCACCTTCAGGATGTAATCCATCTCGCCGGTCAGCGCGTGCGCCTCCTGCACCTCGGGCAGCCGCGCCACCAGTTCGCCGAAGCGCCGTGCATTGTCGCGGTTGTGGGTGGCCAAGGTCACCGAGATGACATTGACCAGCGAGAAACCGAGCTTGTCGCGGTCGAGCACGGCCCGATAACCCTTGATATAGCCGTCTTCCTCCAGCCGCTGGCGACGGCGCGAGCATTGCGACGCCGACAGGTTCACCCTTTCGGAAAGGTCGTTATTGGTGAGCCGGGCATCGCCCTGCAAAAGAGCCATTATCTTGCGGTCAAACTGATCGATGCGCGTCTCATCCATGGTTTTTTCTCTAATCATGCATGCTTCCCGCATGACATCATCATTTCAAGCGTTTGAATGCAAGCACCATGCACAGGCTCCACGCTATCATGGTTTCAAATGGCCCTTTCAGGCCAAACGAGATTTTCGGAGGAATGTCATGGGTCCCTTCCCGCACGACGCCCCGCCCGCCACGATCAGCAGGGACAACCCTGCCGGCACCGATGGGTTCGAGTTCGTCGAATTCGCGCATCCCGAGCCGCAGAAGCTGGCCGAGCTCTTCACTCGCATGGGCTATGTGGCGGTGGCCAGGCATCGCACCAAGGACATCACCGTCTGGCGGCAGGGCGACATCAACTATGTCGTCAATGCCGAGCCCGGCTCGCACGCGATGAAGTTCGCCGACAAGCATGGCCCTTGTGCTGCCTCGATGGCCTGGCGGGTGGTCGATGCCAAACATGCTTTCGAGCATGCCGTCTCCATGGGCGCCACGCCTTATGAAGGCGACGACAAGGCGCTCGACGTGCCTGCCATTGTCGGCATCGGCGGCTCGCTGCTTTATTTCATCGACAGCTACGGCAAGAAAGGCTCGGCCTACGACGCCGAGTTCGAATGGCTCGGCGCGCGCGACCCGCGGCCGCAAGGCGTCGGCTTCTATTTCCTCGACCACCTGACCCACAATGTCTATCGCGGCCAGATGGACAAGTGGTGGGACTTTTATCGCAATCTGTTCGGCTTCAAGCAGATCCATTTCTTCGACATCGACGGCAAGATCACCGGCCTGGTCAGCCGCGCCATCACCTCGCCTTGCGGCAAGATCCGCATCCCGCTCAACGAATCCAAGGACGAGACCAGCCAGATCGCCGAATACCTGAAGAAGTACAATGGCGAAGGCATCCAGCACATCGCGGTTGGCACGGACGAGATCTACGCCGCCACCGACAAGCTCGCCGAGAACGGGCTGAAATTCATGCCCGGCCCGCCCGAGACCTATTACGACATGTCGTATGACCGCGTGAACGGCCATGACGAGCCGATCGAGCGGATGAAGAAGCACGGTATCCTGATCGACGGCGAAGGCGTGGTCGATGGCGGCATGACCAAGATCCTGCTGCAGATCTTTTCCAAGACCGTGATCGGGCCCATCTTCTTCGAGTTCATCCAGCGCAAGGGCGACGAAGGCTTTGGCGAGGGCAATTTCCGCGCTTTGTTCGAGTCGATCGAGCAGGATCAAATCAAGCGCGGCGTGATCAAGGTACAGGCGGCGGAATAGGCCGGTCTAACACAGGAACACTTGCCGCTCGGTCGATTATGACCTAAATTCTAGTCATAAAGGATCGAGCACATGAATGTTTCCATCGCCGAAGCCAAGGCCAAACTGTCGGAACTTGTCAGCCGCGCGGAAGCAGGTGAGGAGATCGTTCTTACGCGCCACGGCAAGGTGGCGGCGCGCATTGTACCTCCGGCGGTGGCCGAACCTCTGCCGCGTATCGGCGCTTTGAAGGGCAAGATCTGGATTGCGGATGATTTTGACGAACTCGGTCCTGAATGGGACGAGTACGTAAAATGACGGTCGGCCCGTTCCTCGCCGACACCCATATCATCCTCTGGTCAATTTCGGACGATCGACGTCTCAGCGAGCACCACCGCACGATCCTGGCTTCGGAAGCGGTGGTGTTCGTGAGCGCGGCGAGCGTTTGGGAAATTGCCATCAAACGTTCGATCGGAAAGCTCAACGCGCCGGACGATCTGCCGGCGCTGCTTCCAAGGATGCGATTTCAGCCGCTCACCGTAACCTTACAGCACGCGAACGCCGTTGGTGGCCTACCTCGCCACCATGGTGATCCGTTCGACAGACTGCTGATTGCGCAGGCGCAAGTGGAAAATCTGACCATCCTCACATCCGACCCGCATTTCGCCCATTATGATGTGGCTGTGACATGACTAGCGAAGGACCTGGTCTCACAACCGAAGCCTCTCAACCTCGTCCCGCCTAACCCTGACATCATAATCGAGCAGGAACTCGTCGAGTTGCGGCGGCGCGACGGAGGTGTCGGACAGCATGGCGTGGACCTGGCCGCGATGGTGGATGTCGTGCAGGAAGACGTGCGCCAGGATATTGCCGATCTTTTCCGGGATCATGCCGTCCTCGCGCCGGTCGGTGATGACGCGGCGATCTAGATCGCTCTCCGACAAGCCATCGCAGAAGGCAATCAGCCGCCGGTCGGCCGCGACCTGCGCGGCAAAAAGCTCCTGTGGTTCGTCGAAAGGCACGAAGTCATCATGGGCAGCGGCACCGACGCCGCCCTCTTCGAGAAAGTCCAGATAGAGATAATCGACCGCAAGCACATGGTTGAGCGTGGCCTTGACCGACGGGAAAAAGCTGGTGCGCTCAGCCTCGAACTCGCCGGGCTTCAGAGCAAGCACTGCGCGATAGAGCCGGTCGTTCGACCAGAGATTGTTGCCCGCCATGCGGCGCAGATGATCCAGAAGATTCATCGCTGAAAATCTGTCCTAGCCTCTATCTCGCGTAGTTCTCGACCTTCTGCTCGATGGCACCGAAGATCGAATGCCCGGCCTTGTCCTTCATCTCGATGCGTACCGTGTCGCCGAAGCGCAGGAACGGCGTCTTTGGTTCGCCGCTCGCGAGGGTCTCGATCATGCGCAGTTCGGCGATGCAGGAATAGCCTGCGCCGCCGGCCGACACAGGCTTGCCCGGGCCGCCGTCGAGCTTGTTGGACACCGTACCCGAGCCGATGATGGTGCCTGATACCAGCGGCCTTGTGCGGGCGGCGTGAGCGATCAGTGCCGGGAAGTCAAAGGTCATGTCGACACCGGCATTGGCGCGGCCGAACGGCTTGCCGTTGATGTCGGCGAGCAGCGGCAGGCTGACCTTGCCGCCATCCCAGGCGTCGCCCAGTTCGTCCGGCGTCACCGCGACCGGCGAAAAGGCCGAGGACGGTTTCGACTGGAAGAAGCCAAAACCCTTGGCGAGTTCCGGGCCGGTCAGCGCGCGCAGCGTGACATCGTTGACCAGCATGACCAGCCGGATCGCGGCGCGCGCTTCATCGAGGCTGGCGCCCATCGGCACATCGTCGACGATGACGGCAATTTCGGCCTCCATGTCGATGCCGAAGGCTTCGTCGGCCATGCGGATCGGATCGCGCGGCGCAACAAAGGAGTCCGAGCCGCCCTGATAGATCAGCGGATCGGTCCAGAAGCTTGCCGGCATCTCGACGCCGCGCGCTTTGCGCACCAGTTCGACATGGTTCACATAGGCGGAGCCGTCGGCCCATTGATAGGCGCGTGGCAGCGGCGAATGCGCGTCGTGCTCGTGGAAGCGAGCCGCCGGCATCGCACTGTTCTCCAGCGATTCGGCGATTGTCGCGAGATGCGGCGAGATCCTGCGCCAGTCGTCGAGTGCCGCCTGCAGCGTGCGCGCCAAGAACGAGGCGTCTGTGTACTGTGTCAGGTCGCGCGAAACGACAACGAGTTTTCCATCGCGCGTCCCATCCTTCAGTGTGGCAAGCTTCATGCGGTTCCCTCTCCTGAGGCGGCCTTGGCGCCGCTTTGGCTTTTCTTACGCATGATCTTTTTCCGAAAACCGGTTTCCACTTTTCGGGATCATGCTAGCTCCACAACAAGGCCGTCGCGAGCGATCGTCAAGTCGCCGGCCCATGTTTTCCTGACGGCAGCAGTCCAATCGGTCTCGCCAATCTGGGGGTCGTCGGCCGGAATGAGGTGGTTGAGCACCAGTCTCTTCACGCCGCCATCGCTGGCGATGCGGCCTGCCTCTTCGGCAAAGCTGTGGCTGGCGAGCAGGTGTTCCCTGAGCCGCGCGCCATTGCCGGTCCTGGCAACCAGCCGCTCGATCCCCTCCTCCAGCATGGCTTCGTGGACGAGGATATCAGAGCCTTCGGCGAAATCGGCGAGCGGTGGGAAGAAGGCTGTATCGGCCGAAAACACCACGCTCTTGCCGCCATGCTCGAAGCGCAGCGCAAAGCAGTCGGTCACCGGCGGATGGTCGACGCGCAGCGCCGTCACCTTCAGGCCGCGCTGCTCGACCACATGGCCTTCGCCGAATTCTTCGACAGAAACCAGCTCGCGAATATCAGGCCGGCCCTCGTCGACGATGCGGATTTCGATGTCGAATTCCATCGCCTGACAAAAGCGCCGCCAGTAATGGCCGGTGCCGGGCGGGCCGAACAGGCTGACCGGCGTCGCCAATCCGGCCGTCCAGGCGGTGTGGATCAGCGGACCCAGTTCCAGCACATGGTCGGAATGCAGATGCGTGATGAAGATCAGGTCGAGCGCCTTCAGGCTGACACCGGCATCGACAAGGCCGCGCGTGACGCCGAGCCCGCAATCGACGACGATGGCCCGCCCGCCGATCTCGAGCAGCGACGAACTCGGCCACGGCCCGCCCGGCCGTAGCGCAGGGCCGCCTTTGGAGCCCAACAGCACCAGCCGATCCGGCATTGAATTACCGCTCAAGACCAGTCGCCCTCGGGCGTGCCGTTGAAGCGCTTCTTCAGGTCGGCCCAGCAGTCGATATAATTGTCCTGCCGGGTTTCCAGTTCGGCACCGTATCGGGTCAGCATCTGCGGATAGCGGGTCTCGAACATGAAGGCCATGGTGTTGTCGAGCTTGACCGGTCTCAGGTCCGCGCGCGAGGCCTTTTCGAAGCCAGGCGCATCCGGGCCGTGGGCCAGCATCAGATTGTGCAGGCTTATGCCGCCGGGAACGAAGCCTTCCTCCTTGGCATCGTACTGGCCGTGGATCAGACCCATGAACTCGCTCATGATGTTGCGGTGATACCAGGGCGGCCGAAACGTATCTTCCGCCACCAGCCAGCGCGGCGGGAAGATGACGAAATCGATATTGGCCGTGCCCTCCTCGCCGCTCGGCGCGGTCAGCACGGTGAAGATCGATGGATCGGGATGGTCGAACAGCAGCGCGCCGACCGGCGAAAACGTCGCCAGATCATATTTGTAGGGGGCGTAGTTGCCGTGCCAAGCCACCACGTCGAGCGGCGAATGGCCGATCTCGGTGACATGGAAATTGCCGCACCATTTCACGATCAGCCGGCACGGCGTCTCCTTCTCCTCGAACCAGGCGCAGGGCGTCTTGAAGTCGCGTGGGTTGGCCAGGCAATTGGCACCGATGGGGCCGCGATCAGGCAGTGTCAGCTTGGCGCCGTAATTCTCGCATACATAGCCGCGCACTTCGGTGTCGGCCAGTTCGACCTTGAAGACGAGGCCACGTGGCAGCACGGCGATCTCGCCGGGTCGAAGCTCGATGACGCCCATCTCGGTGACCAGCCGCAAGCTGCCCACCTGCGGGACGACCAGCAATTCGCCGTCGGCATTGAAGAAATGATCATCGACCATCGAGCGATTGGCGACATAGACATGGGCGGCCATGCCGGTCTGCCCGAGCACGTCACCGGCCGTGGTGATGCTGCGCATGCCCTGGATGAAATCGGTCGGCTCCTTCGGCATCGGCACCGGATTCCAGCGGTACTGGCCAAGCGCCAGTTCGTGGTCGCCGACATTGGGGGCAGTCTTCCACAGCGGGTAGCCGGCTGCCTTGAAGCGGCCGGTGTGCTTGACACTTGGCCGGATGCGATAGAGCCAGGAACGCTCATTGGTGCCGCGCGGCGCGGTGAAGGGCGAGCCGGAAAGCTGCTCGGCATAGAGGCCGTAGGCCGGCCGCTGCGGCGAGTTTCGCCCCTGCGGCAGCGAACCGGGCAATGTCTCGGTCTCAAAATCGTTGCCGAAGCCCGGCATATAGGAAAAGGCCATCGCTTCCTCCCGGATTGACCAAACTGGTTTCATTTGTAACCATCGAAAATGTAACTATCAATGGCGACGCGAGACATATGCGAGCGCTGAAACATGACGAGCAAAGCGACCGATCCCGAGATCCTGGAGCTGGAAAGTTTCCTGCCTTACCGGCTCTACCGGCTTGCCGATGCGGTCAGCCGGGAATTCTCGAAAATCTACAGCGACCGCCTCGGGCTGACCCGACCGGAATGGCGCACGCTATCGGGCTTGGGACAACGCGGCACGATGACCGCGACGGCGCTTGGCGAGCAATCAGCCATGCACAAGACCAAAGTCTCGCGTGCCGTCGCGGAACTCGAACGGCGGCGCTGGCTGACCCGCGCGCCGGATGAGAGCGACCGGCGCGTCGAGCATCTGACGCTGACCAAAGCGGGCCTTGCCGCATATCGCGAAATGGTGCCGTTGGCGAAGGCGTTCGAGTCACAGTTGCTAGCGCGGCTCGATTTATCGGACCGCTCCCTAATTCTCGCAGCTATCGCGAAACTCGAAGCGCAATTCTGAAATAGCGGGCAAGACCATTTTCATTTTCGCTATACGGTCATAAAGTCGAGGTATTTCTTCCGCTTGGAGAGGTCGTGATGGACCACCTTGATTGGAAGACATTTGTCCCTTGGGCGATCAGCATCGCGACCGTTTTGCTCGGTATCTGGCAATATTCTGACAAACAGGCCCAGGCAAATCGCGAGCCGTTCCTTAAAGAGCAGACCAGGCTGTTGTTTGAAGCCAGTGAAACCGTTTCAACCCTAGCGAATACCACAGATCCGGCTGTCTGGAAGAACGCTCGTTCACGCTTCTGGACTCTCTACTGGGGTCCGTTGAGTTTGGTCGAAGATGTTCGTGTCGAGAATTGCATGGTAAAGTTGGGGGAGATCATACCGCCGACGAAGCAGGCTGAAATCCCTGCCCTGCCTTTCGACGACCTTCGGACCGCATCTTACGAATTGGCCCATATCGCCCGCAATCTCATGATCAAGAGTTGGGATGCCAAGCTTGATATGAAGGTCACAAACTCATTCAGCATTTGCAAGATGGGTAGGCGGCCGCTTACCAATCCATCACCACCTTGCCCGAACTGCCGCTGCGCATCGCGTCGAAACCCGACTGGAAATCATCGATACCGATGCGATGCGTGATCAGCCCGGTCACATCGAGCGGGCCTTGCACCAGCGCGATCATCTTGTACCAGGTCTCGAACATCTCGCGTCCATAGATGCCCTTCAGATGCAGCATCTTGAAGATGACCTTGTTCCAGTCGATCTCGAAGCCGGTCGGCGCGATGCCGAGGATGGCGATCTTGCCGCCATTGTTCATGGTGTCGATCATGTCGCGGAAGGCGGGCGCGGCGCCCGACATTTCCAGCCCGACGTCGAACCCCTCGGTCATGCCGAGCGCCGGCATGACGTCGCGCAGTTTTTCCTTCGAGGCGTCGACGACGTGCTGGACGCCGAGCTTCTTCGCCAGCGCCAGCCGCACCGGGTTGATGTCGGTGATGACGACCTTGCGTGCGCCGACGCACTGCGCCACCAACGCCCCCATGATGCCGATCGGCCCCGCGCCGGTGACCAGCACATCCTCGCCTACCAGGTCGAAGGACAATGCGGTGTGGACGGCATTGCCAAGGGGATCGAAGATGGCCGCGATCTCGTCCGGCACGTCGTCGGGGATCGGCACGACATTGTGCTGCGGAATGGCCAGATATTCGCCAAAAGCACCCGGACGGTTGACGCCGACGCCGAGCGTGTTGCGGCACAGATGCCCTCGCCCAGCGCGGCAGTTGCGGCAATGGCCGCAGACGATGTGGCCTTCACCCGAGACGCGCTGGCCGACCTTGTATTCGGTGACCGCCGCGCCGAAATCGGCGACGGTGCCGACGAATTCATGGCCGGTCACCATCGGCACCGGCACCGTCTTCTGCGCCCACTGGTCCCAATTGTAGATGTGGACGTCGGTGCCGCAGATCGCGGTCTTCTTGACCTTGATCAGCACATCGTTGGGGCCGATCTCCGGCACCGGCACCTCTTCCATCCAGATGCCCGGCTCGGCCTTGGCCTTCACCAGCGCCTTCATCATGTTCGACATTCTTTTGTCCCTTGAATCTCTTGATCCGGAATCGCTTTTCGACGCTCAGGAAATCACGCCCAATTCCTTGCCGACGGCACCGAAGGCCTCCACCGCGCGGTCGATGTCGGCGCTGGAATGGGCCGCCGACATCTGGGTGCGGATGCGTGCCTGGCCTTTCGGCACCACCGGGAAAGAGAAGCCGATGACATAGATGCCGCGCTTCAGCATGCGCGCGGCCATCTCCTGCGCCAGCGTCGCATCGCCCAGCATCACCGGTATGATCGGATGATCAGCCCCGGCCAAAGTAAAGCCAAGCTTGCCCATCTCGGACCTGAACCGCGCCGCATTGGCATATAGGCGCTCGCGCAAGGCATCGCCATTGCGGATCAGCTCGAACACCTTGATCGAGGCGCCGGCGATCGCCGGCATCAGCGTATTGGAAAAGAGATAGGGCCGCGAGCGCTGGCGCAGCCAGTCGACCACCTGCCTCTTGCCCGAGGTATACCCACCGGAAGCGCCGCCAAGCGCCTTGCCGAGCGTACCGGTGATGATGTCCACCCTGCCCTCGACGCCGCAATGCTCGGCCGAGCCACGGCCATTCCTGCCAACGAAGCCGACCGCATGGCTGTCATCGACCATGACCATGGCATCGTACTTTTCGGCGAGATCGCAGACGCCCTTCAAATTGGCGATGATGCCGTCCATGGAAAACACCCCATCGGTGGCGATCAGCCGGAAGCGGCAATCCTTCGCTTCCTTCAATCGCGCTTCCAGATCGGCCATGTCGTTGTTGGCGTAGCGGAAGCGTTTGGCCTTCGACAGCCGGACACCATCGATGATCGAGGCGTGGTTGAGCGCGTCGGAAATGATCGCGTCCTCCTCGCCCAGCAGCGTCTCGAACAGGCCGCCATTGGCATCGAAGCAAGAGCCATAAAGGATCGTGTCGTCCAGGCCGAGAAAGGATGAAATCGTCGCCTCGAGCTGCTTGTGCTCCTCCTGCGTGCCGCAGATGAAGCGCACCGACGCCATGCCGTAGCCGTAGCGGTCGAGCGCCTGCGTGGCCGCAGCGCGCAGGTCCGCGCTGTCGGCGAGGCCGAGATAGTTGTTGGCGCAGAAATTCAGCACTTTCTCGCCGCCCACCTCGATTTCGGCCGACTGCATCGAGGAAATCACCCGCTCGGACTTGTAGAGGCCGACGGATTTCAGCCCTGCAAGCTCACTGTCGATATGGGAGAGAAATGCTGCGGTCATGATCAGGCCTCGTTTGACGTGGGCAGACTGTCGTCCGGCCCGCGCAAAAAATCCATCGCAAAAGCGACCGGATCAGGTGGCCGGGCAGCATCAGGGGGACGCGATGGACATTGCCCAAGCGACCATCCGGCACGCATGGATTGACGAATGCTCAAATGCGGGCCGGCCGCGAAAGAACCCGATAACCATTTCGCGATCTTTCCGCGCCTCCCCCTTGCCGGCCAGCCGTCGACTTCCGGTCCTGTTAACGTTTGCAGTTCAATGGTGCTCATACAGAAATCCGTTGGCGAGAGGGCCGCCCCCGAACATGTCTCAGCAGCCGGTGCAAACCGTTTCAGGCAAGCTCATACTGCTGATCAAGGCTGGCTACTGGCTGGCGCTGCTGATCATTGCCGCCATGGTGGCAGCCTCCTTCGTTTTGCTGCAGCAGACGATGGCCACGCAGCAGCACAACAACACCTTGCTCGACATCGTCGGCACGCAGAAGACATTGTCGCAGCGCATCGTCTTCCTTGCCAGCGCGACAGGCGTCGCCTCGCGCGACAAGCAGCCGGCGCTGGTCAGCGCGCTGAAGCAGGCCACGGCGGAGTTCGAGACGAACTACGATCTGCTGCTCAAGCAGACAGGCGCGGATCCGCAATCGCCTGCCAAGCTCGATCCGAAGTCGATCGAGAGCGTGCTTTTCGCCAAACCCTTCCATCTCGACTATTTCTCGGTTGGCCTGATCGCCAACGGCGATCGTCTGATCTCTGCACTGGAATCGCAGCTCAACCTTGGCGACAATGGCGGCTACAAGGGCGGCGCCGAACGCGTCAACCTCGATGCCTCTGTCGCCAATGCCACGCTGTCGGGCTATGCCGCGCTCGGCCAGCGCATCAGTGCCGACGCCGACGAGCGCTCCGAAAAGTTGCTCACTCTCCACCGCACGCTGTTCTATGCCACCCTCGGCGTCATCCTGCTGGTGGCGCTGTTCATCTTCAGGCCGATGTCCAACGCGATCCTGCGCAAAACGCGTGAATTGGTCGACGCTCGCAATTCGATGGCCTTCATCGCGGTGCATGACGGCCTGACGGGCCTGCACAACCGCACCTTCCTGACCGACCATTTCGAGACGCTGATCAAAGGCGCGCATCGCCGGCGCGAGCGCCTGGCCGTGGTCCAGCTCGACCTCGACCGCTTCAAGCAGATCAACGATACGCTGGGCCACGCCGCCGGTGACTATGTCCTGGTGGTGACGGCACAGCGCATGCGCGATTCCTGCCGGGCGTCGGATCTGTGCGCGCGGCTTGGTGGCGACGAATTCGTGATGATCCTCAACGGAGCCGGCAGCACCGAGGACATCAACATGCTGGCACGGCGCATACTGGTGCACATCAACGAGCCGATCGTGTTCCAGGGCACCACCATTCTTCCGGGCGCCAGCGGCGGCATCGCCGTCTATCCAATCGACGCCGACAATGCGCAAGACCTGCTGGTCCACGCCGATCTGGCGCTTTATTCCGCCAAGAAGATGGGTGGCGGCAACTTCTCGTTCTTCTCCGAGGAACTGCGAAGGGAACTCGACTACCGCAAGCAGCTCGAACACGACATCAAGGTCGCCATTTCCGAAAAAGCGTTCCAAGTCTATTTCCAGCCACAGGTTTCGCTAACCGACGGCACCATCAGCGGCATAGAGGCCCTCGTGCGCTGGAACCATCCCGAGCGCGGCATGATCTCGCCGGGCGAATTCATCCCGGTCGCGGAGAAATGCGGCTTCATGCCGGAGATCGGCCGCATCGTGATCAGCAAGGCGATCAACGAAGCCGCCGAATGGAACCGTGCCGGCATTGCCTTCGGCCGGCTTGCCGTCAACGTCTCGGGCACCGAGTTGCGTGAGCACGATTTCGATGCGTTTCTGTTCGACACGCTGGAGAGAGCCGGGCTGCCGCCGCAGAAACTGTCGCTGGAAATCGTCGAATCCGTCATCCTCGACGACGAGAAGACAGGCATCGCGGCCAAGCTGCGGCACATCCGGGCGGCCGGCGTCCATCTGGAACTCGACGATTTCGGCACCGGCTATGCGTCGCTCAGCCACGTCAATCCCAACGAGATCGACCGGCTCAAGATCGACCGCCGCTTCGTCCAGAACATCCACGAAAATGGCGACAACTCCAAGATCGTGCGCGCCATCACCGAACTTGCACGGGGTTTGGGCATCTCCATCGTCGCCGAGGGCGCCGAAACCGAGGCGGAGCTCGACTCGCTGATGGCGATCGGCTGCGACCAGGTGCAAGGCTATTCCATCGCCTTCCCGATGCCGCATGACAAGGCGCTGGAATGGCTGACCGCCCGCATGCCGAAGAAGGCCAGGCTGACGGTATTGCAGGGAAGCCTGGCGTAGGCGGAGCCGGGCCTGGCTTGACAACCAGCCGATGAAATGGCGGCCTGTCCTGATCGCAAACGGGTAGTGGCCCATGACATTCTTTCGGCTTGCCCTGGCAGCCATGTTGATGTCGGCGTTGCCGGCCCATGGCGCGGATCGCACCATCTACCTCACCTTCGACGACGGTCCTCTGAACGGCACAAGCAACATCCTCGACGTCTTGGAGGCGGCGCAGGTTCCGGCAACGCTGTTCATGGTCGGCATGCATGCCGAGGCCAGTGCGTCCAACAAGACGTTGGTGCGGCGCGCCAAGGCGATGCCGCTGGTGACGATCGGCAACCACAGCTACAGTCACGCCTACAATCACTACCGGCATTTCTATGGCGATACGGAAGGCGTGGTTGCCGACATGCTCATGGCCAATGCCGTTCTGGGCCTGAAGTCCGCGGTGCACGCCCGCCTGCCGGGGCGCGACGTGTTCCGGCTGCCTTCGATGTCGAAGAACGACAATTCGCTTGGGCAAGCGCAAGCCGGGCGCGAAGACCCCGACTATGAGTTCGTCGCAGCGTCCGGCTTTTATCTCTATGGATGGGACCACGAGTGGGTGCACAAGGACAGCGGCGAGCCGGTCCAGAGCGTCGATCATCTGGTCAGCGAGATCGATCATTTGTTCGGCTACGGCCACTTTGCCAAGCCCGGCAAGCTGATCCTTTTGATGCATGACCAGATGTTCCAGGACGGCTTTGACGGCAAGACGCAACTGACCAAGCTGATCACCGCACTGAAACTGCGCCACTATGCGTTTGGAACAATCCCGAGCTATGATAACTAAGCCATCAGGTCGGCACTCCTAGCTCTCCACATTCTCCCGCAATACGGCCAGCACCCGCGCAAACTCCGCGAGACGTTCGTCGGGTAGTCCTGTGCGAAGCCGCTTGTCGAAGACAAGTGCTGCTTGCCGCAACGTTTCGAACAGCGCTTCTCCCGCCTCCGTCAACCGGACCAGATGAACCCGGCGGTTGAGGGGATCGCGCTGCCGCGTCAGCAGGCCCTGCGCCTCCATCGCATTGAGATGATGGGTCAGCGTCGCACCCTGGATGCCGATCATGCCGGCAAGTTCGCGTTGATTGGCGAGCTCGCTCGACTTGACCGACAGCAGCGTGAGCCAGACCGGCAATGTGCCGCCTGCTTCAACCAAGGCGGCGTCGAAAGCCTGTGCGACAAGCTTGGCGGTACGGCCAAGGTTCATACCAACCGGCGGGCGTTCAAACGGTGTCATGATCTGACAGTAGAGCAAGCAGTGGGAACGTGAAACTCCGCTTCATGATTGACATCTAACCGTTAGATATCTAACTTTGTCTTATTGATGGCATCGCGGCATGGTTGCGGCGCGCAGGCGGCGGGCGAATGAGAGGAATGCAGTCATGCAATATGTTTATATCGTCGTCATCGGCCTGCACGTCATGGCCGGCGTATTCTGGGCTGGCACGACCATCGCGGTTGCCCGCGATCCGGACATCCGAGCAGAGCGGTTCTTCCGGCCGCAAATGGGCGCGGCCGGTTTGGCTTTTCTGACCGGATTGCTGCTCTGGTATTTCTTTCATGAGGGTGCTTTCGGCTCGATGGAGAAGGTACTGGCGCTCGGCATTTTGACGGCGCTAATCGCCGCCGGTGTGCAAGGCGCGCTTGTGGGCTCCGCCAGCAGGCAGCTCGCTGGCGCCGATGCAGCGACCCAAACGGAGCTGCGCGCGAAAATGACCAGGGGCGAACGCATCGCCGGCGGACTGCTGGTCATCACCGTACTTTGCATGGCGACCGCCAAATTGTTTTAGAATCGCACGGCCGGTGAAAGCCGATCATGCGCGGCGCGCAACGGACCAGAGCGGCAGGTGGCTCTCCTTGCAAAGGCCGTTGCGCGCCACCTGATCGTAATCAAATCCTGATCCCGAACCTGATCCCGTCATAGATGGCGGCGTGGATGTTGCGGGAGGCAACCGCGTCGCCGATGCGCAACAGCACGAAGCCCCCTTCGGGGTTGCGTGGGGGAAAAACGTCGCCTCCATTGACCAGACGTTCGTAGTCGACCGCCCCAGTGTTCTTCGACAACGGCTTCAGCGACAGATACAGATCGTCGAGCGGCAGCGTGCCGTGTTCGACCACAACCTGGTCGACCCTGCGTTCGCCGTGCCAGCCATCGGCAAAGTCCGAAGCGAGTTCAGCGACCAATTGATTGCCCTCGCGCCGCACCGAGCGCAGGCGCGTGTTGATGGTGATGGTGACGCCCTTTTCCTGGAAGGCCCGCATGTACGGAACGTGGTTCATGCCGCCCATTTCGGGGGCGAAGAACCGCTCCGGTGAAACCAGTTCCAGCTTCGAGCCGCTGTTGGCAATCAGTTCGGCCGCGCCCATGCCCTGATGGCCGCCATTGTCGTCAAAGAGAAGAACATTCTCGGCCGGCTTGACGCTGCCGGCCATGATGTCCCAGCTCGACGTGACGAGATTGTCACCGGAGGCCAGCGGCGGGTTCTGCGGCAGTCCGCCGGTGGCGACGACCACCACGTCAGGGGCCAGGGCCAGGACGTCGTCCTTCTCTGCCCATGTGTCGTAGCGGATCTCGACGCCGAGCCGGTCGAGTTCGGCCAGACGCCAGTCGATGATACCGATCAATTCCTTACGGCGCGGGTTCTGGGTCGCCAGACGGACCTGCCCACCCGCTTGTGATGATGCTTCCAGGATCGTTACTTCATGGCCGCGCTCGGCCGCGACCCGCGCCACCTCCAGTCCGCCTGCCCCTGCGCCGACGACCACGACTTTACGCTTGGGCCCTTCCGTCTTGGCGATCACGTGCGGAATATCCGCCTCGCGGCCGGTCGCCGCATTGTGGACGCACAGCGCCTCGCCGCCCTCGTAGATGCGGTCGAGACAATAGGTGGCGCCCACGCAGGGACGGATCTCGTGCTCGCGGCCCTCCATCACCTTCTTGATGATGTGCGGATCGGCGATGTGGGCACGCGTCATGCCGACCATGTCGAGCTTGCCGGTGGCGATCGCGTGGCGCGCGGTGGCGACGTCGGAAATGCGCGCAGCGTGGAAGGTCGGGAATTTCGTCGCCGCCCTCACCTCGCCGGCGAAATCGAGATGCGGCGAAGACCGCATGCCAGTCACCGGGATGACCTTGGTCAGTGCCGCGTCGGTCTCGATCGAGCCACGGATGATGTTGAGGAAATCGACCTTGCCGGAGCCGGCCAGTCGCCTGGCGATCTCGACGCCCTCCTCCTTCGACAGGCCTTTCTCGAAATCCTCGTCGGCGACCATGCGGATGCCGACGACGAATTTGTCGCCAACCGCCGCCCGCACCGCATCGAGCACCATGTTGGTGAAGCGCAACCGGTTGTCGAGCGAACCGCCATACTCGTCGTCGCGATGATTGGTGGCAGGCGACCAGAAGCCGTCCATCAGATGGCCGTAGGATTCGAACTCGATGCCGTCGAGACCGGCTGCCTGGCAGCGCTGGGCGGCCGATGCATAGTCGGCGACGATGCGCTCGATGTCCCACTCCTCTATGGTCTTGGGGAAAGCACGATGCGCCGGCTCGCGCACAGGCGAGGCCGAGAGCACCGGCAGCCAGTCGGCCTTGTTCCAGCCGGTACGGCGGCCGAGATGGGTGATCTGGATCATCACCTTGCAGTCATGCTCGTGGCAGGCGTCAGCGAGTTCGGCCAGCCACGGCACGATGCGGTCGTCATAGACGTGCAGATTGCCGAAGGCGGCCGGACTGTCGCGCGAAACGATGGCCGAGCCGGCGGTCATGGTCAGCGCCATGCCGCCCTTGGCCTTTTCGGCATGGTAGAGCCGATAGCGCTCCTTCGGCATGCCGTCCTCCGAGTAGGCCGGCTCGTGGCTGGTCGACATCACCCGATTCTTCAGCGTCAAATGCTTGAGCTGGTAGGGTTGGAGAAGCGGGTCGTTGCTCGTCATCGTCTTCCTGCCGTTTTAATTTGTGCTAATGAGCGGCAAATCCAAGGAAACCGCTCATGATCGATACCAAAAATCTCACCCAACTCGGCACGCACGTCGAGACGCCACAGAGTCCCGAAGCTGCGGTCCTGGAAACCGTGCCGTTTCAGCGCGGTGACGGACCGCCGGCGATCGTGCGTTTCACCGTCCCGGAATTCACCTCGCTCTGTCCGGTGACCGGACAGCCGGATTTCGCCCATATCGTCATCGACTACGCACCCGACGCGGCCCTGGTGGAATCGAAGTCGCTCAAGCTGTTCATGACCTCGTTTCGCAACCATGGCGCTTTCCATGAAGACTGCACGGTGATGATCGGCCGTCGCATCGTGGCCGCGACCAAGCCGTTGTGGTTGCGCATAGGCGGCTATTGGTATCCGCGCGGCGGCATTCCGATCGATGTCTTCTGGCAGACCGGCACTCCGCCCGAGGGCGCCTGGCTGCCGGACACCGGCGTCGCCCCCTATCGCGGGCGCGGCTGAGCTGATGTCAGCCATTGCCGGCACCGGTCCGGCAAAGGCTTGTTGCAAGGAAGGGGAGGACAGCATCGCGATAGCGCGGCTGGTCGTAGCGCAGCAGGTCAACGTGACCTGCCCCTTCGAACCAGACCAGTTGAGAGCCGTCGGCAGCATTCCGCAGCGCCAGTACCTGACCGCGATCGATGAAGGGATCGATGCTACCTGCGAGCAGCATCAGCGGCCTGCCGATTTTGCCGAGACGGTCGACCGGCCTGACGTCATCGGCGCTCAACCCGAGGCGAAGCGGCATCTGCGCCAGCAGGACGTCGGCCTGGAAACCGCGCCAGAAGTGGAAAGGCATTCGCCAAGCCGTTGTTTCGCGCAAGGTCGCGTAGAGCTGCTCCAGCACATAGGCATCGGCAGGCGCTTGCGGGGCGGCAAAGACGAGAGCGGCGGCACCAAGCGATGAGCCGACGGCGCCAAGCTTCTGGTCGGGAAACCTTTGCCTGGCGAAGGCCATGATGCGGATCGCATCCTGGCCTTCACTGTAGCCAAAACCTTGAACGGCCCCGCCGCTCTCGCCGTGCCCCGACAGATCGAACAGGATGACGGAATAACCGGCGTCGAGCAGCAATTTTGCCCTTTGCACCAAAGCGAGCCTGTTGGCGCCGCGGCCGTGCAGTAGAACGATCGTACCGCAACTGCCCTTTCGATCGGCCACCCAGCCAACCAGTTCGGGCGCGCCGGGCTGGTCGAGCACGACGCGCTCGACGGGCAAGTCGCCGGGCAGCGCCAAAGCTTGCCAGGGTTCGCGGGCGATCAGCATCGTGCCGATCCGCCAATCGACGACGCAAGCGGCAGCGCCGAGTCCGACTAGCGCTATCGCGAGCAAACCGCCAAGCTTCATTGCCGACCACCCGGAAGCTGACGACGGCTCATTCGCACTGGTACTGGCTGAGCGCCCATTCGCCGGTCACCGACAAAAGGTCCGATATCTTCCATTCGCCGTCGACCTTCTTGAACTTCCATTCAAGGCGGTGCGGGTTGCCGGCGACGACGAAGGCGACGATGACCTTGGCCTGATCGCCATTGATTGATTCGAGCGTCTTCAGGCTCTTGTCGATCTCGGCCTTGTCATAGTCCGCATTGTCGAACGCCATGTTGGGGTCCAGGCACTCGCCCTGCCCGGATTTGCGCAAGGCATCGCTTTTGTCGAGCACGGTTTTCGCCGGGTCGATGAAATGGCCGCGCTGAGCCGGATCGATCTCCAGGCCGACCTGATCGTAGAACGGCCGCACAACCGCTGTCGGCGATCCCGGCTGGATGGGGGTGGCGGGCCCGCTCGGCGGCCATGCGACAGGTGGCGTCGCCGGCTCCGCAGCTCCGCCAGGCGCGGTCGCCGGCGGCGTGCCGCTGTCATCGGGCGCGGTCCCGGCCGGAGCATTTGCCGGCGGCGCGCCTAACAGGCCCTGAGCAGCCGCGCCGTTCAAGCCAGCCGCCAGCAGGCACATGGCCGACAATAACAGGAGCGCGCGACCGGCCATTGCATCACTCCGGATCTTGGCCTGCCATGCATTCGAGCTGGCTCAGCGTCCAGGCGCTGGTCTTCGATGCAATGTCCGATATCTTCCACTTGCCGTCGACCTTCTTCAGCGACCAGTGCATTTCGCGCTGCGAATCGTCTCCTTCCGGCAAGAGACTGAAATTCGCCACCACTTGTGCCGCGTCGCCATCCACCGTCTCGGACAATTTCAAGGTCTTGGAGATGGTCTTCTGGTCGAAATCCTGCGCGTCGAGGCCCGGGTCGAAGTCGATGCAGGCGACCTGGTCCGGATTCTTCTTGGTCGCCTGGTCGTTGAGGTCGAACAGTTTCGTCACCGGCTCGGTGAAGCGATCGCGGTATTGCGCGTCGGCCTCGAACTTGACCTGCGGGACATAGAAGAACTTCACGGCGTCGGACGCCGGACCGGCCAATGCGGCGGCTGGTGCGGCAATCGACAAGACGGCGGCGAGCAGCAGTTTCATGGATTTCCCCGAATGTTTGGCTGCGGAAAGCAATCAATACCACGCATCGTGCATATCGGCTTTTTTGCGGCTCATGAAGCCTTCGGGTGGCTCGTCTACTTGCATAGATCACATCCAACGATCCTTAGTCTCCGAAAGTAGCGATCGGCGCGTTGAGTTGGGAGCGCTCAGGCCTGACGCCGAGCCCTGGGATCTGCGGGACGCGTATATGCCCGTTCTCGATCACGATCGGGTTTACGGGATCGGTATGCCCTTCGATGTATTCCTGCGCGATCCAGGCTCCCTCAAAACGTCTCGGCTCGACGGTAGCGGCGAGGTGCACGCAGGCCGCGGCGATGACGTCTCCGCCCCAGGCGTCGTCGCAACTGTGCGGAAGAGATCGTATCGCACACAGGTCGCGGACCGTGGCCATCTTGGTGAGGCCGCCGAGGCGGGTGACCTTCAATCCGAATCCATCCGCGATACCTGACGAAACTGCCCGCAACACGGCATTCAAATCCTCGGTATTCTCATCGAGATAGATCGGATGTGTAACGCGTCCCTTGAGACCCGCCACTTCCTCCATGGTGTTGCAAGGCTGTTCGAACACGAATGGGATTGCCTGGCAAAGCCGATCGATGTGCAGCGCCGCGGCAGCGGTCAGGCCACGATTGGCGTCGACGGCTATCCGGGCCTTGAAGCCAACGGCCTCCCATACTTTGTGCACGGTGGCGACGTCCTGTTCGAGATCCCGTCCGCCGATCTTGATCTGAAGCCGTGCATATCCGGCGTTGACCTTGTCGGCGGCAATACGCGCGGTCTCGTCGGGAGCACCGACGATCGTCGAGTAGTAAGACGGCACACGATCGGTGAGCGCACCACCGAGAAGGGTTGAGACCGGGACGCCCAGCCGCTGGCCGGTGAGGTCGAGGAAAGCTATATCCAAGGCCGCCTTGGCATAGTTGTGCCCGTTCAGCCGCTCGTCCATTCTTTTGGCGAGGCGGCGCATGGACGTTGTATCCTCGCCGACAAGTCCAGGCGCTATTTCGGCAATTGCCGCTCTCGCGCCCAGCGCATGTTGGGGCTGATAAACAGGGCCGATCGGGCACGTCTCACCCCAGCCTGACAGTCCATCCTCGGTGATCACTTCAACCAGCGTGCTGTCCAAATTCCGCACGCTATCACTGGCCATCCGGTAGGCACCGCCTTTGACAGGCAGAAGCACCTGATAGACTTTGATTGACTGGATACGCATTCGGACATCAGCCCCGTTCATGCCTTGCCTGGTCCGGCGCCTTTCGCGATCGTCAAAGACCAAGCGCCACCTTGCGCCCGTCATGAATGGCAAATGCCGCCTGTCTGGAGGCGGTACAATCGCCAATGGAGGTATGCGCAATTCCGCGCCGTTCGAGCTCGATGGACAGGCTGTGCTGCGCCATGCTGGTGGCGGCGAAGACCAAAGCGTCGGCCTCGACCTCCTGCTCGGTCCCGTCGAGCAGCGAAGCAATCCTGGCCATCCTGCCATCCCAGTGCACGATGCCGCTCTCGGTCACGAACCGCACGCGCAGTTTGGCGAGCGCCCGGCGCAGCGGCGCGTCGACGGCCATTCGCTGAAGCTCTTTGCCGACCAGGGCGTCCGGGGTCACAAGCGTCACATCGTGACCGTCCTCGGCGAGTTTCCAGGCGGTGCCGCAGCCTTTCCAATTGCCGCCATCGTCCAGCAACAGAACATTTTTTCCCGGCCTCGCCTCACGAGCCATCACCGCCTCGGCCGAGAGCACCGGGCCACCGCCCGGAATGCTGTCCCACTGCGGCAAGGCCCGCTGGAAAGCGCCGTCTGGCGGCATCGAGCCGGTGGCGATGATGACGTGATCCGCGCCTTCGTGCTCGACATCATCGGCTTCGACATATTGCCCGTAACGGATGTCGACCTGAAGCTGGCCGAGCTGACGCTCGTACCAGCTAATCAGATCCAGAATCTGGGCACGGCGCGGCTGCAGTCCGGCAAGACGGAACTGTCCCCCAAGGCGGTCGGAAGCCTCGGCCAGTGTGACGCGATGACCGCGCTCGGCCGCGGCGCGCGCCGCTTCGAGGCCGGCCGGGCCGCCGCCCACGACCAGCACGCGCTTCGGCTGGGCGGCCGGAGTAAAGCGATCGCCGCCCCACTCCCATTCCCGCCCCGCCGAGGGATTGATGACGCAGCTGATCCAGTAGTCGCGGCTGCGCCGGCCCCAGCACATCTGGTTGCAGGACAGACAGCCGCGAATGTCCTGCGGCCGTCCGGCGGCAGCCTTTGCAGCCAGATGCGGATCGGCGATCTGCCCGCGCACGATGGAAACGAGGTCAGCGCGGCCTTCGCTCAGCACGCTCTCGGCGTTCTCGGGGGTACGGATATGGCTTTCGGCGGTGATCAGCGCGTGGCGCACGGTGGATTTGAGCACCGCCGCAAGATCCACGCCGAGCTTTTCGGGATAAACAAAGGTCGGCATGATCTTGTAGAAATCGAAGTAGGAACCCGTTCCACAAGTCACATAGTCCATCAAGGCATCGCGGTCGTGGAGGTCGATTATCTCGGCCAGCGCTTCGCGCTTCAGCGCCACTTCGACTTCCGGTTCGTCATTGACTGCAAGACCGATGATGAAATCATCGCCGCATTCCCGGCGAATCCTGGTCATCACCTCACGGCTCACCCGCGTGCGGTTTTCAAGGCTGCCGCCCCACCGGTCGTCCCGGCGGTTCGACCAGGGCGTCCAGAACTGGTCCAGCATCGAATGGTACGCCGCCCAGACCTCGACGCCGTCGAAGCCGGCCTCGCGGCAGCGGCGCGCCGCCTGGACAAAGCCGTCGATCGTTTCTTCAATCTCGGCTTCGGACATCCGATGCGAGCCGTCGGAGTCGTGATAGCTGGGCAGGCCGGAAGGCGACCAGCCGGCATGGAACGAGTTGTCCGCGTCCGCGTGCTGACCGACATGATAGAGCTGCTGGATGGCGACGGCGCCGTTGCCGCGGATCGCCTCTGTCACCTTGCGAAAATGCGGGATGACGCGGTCATCGGAAGGGCTGAAGTTGCCGCGTGTCAGCACGGCGGCCCGATGCACGGGCATCGGCTCGACCACGATCATGCCGGCGCCGCCGATGGCGCGTTCCGCGTAATAACCGACATGCCGCGCGGTCGGCAGCCCCTCCACCGCCATATTGGCGGTGTGGGCTCCGAACACGATCCTGTTGCGTAACGTCTTGCCGCGCAGAGTAGCCGGCGTGAACAGCCGGTTGAAGACCCGCCCAGACATGCACCGCTCCCTTCAAAGCCTTGGCGGCGGCACCCGGGCGCCAGCGCTCGCAACCCAAGTCGCTCTTTGCCGGAAAGCCGACACCTCGGGGGTGCCGGCTTTGCCACGATCCTTGAAGCTAGGCGTCCAGCCAGACGTTCTGGAGGTCCATTTCGAAGGTCTGGTGGACACCGTAGTTCTTCACCTTCTTGTTCGTATGGCTGTAGAGCTTCTGCCAGAACGGCTGGATGATGACGCCGGAGTCCTGCAGGATCTGCTCGACATCCTTCATCACCTCCTTGCGCTTGGCGACGTCGATCAGCGAGAGCGCCTGCTTGAGCTTGGCGTCGAAATCAGGATTGGAATAAGCCGATTCGTTCCACGCCTCGCCGGTGCGGTATCCCAGCGCCAGCACCTGGACGCCGAGCGGGCGCATGTACCAGATGGTCATCGAATAGGGATATTTCGTCCAATCGTTCCAGAAGGTGGAGCCCGGCAGCACGGTGCGCTTGACCTTGATGCCGGCGTCACGCAACTGGCCGGCGATCGCATCGCCGGTGTTCTTCTGCCAGTCGTCCTCGATGGTAATCAGTTCATGCTCGAAGTCGGCCTGACCCGCGTCCGCCATCAGCTTCTTGGCGCCGGCGGCATCGCGCTCCTTCTTGGGGAGCGGATAATATTCAGGATGGATCGGGCTGACATGGTGGTTCTCGCCGACCGTGCCGCGCCCATTATAGCCGAGCTGCAGCACCGCATTGTTGTCGACTGCCATCTGCAGGGCATTGCGAACGCGCTGGTCGTCATAAGGCTTGTGCGTGATGTTGGTGCGGGCAACCAGCGTGGTGGCGGTCGCGACCTCCGATTTCTGCAGCCCCATCTTGTCGAGAATGTCGATGAAGTCGGCGGGCGACTCGAAGTTGAGGTCGATTTCACCGGAATCGAATGCATTGACCGTAGCGTTGAAGTCGGTGCCGTAATCGATGAATTCGATCCCGTCGAGCGGCGCCTCGCCTCCCCACCATTTGCCGTTCTCGCGGCGCTTGACCACCGCCTTCTGGCCGACGTCGTAAGACACCAGCTCAAACGCTCCCGTGCCGATCGGCTTCTTGATCGGATCGGCGCCATCGGCGTCGAAATTGCGGTGCACGACGAGTGCCGGATAATCGGTGAAATTGGGTATCAGCGAAATGTCGGGCTCGCTGAGCTTCAGCTTGACCGTGTTGTCATCGACCTTGGTGATGGCGCCATCCCTGGCCTTGCCGGTCTTGGCATCGATCAGCGCACCGACGCGCGCCGCCATCGAGTTGCCGGCGACGCCCTTCTCGCACCAACGCGTCACATTGTGCACCACGTCATCGGCGTTGAAGGCATCGCCATTGTTCCAGGTGACGCCCTTGCGCACATGCAGCGTGTACTCGGTGGCGTCGTCGTTAATGTCCCAGCTTTCGAGCAACACGGGCTCGAAGGTAAACTGCTTGGTATAGCGCACCAGCGGCTCCAGCCAGGTCCGCGAGATGTTGGCCAGTTCCACCCAGTCGTAAGTGCGCGGATCCTTCTGCGCCTTGATCGACATCGAGACGTGCAGCGTCCCGCCCTTTTTCGGCTCCTCGGCCAAAACCTGTGTCGGCGCGGCAAGGCCGATCATGCCATAGGCAAATGCCGTCGATGCCCCAAGTGCGCTGGCCAGCGCCAGGAATTCGCGCCTGTCGACACGGCCTGCTTGCGCCTCCGCGGCCATCGCTTCGATAGCCTGCGGCACACGATCGCCGTTGCTTTGGAAAATCGTCATGTCCATTCCTCCCTTGTTGTTCCCGTCGGGTCTTTGCCCGTTCCCTCAACTAACGCTGTCGGGCAATTTTTCCTCGCGCCGCGCGATCAGATCCTTGAGACCATCGGCGATGCCCTCATCGAGTTTCGGCTCCTCATAGTCGGCCAGCATGTTGCGCGCTTTCTCGCGGCCGCGCGTGTCATGGTCCTTTGCTCCCTCGGCCTTCCACTGTTCGAACGAATTGAAGTCCATGATACTGGGCATGAAGAACGCAGACTCGAAATGGTCGAGCGTGTGCTGGGTGCCGAGGAAATGGCCCTGCGGCCCCACCTCACGGATTGCCGCCATGGCCTCCTTGAAATCGTCGAACGGCAGCCCGCCCGCATATTTGTACCAGCCGACAAGCTGTTCGCAGTCGGTGGCGAATTTTGAATAGCCGCAGGTGAGACCCGCTTCCAGCCATCCTGCCGAGTGCCAGATATAATTGGCGCCGGAGAGAATGGCGGCATGCATCAGCATGTTCGCTTCGTAACCCGCCTGGGCGTCGTTGAGCTTCGAGCCGACATGGAAGCCGGACGTGCGCCACGGCAGTTTGTATTTCCGCGCCAGCGCCCCCATCAAATACATCATCTGGGCGGCCTCTGGCGTGCCGCCCATGGGAGCGCCGGTCTTCATGTCGACCGTGACCATGAACTGGCCGTAGATCTGGGGCGAGCCCGGACGGATGAGCTGGGTGAAGGCGACGCCGGCAAGCGCCTCGGCATTGACCTGCGCGACCGCGCCAACGGCGGACGCCGAGGTCGAGGCGCCGCAGAGCGCGAAGGGCGCCAGGATCAGCGGCTGGTTGTGACGCGCATACACCCTCATGGCGTCCAGCATGGTGGCGTCCCAGACCAGCGGCGAATTACAGTTGGTGATGGCCACCAGCACCGGATTGTCGCGGACGAACTCCTCGCCGAACACGATGCCAGCCATCGCCATGGTATCTTCCGCCCGCTCCTTGGAGGTCACGATGCCCATGAATGGTTTGTCGGAATATTTCAGCGCCGAATGGATGATGTGCAGGTGCCGCTTGGGCACGGCAATTTCCATCGGCTCGCAGATGATCGAGCTCGACGAGTGCAGCGCCGGGGCCATGTAGGCGAGCTTGTGGAAATTGTTGAGGTCGGCGATCGTGCCGTAGCGCCTGTTGTTGTCGAGGTCGCGCACATAAGGCGCGCCATACATCGGCACGAAGATCGAATTCTTGCCTCCGACGCGCACGGTGCGCTCGGGATTGCGCGCGTTCAGCGTGAACTCGGAGGGAACCTTGGCGACGAGTTCCATCAGCAGCGCGCGATCGATGCGGACCCGCGTTTCCCGGACGTCGGCGCCGGCCGCCTTCCATAAGGCAATGGCCTCGTCGTCGCGGAATTCGCAGCCGACCTCTTCCAGGATCGAAAGCGACTCCTCATGGATCAGTTCCACCGCCTCGTCCGGAACCATCTGATAGACGGGAATCTGCCGTACCAGGGTCGGAAAGGAGGCAATTGGTGCGCTGCGGAGCGCCTTGCGCCCGAGACGGCCGCCGCCACGGCGGTGGGTCTGTTCGGTCAATTCAGCGGCCGGTGCGTTCATGGAGCCTCCATCCCTTCGATCCCGGTCAACTTAGCGAGGCGAAATATAGATGTGACGCTGGAAAATCCTGATCTCTTGTATAAGCTGTGCTTATGCGAAGCCTGCGCCATCTATTGCCCTCCGCCGGCAGCCTGATCGTCTTCGAGGCGGCAGGCCGGTTGTCGAGTTTCACCGCCGCCGGGCGCGAGCTCGGCATGACCCAGGCCGCCGTTTCCTATGCGGTGCGCGGGCTGGAAGAACAGCTCGGCGCCCAGCTCTTCCAGCGCCGCCATCGCCAGGTGCTCCTGACGGAGGCCGGCGAGCGCTTCCATGCCGACGTCTCACTCGGCCTTTCCCACATCCGCAAGTCGGCCGAGGACCTGCGCCTGCAGGCGACCGGCGGCCATGTGACGCTCGCCGCCTCGACGGCCTTTGGTTCGTTCTGGATGATGCCGCGCCTGCAGCAGTTCCGCGACGAACTGCCGGGCGTCGATCTGCGCATCCAGACCGCCGATCGCGACCTCGACATCATCGCCGAGGGGATTCCGCTCGGGGTGCGCGGCGGCGTGCCGCGCGACTGGCCGGATTATCATTCGCTGTCGCTCTCGGACGAAGAGATCTTTCCGGTCGCCGGCCCCAGCTATCTGGCGAAATTCGGCAGGCCCGAGACCGTGGAACAACTAGCGACACACCGCCTCATTCATCTGGAGGAGCCATATCGCGAGGCCCCGAACTGGGACGAATGGTTCCAGTCGGCCGGAGCCAGTCTCCGCAATGCCGAGCGTGGCTTGCGCATCAATGATTATGCGATTGTGATCCAGGCCGTCATGGAAGGGCAAGGCATCGCGCTCGGCTGGCGCCACCTTGTCGAGCGGCTGCTGTCGACGGGGCTGCTTGTGCCGGTCACCGACCACGTTATGAAGACAGGCACGGCATTCTACGTCATCTGGCCGAAGAACCGCGAGCTCAGCGACAATGCGCGCAAGGTAAGGGATTGGCTGCTGGCGCAGGCGTGAAGTCGTTTCACCGTTTCGGCCGCAGTTCGCCCTCGCCCGCACGACACGAATCCGCCTATACTATCGTCATGCCCATCCGCCAGCTTTCCGAAACGATGATCAACCAGATCGCCGCCGGCGAAGTCATCGAGCGTCCGGCGAGCGTGGTCAAGGAACTGGTCGAGAACGCGCTCGATGCCGGTGCAAGCAAGGTAGAGGTCGTCACAGCGGGTGGCGGGCTGAACCTGATCCGCGTCACCGATGACGGCTTCGGTATTCCCGAACAGGAACTGGCGCTGGCCATCGCGCGCCATTGCACCTCCAAGCTCGCCGAGGATATCCATGACATCCGTTCGCTCGGCTTTCGCGGCGAAGCATTGCCGTCGATCGGCTCGGTGTCGCGACTGTCGATCCGCTCGCGCACCGCTTCGGGCGACAGCGCCGCCGAGATCGGCATCGACGGCGGCCGCGTCCTGCCGGTCAAGCCGGCGGCCGCCAATCGAGGCACCACGGTCGAGGTGCGCGACCTGTTCTTCGCCACGCCGGCGCGGCTGAAATTCATGAAAGGCGAACGCGCCGAGAGCTCGGCCATCAGCGACATCGTCAAGCGCATCGCCATCGCCTTCCCCACGGTGCGTTTCACGCTGGCCGGATCCGACCGCACGACGCTGGACCTGCCGGCGACCGAGGACAGCGCGGACGGCAGCCTGCGTCGTGTCGCGCAGGTGATGGGCGCCGACTTTCCCGACAATTCCATTGCCATCGACGCGATGCGCGAAGGCGTGCATCTGACCGGCCATGTGTCGATCCCGTCCTTCACCCGCGCCAACGCGCTGCAGCAATATGCCTATGTCAATGGCAGGCCGGTGCGCGACAAGCTGATCGCCGGCGCCATTCGCGGCGCATTCGCCGATGTCCTGCCGCGCGACCGCCACGCCGTGACCGTGCTGTTTCTTTCGCTCGACCCGGCCATCGTCGACGTCAATGTCCATCCGGCCAAGGCCGATGTCCGCTTCCGTGATCCGGGTCTCGTGCGCGGGCTGATCGTCGGCGCGATCCGGCAGGCGTTGGCCGAGGCCGGCATCCGCTCCGCCACCACGGGTGCAGCCGGCATGATGGCTGCGTTCCGTCCGGGCGCCGCATCTTATGATCACGGTGGCCCGACAAATGGCCATCGCAGCTACGAAGCGGCTTTCCATGCGTCCGGCCCCACGGGCTTCGACCCTTCGCGCTCGCCGCAGCGGCCGCTCGACATGCAATTCGCAGGCGCAGGCTTTGAACGCGGCAACGCAAGAACCGGCGGCTTCGGCGAGAGCGACCAGGCGGCATTCGATGCCGGCCCGCTCGCCAGCGCCGATGCGCGTGCGGGGCAGAATGAGGCAACCGAGACGCTGCTCGGCGCGGTGCTGGGTGCGGCACGCGCCCAGGTGCACGAGAACTACATCATCGCCCAGACCAGGGATTCACTCGTCATCGTCGACCAGCACGCGGCGCATGAACGGCTGGTTTACGAGGCGCTGAAGAACGCCCTCCACTCGCGGCCGGTGCCCTCGCAGATGCTGCTTCTGCCCGAGATCATCGACCTGCCGGAAGAGGACGCCGAGCGCCTCGCCATGCATTCCGAAACACTCGCCCGCTTCGGCCTCGGCATCGAGCGTTTCGGCCCGGGCGCGGTTGCCGTTCGCGAGACGCCGTCGATGCTGGGCGAAACCAATGTCGGTCAACTGGTGCGCGACCTCGCCGACGAAATCGCCGACAACGATACGGTCGAGACACTCAAGGAACGGCTGGACACGATCGCGGCCACCATGGCCTGCCACGGCTCGGTGCGCTCCGGCCGGCTGCTCAAGGCCGAGGAGATGAACGCGCTGCTGCGCCAGATGGAGGCGACGCCCGGCTCGGGCACCTGCAACCACGGCCGGCCGACCTATATCGAACTCAAGCTGGCGGACATCGAGCGGCTGTTCGGGCGGCGGTGAACCGGTTTCAACGGCCCAGTCCTCACTTGCTCTGCTGATATTTCCTTGTTCGTGAATTGAAGACGTAATCGACCGCGGTTCCGGCGCCGCCGCCTCGAAAATTCACGGAAATAATGTCCTTGCCTCGCTCCACCCATTTCTCGACGTTCATGTAGATGGTCGTCATCAGCATGCCGGCACTGCAAGCGTCGTCATCGGCGAAGGCAATTTCCTGGACAACCTTGCGGCTGCTCTTTTTGATGACCTGCATTTTTTCCATGCAAAGGCCGGCGCTGGTATTCGTGTAAACTCCCGAGAACCTGTCGGTGGCTGTCTGCGCCCAGAACGGAATCTCGACGGTGCCGTCGATCTTTCCCTCGCCGGTGTCATCCAGGCTCGCAATTTTCTTGAGGGTGACGGGATATCTATCCGTGCCCTTGCTCCAGCTTCCTGTCGCAACGCCTTCATTGAGGTCAAGGGAGAACGGGCACCTCGTGGTGTCGACAGGGGGTCTCGGTCCCTGCACCATTATCCGATAAAGCTCCTTATCGTCTGAAATCTCGCACAGTACGAACCTGGTACCGCTGACGATGCCATACAGCGCAATCGGGATTTGCTCCGCGTCGTAGAAGTAGCTTCCATCGACCCTTGGCGCGCTGCCCAAGCTGTCATATGTCTGTATGGAGAAATGGATAGGAGACGACCCGAGGAAACCCTCGTAGTTTTCCACGTGATACCAACCCGCAACGGCTTTTGCGTTGAGCAGCAACAAGCAAACGACCGTTGAGATAAAACGTCTTCCCATCCCAACCTCGCTGCGCTCCGCGATGACAATCCGCCAAGACCACGTGACGGTTGCCTTGCGTTGGGGCGGCCGTCAACTGGCGATGAAATCCGCGGTTCTTGATACGAGTCAGGGAAAGACCGCAACCTTTTGATTTAGCGTTTCAAATTCACCACGATAACGCCGCCGAGCGCCAGCGCGCCGCCGAGGATGCCGAGCAGCGTCGGCACTTCGCCCAGCCAGAAGAAGCCGATCAGCGCCGACATCGGCGAGACCAGGTACAAGAAGTTCGAAGCACGCGCCGCGGGCAGGCGCGACAGCGCGGTCGCCCAGGCCGCATAGGCGATCAGGCTTGGCACGATGCCGAGATAGATGACGGCGCCGAGGCCGGCGGTGTTGGCGACGGCGGCTTGCTGGAGAGCGGCGGGCAGGAAGGGCGCCAGGCAGAGCGCGCCGAGCACCATGTTGGACGCCGCGATGGTCAGCGGATGATGGTGGGCAAACAGCGGCTTCTGGACGATGGTGTTGACGGCCGAGCAGAGTGCCGAGCCGAGCACCAGCAGTGCGCCGGCATTGAAATGCAGGCCATGCCCGTCGGCGATGGCAATGATGCCGATGCCGGCGAAGGAAATGACCGTACCGATCCAGGCTATGCCGGAGAAACGCTCGCCAAGCAGCGCCATCGCCATGATGGCAGTGAAGATAGGGCTGACATTGATAATGAAGCCGGCGGCTCCAGCCGAGACGGTCAGTTCGCCGAAATTGAGCATCGCGGTGTAGAGCGCGACGAAGATGGCGCCGCCGAAGGCGAGGCGCCACAAATCACCGATCCGGGGCAGTGCCGGGCGCTTGACGGCAAGGTAGATCGCCGCCGGCACGGCGGCGATAGCAAAGCGCAGGGCGCCAAGCTCCAGCGGCTGGAAGGCGGCGAGTCCGGCACGGATCGCCGGGAAGGCGGAAGCCCAGCCGATCACCGTCAGCGCCACGGCGATGGCGGCCGTGGTGTCCATCCGCTGTGTCGAATTCAACGTGCCTGTCGTCGTGCTCATCTCTGTGCCCTCGGAATCTTCGAGTTTCGAGAGCAGAAAACGCCTTTCCGGGTCGATTGACAAACGACCAAATCGAGGGTCACCTGTGAGCATGGATCACAGCTCGAACACTATGCTGCCGCTGGAGACATTGCGCGCCTTCGACGCCGCGGCGCGCACGGGAAGCTTTTCGGCCGCCGCTGAAAAGCTCAACCTTACCCATGGCGCCGTCAGCCGGCAGATCGCCAAGCTCGAGGACTGGCTTGGTCTGAAGGTGTTCGAACGCGGCGCGCGCGGCGTGACGCTGACCAACGAAGGCAATCGCCTGCATCTCAGGACCACCGAAGCTTTCGCCCTGATCTCGGTCGATTCGGACCGCTGGGTGGAGCCGCGTGGCACCGCGGTGGTGCGTCTGGCCTCCATTCCATCGGTGAGCGGCCTATGGCTGATGCCGCGCATGGCAACGCTGGAAAACGACCCTACCCGCCTGCGCATCGTGCTCGACGTCGACAACCGTCAGGCCGATCTCGCCGACGAAGGCATCGATCTTTCGGTCCGCTGCGGTCGCGGCCGCATCCCGGGCCGCGTCTCGGTGCAACTGTTCGAGGAACATCTCTTCCCGATCGCCTCGCCAGACCTTGCACGGGAGATCGGCGGTGGTGACCCGGCCCGGCTGCTCAAATTCCCGCTGATCAACGATTCCGACGCGTCGGGCTGGCGTGCCTGGTTCGCCGCGCAGGACGTGGACTACCGGCCGCGCCCGCAGGACCGCCGCTTCGAGGACTACAATCTGGTACTCGATGCAGCAGCCCATGGCCTCGGCATCGCGCTAGCCCGGCCGCCGCTCACCGAGCACCAGATAGAATCGGGGCGCCTCGTCGCCGTCGACGATCGCACCACGCTCAATCCGGTTTCCTACTGGCTGGATCGTCCGGTCGGCCGGCCGCGCGCGGCCGCCACCGATCTCGCCAGGCGCATTGCCGAACAGGCCGGGCTTGCTTCGGCAAGGCTGGAAGCTTTCCTGCAGGATGACGATTAGGCTCGAAGGCATCCGGCCATCGCCGGCCCGCTTTCAGGACATGCACGCCAGTGCAACTCCCAGGAAAATGCGTGGCGGTTCCCTGTCGGAAATCGCGTGAACCCTGCTTAACGGAATAGCAAAAGCACGATCATGGAGGTCACGGCCGAGACGATGGCCGTCACAATCGATATCGTCCACAGCGACAACGGAGCTGGCTCGGATCGTGGCGCATGGCCAGCCGGACGGATGGAGGCGCCGCGCGGTTGCGGCGCGTTGGCATTGGCCGCGACCAGGACCGCCGCGGAAGCGACGGCCGGCGAAAATGTGGACAGGGCCGGCGCCAGTTTGGGTGTGCTGTCGGTGGCCGTCGTCTGCGACGGCGCGAAGCCGCGCGAAGCCTGATCGGTATCCGCCCCTGCCCCACCCGCCGAGGCTCGGGCCGGTGCATGGTGGGTGGCGTCAGGTTCCATGACGGCTCGGTAAGCATCCTCGATCTCGGAGGACGACAGGCGTTGCGAGGTTTGAGCGGCCGGTCGCGGCAGCGAGCTTTGCAGCGCCTGGGTGGCGAACTGCGCCGATTGCACCATAGCGGGCGCCGCCGGCTGGACGAGCACCTTGACCAGCGCCGCGGTCGCTGGATCGGCCTTGGGCGAAGGCACCGGCTGGGGCGTGAGCGCTTCTCTCAGCAAAGACGGCATGCTTGCATTGGCGATGTCCATGGCGCTTCCTGACAACCATTGTGCCATAGGGCAATATTACATGAGCATTGCGCCAAGCTTGACCTTGCCGACGATTTATGGCGATTGAATCCCGATGAACTCAAGTGCCATTGCATGATGAACCGTTTCGAAGGCCCCGGCGGCAAGGAAGCCCGCATCCGCTACCTCGATGGCGATTTCCAGGTCACCAGCCCCGGCTCGTTCGTGCGCTGCGCGGTGACGGGCGAAAACATCCCATTGGACGAGCTGAAATATTGGAGCGTCGCCAGGCAGGAGCCTTATGTGAACGCCACTGCCTCGCTGCGCCGCGAAATCGAGATGCACCCGGAGTTGCGCAAACGGGGCTAGCCTTTCAGCTTGCGCTGCCGCCAGGCATCGAGCGTCTCCCCGATGATGCGTTCGGGCACGTGATCAAGCTCGAACACGGTGTCGATTTCCAGCACGTCGAGACGGTCGAGAAAATCCCGCGGGGCGCCGTGGCGCAACCGGGCGGCGTCCTTGGCGGTGGTGATCAGCCCTAGGCCTTCGGTCCGCGCCGTCGCGGCCAGTTCGGCGAGCTCGTCCTCCGCGTAGAAGTGATGATCCGGAAAGGGCCTGGACAGGATCACTTCGCCGCCGGCCTCGCGCACCGTGTCGAAGAACTTTTCGGGATGACCGATACCGGCAAAGGCCAGAAACCGCTTTCCAGCAAGCCCGGCCTTGCTGCTCGGCTCGGTGTGGGCCTCGAAGATCGGCCGGCCGGCACGCGCTGCCCGGCGGACCACGGCATCGGCAGCGGTGCCCTCGCCCATCTTGAGCAGCCCGCTGGTGAAGACCAGCTGGTCGACGATCTTGGCCCTGAGAGGACCGCCCGGGATGACGCGGCCATTGCCGATCCCGTAACGGGCATCGACGACGACCAGCGCATAATCGATATGGATGCGCGCGCTCTGGAAGCCGTCGTCCATGATCAGGAAATCGCAGCCGTGTTTTTCCAGCAGCAGCCGGGCGCCGGCGGCACGATTGGGCGTCACCGCCACCGGAGCATGTTCGGCCAGCAGCAGCGGTTCGTCGCCGACATGTCTGGCGCTGTCATGGCTGATATCGACGACATGCGGCTCGGCAAACGAGCCGCCATGGCCGCGCGACAGGAAACCGGGCTTCAGCTGCATGCGCCTGGCCTGTTGGGCGAGCGCGATCGCCACCGGCGTCTTGCCGGTGCCGCCAACGGTGAAATTGCCAACGCACAAAACCGGCGCGTCGATCTTCTCTCGCCGGGCCCTGCGCATGCCGCGGCCAGCGGCCAGCGCGTAGACAGCCGACAGCGGGGACAGCGCCAGGACCTTCCAGTCCGGCTCTTCCCACCAGAATGGCGGTGCCTCGGTGGCCACGCTAACGCCCGTTCGCGCCTTTCAGGCGCGCCTTGACCACCAGCGGCTGGATATATGGTTCGAGCGATTTGAGCGTACGTGCCAGCGCACCGCGCATCTCGTCGACGGTGGCGATCCCCGCCGCCATCATCTCGTGGCGCGCCACTTCGTTGGTCAGGAGGAAATTGACGGCGCCAGCCAGCATGTCGCGGTCGCGCACCAGCTTGGCGCCGCCGCTGTCGAGCAGGCGCTGATAGGCCTCGCGAAAATTCTGCACGTTGCGCCCGGCCAAAACGGCGGTGTCGAGCATGGCCGGCTCGAGCGGATTCTGGCCGCCTTCGGAGGTCAGCGAGCGGCCGACGAAAGCGATTTCGGTCAAGCGGAGGTACAAGCCCATTTCGCCGATCGTATCGCCAAGCAGGATATCCGTGTCGGGTCCGATACGGTCGCCCTTGCTGCGCCGCGCGACCTTCAGCCCCATGCCGGAAATCTGCGCGGCAAGGGCTTCGGCCCGATCGGGGTGACGCGGAACGACGATCGTCAAAAGGCCGTGGTGACGCTTGTGCAGCGTCGCGTGGACTTCCGCCGCGACCACTTCCTCGCCATCATGGGTCGAGATCGCCGCCCAGGTCGGCCGATCGCCGATCTGCCGCTGCAAAATGCCGAGCGCGCGATCGTCGACCGGAGGCGGGTTGGTGTCGACCTTGAGGTTGCCCGACACCGTGACCGGCCGGGCGCCGAGCGCGCGAAAGCGCTCGCCGTCGACGTCGGACTGGGCAACGACATGGGCCAGATTCTCGAACAGCGCCTCGGCGATGTTGGCCCGCTTCTTCCACGACGTGAACGAGCGATCGGAGAGCCTGCCATTGACCAGCACCTGCGGCACGTGGCGAGCACCGAGTTCGAGGATGGTCATCGGCCAGATCTCGGATTCGGCGATGATCGCCAGATCCGGTTTCCAGTGATCGAGGAAGCGGCTGACCGCCGGCTTCAGATCGAGCGGCACATATTGGTGGATGATGCGGTCGCCGAGCCGCTCGTCGACGACCTGGGCGGAGGTTACCGTGCCGGTCGTCAGCACGATGTTGACGCCGTAGTCGAGGATGCTTTCGACCAGCGGCACGACGGCCAAGGTCTCGCCGACGCTCGCGGCATGGATCCAGATCACCGGCCCCTCGGGGCGCGGCCGGCCGGCGACGCCGTAGCGCTCGCGGCGGCGGTTGCGGTCTTCCTTGCCGCGCGAAGTGCGCCAGGCGACATAGGGTCCGACCAGCGGATAGGCGGCCGCGCCGGCAAATCGATATGCCGACAGCATGGTGCGGGCCCAGCGGCCGCTCATCGAGGACCGTCCACGAGACGGTAGGCCTCGGCGGTCGCGGCGTTGAGGGCGGCCGTCACTTCCAGGCGCTTGCGTTCCATTTCGGCGTCGTCGGCATCCGCCGCCACGAAGATCGGCGCGCCGATGGTCACGGCGGAGCGGCCGAAGGGCAGGTTGATGGTGGTCTTGTCCCAGCTCTTTTCCAGCACCTTGCGGCGGCTGGTGGCGATCGCGACGGGCAGGAGCGGCCGGCCGGAGAGGCGAGCCAGGAGAACGATACCGAGCCCTGCATCGCGCGGGGTACCGTGGGGAATGTCTGCGATCATGGCGACGTTCTTGCCTGCGGTGAGCGACTTTTTGAGGGCGATGAGCGCCTTGGCCCCGCCCTTGTCCAGATGCCTGGCATTGTCACGTCCACCCGAACCGCGCACCGCCTCGATGCCGAACTTCTCAAGCATCAGCGCGTTGAGCTCGGCATCGGCGCTGCGCGACACCATGGCGACCAACGGCTTGCGCTTGGGGTAATAAGCCGGTGTCAAAAGATGCTGGCCATGCCACAGAGCAATGATCCCCGGCTCGAACTCGGCGTAGGCGCCACCCGAAAAGCGCGCCGATCCGGCGACCAGGGGGCTGGTCAGGCGAACCAGCCGCACGAACTGCGCGAGCAGGCTGGCAATGGCGTTCTTGACGAATCGGGACTGCGCGAGCGGCTCGCGAATGCGGCGCCAGAAGGCTTTGGTCGTGCGGCTGCCGCCCCTGCCCGTGGGCGCGGCCTCGCTGGCTGGCTGTTTCGCCAGATCATGCTCCATCGAGGTCAACCGGCGGCCTTGCTATCAGGATCCAGCAGGCGGTGCAGATGAACGACGAAATAACGCATATGAGCATTGTCCACGCTGGCTTGCGCCTTGGCTTTCCACGCAGTGTGCGCGGATTGATAGTCGGGATAGACGCCGACGATGTCGAGCGCGTCGAGATCCCGGAATTCGGTACCGCCAAGCTTCTTGAGTTCGCCGCCGAACACCAGATGCAAAAGCTGTTTCTTTCCGTCTTCCGCGGCCATGTCGGTCCTTCACATATCGTGAGTTTGTGACAGGTCTAGACCAAAGCCGCCGACTTTGGAACCTTCGAAAACGCTTTCAGGCATCCAGCCCGGCGATGACATCGACAAGCACCGCCAGCAGGTCCCCGCTGCCGGCTGCGAGCGCGCCGTGGCGGATCACCTCGCCGGCGTAGAGCGGCGCCCGGCCATTCGGATCCAGCAGCTGGCCGCCCGCCTCGCGCAGAATGAGATCGGCGGCTGCGATGTCCCAGTCATGCGCGTTCGGCTTGACGAACGTTGCGTCGAGCGTCCCGTTGGCGATCATCGCCAGGCGGTAGGCGAGCGAGGGGATGTAGGGTGCCCGCTGCAGCCGCTTCTGCCAGCCGGCAGGCACCAGGTCGATCAACTGCTTCAATCCTGAAATTTCAGCCTTGTCCCCAGGCTTGCGCACCGCGATGCGCTTGTCGTTGCGGAAGGCGCCCTGAGCGGGCAGCGCCGAGTAGGTCTCATCCATCGCCGGACATTCGAGCACCCCGGCGAGCGTGCGGCCATTCTCGACGACGGCAACGCTGACGCACCATGTCCGCTGGCCTTCGAGGAAGCCGCGCGTGCCGTCGATCGGGTCGACAACGAAGGTGCGGCGCGCCGAAAGCCGTGCCGGATCGTCGGCCGTCTCTTCCGACAGCCAGCCATAATCCGGCCGTGCCGCAAGCAGCGTCTGGCGCAGATACGCATCGGCGGCATGATCAGCTTCGCTGACCGGCGAGGTGCCGCCCTTCATCCAGACCTGCGGATTGTTGCCGAAGTAGCGCATGGCGATAAGACCGGCCTCGCGGGCGGCGTCACGCAGCAGCGGCAAGTCCTGATCGGCACCGGCAGTGGTCAGGTCATGCTCCGGCAAGGGTCATGCCTTCTATCAGGAGCGTCGGGGCCGCGGTGCCGAAATTGCGGTCGAGGTCATTGGCCGGCACCATGTTGAGGAACATCGTCTTCAGGTTCGAGGCGATGGTGACTTCGGCGACCGGATAGGCGAGCGCGCCATTTTCGATCCAGAAGCCCGAGGCGCCGCGACTGTATTCGCCGGTGAGCATGTCCACGCCTTGGCCGAACACTTCGGTGACGTAGAAGCCGGTCTTGAGCGAGCCGATCAAATCCTCCGGCGAGCGCTCGCCCGCCTCGATGGCAAGGTTCGTCGACGACGGCGAGACGGAGGAGCCGCCGCGCGCGCCGCGACCGTTGGTGACAAGGCCGAGCTCCCGCGCCGCCGACGTCGACAGGAACCAGTGGTTGAGGACACCCTTTTCAATCATCAGGAGCCTCTCGCCCTCGACGCCTTCGCCATCGAATGGACGCGAGGCCTGGCCACGGCGCCGCAACGGCTCGTCGGTGACGGTGATGGCGGCAGCGGCCACCTGCTTGCCCATCATGTCGCGCAGGAACGAGGTTTTTCGCGCAACGGAAGCACCGTTGATGGCGCCGGCGATATGGCCGGCAATGCCGCGCGCGACGCGCGGGTCGAACACCACGTCGACCGGTCCGGTCGCCGCCTTGCGCGCGCCAAGACGACGCACGGCCCGTTCGCCGGCCATGCGGCCGATATCCTCGGGCGCGTCGAGATCGGCAAAATGCTGGCGCGAGGAGAATTCATAGTCGCGCTCCATGCCGGTGCCCTCGCCGGCAATGACGCTGGCCGAGCGCGAAAAGCGCGAGGCGACATACTGGCCGAGAAAACCGTGCGAGGTGGCCAGAACCATCCCGCCCAGCCCGGCGCTGGCATTGCTGCCGGACGAATTGGTCACGCCCTTGACGGCGAGAGCCGCCGCTTCGGCCGCAAGGGCCGCTTCCTTCAACTGGTCGGCCGACACTTCGGTCGCGTCGAACAGGTCCAGGTCGCGCGTCTGCCTGGCGAGCAGCGCAGGGTCGGCAAGACCCTGGTAGGGATCCTCGGGAGACACCTTGGCCATGGCAACGGCACGCTCGGCAAGCGCCTTCGGATCGGACGCGGCGGTGGCCGATACGCTGGCCACACGCTGGCCGACGAAGACCCGCAGCGAAACATCGTCGCCCTCGGATGCTTCGGTGTTTTCGACCTTGCCAAGCCGCACCGAAACACCGGTCGAGCGGCCACGCACCGCGACGGCGTCCGCGGCATCGGCGCCAGCGCGTTTGGCGGCCTCGACCAGGGCCGCGACGCGGTCCGTCAATTTCGCGGCGTCGAGCTTGTCGGTCATGCACTTGATCCTGTTTCTTCAGCCTGTCCGGAAGGCAGGTGCTGCCGCACCATCTATTGTTCCAATGCCGCTTGTGCAATGGCAGAAGGGCAATCAGGATGTCGCGACCAAATCGCCATCGAAGCGCCCGCCAGGAGCGGACGCCGCAGTTTTTGCCTATCTGGAGCCTTCGCCATGACGCCTTTCCATCTTGCCTTTCCGGTTCGTGATCTCGATGAAACCCGAACTTTCTATGGCGAGGTGCTGGGCTGCGCGATCGGCCGCTCGTCGGCGACCTGGGTCGATTTCGACCTTTATGGCCACCAGATGTCGGCGCATCTGCGGCCGCAGGCCGCGCAAGCCGCCAGTGACGGCAAGGTCGACGGCATTTTGGTGCCGATTCCGCATTTCGGCGCCGTGCTCTTAATGGATGACTGGCAGCGCCTGGCGGCGCGGCTGGAAGCGCGCGACGACATAGACTGGCTGGAGCGGCCAATGGTCCGCTTCAGGGGCGAGCCCGGCGAACAGGCGACGCTGTTCATTCGCGACCCGTCGGGCAACGCCCTGGAATTCAAGGGTTTTCGTTCACTGGAGCAGATTTTCGCGCATTGAAATGAGGGCCTGGTAGCGGCCTCTCGTTCAAGATGCCGCAACAGGTGTCCAGATAACGTCCTCGATCTTCTGCGCGCCGGTCGCCAGCATCGCCAGGCGGTCGAATCCGAGCGCGATGCCGCTGGCCTGCGGCATGACGGCAAGGGCCGCCAGGAAATCCTCGTCCAGCGGGTAGCGCTCGCCATAGATGCGCTCCTTCTCATCCATCTCGATGATGAAACGCCGACGCTGCTCGGCCGCGTCGGTCAACTCGCCAAAGCCGTTGGCCAGCTCGACACCGCAGCAATAGAGTTCGAACCGCTCGGCAACACGCGGATCCCCGGGACTCGGACGGGCCAGTGCCGCCTCGGCGACCGGATATTCGCACAGGATGGTCGCCCGCCCCTGCCCGAGGAACGGCTCGATCTTTTCCACCATCACGCGGCTGAACAAATCCGCCCAGGTGTCGTCGGGCGCGGTGCGCAGTCCGGCTTGGACCAGCGCGGCATGAAGCGCGTCCCGGTCCGTGCCGCCGTCGACGGCGACCGTGGCCAGCAGATCGATGCCGGCATGGTGGCTGAAGGCGTCCGCCACGGTCAGCCGCTCCGGTTTGGCGAACGGATCGCAATCGCGGCCACGGAAGGAAAAGCGCGTGGCCCCTGCCCGTGTCGCGGCCAGCGCCAGCAGATCGGCGCAGTCGCGCATCAGGCTTTCGTAGGTTTCGCCCACCCGGTACCATTCGAGCATGGTGAATTCGGGATGGTGCAAAGGACCGCGCTCGCGGTTGCGGTAGACCGGACCCAGGCTGAAAATGCGCTGCTCCCCCGCGGCAAGCAGTTTCTTGCAGGCGAATTCCGGCGAGGTGTGGAGATAAAGCGGCGAGCGGACGCCATCCGGCCCTACCGATTCCGCGGCGAAAGCCGCCAGATGTGCCTCGTTACCGGGCGAGACCTGCAGCGCCGCCGTCTCCACCTCGATGAAGTCGTTACCGGCGAACCAGTCGCGCAAGGCCGCCGTCAGCTTGTTGCGCAGCATAAGGCGCGGGCGGCGATCGGCGTGGACATGCGGCGTCCACCAGGGCGACGCGGCGGTCATGAGCGGATTGAAGGCATGGCGGTGCGCCCCATGTCAGTTCGCCCCCCATGCCAGTTCGCCCCATGCCAGTTCGCCCCATGCCAGTTCGCATTGGGGGGCTGGCGGTTCGCGCCAAGATGCGCTAGGCCCCCATCCAGCGCCGCACAAGCCGGCAAACGCCAGTCAACTCTTGCAGGATTTAAAACCGTGGTGAAAGTCATCGCCAGTTCGCTCCGCAAAGGCAATGTCGTCGACAAGGACGGCAAGCTTTATGTGATCCTCTTTGCCGAAAACATTCACCCAGGCAAGGGCACGCCCGTGACCCAGCTCGACATGCGGCGCATCGGCGACGGGGTGAAGGTGTCGGAGCGCTACCGCACCACCGAGCAGGTGGAGCGTGCCTATGTCGAGGAGCGCGAGCACACCTTCCTCTACGCCGACGGCGAAGGCTATCACTTCATGAACCCGGAAACCTACGACCAGGTGGCGGTGACGGAAGCCGTGGTCGGCGACGCAGCCCCCTATCTGCAGGAAGGCATGCCGGTGCAGGTGTCGCAGTTCAACGGCATCGCGATCGCCCTGGTGCTGCCGCAGCGCGCCACCTTCGAAGTGGTCGACACCGAGCCGACGACCAAGGGCCAGACGGCGTCGTCCTCCTACAAGCCGGCCGTGCTTTCCAACGGCGTGCGCACCACCGTGCCGCCGCACATCGCGCCTGGCACCCGCGTGGTGGTGATGACCGCCGACGGGTCCTATGTGGAGCGGGCGAAGGACTGAGGGAGTTTGATCGGACCGGAGTGCCCTGCCCTGCTCAGACCCGGCCGTTCAATCATTCACGGAAACCGCTTCATCTGTTCTTCGATGCAATTTCGGACGAAAAGCCGTTGCTGACTCACAGTCAGGCGCGACCCTACGCCTTGCCGGTCGTCAGGGACTGTCGTTTGGCTTGCGGCCGTTTTTCAAACACGACGATGCTGTCATAGATGGAGATTGAATTCGTTGAATTGGTGAACGCATTCGCTGGCATCTCGCCGCGCACGTGGTGGGCATTGATCTCGTCGAGCTTTCCCTTGACGAATTCCATAAACGAACCTGGCCTGCGAAGCCCGCCGCCATAGTCTTCCCAATAGCTCGTATGCGTGTCTTCGACCAAATACACTCCGTTCGGCTGCACGTGCTGGTAGAGGTGCTCGAACGTCGCGATAACGTGGTCCATGATATGGCTGCCATCATCGATGACGATATCGATGGAGCCATATTTCTCGACGACGCGATCGAGTAGATCGGGATCGTCCTGACTGCCGATGAAAATTTCAATCTGCTCCGACTCGTGTGTCTTGCAGGCAGGGTCGATGTCGACTCCAACAATCCGCGCCCCTTCGCCGAAATAAGCTTGCCACATCTCGAGCGAGCCTCCTTTGTAGACGCCGATTTCAACAACGACCGGCTGTCTATTCCTGAACCTCTCGAAGTGACGTTCGTACACGTCAAAATAGTGCATCCATTTGTACATTTCCTTGCCGCTGTTATTCAAAAAGTACTGATGTAAGAATCCACCCATTGTGACCTCCTCGACCTCGCGATTTAATGCCGCCACCTGTTTTGATCGTGGTTTCCTGCTCTTTTTTCCGGCTAAGTTGGTCTTGAGCCGCGCGATTACCGGCTCCCATTCATTTGCAACCAAGCAAAGCGCACCCGCTGGATTTGCCTCGATCTCGGGAGAATCCATGTTTGCAAAATGTTTGCCCGCTTCGATGATCCATGAACGATCGTATCTGCCGCCCCCAAAGCCGGCCACCACGGTGAGGCCGGTCCCCGGCGTGGCGATGGTGAAGACGTCAAGTTCGGAGCGAAAAGCCCTTAGGGCCGAAACCAATTTCCAGACATCACCACGGTGGAATTGGGTGACTGGTGGAACCTGTTGCGGCGCTTCATCCAACGCAGCCGCACCATGCAGGAGCAACACCGAGCCACGGTCGCAGTGGCGTTCGAGGTTCGCAAAGTCGCGCAACCCCTGGTCGAAACTGTGCAAGCCGTCGATGAGCCCGATGGCGACCGGGCGGCCAGCCAGCAACGCATCCGCTCCGCCGCGCTCGAAGAAGGCATCACTGGTTTCCGGAACGATATGTGTTTCCGCACTGAGGGTTGCCGTAATGCGCGGATTGGGATCGATTCTGATTGCGAGCGTCGGAGCCTTGATACTGGAAAGCGACATGCCGTTACAGATGCCTATCTCCATCACGATGTCGGGTTTCAGCTCCGCGTAAAGACGCTCCAGCCAGTCATGATAGGAAGGCCCCTCCATCCGCATGCCGGCAGGTCCGGTATGGGCGCCTATGGCATTGGAGTTGAGGTCCAACGCCCTGCGGTACTGAACCTCAGCCTTCTCGTTCTCGCCAATGGCAAGGTACGCATCACCGATGGCGGTAAAATAGGCCGCGTCTCGAACCGGGTCATGCCGGGCAAGAATGCCGGCGAACGAAAGAAGGCGCGACGCTCCAAGCTCGACAGGCGAGGTGGCGCTTGCCATGCGAAGGATGTCCGCTGCCGCTCGGTAATTCCCGAGCTGAAATTGTCCTTTGGCCAAACCGACCAGCGTTGCTGCTGTGTGGTCCGTCGGCACGTCTTCTTCCAACGGCATTAATTGCGCCCTGAAGCCTGCGGCAACGGCAGGCGCGGCCCGGAATGGGGTCGCAATTGTAGCGCGCGCAAGGTGCGGCAGAATCGATTGGGGCAGCGAGCCCACGAATGCCGAAGGAACATGAAGGGTAAGGTCTCCCGGTCCCCGCAGGGCATCCCTTTCGGCCTTCCAGGCGGTCCAGTTCTTGCGCTGTTGTTCAATGGTTGCGTTGGTGGACACCCCGCCATGCAATTGGTGAAATGTGGCCTCTCCGAGGGTGAGGATCAGCTTAGCGTGCGGCAACCCCATCGCACGCTCGAGCGTGTCGAGGTTGACAAGGCCGCCGCCCGGATGGCCGAAGCGCTCGTCCATGCCGTCGATCGCCTGCCAGTTGTCCCGACTCATGAAGAGAGCATTGGCTTCGGCTATTGGCGAGAACCATGGATCGACCGACGATTCATCCATGGTCCCGATCTCGAACAACCGATACCCATCTTCTGGCCATCGAATCGATTGCAGGAGCAAATCCTCAATGGCTTTTGTATAGCCATTCCCGGCGGCGTTCGCCTGGACGTCGCTTCCAAGATACCAGCCAGGCGCGGCCACGACCGCCGTCGGCGCCATCCCAAGGCCTATGCGAGCGAAATGTACCAAACCCGGCGTCACCATCCGCGCGCCGTCGATCATCACGCCGATCTTGTCTCCCCTCGCCTCCATAATTCCACGATTGACGGCTGCCGCGGGCGAGGGTGACGCGTCATCCATGCGCAGCAGGCGAAAGTTCGGCCCATATTCCGCGATAAGGCTTTCGCTGACCGCAGATGGTGATCCGTTGTCGACGACGATGACCTCGTAGTCGTCGGCCGTCACGCCTTGCTGATAGGGCAATGCGAGTGAAAGCAGCGTTCGGGGTAGTTCTCGGGGAATGTTGTAGGCAACAACAACGACTGACACGAGGTCCTGCTTCATCGCGCCTCCGTGGCTCAGGTGTCGGCAACTGACTTTTGCCACCAACCGCCTGTCCAGTCTATCTCGTGCATCTGCGCGGTGATGTGGTTGCGTGCGCGGTACTCCTCGACCGCTTGCCGGCAGGTCGGAAGTGCCAGGTCATCGATGATCGCGAAACCGCCTGGCGACAGCCTTGGATAGAGCGCTTCAAGGCTGTCCATCGTCGACTCGTATAGATCACCGTCCAGCCGGATCAAGGCGAAGGGACCGGCTTCCAGACCCGGCAGCGTGTTGCCGAACAGACCTTTGACGAAGACCACCTGGTCATCCAGCAGGTCATAGGCGGCAAAATTCGCTTCAACCTGTCCCTGGTCGATCGCCAGTTGGCGGAACTCATGCAACCTGTCGCCCCGGTCGGCGGGAAAATTCTCAGGATCGGGCGGCGGCAGACCATCGAACGAGTCGGCGACATAGACCTTCCTGTCCGTGATCCCGTTGGCGGCCAGCACGCCGCGCATCAGGATGCAGCAGCCGCCGCGCCAGACCCCGGCCTCGATGAAATCACCAAGGACGTTCTCATCGATGGCGCGCTGGACGAGGTCACGTAGATTGGTCAGCCGCTTGATGCCCGCCATCGAATGGGCAACCGTCGGCCAATCGCGGCCGTTGAGCCGATCCTCGCGATTGAACGGTGTCGACTGGCCAACCTTCGAGGGATCCATGACCTGCGAACCGGAGCCATAAATTGTATTGGCAATGATCTTGATCAGCAGATCTGTATAAAGGCGGTTCATCGTCGACCTTTCGAGGTGTTTCGAGATATGCTGTTGCGGACTTCGAGCGAAAGTGCAACGGAGCTATAATCATTTTGCGACGGTCCAGCCAATAGCACCGAGCAAGCGAGCCGCAACCCAGTGCCAGGGAGCCACCTCAATGCCAACCGCCGATCAAGCGATGGGCATGATCGAAACGCTCGACATTGCCGTTTTCCAGATCAAGACCGAGAGCACCCTCAGTGACCGCAAGAGCTTCCTGCGGGTGCAGAACTTCGCCCGGTCGGTGCTTGGCCAGTATGTCTACCTCGAGATCGGCTCTCACCTCGGGGGAAGCCTGGTGCCGCACCTGATGGATCCAGCCTGCAGGGCGGTGATATCGGTCGACCCGCGACCCAAGGCGCAGCCTGACGAACGCGCCCAGATTTTTCACTATCCTGAAAACTCGGCGGCTCGAATGATCTCCGTGCTGTCGGACTATGTCCCCTCCGCAGCGATGGCCAAGCTTACCACAATTGACAGCGACGTTTCCGATGTGCGCGCCGACGCGGTTGACTCCAAGGCCACGCTTGCGCTGATAGACGGCGAGCACACGACCAGGGCCTGTTTTTCGGACTTTGTCGGCGTTTTGCCACTTATGAAGCCGGACTGCATCGTTTCCTTCCACGACGCTAACCTGATCGCGGACGCGATTGTCAATGCGGAACGCTTTCTCGATCATCTCGGCATCGCGCACGAAACAGTAATCCTTCCCGACACAGTCGCCGTCATCGGCCTCGGCCGTCTGGCATCTGCGGTCCGAGATCGGCTTCAACCTCACGCATTGGACCGGGAGACCTACCTGGATCGATCGCAACGGCAGCTGTGGTCTCACATTGCCAAGGTGCACTCTCCAACAATCCATGCCGAAATAGAGCGGCTGAATTCTGACAACTCAAAGCTGATCGAAGAGACTGAATGCATGCGAAAGGCAAGCCAGGACGCGCAGAGCCACTTGGCCGCCATAATATCCAGCACGACCTGGCGCGCATCCGCTCCCATACGTGCAGTGGTCGATCGCATTAAACGTCGCTTCGCGCGTTGAGCACCGAGCCGGAAAAGCCTGCGCATGTTCATAAATGAGCGCCCCGCACTGCCTTGAGCGGCCGCTTGTGCTCGAGCCCGACTGGCGCATTCCCAGAAGTATCACCCAGCCGCGCGCTTCCCCTTCCCGCGCCGCGCCTCCACCACCTTCTCCACCTCCCGCTTCAGCCGATCCTTGATGTCCGCCGTCTCGTTCATCAAGGCGTCGATCTTCAGGAAATCGAGCACCCGGTATTTGGACACCGCCGGGCGGACCAGTATGTCGGGCTGGCACTGTTTCAGCTTGTTGGCGATGATCGACTGCATCATCAGCTGCGTGGCGCCGAACATCAGGTCGACTGAGGTCGGCTGTTTGCGGTCGGCCTCTTCCGGCGCGCCGACCACGTCGACGCCGATGATGATGTCGGCATCCTTCTCGATCAGGTCGAACGGCACGGGGTTGTAGATGCCGCCGTCGATCAGCAGCCTGCCGTCGCGCGTCACCGGGCGGAAGACGGCGGGAATGGCGGCCGAAGCGGCAAGGGCCGAGTGCAGGTCGCCGTCGTCGAAGACAGCGAGCTTGTGGCCGAAATAGTCCGTCGCCGTCACCTTCAGCGGGATTTTCAATTCGGCGAAGGTTTCAGGAATGGCCTCGGGCAGGAACGCCTTGAGGATGCGCTCGACATTGAACTGGCTGACGCGGATGCCGTTTTGCATGGCCTCGGCGATCGTGCCCGGCCGCGCCCGCCACATGCGGCTCGCCACCTCGGCGCGGCGGCCAAGGATCGAGCGGGCATAGTCGTGGATATCCTTGCCGGTCATGCCGGAGGCCATGCCGGCGCCCATGATGGCGCCGATCGACGAGCCGGCTATCGCCACCGGCTTGATGCCAAGCTCGTCCAGCGCCTCGATGACATGGATATGCGCCAGGCCGCGCGCGCCGCCGCCGCCGAAAGCGATGCCAAAGGTCGGGCTCATCCCTTGCCGGCTCCCGCCAGTGGAGGCCCGACCACCATGATGGTCGGCTCCGCCGTCAGCAGCTTCTTCGCCGCCGCCTTGACCTGATCCAGCGTCACCGCGTTGATGTAACCGCTGCGGCGCTGCATGTAGTCGATGCCGAGATCGTCGAGCTGCAGCTCGACCAGCGTCGCGGCGATGGAACTCGACGAATCCAGATTGTTGATGGCATAGGCACCGATCAGATATTTCTTGGTCGCCGCCAGTTCGGCCTCGGTCGGGCCGTCCTCGGCCAGCCGCTTGACGACGTCGCGCACGATGCCAAGCGTCTCGGCGGCGCGGTCGGAACGCGTTCCGGTGGTGACGATCAGTGCGTCGGCGTGGTCCTGGTTTACCAGCGAGGAATTGACGCTGTAGGCCAGCCCGCGCTTTTCGCGCACCTCTTGGAACAGGCGCGAGGTGAAGGTGCCGCCGCCAAGGATTTCGTTCATCAGCGCGGCCGGGAAGAAATCCGGCGACGTGCGCTTCACGCCGGGCCACGTGAGCTGCAGCGAGGTCTGCGGCAGGTCGTAATTGACCTCGATATGCTGCGCCAGCCTGGGCTCGATATCGCCGACAGGGGCGAGCGCCTGGTTCGGCGGCAGATCGCCGAACACCATGTCCAGCTTCTTCTTCAGCGTCTCGGCGTCGATGGCGCCGACCACGGCGACATGCAGGCCGCCGCGCGCGAATACCGCCTTGTGCAGGGCCTTGAGATCAGCCTGAGTGATGGCGGCGACGCTCTGCCTGGTGCCCTGATCGGAGCGCGAATAGGGGTGGTCGCCATAGACGGCGCGCGCCCATCGGTTCTGCGCCACCGTGTCTGGGTCGTTTTCGTTGGCGATGATGCCGGACAGGACCTGGGCGCGGATGCGGTCGATAGGCGCCTGATCGAAGCGCGGCTCGTTGACCGCCAGCCGCAACAGGTCGAAGGCTTCGTCGCGCTGTTCGGCCAGCATGCGCATGGAGCCGTAGATGCCATCGCGGGTCTCGTCGAAGCTCATCTCGGCGCCGGCATCGTCGAGCCTGATTTGGAAAGCTTCCGAATCGAGAGTGCCGGCGCCTTCGTCGAACAGACCGGTCATCAGATTGGCCAGCCCTTCCTTGCCCGGCGGATCCTGAGTCGAGCCGCCGCCAAAGACGAGGCGGATGGCGACAACCGGCACGGAATAGTCCTCGACCAGCCAGGCCGTGACGCCCTTCGGCGAGGTGACGGACTGGATCTCCATGGCGCGGGCGGAAAGCGCCGGCAGGACCAGGAAGAGGATGGAGAGGAAGAGGGTCGCGAGGGCGTGCAGGGCCTTCCTTTCTCCCCTTGCGGGAGAAGGAAAAGCGCGGAGATGCTCGTTCATCATCATCAATTCCCCGCCTGTTGCTGCGGCAAGAGATAGCCTGACGTCGAGCGGGCCGGCACAAGATAGCGCGCGGCCACGGCCTTGACCTCGTCGGTTGTGACCTTGCGGATGCGATCCGGCCATTGCTGCACGTCCTGGACATTGCCGCCGGTGGCGAGCGTCGAGCCATAGATGTTGGCCATGGAATCCTGCTTGTCGCGGGCAAAGATCATCGACCTGACATAGCGGTCCTTGGCTTTTTCGAGCTCATCCGATGTGACGCCGTCGCTGGCGAGGCGCGCCACCTCCGCATCGACCGCGGCTTCGACGTCGGCCAGCTTGGCGTCGCCGCGCGGCGCGCCATAGACGGTGAAATTGGTGTCGTCGAGCATGGTGCCCTGGAAGTAAGCGCCGGCGCTGGAAGCGATGCCCTGCTTGACGACAAGCGCCTGGTAAAGCCGGCTGCGGTTGCCGCCGCCGAGAATCTCGGCGAGCAGATCGAGCGCTTCGGCCTCACCCGGCTTGGCGGTGTGATAGGAAGGCACGACCCATTGTGTCGAGAAACTCGGCACGCTGACGCGGGCGTCGGAGAGCGTGACGGTGCGCCTGGTATTCTGCTCCGGTTCGACCGGGCGCACCCGCGGCGGCAGATCCGGCCCGCGGGCCACCTTGCCGTAGGTCTTCTCGGCCAGCGCCTTCACCGTTTCCGGTTCGACGTCGCCGGCCACGATCAGCACGACGTTGTTGGGCCGGTAGTACTTGTTGTAGAAGGCGACGGCGTCGGTGCGGTTCAGCTGCTCCATCTCCTGCATCCAGCCGATGACCGGGATACGATAGGGCTGGTTCTGCCACAGTGTGGCATCGACCTCCTCGTCGAGCACGGCCTGCGGATTGTTGTCGATGCGCGAGCGGCGCTCCTCCAGGATCACGTCGCGCTCGGTCTTGATGACGTCGTCGGTGAGGATGAGGTTGCGCATGCGGTCGGCTTCGAAGCTCATCATCAGCTCGAGATCCGACGGGGCCACCGTCTCGTGGAAAGCGGTGTAGTCATAGGAGGTGAAGGCGTTGTTGGAGCCGCCAATGTCGGAGACGGCGCGATCGAACTCGCCGGCCGCGTGATGAGCTGTCGCCTTGAACATCAGATGCTCGAAGAAATGGGCGATGCCGGATTTGCCCGGCGGCTCGTCGGCGCTACCGATCTTGTACCAGACCATATGGGTGACGATCGGCGCGCGGTGATCGGGAATGACGACCACTTCCATGCCGTTGTCGAGCAGGAAATCCGTGACCTTGAACTCGGCCGGCAGAGTCTTGGGCGACGCAGAACTGTCGGCCAGGACAGGGCCGGCGATGAACAAGGCCAGCGAGGTCGCCAGCAGCGCCGGCCGCAGCCATTCAGTCCTGGATGTCATCGATGGCTCCGGTTTTCATGCAGCGACGATAGGCAAGGCGCTGGCGACAAGCAAAGTGAATTGTTGGTCATCTTGCCGTCAAAGGCGGCGGCAAAGAGGCCACTGCTGAAAGCGGGCCTATTCAGGCAGCCTCGATGAAGCGGATGACGGTCTCGCCATAGTTGCGCTCATCAAGCACGGAAAAGCCCGGGCCTGGCTGGAAGGGAATCGCCGCCGTCTCCTCGACCACGCAGAGCGCGCCGGGGCGCAGCCAGCCGCCATTCTTGGCGGACCGCAGGGCGCGCTCGCCAAGGCCCTTGCCGTAGGGCGGATCGGCAAAGACGAGACCGAACGGCGCCAGCGTGCCCGCCTCGCCAAGGCCGGTTGCATCGCGGCGGAAGATCTTGGTGCGTCCGGTCAGGCCGAAGGCCTCGACATTGTCGCGGATCAGGCCCCGGCCTTCGGCCGATTCCTCGATGAACACGCCATAGGATGCCCCGCGCGACAGGGCTTCCAAACCAAGCGCGCCGGTGCCGGCGAACAGGTCGAGCACGCGCGCGCCCTCCACTTGCCCGGCGAAGCGATGCGCCAGAACGTTGAAGACGGCCTCGCGGGTCCGGTCGGTCGTCGGGCGGATAGCGCTGCTGCGGGGCGTCGCCAGCGGACGCCCGCGAAACTCACCGCCGACGATTCTCATCTTGTGCGGGGACCCTTGGGGCCGCCGCGCGGCCGCTCACCGCCACCGGCGCCTCCTGGACGCTCGCCACGCGGCTTGCCGAATGGCTTCGCACCGCCTGGTTTGTCGGCGGGCTTGCCATATGACGGCTTGAACGAGGCCTTGCGCGCTTTGTTCTCGGCCGCCTTGGCCGCATCGGCCTCCGCCCTGCCCTTGCCGATCGGCCGGGCTCCCGGCGCCATCCAGACATTGGCCTTGCGCTGGCCGGGCGGCTCGATCGGCCGTTGCTCGCGTTCGGATTTCTTGCCGCCGCGAGGCTTGTCACCGAATCCGCCGCGCGGCTTGTCGCCGAAACTTCCACGCGGCTTATCGCCAAAGCCGCCACGCTCCGGTCGCGGACCGCGATCGCCGAAGCTCTTTTCTGCTCTCTCGCCTCTGTCGGGACTCGTCGACAGTTTGCCGAGCGCCTCGTCGCGGCTGCCTTCCCGGCGTTTGCGGTTCTTGATCAGCCCGCCCTCGCCGATCGGCCGTCGCTCGCCGTCTCGCGTAAACTTCGGCCGTTCGGGCTCGGCCTCGCGGACTTCGGTGCGCCGCACGGGCTGGTTGGAAAACGGTTTTGTTATCTCGGCGTCGAAATTGGCGCCGGATTCCTCGACCAGGCGCTCGCCAAGCTGGTCGCGCAGCACTCGGCCCTTGATCTCCAGCACATGACCTTCGGGGAGATCCTCGAGCTGGAACGGGCCGTAGGAGATGCGGATCAGCCGCGTGACGTCGAGGCCGAGCGCGCCGAGGATGTTCTTGACCTCACGGTTCTTGCCCTCGCGCAAGCCGATCGTCAGCCAGGCATTGGAGCCCTGCTCGCGATCGAGGCTGGCTTCGATGGCGCCGTAGAAGACGCCGTCGACGGCAATGCCATCGCGCAGGCCGGCGAGCGCGCTTTCCTCGACCTTGCCGTGGACGCGCACGCGGTAGCGGCGCAGCCAGCCGGTGGCCGGCAGTTCGAGCACGCGCGACAGGCCGCCATCATTGGTCAGCAGCAGCAGGCCTTCAGTGTTGATATCGAGCCGGCCGATGGTCATCAGCCGCGGCAGCTCGGCCGGCAGCACGTCGAAGACGGTCTTGCGGCCTTCGGGGTCGCGGTTGGTGGTGACGACGCCGGCCGGCTTGTGGAACAGGAACAGGCGCGTGCGTTCGATCGGCGGGATTTCCATGCCGTCGAGATGGATGATGTCATTGGGCATGACGTTGAACGCCGGCGAGGCCAGCACCCGGCCATTGACCTTGACGCGGCCGGCGGCGATCAGTTCCTCGGCATCGCGGCGCGAGGCGAGCCCGGCGCGTGCCAGCCGCTTGGCGATGCGCTCGCCGGCTTCTTCGGTTCCTTCGGCTGGTCGCGGACGTGGCTTGAAACCACCGCCCGATGCACCCTGGGGCCGATCACCGAAATCACGCTTGGGTCTGTCGCCTCCAAAGTCGCGCTTTGGACGGTCAGCAAAATCCCGCTTCGGACGATCTGTGAAATCACGCTTGGGACGGTCAAAGCGCTTTTCGCCGCCGTCGGCCGAAGCAGAAAACGGACGGTCGCCGCGCGGCGCGTAGGGTTTGCGCGGGCCTTCACGCTTCTCATAAGGCTTGCGTTCGCCTTCGGCCGCCATGGGACGGTCGCCACGCGAGGCATAGGGTTTGCGCGGCCCTTCACGCTTCTCATAAGGCTTGCGCTCGCCTTCGGCGGCGATCGGACGCTCGCCGCGCGGGGCATAGGGCTTGCGCGGCCCCTCGCGCTTTTCATAAGGCTTGCGCTCGCCTTCGGCCGCCATCGGACGGTCGCCGCGAGGCGCGTAGGGCTTGCGCGGGCCTTCGCGCTTTTCGTAAGGCTTGCCTTCTGGGCGCGGTCCCTTGCTGAACGGCCTGTCACCGCCCTTGAAGTCCCGCTTCGGCCGGTCCCCATCGGCGGCCATCGGCCGATCGCCACGCGGGGCATAAGGCTTTTTCGTACCAAAGGACGGCTTCCCGCCCTTGCTGGCGTCGCGGCCACGTGCACCTGCCGATTTCGGGCCACTCCTGCCCGGGCCGCCTTTGCGCGGAGATTTCTTGTCGTTGTCGTCCATGTGGCCTTTGTCCGTTTGCGCTGCTACAGCGTGGCACATCCGTTCGGCGCGCAACGAACGCTGTAGCATTTTTGATTTGGCGCATGATCATTCCCGAAAATCGAGTCCGATTTTCGGGTTGATGCGCTCCATAACAGGATCACCGCCGGGTGGCGAGGATATAATGGGAAGACAAACCGCTTGAAGAGGCCGGATTTCATGGCGCTGGCGCTGCAGGAGGCCGAAGCTGCAGCCTTGCGCGGCGAAGTGCCGGTCGGCGCGGTGATCGCCAATGGCGGCACGGTCATTGCCAGTGCCGGGAACCGCACGCGCGAGCTTGCCGACCCGACGGCGCACGCAGAGATGCTAGTGATCCGTGAAGCCTGCGGCAAACTCTCGAGCGAGCGGCTCACCGGCCACGATCTTTATGTGACACTGGAACCTTGCGCCATGTGCGCCGGAGCCATCTCCTTCGCCAGGCTGCGCCGTCTCTATTTCGGCGCCGCCGACGAAAAGGGCGGCGCCGTGGTCAACGGCGTACGCTTCTTCACTTCTTCGACCTGCCATCACACACCCGATATCTATCCGGGTATGGCCGAAACCGAAGCGGGCCTGCTGCTGAAGGATTTTTTCAGGGGGCGTCGAGACTGAGCCAAGGCCGCGCACGACAAGGCGGCGCGACTGTTCTTACAGCGACGGCAACCAGTCGAACCAGCCGCCCTTCTTGCCCTCGGCCTTTGCCTTGAGGCGGCGCTCCTTCTTGTACTCGTCTTCGCCGAGTTCGTTCTGGGGCGCGGCATCGGAGGCGACACGGTAGGGCAATGGCGGCTCGCTGAGATATTTACGCGTATTGGGGTCGCCCTGCTTGCTTTCGGCAAGGCGGCGCTGGATCTCGGCAGCGCGGCCCTTGTCGGAATCGGCGGGTTTCCACGCCGGCGGGTGGCTAGATCCTGATTCAGCCATCGCCCTTTTCACCGAAGCCGGATCCGTCTGCACGTCGTCGACGATCTCCGCCTGGTAGGCTGGGTCATTCTGGTGCGCGGTGGCGTCGGCGCGCAGGCGCGCGCGGCGCTGCTCGGGCGACTCGGGCCAGCCGGCGTTCGCCGTCTGAATGCTTTCCTGCGGGGCAGGCAGCGCTTCCTTCTGGCCGGGTGCCGGCTTCACCAGAGTGGGACGCGGCTTGTAGTCGATCGGGTCCTTGTGCTTCGGCGCGAAGGACACGGCGCCTGTCAGATCGCCGGCCAACTGTTCGGCAGCGGTCTTGTCGGTGCCATAGGTCGGAGAGCCCATGCAGCCGGACAAAGCGAGGCCCGATACGACAAGCGGCGCCAACAGCGCAAGGCGCGCGTTATATCTCTCGGTCATGCCAAAAAGTCCCACTCTAGACAGCCTCTCGATCGCACCGGCTTTGTATCCGGTCCCCATCTTGCAAGCACTTGCGACGGAAATCCGGCGACAATTTGTCTTCCGGAGTTTCGCGTGTTTACCTCAACCACTCGTTAAGGGCAACGCGCGGCCGGATCTCCACCGTTCGGCGTGGCATTTGTGCACTTCTTTGATCTGGTGCCTGTCGTTTGTCCCAAAACCGCTGCGCACTTTTGGGCGACAGGCACGCGCTTGATCTGGTGCCTGTCGTTTGTCCCAAAACCGCTGCGCACTTTTGGGCGACAGGCACGCGCTTGATCTGGTGCCTGTCGTTTATCCCAAAACCGCTGCGCACTTTTGGGCGACAGGCACTAGAGCCTTCCCAGCGCCTTCAACTCGTGCAGCACGGCGGCATCACGTGCCGAAACATCCGGGAATTCCGGATCCTGCCCGACATCGGCCGTGTAGCGCCAGGAACGCGCGCATTTGACCAGTCCGCGATCCTCCGCTTTCTCGACCACCACGGCGACGCCCTTGACATCGTCGAGGGCAAAGGCGGTTTGCGGCGCCTGGCCATGGGCAATGACCAGATCGCTGGTGATCGCCATTTCAGCCATGTCGACGTCCGATATCGCCGCCTCGAGCGCCGCGTCGTTGATCGTGACCACCGGTACAGCCTCCAGCGAGGAGCCGATCACCTTCTGGGCACGCGCAATCTCGAGCGCGCCGGTGACGACGCGGCGCACCTGCCTGACCTTGCGCCATTTCTCCGCCAGCGCCTCGTTCTTCCAATTCGCAGGGATGTGCGGGAACTGGTCGAGATGTACCGAGACCGCATCGGGATGACGGTCGAGCCAGGCCTCTTCCATGGTGAAGGGCAGCATCGGCGCCAGCCATCTCACCAGGCAGTCGAAGAGATGGCGCACCACCTGGACCGAGGCCTTGCGCTTCACGCTCGACGGGCCATCGCAATAGAGCGCGTCCTTGCGAATATCGAAATAGAAGGCCGACAGCTCGACCACCATGAAATCGAGCAGTGCGCGCGTGATGCGCTTGAACTCGAAGGCGTCGTAGCCCTGGCGCACCACCTCGTCGAGCTCCGCCAACCGGTGCAGCATCAGCCGCTCCAGCTCCGGCATCGTCTCCAGGGGCACGTCCTCACCATCGTCATGGGCGAGCGTGCCCAGCATCCAGCGGATGGTGTTGCGCAGCTTGCGATAGGCATCGATGTTGGTCTGCAGCACGTTCTTGCCGAGCCGCTGGTCTTCCCAATAGTCGGTCGTCACCACCCAGAGCCGCAGGATATCGGCGCCGGACTGCTTGATCACATCCTGCGGCACGACGGTGTTGCCGAGCGATTTCGACATCTTGCGGCCATCCTCGTCCATGGTGAAGCCATGGGTGACGACGGTGTCGTAAGGCGCCCTGCCCCTGGTGCCGCAGCTTTCGAGCAGTGAGGAGTGGAACCAGCCGCGATGCTGGTCGGAGCCTTCGAGATAGACATCCGCCGGCCACTTCAGGTCGGGCCGGTCTTCCAGGGTGAAGACATGGGTCGAGCCCGAATCGAACCAGACGTCAAGAATGTCCATCACCTGCCGCCATTTGGAGGCATCGTGATTGCCGAGGAAGCGCTCCTTGGCGCCGGGCGCGAACCAGGCGTCGGCGCCCTCCGCCTCGAAGGCGTCCATGATGCGCTGGTTGACCGCCTCGTCCTTCAGCACGTTGCCGTCCTCGTCGGCGAAGACGGCGATCGGCACGCCCCAGGCGCGCTGGCGCGACAGCACCCAGTCGGGGCGCTCCTCGATCATGGCGCGGATACGGTTCTGGCCGGCGGCCGGGACAAAGCGCGTCTCGTCGATCGCCTTCAGCGCGCGGCTGCGCAACGTGGTGCCATCACCGAGGTCCTTGTCCATGTAGACGAACCATTGCGGCGTGTTGCGGAAGATGACCGGCTTCTTCGAACGCCATGAATGCGGGTAGCTGTGCTTCAGCCGGCCGCGCGCGAACAGCGCGTTGCGCTTGATCAGTTCGTCGATGACCGCCTGGTTGGCGTTGCCCTTCTTGCCGTTGTCGTCGATGACGCGCGCTGGTCCGCCTTCGCGGCCCGGGCCAAAGCCCGGCGCGTCCTTGGTGAAGAAGCCGGCATCGTCGACGGTGAACGGGATCTCGGTGTCGATGCCGCGTTGGCGCAGCGCCGGCGCGGCATCCATCCAGGCATCAAAGTCCTCGCGGCCATGGCCGGGAGCCGTGTGCACGAAGCCCGTGCCGGCATCATCGGTGACATGCTCGCCGGCGATCATCGCAACCGGGAACTCGTAGCCGCCACCGAGGCCCTTGAAGGGATGCGAAAGCACAAGATTTCCAAGCTGTTCTGCGCTGATGCCGTGAAGGCGCTTCAACGTGACCTTGGCCTTGGCCTGGCTTTCCTCGGCCAGGGCATCGGCAAAGATCAGCTTCTCGCCCGGCTGCGGGCCAAACGCATTCTCGGCCGCCGTCACCTCGTAGAGGCCATAGGCGACGCGCGGCGAATAGCTGACGGCGCGGTTGCCAGGGATGGTCCATGGCGTCGTCGTCCAGATGACGACATGGGCATCCAGCAGGTCAAGCGAGCGCCCGCTCAGGTTCGGATCGAGCTCCGCCGGCTGCCCGTCCACAACACTGGCGAGGACGAGATTGGCCACCGGAAACTTCGCCCAGATCGTGTCGGACTCGTAATCCTGGTACTCGATCTCGGCCTCGGCGAGCGCCGTGCGCTCGACGACGCTCCACATCACCGGCTTCGAACCGCGGTAGAGCTGGCCAGACATGGCGAATTTCAGCAATTCGCCGGCGATGCGCGACTCGGCGTGGAAGGCCATGGTCGTGTAAGGGTTCTTGAAGTCGCCGATGACGCCAAGCCGCTGGAACTCGCCACCCTGCACCGAGATCCAGTGCGCGGCGAATTCACGGCATTCCTTGCGGAATTCGTTGACCGGCACCTCATCCTTGTTCTTGCCCTTGGCGCGGTACTGTTCCTCGATCTTCCATTCGATCGGCAGGCCGTGACAATCCCAGCCGGGCACATAATTGGAGTCATAGCCGCGCATCTGGAACGAGCGGGTGATGACATCCTTGAGGATCTTGTTCAGCGCGTGGCCAATGTGGATGTTGCCGTTAGCGTAGGGCGGGCCGTCATGCAGCACGTATTTCGTGCGCCCGGCCGCGCTCTCGCGCAGCTTGCGGTAGAGGTCCATGTCCTGCCAGCGCTTGACAAGCACGGGCTCCTTCTCGGGCAAGCCGGCGCGCATCGGAAACTCCGTCTGCGGCAGGTAAAGGGTCTTGGAATAGTCGATCGTTGATTGGTTTTGGTCGGTCATTGGTCTGCCATGTGCATGCCGGGCCACGTGGCTTGCGGCTTGGAATTTTACTTTATACGCATGCCGTTTTCCCAAACCGGGCCACTTCTGGGCGACATGCCTTGATGATCTGGAAAAGCGCGAGAGGCCGCGCGCAATAGTCCCGGCTGCTCCAACAGCCTTCAGGCTGCCGGGAACACCGGGCTGGTAATTCGTATCGTCGGCGCGCGAAGGCGCGAAAAGCTCGTCATTGCTGGGCTTTTAGCGGAGAAGAGCGCAGGAATAAAGCGTCTCGTTCGATTCACTTACATCTTGAAGTCGAAGCGATAGGTGGTCGACACGCCGACCATGAACTGGTTGCGGTCGCCGCGCTCCTTGACCAGGCTGGAATCGGCCGCCGGACCCTCGAGGCGCGAATATTCGCCAAACAGGCTGGCGGTCATCGGATCGGTCACCTTCCAGGTCACGGCGCCGCCGAGGCCGACGGATTTCAGGCCGCCGCCGGGATTGTACTGGCTCAGCCCCGAGGCCACGGCTTCCCGCGCGTTGACGCCATAGTAGGCATCGAAATAGTTCGCCGAGGCAAAAGACACGCGTGGGCCGCCCGAAATCCTGACCGTCGGCGTGACGTCGTAGAAAGCATCGGCGGCGATATCAGCGACAAAGCCATTATGGGCACGGATGCCGTGCCGCAATTCGGCACGTGCGCGCATCCAGTCCGTCGGGTAGAATTCGAAGAAGCCGCCGACCTCGCCGCCCCAGCGCACCGGGTCCAGCCCCTTGAGTTCGTCGGCATCGCCGTCGTCACGCGAGAACAGGAACTTGCCGGTCAGGCCGGCACGGACACCGCCATCGTCGACGAGCGCCAGCGAAATATTGTCGTTGCGGGACGTGAAACGCGCCTGGGGACCGGCCTTGCCCAGCGAAATGATGGGCTGGGCGCTCAGCATGTACTTCTTGCCGCCCTCGAAATTGGGCGCCACCATGCCGGTCGCGCCGACCATCAGATACCAATCGCCGGACAGCGAGCCGAAAGCGCCATCGCCGGCCTCGGCCGCGCCTGACGTAGCCAGCATGACGGTAGCCAAGGCTGCAGAAATCTTCCCGACCGGACTCATGGCCACTCCACTAACGCGATACGGCGACAGCTTTGACGAGGCTTTGGTAAAATTTGATTTAAGGACGAGACAACCGGCTCGCATTGCCTGCACCATCGCGTCCGCGACCGGCTGGACGCGGGTTGGCGCCGAGGGTAACGTCCTTGCATGCTGGCGGCCCTCAATGGAGGCATGGACATGACCTTGCACGGCGATACTCTGAAGAACGCGATCGGCCAGACGCGCGACAAATGGGGATGGTTCGTCGGCCTGGGCGTGGTGCTGCTGATCCTCGGCGGCATCGCCTTCGGCAATCTGTTCATCGCCACGGTGGCTTCCGTCTATGTCGTTGGATGGCTGATGCTGGTGGCCGGCATCATCGAGATCATGCATGCTTTCGGGGTCAAGACCTGGGGACGCTTCTTCTACTGGCTGCTCAGCGGACTGCTTTATGCGGTCGCCGGATTCTTCGCTTTCGACAATCCGCTGCTGGCCTCGGCGGTGCTGACCTTCCTGCTGGCCGTCGCGCTCGTCGCTTCCGGCGCGCTGCGGGCCTGGGTCGGCTACAGCCACCGCCCGGAGCGCGGCTGGGGCTGGATTGTCGCGGCGGGTCTCATCAGCGTGCTCGCGGGCCTGATCATCGCCATGGGCTGGCCGGTCAACAGCCTGTGGGTGCTCGGACTGTTCCTGGCGATCGACCTGATCTTCCAGGGCTGGACCTTCATCGCCGTCGGTCTTGCATTGAAGAGGTAGGAACTCGCCTCCCCCATTTCGGGGTCATGCTTCAGAACGCCACCGCGGCGTCCAGGCTGGACAGCGGCTTGACGCCGCCAAGCAGCGCGCGTGCCTCGACTTCATCGCGCTTCATCTGCGCCACCAGCGCATCGAGCCCGTCGAACTTGATCTCGCTGCGCAGGAAGCCGAAGAACGACACTTCGCAAGTCTCGCCATAGAGATCGCCGGAAAAATCGAAGACGAAGGTTTCCAGGAGCGGTGCGCCGTTGTCGTCGACGGTCGGGCGGCGGCCAAAGCTGGCGACGCCGTCGTGCAGCGTGCCGTCGGCGCGCCGGAAGCGGACGGCGTAAATACCTTCCTTCAGCGTGGCTGCCGCCGGAAGCCTCATGTTGGCGGTGGGAAAGCCGAGCGTTCGCCCGAGTTGTTGGCCGCCGACAACCTCGCTTTCCACCGTGAAGCGATAGCCGAGCAGACCGGCGGCCCCGGCCGCCTCGCCCTCGCAAAGCAAGGCACGGATGCGGCTCGACGAAACCACCTCGGCGCCTTCGTCGCGAAAGGCGTCGACGAGTGTGACCCCGAAGCCATGGCGCTCGCCGGCAGCCATCAGATAGGCCGGCCCGCCCTGGCGGTCCTTGCCGAAATGGAAATCGAAACCGGTCACGGCATGGGTGATGCCCAGCGTCCTCTCCAGCACATCGGTGACGAAGGCTTCCGCCGACAGCGAGGCGAAATCGCGCGTGAAAGGTTGCCCGACGAGCGCGGCAAAGCCCAGCAGCGACAAGAGCCGCGCCTTCATCGGTGGCGGCGTCAGCACGAAAAGCGGCAAATCAGGCTTGAAAACCGTTCGCGGGTGCGGTTCGAAGGTCAGCACCAGGGCCGGCACGCCACGCCGCTTGGCCTCCGCCAATGCCCGTTCGAGAACGGCCTGGTGGCCACGGTGGACGCCATCGAAATTGCCTATCGCAACGACGCCGCCTCGCAGATCGGCGGGCAGCGGCGCGGTTGTCGCAAGATGCTGGAACGCGACCATTGCCACCTACTGCAGCCTTGCGATGACGGCCACCGGACGATAGCCGTGCCGCTTCAGGAAGAGCCCAAGCCTTGCCGGATCCGGCCGGGATGGATCGCCGTAGTCGCGGGCGTGAATGCCGCCGGAGACATAGAGGACGTCGAAACCATTGTCGGCCGCGCCCTTGACGTCGGTCATCATGCCATCGCCGATCGCCAGTATTTGCGAACGCTCAACCGGCTGGCCGAGGATCTCGGCCACCTCCTTCATCGCGACCTCGTAGATCGGCGCATAGGGTTTTCCGGCGATCAGCGTGCGGCCGCCGAGCTGCGCGTAGTCGCGTGCGAGTGCACCGGCGCACCAGATGATCCGTTCGCCGCGTTCAACCATGATATCGGGATTGGCGCAGATGAATGGCAAGTTCCTGGCGCGCAACCGGCGCAGCAGGTCGGTATAATCCTCGGGTTTTTCAACCTCGTCGTCGAACAGCCCGGTGCACACGACGCCGGCGGCCTCGAATTCCTCGACGAGTTCGACATCGAGGCCATCGTAAAGGGTCAAATCGCGGTCGGCGCCGATGTGGAAGACTTTGCGTGGGCCCTCCGCGATCAGGTCGCGGGTCACGTCGCCCGAGGTCACCACACGGTCATAGGCTGACGGCGGAACGCCGATCACGCTCATCTGTGCCACGACATCGGCACTGCGGCGTGGCGAATTGGTGATCAGAACGACAGGAATGCCGGTCGCCCTTGCCGCCGCCAGCGCGGCCGCGGCCGCCGGAAAATGCCACTCGCCATTGTGCACCACGCCCCAGACGTCGCAGAGAATTGCCGAATAGGCTTTCGACACGTCTTCGAGCGAGCCGACGATTTCGGGCGAATCCGCCATGCCGTTTCCTTCAGTATGATCGTTGCGGGTGCGGCGGCCGACGGTTCGCCGCAGCCGGTTCGAATTATCCGAACCGGCCCATGCTGTCACCAGCTTTCACCCGCATCGGCACGAATTGCGGCGCAAGCCGCGGCCTTTGATTGGTTAGCGGTTGGTGAAGCGCCAACCAAGCAATAGAGCGGTTTCCCAAACCCGTCCTTCAGCGTTCTGTGGGAAGCTCGCGCCGACCGAGAATCCGTCGGCGGGGGCCGCTTCAAGACATGCATGAAATCTGGCGTCAGTTCCGCCGCGACAGGCGCGGCAACTATGCTCTTATGACGGTTGTGGCGATGGTGCCGCTGATGGGCGGTCTGGCGCTCGCTGTCGACTTCACGGAAATGAACCGCGAAAAGCAGATGTTGATGAACGCGCTCGACGCTGCCAACTTCGCTACGGCCCGCCGGCTGACGGAAGGTGCGACCGACGACCAGTTGAGAGCCTATGCGCTCGACTTCTTCAACGCCAATTTGAACGATATCGATCCCGCCAGCGCCACGCTCAACGTCATCTTGCCAAGCAACACCAGCGGCGGCGGCCTGCTCACCATGACCGCCCAGCTCAACTACAAACCCTATTTCTACCCCGCCTTCGCCCAATTCGTCGGCAAATCGGCGACCGATGCGAACCAGAGGCTCAGCTTCAACGTCAGCTCGCAGGTGCGGCTGAAGAACACGCTGGAAGTTGCCCTGGTGCTCGACAATTCCGGATCGATGACCACGCTCGGCACGGGCTCGGGGCAAAAGCGCATCGATCTTCTCAAGACTGCTTCCAAGCAGCTGGTCGACACGCTGGCCCAGCAGGCGATCATGATCAAGCAGGTCGACAAGCCGGTGCAATTCGGCCTCGTCCCTTTTGCCGCCTCGGTCAATGTCGGCCCCAGGAATGGCAACGCATCGTGGATGGACACCGAAGGGTTGTCGCCGGTGTCGAACGAGAATTTCGACTGGTCGACGCTGAACGCCGCCAACAAATACGCCCAGCAAACCAACGGCATCTGGTACAAGCGCGGGACCGGCTGGGGAACCGGGGCAGGCCAGATGCTGACCCGGTTCTCGCTCTACCGCGACATGCAGGTCGTCACCAACCACGAGCGGGTCGTCAACAGCAAACGGGTCGTGTGCGACCAATACAATTCGAACAACACCTGCAAAAGCAGCCACGACGAATATGACTATATCGATTCCTATGGTCCGTTCGCCAGTTGGCAAGGCTGCGTCGAGGCCAGGCCCTACCCCTACAACATCAACGACGCCACGCCGTCCGGTGGCTCGGCCAACACCGGCATCGGCGTCGGCGATCCGGCAACGATGTTCGTGCCCATGTTCGCACCCGACGAACCGGGCAATCACTGGAAGCTCAGCCAGGATCCCGACGAGGCCGCGCCGGCAACCTATGGCGCCGTCAACAGCTGGTGGAACGACGATCCATCGAGCAGCAGCGGCCAATCGCGGCTGCGCAACATGGCCAAGTATTTCCAGCCGCGGCCGATCGATGCGCCGGCGCTGCCCGCCGGGAACGGGCCGAATTACAGCTGCACCACCAACCCGATCACGCCGCTGACCGATGTCAGCGTCGCCGACGGGCTCACCTCGATCAAGGCGGCGATCGACCTGATGCAGCCGAATGGCGGCACCAACGTCCCCGAGGGCATGGCCTGGGGCTGGCGGGTGGTTTCGAGCGGAGAGCCGTTCACGCAAGGGCGCCCAGAAACCGAAAGAGGCAACGACAAGGTGGTGATCGTGCTGACCGACGGCGCCAACACCTATTATACACCTTCCTCGCTGGGCTACTCGGATCCCGCCAATTCGAAATCGACCTATGCGTCCTACGGCTATCTCAACCCCGGTTACAACGGCACTTCGGTCGGCCGCCTGTTCATGGGCACGTCGAGCGCCATCGGTCAGTTGGACTATTCGAACGGCAACTACACCAACGCGCTCAACGAGCAGATGGCCACGCTTTGCAACAACGCCAAGGCAGCCAACATCATGGTGATGACGGTGGCGCTCGACCTGTCGACGACGAAGGCCAGCGACAAGCTGGCGATCGATGCGCTGAAATCCTGCTCGTCGAATTCGCGCTTCCGCAAGGATGCGACGGATCCGAGCAAACCGGCGAAGCTGTTTTGGAATGCGACCGGCGCCAGCCTGGCAAACGATTTCAAGGAAATCGGCAGCGAACTGTCGAACCTGCGCGTGGTCGGCTAACCAGGATCGTTCCTGGCGCAACGCCTGGCGGCGTCAAGCCCTTGCAGACGCCCGCCGTGACGGGCACAGATTGACCGCCCGCGCGGTCCCTCATCCATCGCGGCACGCTGGGGAACGAACAATGCCCGACACCGCCAACCATCTCGCCTTCGCGCTGGTCTGCCTCGGCATGGTGCTGACGCCAGGCCCCAACATGATCTACCTGATCTCGCGCTCGCTGTCGCAAGGGCCGAAGGCCGGACTGATCTCGCTTGGCGGCGTTGCGGTCGGCTTCCTGTTCTACGTGCTGTCGGCCGCGTTCGGCATCACGGCGCTGCTGATCGCGGTGCCCTATGCCTATGACGTGTTGCGCTTTGCCGGCGTGCTCTATCTCCTGTGGCTGGCCTGGCAGGCGGTGAAACCCGGCGGACGCTCGCCGTTCCAGGTGCGCGACCTGCCGAAGGACCGGCCGCGCAAGCTGTTCGCCATGGGATTGATGACCAATCTGCTCAATCCCAAGGTGGCCGTTCTCTATCTTTCGCTGCTGCCGCAGTTCATCAGCCCCGGCAAGGGCCATGTCCTGTCGCAGCTTCTAGTGCTGGGCGCGACGCAGATATCGATCAGCCTCAGCGTCAATGCCATCATCGCGCTGACCGCCGGCTCGATCGCCACCTTCCTCGCCGGGCGGCCGCTATGGCTGGTGATCCAGCGCTGGATGATGGGAACCGTGCTGACGGCGCTGGCGCTGAAGATGGCGACTGACGCGCAGCGTTGAGGCATCACATCGGACGGCGCGGGGGCCGGATCTGCGCGGGCTCGACCACCTTGCGGTAGAGGTGCCAGGTCGCGTGGCCGAGGATCGGCATGACGACGGCGAGACCGGCAAACAGCGGGATAGAGCCGATCACCAGCAGCACCGCGACAATCAGACCCCAGAGCGCCATCTGCAGCGGATTTGCCATGACCGCCCGGGCCGAGGTCTCAATCGCCGAAACGGCGCCGACGTCACGATCAAGCAAAAGCGGGAAGGCAACGACCGTGGTCGCCAGCACGACCACCGCGAAGACCAGGCCGGCCGCGTTGCCGAGAAGGATCAGTGTCCAGCCCTTCTTGGTCGTCAGCACATCGCGCAGGAAGGCCCCGACCGAAGCCGGCGGCTCGCTGCCAAAAAGGCTGGTGTAGATCGACTGCGCCGTGAACAGCCACAGCAGGAACAGCGCGAACAGCATGATGCCGATGGCCGCTATCGAGGGCAGCGCCGGTGAGCGGCGCACGTCGAGGGCGTGCCGCCAGTTGGTATTCATGCCGAGCTCGCGCCGGCGGCTGATCTCGTAGAGCCCGATCGCGGCGAACGGGCCGACAAGGGCAAAGCCCGACATCAAGGGATAGACGAGTTGGATGGCGTTGGAGCCGGAGGTCCACCGCGTCAGGATCAGGCCGACAACCGGATAGATCAGGCACAGGAACACGTAATGCGAGGGCTTGGCCCAGAAGTCCTCGGCGCCAAGTCTCAATGCGTCCCAGAGGTCTGGCGTGGAAATGCGGCGGACCGCGGGTTGCACATGCATCCCGTGCGCGTCCGCCATGACATGAAAGCCGGCCATAACCTACCTCCGTTTTTCTCGGGGGGCGGTCACCGCCTAGGGTGGCCGCCCGTAGCTGCCACTTCAAGAACGCTGGCATCATATCCGATCTTCCCGGGATTGTCGCCGCGCGTCTCGTTATGCCTGCTGGGCGGCCTTGGTTTGGCGAACCACCGAGTTCATCTTAGAATCTATGCATTTTAGCTATTGCTTAAATTACTCGTAGAGACCCCAAGGTGTATCACCTGAGCTTTTCAAACCTTGGCGAGGGGCGATGTTCACGTTGAAGGGCTTCTGGTCTTCGGAGCACGGCAATTTTGCCATGGCGACCGCCATAGCGCTGCTGCCGATAATGGCCGTCGTCGCCGGCACCCTCGACCTGACAGGCACGAGCGATGACGCCGCGCAATTGCAGAACTCGCTGGACGCGGCTGGGCTTGCCGTCGGCACGAAGTACCTGCCCAGCATGAGCGCGAGTGATGTCCAAGGGCTTGGGCTGACATTCTTTGCGGCCAATATGAGCGTCGCCGATCAACAGGAATATTCAGACAGCATCTCCGCTTTTTCGGCCACAGCCAGCGGCGACCCGAGCGCCTATTACATCTCGCTTTCGTCAGGCATCAACCGTCCGAGCTTCATCAATGGCGCGGCCCCCTGGCCAGCTCACCGGTCGGCGACGGTCAAGATGCACCCGGGCGCACAGGCCTGCGTGCTGGCGCTCGATCCGCATGCGTCGGCCGCGGCAAGCCTGCAGGGCTCGACCAATGTCGCCATGAGCAATTGCGTGATCGCGGCAAACTCGGACGCGTCCGATGCCGTCAGCAGAGGCGGTTCCGCGCAGGTTTCGGCGGGTTGCGTCTCGACCGTCGGCGGCACTTCCGGGCTTTTACCGCCCAGTGCCAATCTCGCCTGCGGCGCGCCGCTCGAACATCAATATGCGTCCTTCGATCCCCTGGCCGACATCGTGCCTCCCCCCTACACATTCTGCCTGCCGGTCCCGAACGGCAAAACCTACACGCTGTCGCCCGGCACCTATTGCGACAAGACATTGTCGGGAAATATCACGCTCAACCCGGGCGTCTACATTTTGCGCGGCGTGACCCTGAAACCGGGCGGCAACGGCAGCCTGACCGGCCACGGCGTCACCATATTCCTGATGGAGGGCGCACAGATCTACATAAATGCCAATGAAAAGGTGGACCTTTCTCCGCCCACCAGTGGCCCCTACGCAGGCATCACCATTTTCGAGAACCATGGCAACACATCGGCCTTGACGCTGAATGGCGGCGCGAATTCCGTGATCAGCGGGTTCGTCTATGCGCCTGACGCGGCCATTTCCTTTGCCGGCAACTCGGATATGAGCGGTCAGGGCGACTGTCTGAGGCTTGTTGGCCTGACCGTGCAGATGACAGGCAACTCGTCCATCAAAACCGACTGCACGGCCGTGTTCGGAAATCGCGAGATGTATGCCGGCCGCCTCATCACGCTTGTGAAATAAGCGGCTGACCGCCATTCGATTTCAGATTTTCATCACCCTGCCCGGCAAAAGCCATGATCACGACTATCTCAGGCAGGCATGACCACTTCAAGACTCGAAAGCGACCGGATCGCGAACCTGAATAGGCGCACCTGGCTCAAGACGGCCGGCCTCGCGGCCTTGCTCGGGCTGGCCGCCTGCGGCACCGTTTCGCTGCCGACCGGGCAAGGCGCTGGGGTCTCCTCCTCGGCAACCGGCACGCTGGCCAGCCTGCGCGCGACCGCCGGGCTAGGGCCGCTTGTTTCCGACGCACAGCTTGAGCAAGCAGCACTCCAGCAGGCCGGCTACATGGCGCAGCGTGAAAACATGAGCCACACCACCGGCTGGGGCAAGGATTTCGCCTCGCGCATGAAGGACAACGGCGTACACGGCGCCGCGGCCGAGAACATCGCGGCCGGCCGCTTCGACCAACAGAAGCTGTTCGATATCTGGATGCATTCGCAGGGACACCGGCGCAACATACTCGATCCGGACTTCAGCCGCTTCGGGCTTGCCTATGTCCGTGACGGCCGCGACCCCAACCTGCGCTACTGGTCGCTGGTGCTCGGCAGGTAGCAAAGATATCGCCGGCGGACATCCCCTGGCGAGCGGCCGCTCCATCAGTCCATATGGGCGGCAGGCGCGCCGCCGCCGGCCGGTGCCGTTTTCGGCTTGCGCAACAGAAGCACGAACGGGATGGCGGCCAGCGTCATCATCATCAGTATTTTGAAGTCGTTGACGTAGGAGATCATCATCGCCTGGAGATTGACCATGCGATCGACCTGCGACAGCGCCGTCGGGGCGCCGCCGGCGGCCGCCGGCGAGACAGCCCAGAGATTGGGATTGAACGGGTTGATGAAGGCCGAAAGCTCGGCGTGGTTGATCTGCGTGTTGCGCACCAGCAGCACCGTCACGACCGAGACGCCGATCGACGAGCCAAGATTACGCACCAGGCTGAACAACGAGGTTGCATCGGTGCGGTAGCGGGCATCGAGCGTGGCGAAGGCAACCGTCGACAGCGGCACGAACACCATTCCCATGCCCAGGCCCTGGATCACGCCGGAGCTGAGAATCAGCCAGTTGTCCATTTGTGGGGTGAAGCTGGCCATGGTGTAGAGCGACTGCGCGGTCAGGAGGAAGCCGATGACGACCAGAATTCGGGCATCGATCTTGCCCATGATGCGCCCGACGACGAGCATGGAAATCATCGTGCCGACGCCACGCGGCCCGATGACGATGCCGATGGTGACGGTCGGATAACCGAAGATGGTCGACAGCATCGGCGGCAGCAGCGACATAGAAGCCAGGATCAGCACGCCCATGACGAAGATGAATGCCAGACCGGTGACGAAATTGCGGTCGAGGAAAATCTTCGGATCAATGAAGGGATGTTCCGATGTCACCGTGTGAATGACGAACACCCAGAAACCGGTGATCGAAAGACCAAGCTCGATCCAGATCTCGATCGAGGAAAACCAGTCGACCTCGCCACCGCGATCGAGCATCAGCTGCAGCGCGCCGACGCCGAGCGATATCATGGCGAAGCCGAAGAAATCGAAGCTGCGCACCCGCCGGGCAACAGCCGGCAGATAGGCGGCCATGCCAAGGAAGGCGAGGATGCCGACCGGCAGGTTGATGAAGAACACCCAGCGCCAGTTGAAATTCTCGGTCAGCCAGCCGCCAAGGGTGGGGCCGAGGATCGGTCCCAGCATGATGCCGGCGCCCCATATCGCCATCGCCTGGCCGTGGCGTTCCTTGGGGTTGATGTCGAGCAGGAAGGTCTGCGACAGCGGCACGATCGCGGCGCCGAACACACCTTGCATCAGCCGGAAAAGCACGATGGTTTCCAGGCTCCACGCCAGGCCGCACAACATCGAGAAGATGGTGAAGCCGACCACCGCCGCCAGGAACAGCTCCTTGCGCCCAAAGCGATCGGCGAGCCAGCCGGTGACCGGCGTCATGATGGCGGCGGCAACGATGTAGGAGGTAAGCACCCAGTTGATGTTGTCGGGCGAAGCGCCGAGATCGCCGGTCATGGTCGGGAGCGCGACGTTGGCGATCGTGGTGTCGAGCGCCTGCATGACCGTCGCCAGCATGAGCGCCACCGTGATCAGGCCACGATGTGGCACTTCTTTGAACGGTTCAGGCGTGCTCATGGCGAAGAACTTCCAGACAGTAACAGAAACGTGTACAACGGGTTTCCGGGCGGCGAAGCCTTCCGTCGAGAGACCTTCATCGCGGTGGGACGCGATTGTCGATGTGGGGGTTACATCGACCGAATGTCTCCAGCTGAGCGGACGCTGCCGCCCGGAAACTTGAGGACCGACGGGACCGTGTCGAAGATTTCAGGCCTTTGGACAGCTGCCATGCGGCTCGCCCAAACACTGATCCTTCCCACCCCTCCATCAGACCAATCCTGCAAACTCGCTTCGACCCGCCCGGTCCCTGCGGGCTTCCGCTGTCTTACCGCGCGGGCTCGCCGGCCGTGGCGTGGCCGAAGATCGACGGCCAGCCGCGCGCTATGCCGGTGTCGACGGTGACCGAAGCACTCATGCCGGTGCGCAGCGCCATCCTGGCGTCGGGATCGGTCAGTTCCAGGCGGACCGGAATGCGCTGGGTGACCTTGACCCAGTTGCCCGTGGCGTTCTGGGCCGGCAGCAGCGAGAAGTCGGCGCCGGTGCCGGCGCCGATAGCCTTGACGGTCGCCTCGAAGGTCCTACCCGGATAGGTATCGACCACGATCTCCGCCTTCTGACCCGGCTTCATGTTGGTGAGCTGGGTTTCCTTGAAATTGGCGTCGATCCAGGTGTCGCCGGTCTCGACCAGCGCAAACAACGGTGTGCCGGAGCCGACATACTGGCCAACCTTGAAGGATGCGGCTTGATAGACAAGACCATCGGCAGGTGCTCTCACCGTGGTCTGCGCCAGGTCATAGGCAGCCTTGTCGCGCGCGGCGAGTGCCGACATCACGGTCGGATGCTTGTCCGTCTCGATATCGGGATTGCCGCCAAGTGCCGCCTTGGCGCTGACGATGCCCTGATCGGCAACGGCAAGCTGCTGCTTGGCCTTGTCGAGATCATTCCTGGCCTCATCCAGCGAAGACTTGGCATTGATCCCTTTCTGGGCAAGATCGGCGGCACGGTCATATTGCGACTGCGCATAGGCAACTTCGCTGCTGGCGGATTTCTCCTGTGCCATCGCCTGGCTGTAGGCGGCGCGCAGCTGCTCGACATTGAGGCGCGCGGCGGCCACCGCTGCGTCGGCCTGGGCAAGCGCGATCCGGTAGGGCTCCGGGTCGATGGCGAACAGGAGATCGCCCTTCTTCACCGTCTGATTGTCCGATATGGCGACCTGGACGATACGACCGGCCGTGTCGGAGGCGATCGACACCTTGGCCTGCTGCAGATTGGCGTTTTCCGTTTCCTGGTAGCGCCCGCCCGTCACCCAGACATAGCCGCCGCCGATGACCAATGCCGCCGGCAAGGCGAACATCAGGAAGAAGCGGCCGATGCGGCGCTTCTTCGGCGCCGGGGCCGGCTGCACGGGAGGAGCGACCGCGACGGGAGCGGCGGCCGGCTGGGCAGGCGCTTCCATCTCCACCTTGGGAGCGTTTTCTTCGACCTTGGCTACCGCGTTCATGCTGCCGCACCTTCCGCACTCTTGATCTTTTCGAGCGACGAAGCTTCGCCGTCCGTCAGATTCTGTACGATCACATCCAGCGCCCGGATCAGGACGCGTCGATCTTCGGGCGAAACGCCGCTGAGCGATTCCTCATAGACCTCGCCAGCAAGGCTCTTGACGTCCGCATAGGCCGCGTTCGCCTTCTCGGTCGGGAAGATCATGCGCACGCGCCGGTCGGCCGCGTCGGAGCGGCGTTCGATCCAGCCGCCCTCCTCCATCCGGTCTACCAGGCGTGAGACGCTGATCGGCTCGATTTCGAGCAGTTCGGCGAGCCGCGCCTGTGCTACGCCCGCCTCCTTGGCAACGCGGACCAGAAGCCGCCATTGCGCCGAAGACAGGCCGAGCCCGCTGGCGCGCGCCTCAAAGCGCTTGCGCATCAGGCGCTGCACGTCGTGGATCAAAAATCCCAATCTGTCGATGCCATCTGCAACCATGAGCGATAGATATAATAAGCGTGCTTACTATTCAAGATGCCACAGCGCGATGAAAGCCGGCAAAATGCGCATGGCAGGCCTGCAATCCGATCCTGGTTAGCGGCAGATGAACGTGTACCCGTGCGCAACAACGCTCGGAGGGCACGTCTTCACAGGCGGTTTCGGACAACCATGGTGACGACGAAGAACGCGCCGAGCGAGCTGGTGATGATGCCGATCGGCAGTTCCTGCGGCGGCAGCAAGGTTCGGGCCAGGAGATCGCTTGCCAGCAGCAGCACCGCCCCGAACAGCGCACAACTTGTGATCAGGCGCAGATGCAGTGGACCGGCCAGCGGCCGCGACAGATGCGGTATCATCAATCCGACAAAGCCGATCACGCCGGCGACCGAGACGAGGATTGCCGTCGAGAAAGCGGCCACGAGAAAAGTCGTCCTGCGCATGCGCGCCACCGGCACGCCTAGACTCTCGGCGGCGCTCTCACCGGCGAGGAAAGCGTCCAGGCTGCGATGGCTCCACAGCCCGTAGGCCGCGATCGTGCCGGCGCCCACCGCCCCCAGCCATACATTGTCCCAGCGCGCCAGCCCGAGCCCGCCCATGGTCCAGAACAGGACCGAATGAGCCGCGCGCTGGTCACCGGCAAAAACCAGATAATTGGTCAAGGCCGTGAACATGAAGGAAACGGCAAGACCGGCGAGGATCAGCCGCTCAGGACCTTGCCCCCTCACCCGCGCCACCAGCAAAAGCACGATGGAGGCGGCGAGGATGCCGCCAGAGAACGCAGCCACGGGCAAGGTCCAGATGCCGAAACTGTCGCCGAACACGGTAATGACGGAAACCGCGCCGGCGGCGGCCCCCGACGACAGGCCGAACAGGAAGGGGTCGGCAAGATCGTTACGGGTCACCGTCTGCAAAAGCGCGCCGACGATGCCCAGCCCGCCGCCGACACAGATCGCCAGGATCGTGCGCGGCAGCCGCAGGTCGACGACGATCTTGCCGACCGGGCCCGATATCTCAGGCTCGTCCAGTCCGACGGCACGGCCAAGGGCGGCGATGACATCGCTCAGAGGTATCAGCGTCGAGCCATAAGCGATCGACAGCAGCGCGAGAGCGACGAGCGCCCCCGCGCCCGCCGTCATGGCCAGCGTGAGGGCCCTGTGCCCTGAAAGCGCGCCGGATTTGCGCTCTCGGGCAAGATCCATCAGAACGCTTCCGGATGCATCGCCCTGGCGATCTTGCCGATGGCTTCGATGTTCGCCGGTCCTGGTGTCAGCTCGGCATAACGAAGCGCCACGAAGCGCTCGTTCCTGACCGCGTCCGTCTCCTTCATCGCCGGGTGCGCCTTCAGGAAATCGAGCAGTTTCCTGTAGCCGCCGCCGTCCTGATAATCGAGCAGGATGAGGAATTGCGGATTGCGCGCCGCCACCGTCTCCCAGTCCGTGTTGCCCCAGCTCGTTTCCAAGTCGGCCATGATATTGTCGCCGCCGGCCGCCGAGATCATGGCGCTGGGGATGGCGAATTTTCCCGCGGTAAACGGCTTGTCCTCGCCGGAATCGTAGAGGAACACGCGTGTTCCCTTCGCGCTGCCAACCTTGGCGCTGCCGACCTTGGCGCTGATCTCGGCGAGTTGCGCCTTCCAGCCGGCAACAAGCTGTTCCGCTTCTGCCTCCTTGCCGAAGATCTTGCCCAGCTTTTCGACGTCGCCATAGAGCAGGTCCATGGAGGCGGCCGGGCGGCTCTTGTCGAGGTGGACGCAGCTTTCGGTCAGTACCAGCGTCTTGATGCCGTGCGGAGCGAGCGTGTCGGGCGTCACGTCGCCGCCGGGCTTCATGCCGTAGTACCAGCCGGCGAAGAAGAAGTCGGGCTCGACGGCGACGAGGTTCTCCAGGGTCGGATATTTCGGCGCCAGTTCGGGAATGGCACCCTGTTCGGCCTTGAATTCGGGGCCGACCTTGTACCATCCACTGATGCCCGTCAGGCCGACGATCGAAGGCTGCAGCTTCAGCGCGAAGGCCATCTCGGCCATGTTGAGATCATGGATGACGGCGCGCTTCGGCGGAGCGTCGAAGGTCAGCGGCTTGCCGCAGCTGTCGACGGTGACGGGGAAGGCGAAGGCCGTCGAGGCCAGCAGCGAGAGGGCGAGCGAGAAGGCAAGGCGTTTCACGGATTTGCTCCTTGGTTGAACCGTGTCGGACGATGAGGGGCGTTGATCAGGATGGCGGCGAGGCGCGGTTCGGAAGGTCGAACACCGTCAGTTCGCGATCCTCGGTGGGATGGCGCAGGCGAAACACGTCGACGCCGAAAATCTCGCGGATCAGCTGTTGCGTCAACGCCTCGTGCGGCGGCGCCAGCGCCTGCAGCCGGGCTTCGTTCATCACCGCGACCCTGGTGGCGAAGGGTGCCACCAGGGTCAGATCGTGCAGCACCGCGATAACGGTCATGCCGAAGCCGGCCACCAGTTCGAGCAGCTGCGCGCGGGCGCGCGGGTCAAGGTGGTTGGTCGGTTCGTCGAGAAAAAGGATCTTGGGCTCCTGCGCGATGGCACGCGCAAGCTGGGCGCGCTGGCGTTCGCCACCAGACAGCGAGCCGATGCTCCGGCCGAGCAACGACAACAGGCCGGTCCGGCGCAGCGCGTCCACCACAATGTCGCGTTCCTCGCTCCGGCCCCTCAGGCCGGCATGCGGGACGCGGCCAAGCTCGACATAGTCGATCACCGCCAAACGCGGATCCGGTTGGTCGCTCTGGCCCACGACGGCGATATGCAGGGCCCGCTCGGCGGGCGAAATCCTGTCCAGGCGCCGCCCGCCAAGCTTCACCTCTCCGAAGCTCGGCCTGAGCATGCCGGACAACATGCGCAGCAACGTGGTCTTGCCGGCGCCGTTGGGGCCAATGATGGCAAGGCGGTCGCCTGATGTCACCGACAGGCTGACCGCATGGACCAGATGCCGGCCATTCGCTATCGCGCCCAGGTCGCACGCATCGAGAAGCGGCGTTGTCATCGACTGCCTTCCGCCAGCTTGCCCGCCCCCGGAATGCGGGCAAGCGTCTTGCCGGCCAGGCGCGGCGGACGTTGTCCGGAATTGCACCAGCCGTCGGCAAGCGAAGCGTAGAGCCGGGCAAATCGCACGAGGTCGGCGGCGTCGGCCTGCGCGTCGATCGACCCGAAGAGATAGGCGGCCTTGCCTGGTGCCTGGAAAGCCACCGTCAGGGGACGCGCGCAACCCGCCATGCAAGCCACGCCCTCGACCGTGAAACCATGCGCCACGTCAGGCTGGGCCGAGAGGCGGGAGCGCAACTCGGCGCACAAACCTTCGCCCGACCTGACGCCGGTCGGCACGTCGCGGCAAAGGGTGCACACGATGATCTGGTGCATGGGGCTGGGCTGAATACGATCGATTGCGCCGTCCAACTTCACGTCACTTTCAAAACTGGCGACGGAAGAATGTTGGTCGACCGGCCGACAAGACCGATGTCCACGTCTCCTCCCGGCACACCCCGTCCGGTCAACTCAGTGATGGCAGGTCTCCTGGCTCACGGGTCTCTGCGCAATCCTGCCTTCCCAGCCTTGCCGGCCAGTGGCGTTCCGGATCTTGCTCGCCGCTTACAGTTGCGGGGGCAGCCGCGGCCTCGACCCAAAAACCGGGTCTCACCGCGTTCCCTTTTCACCCCTCGCCTTTCGGCTCGGGGACCATCACGAGTCGCAGCCTATGCCGCGAGCGATTTCGAGGCAAGGCGATTGCCTCGTTTTGTTATAACAGAACTCATACGAGAGCAAGCCTGCCGTCGGCATGGGCGCGGACGGACTTTGCGTCCACGCCTGTCAGCGTTGCCGTTTTCGATTTTGCGCCATGCGCAATTTCGATCAAACTGGCCGGGCAACGAGGCGCCAGAGTGAAGACGCCACATGCGAGGAGCACATGAACCCGACCGAGAAAGCGCTATGGTTTGTCGAGAGCCACCTGCCGGAGGCTGTTACGCTCGACGACGTCGCCCACAGCAGCGGCGTGTCGCGCTTTCATGTGACGCGCGCCTTCGGCGCCGCCACCGGCCGTTCCGTCATGGGTTACATGCGCTCGCGCCGGCTGACCGAGGCGGCGCGCAGGCTCGCCGGCGGCGCGCCCGACATACTGTGCGTCGCGCTCGACGCCGGCTACAACTCGCATGAGGCTTTCACCCGTGCCTTCCGCGACCAGTTCGGCACCACGCCGGAACTGGTGCGCGCGCAAGGTTCGACCAAGACACTCGATCTCGTGGAGCCTATCTTGATGGACCATACCCTGCTCACCAGCCTTGAACCACCGCGCTTCGAGACCAGCCGACCCTTCCTCATCGCCGGCTTCGGCGAGCGCTACAGCTGCGAATCGAGCGCCGGCATTCCGATGCAGTGGCAGCGTTTCAGCCCTTATATCGGCAACATCCCCGGCGAAGTCCCAGGCGTTTTCTACGGTGTCTGCCTCAATGGCGACGATGCCGGCAATTTCGACTATGTCGTCGGCGTCGAGGTGTCGGACTTCTCCGACCTGCCGAAGGAATTCTACCGGGTGCATGTGCCGGCGCGGAAATACGCCGTTTTCACGCATCGCGAGCACATCTCGACCATCCGGCGCACGATCAACACGATCTGGAACAGCTGGCTCCCGGCCTCCGGCCATGAAATCGCCGACGTGCCGGAATTCGAGCGCTATGGGCCCGAATTCGATGCCCGCACCGGTAATGGCGGGCTGGAGATCTGGGTGCCGGTCAAGGCATAGAGGCGCCGCTACAGCTCCAGATCCCAGTTCTGGCCAACCAGATCCTTGCCGAAGGAATGGTGAGGCTCTTCCTCGGTCAGCTTGAAACCGGCCGCCTGGTAGATGTGCCGGGCCGCGGTCAGAATGTCGTTGGTCCACAAAGTCAGCGTCTTGTACCCCCTGGCGCGGGCAAAGCCGATGCATTCCTCGACCAGCCGTTTGCCGATGCCGAGGCCCCGCGCCGACGGTTCGACATAGAGCAGCCGCAGCTTGGCCACCTGATCCGACTTGCGCACGACGAAGACCGAGCCGACGACCTCGCCTTCCCGCTCGGCGATCCAGCCGCGCTCCCATTTCGGATCGAATTTCTTTACGAACTCGCCGAGGATCTCAGCGACCAGCGCCTCATAGGTTTCGTCCCAGCCATAGTCCTGCGCGTAGAGCATGCCCTGGCGGCGCGTGACCCAGCCGATGTCGCCAACCTCTAGCGGCCGCAGGATGTAAGGCACCTTGGGTTCCGGTCTGTCGCCGAGCAGGTCCTGAACGATGCGCATGGCCTTGACCAGCCGATCCTGGTCGACGGGCGCCAGTCGATCGAGCAGCGCTCGCACCTGGTCGTGCGAATCCTGGTTGAGCGGCGCGAAGGCTTCCCTGCCCGCCGGCGTCAGCGCGATCGAGGCGCGGCGCGCGTCCGCTTCGGTGGCTTCGCGCTCGACCAGACCGCGCTCTTCGAATTTTTTGAGCAAACGGCTGACATAGCCGGGGTCGAGGCCGAGATCGCGCACCAGGTCGCTGGCGACGAGCCCGTCGCGATGGGCAAGCTCATAGAGCACCCGCGCCTCGGTAAGCGAAAAGGTGCTTTTCAGCCAGCCTTCGTCGAGCACACCGATCTGGCGGGTGTAGAAGCGGTTGAAGGCGCGCACTGCGTCGATGCGTTCCTTGCCGGGGTGGTCGTGGATCGTCATGGCACTCCTCCTGTCGTGGACAGGATCAATCATTTAGTTGACTTAGTCAATAAAGTCATTGCAACGAGGCGCTTCACAACTTCGTCATTCTAGCAGAAGGAGCGAAGCGGAGCGCAGCCCCTAGAATCACGACATCGCAAATGCAGGCGCCAATGGCGAACGCCGAAACGTCACCCCATCGGCAGCACCGGCCAGCGGTCGACGATCCTGCCACGGGAAAGCACCGCGATCGGTCCGAGCTGCTGCAGCACGGCTTCGCTCTGCGTGGGCCGCAGGAGCGCATGGTCGCCGGGCCTGACAACGGCCTCGGCGGGCAGGCCCATGAATTGCTGGTTGGAGGACAGGCCAAGCAGGCCGTTCGTCGTCATGCCTTCGGGAAACACCGGTTCGGCCATCCATTTGCCGCCATAGAGATAACAACCCTTGCGCGGAAACCGGCCGAGCGCCTGGAGCAGACGCGAAACCGCCGGCGGGCCGGGCAGCATCGGCTCGACCACTTTCAGGATCGGCGTCGCAATGAAGGCCGCCGGCTGAAAGCCACCGAGGCCCGGCGTGTCGAAATCGCCGGGCAGCACGAAGGCCGAGCCCATCGACACTTCATTGGCAGCGCCGCCATGATGAAGCAGCGCTGTCTTGCTGCCGCCAATGTTCAAGATATGGCGCTGGTCCATGCCGAGGCGCGCCACGAAAGCGGCGGCTCGTTCCGAGGCTTGCGCCAATGCCCTCGCCGGCCCGCCGAACAGGCCGGGTATATGCGGCGCATGCGCTTCATAGGCCATGACGCCTTCGCAGCGCAGCCGTTTGTGGGCCGGCAGCGCCTTCAACGCCTGCGAGAGGGCTTCCGGTTCGGCGAAGCCGCCGCGATGCAGTCCGACATCGATTTCGAAAGCAATCCGCAGCTCGACGCCGAGTTCGTCGGCGAGCGCGCCATATTCCGCCTGCCTCTGCTGTGTATCGATCAGCCAGCATACCCTCGACCCGGCTGCGTTCCCCTTGGAAAGCGCCGCCCTTGCCGCGCCGACCGGCATCGGCTTGCCGTAGAGGAGGTCCGCATCCGGAAACGCGCTCAGCACCGCCTCGCTGATCGGCGGGTGGAAGGTCATGAAGCGGTGGGTACCAAGCGCCTTGCCGATATGGGCAAGCAACGGCAGGCAAGCGAGCGACTTGTCGACCAGCCGCACGGCGAGGCGGGGATCGAGCCTTTGCTTCACCAGGGCGATGTTGCTGTCCAGCCGGTCGCGGTCGAGCAGCAGGCAGGGTTGGAAGATGCCCGCCTGCTTCAGCGCATCCGAAAGCGAGGCGAAATAGGCTTTCATTGGTCGATGCCGAAGAGATCGGCGATATAGGGCGAGACGAAACGGTTGTGCGGGTCGATGTCGCGGCGCACCGCAATCGCATCGTCCCAACGCGGATAGAGCTTTTTCAGGTCGGCCGCTTTCAGGCTGTGCATCTTGCCCCAGTGCGGCCTGCCGCCATATCTGCGGAAGATCGGCTCGGCCGCGCGCATGAATGGCAACGGATCGTTCGCCGCGTCGTGGTGGATGGCGATGGAACAGGTGAGCCTCTTGTGGAAGGGCGAGAGCCAGAATTCGTCCGATGCCACCGACCGCACCTCCATCGGGAAATAGACTTCCGGAAAATGCTTCTCGGTCAGTTCGATGATCTCGGCCAGCGCCTTCGGCCCCTCCTCGAAGGGAAGATGATATTCCATTTCGTTGAACCTGGTCTGCCGGTCGCTGGCATAGACGTTGAGCCAGTCCTGCACATAATCCTCGGCCGGCACCTTGGCGACCGCGCCCAGGATCAGCCGGCGGCGCAGCGACGGCAGCCAGGCAAGCCCGGTGCGCAAGCGGCGCAGCGTGCGCAACGAGCCCTCATCATCGTCGGTCGGGCGCGTCGTCGTGGCCTCGGCGCTGAAGTCGCTGGCGATGAACTGCGCGTAACCGGAAAATGGAATGTAGTAGAATTCGGCCGAGCGATGCGCGGCCATCATCGTTTCGAAATCGCGCAGCATGTCGCCGATCGGCAGCACCCATTTGCGGCGGCGCAGCCGGTAGGTCGCGATGTTGTTCAGCGTCACTTCGCTCAAGACGCCGAAGGCACCGAGCGTGACGCCGATGGCATGGATCGTCTCCTGATCCCCTTCCCGCTTGAACTCGCGGACTTTGCCAAGCCCATCGACGATCTGCACCGTTTCCAGCTGCGTGTGATAGGCACCGAGCGTCGGCCCCGAGCCGTGAGTAGCCGTGCCCAGCGCGCCGCCTATCGCCTGGCGGTCGATGTCGCCCATGTTGGGCAGGCCCTGGCCGATGCCTTGCAGGATGTGCATGAGCGGACCAAGCCGCGTCCCTGTCCGCACGCGCGCCTGATGTTTTTTCGCGTCATGCGAGACCAGCCCTTCCAGCTTCTCCAGCGACAGGATGGTGCCTTGCGACTTCACCAGCGGCGTGAAGGAGTGACCGGCGCCGACGACGCGGACCGGACCGGGCGCGGTGCGAATGAGATCGCCGAGCTCGCCAGCATCGGCCGGGCTGGCAAGCAGCCGCGGCTCGGCGGTGACGAAGCCCGACCAGTTGCTCCAGCTGCTCGACATGCCGCTCACGCAATAGCCCGGCGACGCCGCGCCACGAGGACAAACAGGCCGAGCAGCACTACGCTGGCGACGGCGCTCGCGGCGGCGAATGCCGGAACCGGGCGAAAATCCTTGCCGTCGATGAGCAGCGACGCCGCGACCGGCCCGATCGCCAGGCCGAAAAGCTGGGCGGCCGGTACCAGCAGCACGGCGGTGCGCGTCTCGTCGGCGGTGATCGCCAGCCGGATCTGGTAGGGCACGATGAACAGCAGGATGAAACCCATGACCAGGGCGGCGACCCAGAATGTCGTAAGGCTAGGTCCGCTGGCAAGCACGAGGGAGGCGGCAAGCGCGACGATGCCGATCGCCGCGATGGCAAGGCGATAGTCGATGCGCGCCTCGAACACGGTCGCCGTCATCGCGCCCAGCACCTGCGCCGCGAGGCTGGCCGAGACGATCAGCCCGACGGTGCGGCCATCGATGCCGAATTGGGCGCCGAGAGGTTCCAAAAACGCCCAGACCGCGCCGAAGAACATGAAGTAGCAGAAGACCGACAACAGCGCGGTGATCGAGGGACCCGTCAGCACATTGGCGAGGTTCTCGTCCTTCGGCAGGTCGGCATAGTCGGCGGGGACCGCGAAGGCGATTACCAACGACACGACACAGACGACCGCGAGAACGAGGAAGCCGCCCGCCGATCCGGCGGCGGGGATGACATAGAGCGCCAGCAGCAAGGCAAGAGCGCATTGCGCCAGCGTCTGCATGGTGACGAAGAAACCGCCGATGCGTTCGGCGCGCCGCGAACGGGCGATCAGTTCGGTGGCGACCGCGACAAGGCCACCTTCGGCAAGGCCGGCCAGAGCGCGCGCCGCCATCAGCGTGTTGGCGCCGGCGGCATAGGCCGTCCAGACATTGGCCAACGCCAGGAGCAGCAGGAGGGCCGCGCTTTTCCAGCGCATATTGCGGGCGGAGAGCAGCATCGCGACGATCGCCGAGCCGATCGCGATAGCGATCATCTCGGCGGTGGCGACCAGTGCCAGCTCGTCGCCGCTGACATGGCCCTCGGTATAGAGCGCGCCGAGCAGGACGGGCTGCAGACCTAAAATGAGCAGGCCGACCGACCCGATCCACAAGGCCGAGGCAAGCTGGCCGCCGGTCGGATTGCCGACCAGCCAGTCACCATCGCCCTGAAGACCGGTGCTTGTCGAAGTCAAAGGCGCCTCCCAACGTCCTTGCCGCGCGGCAGAAAAGCTGACAATCTGTCAGCATTTAAGAAACTGATACTTGATCATATTTTTTGTCAACCGCAATTCGGGAACCCGTGCGAAAGATCGGTGCATGACGGAAGCAACACGAACGGCCACCGAGCCCAGGCGCAGACCCAAGCAGGAGCGCAGCCGCGAACGCATCGACGCCATCCTGTCGACCACCATGCGGCTGATCGGCGAAAAGGGCATCGACGCCGTCACCATGAAGGAGGTCGGCATGCTGGCGGGCGGGCCGATCGCCACCGTCTACCACTACTTTCCCAACAAGTCGGCGATCCTGGCGATGCTCTATGAGCGGTTCTCGGAGGTCAGCCGGGCGCGCTTCGGCGCGATCATCGCCGAAATCCAGGGGCTGGGCGACGTGACCGGCGCCGCGGACCGCCTGCTCAACGACTACTACAGCCGTGTCGCGGCTGACCCGGCCATTCAGGACCTGCAGAATGCCATCCAGGCCGATAAGGCGCTGCAACATCTCGACATCGCCGAGACGAGACATCAGTCGAAGATATTCTGCGACCATGTCGGTCCGATGCTTCAGGCGGAGCAGCGCGAGGCATTCGCACGCCTGGTCTTTCTCATCTTCCAGCTTGCCGGCGGCGTCGTGCGCCTGGCCCTGACGCAAGATGAGGAAGAAGGCCGGCGCACGATCGAGGATTACCGGTCGATCATCCACACCCAGTTGCGGGTGTTCTTGTAAGCCTGATGATCGTCGTGAAGCCACGCCGAATAAGAGGGTGACTGCCGACATGAATGTCAGGACGCCGGTTATGTAAACTCGCGGATGAGGCCTTCGAAGCCGTCGGCAAGATTGGCATTGCCGGCGGCGAGAAAGGCAGAAAGATTGCGGGCGCCGCCGGGTGTCTTGTTGGCGTCAAGCAGCACCGCCCTGCCCTCGTGCATGACAAAGTCGAACTTGCCATAGTCAAAGCCAAGTTCGCGCCTCAGCGCGCGCAGCTCCTCGGGAACCGGAACCGGCTCACGACGGATCGTGTCGTCGCCTTTGACCAGGCTTTGTGGCGAAACATGGCGGGTGCAGCGCTCGCGCTCCCCGCAAAATGTCCAGAAGCGGGCGCCAAAGCCGTCCGGTTCCGGCTCGGGAATGAACTTTTCGACGACGAGATCCCTTCGGTCGAACACCGCAGGCGCAACATCCGAAAGGGACGTACAGACGTGGTAGCCCTCGATAAGCTCGACGCCGGGAAATGGCTCCGGCTTTCCGGCACGTCGCGATCGCCGGTTAAGCGACTGCTCACGCATTCCCAGATTGTTGAGATTGCTCTTGACGATGACCGGCCCTGGCCAGTCGTCATCCCTGCCGATCACGGCGCCGCTGACACGGCGCTTGGAGATGTCGGCTGCCCCAACGTTCAGGCAGAAGGGAAAAGCGCGCGCGTATTCGACATATTCGGGTGGCGTCACGGTCGCATCGACATGCAGCACCGCTATATCGGCCTCCGGCTTCGCCGACGTTCCTGAGAGTATGCGGACGGAATGGCCGCGCCGTTTCAGTTCTTCCAGCAAATCAAAGAGCATGTAGGGACTGTCGCGGCGCAACAGCGGGCCGCGCCGGCGTTCGAACCTGTCGAACTCATGTGTAATAACCGCGATGCGTGTCATGCGCCCCCCGCACTTGGTTTCATTAGCGTCCTCGATTATGCATTTGAATACAATGCCGGCTTGGGGCCAGGGATGACTGATCATTGGAATGCCATTCGAGGGCACTGGAAGTTGCTCGGACCGCCGCTGCGGCCTCCCGCCGAAGCGGTGGAAACCTACCATCGCGAGCTCGACCTTTCGGAGGCGCATGTCGTTCTGCTCGGTGTGACTCCGGAGCTCGCCGCGCTCGGCGCGACCATGATGGCCGTCGACGAATCCTCCGACATGATCGCTGGAATCTGGCCAGGCGACACTGCGTCGCGAAAGGCTGTCAAAGGCGACTGGCTCGACCTGCCGGTTTCCGATGCAAGCGTCGATGCGGTGATCGGCGACGGCTGCCTGTCGGTGCTCGGGCTTTCAACCGCGCGCCGAGCGCTGTTCGCGGCAATCGCCCGCGTGCTGCGCCCTGATGGCCGCGCGGGCCTGCGTCTCTTCGCCGGTCCCGAGACACCGGACGATCCGGCAGCGGTGCAGGCGCTTGCGCTTTCTGGCGGTGTCTCCACTTTCCACGAGCTCAAATGGCGCGTCGCCATGACCGCGACAGGCCGCGCTACCGACCATGCGATTCCAGTCAGGACGATCGCGGAAAGGTTCGATGCACTCTTCCCTGACCGCCAGGAACTTTCCGCGCGGACGGGCTGGGACCTGCCTGTCATCGCCACCATCGACGTTTACCGGAACTCCACGGCCATCTACAGTTTTGCACCACCAGCGCAGCTCGTGGCCGAGGCGGAAGCATTCTTCAACGACGTCCGCATTGCTCCAACCGGCGGCTACGGGCTCGCCGAGAGATGCCCGCTTCTGGTGCTGCGGTCGCCGAAAGTTTGAGTCTACAGCAGCGTGCACTGAAAGAGACGGAAATTGCAAAACGCCATGCAATACTCCATGTTCGGCCCCGATGAAATCTATCGATTAGAAACACGGTAAGGAAATGAAGATATCTGGGGCGGTGCTGTCGACCCTATTTTGCGCACTCATTTATTCGCCCGCTTCATCTGAAGCTGACGACGGCCCAACGGCTATTCCATTGACGAAACTAGAGTACCCCGGAAATCCACAGAACATTCACATGCTTTATGTGAATATTATTTCCCTAGGAAATCGGAAAATCGATCAGCCGATTTTGTTGGATACAGGGTCTAGTGGTATGACAATCGAGTGTCTATCGGCGCTCCCCGCCGAACTCTGTTCCGAGGACGGCATTAAGATTACAGAAAGTCGGGAGTTCGATGGGATACTTGTCACCACCAAGAAGGTAGTCATGCATTATGGCACCTACGATGAGTATGGAAATGTGGCTTCAGCGCGCGTGACTTTTGGTTCGCCGGTCTCATCGGCTTCCACGGACAGGCGGGTCTCGTTCCTCATTCGCTACAAGCAAGTCAGACGTGACACAGGTGAAATTGTCGGCGGTCCGCTCTGGCCAAAAGGCATTTTTGGCATCTCGCCCATTGGAGGCGATGGGCCAAATCAGATGATCAGGTCGCCGATGGCCGCTGTAAGCGTAGGGACAGTCCTGCACAGAGGTTATTACCTCTCCCCGATCGGCAGCACGTGGAAGCCATGCACAAACGAGCAGGGCAATTGCCCTGAGGTTCGAGCCTTGCACATCGGCGTTCCGGATGACGTAAAGAAGACTTTCAAGATGCAGAAATGGAAACAGGCCAACCCGCGCTACAATTTCCCAACCTTTGAATCCTGCCTCTCATGGAACTCCAAACCCAATTGTCGGCCAACGCTATACGACACAGGGAACTCAACCATTATGGTCCCGACCGACACGTCCAAACCGTATAGGTCATTAGACGCCGGCACGAAGGTTGCGGTGAAAACCGAAGGTCAGGACGATTGGAATTTTACAACCACCTACAAGCCCGAAGTGGAGATTGTACCGGGTCTTGAACATAACATCGTCGGGATACGGTTTTTCGAAAGGAACAGCCTCCTGGTGGATCTAGAAACCCAGGAGATCGGCCTACGCCTTGGGCATTGAACAATCGATGCCCAGCGCTTCCATCGAACTGACCACCATTCTGCCAGATCGCGGCCGATAACCGCCGCATTCGTCGCGACGATGCGGCAAGAGCAAAATTTCGCGCTGACGCCCCTTGCCGCGCGCCTTGACTCTCGAGGGCCACACGCCTATTTCAGCGCCACGTTAGCACTCGCCCTTGGTGAGTGCTAACCACATGTCCGGCTTCGCCGGATGGAGGAACTGTTTCTCACTGTTCTCATCGAGGAAGAAAAAATGGCAAAGTCGAAGTTCCGCCCGCTTCATGACCGCGTGGTCGTTCGCCGGGTCGAATCCGAATCCAAGACCGCCGGCGGGATCATCATCCCGGATACGGCGAAGGAAAAGCCGCAGGAAGGCGAAATCATCGCCGTCGGCTCCGGCGCCCGCGACGAAGCTGGCAAGTTGGTCCCCCTGGACGTCAAGGCCGGCGACCGCATCCTGTTCGGCAAGTGGTCGGGCACCGAAGTCAAGCTCAATGGCGAAGACCTTCTGATCATGAAGGAATCCGACATCATGGGCATCATCGGCTGATTATCGGCCTCACCCTCAACTTGAATTTTCGGGCTCTTTCCGAGCCCCTGCCAGGAGCTAAAACATGGCTGCCAAAGACGTAAAATTCTCCCGCGACGCCCGCGAGCGCATGCTGCGCGGCGTCAACATCCTTGCCGACGCGGTGAAGGTCACGCTCGGCCCCAAGGGCCGCAACGTCGTCATCGACAAGTCGTTCGGCGCCCCGCGCATCACCAAGGACGGCGTCACCGTCGCCAAGGAAATCGAGCTTGAAGACAAGTTCGAGAACATGGGCGCGCAGATGGTCCGCGAAGTTGCTTCGAAGACCAACGACATCGCCGGCGACGGCACCACCACCGCGACCGTTCTGGCGCAGTCGATCGTCCAGGAAGGCCACAAGTCGGTTGCCGCCGGCATGAACCCGATGGACCTGAAGCGCGGCATCGATCTCGCCGTCACCGAAGTGGTCGCCGCTCTCGGCAAGGCCGCCAAGAAGATCAAGACCTCCGAGGAAGTCGCCCAGGTCGGCACGATCTCGGCCAATGGCGACGAGTCGGTCGGCAAGATGATCGCGGAAGCGATGCAGAAGGTCGGCAACGAAGGCGTCATCACGGTCGAGGAAGCCAAGACCGCCGAGACCGAACTGGAAGTCGTCGAAGGCATGCAGTTCGACCGCGGCTACCTCTCGCCCTACTTCGTCACCAACGCCGACAAGATGGTCGCCGAGCTCGAGGACGTCTACATCCTCCTGCACGAGAAGAAGCTCTCCAACCTGCAGGCCATGCTGCCGGTCCTCGAAGCCGTTGTGCAGACTTCGAAGCCGCTGCTCATCATCTCGGAAGACGTCGAGGGCGAGGCCTTGGCCACGCTGGTCGTCAACAAGCTGCGTGGTGGCCTGAAGATCGCCGCCGTCAAGGCGCCGGGCTTCGGTGATCGCCGCAAGGCCATGCTGGAAGACATCGCCATCCTCACCGGTGGCCAGGTCATCTCGGAAGACCTCGGCATCAAGCTCGAGAACGTCGGCCTCAACATGCTCGGCCGCGCCAAGAAGGTGTCGATCTCCAAGGAGAACACCACCATCGTCGACGGCGCCGGTAAGAAGGCCGAGATCCAGGGCCGCGTCGCCCAGATCAAGCAGCAGATCGAAGAGACCACCTCGGACTACGACAAGGAGAAGCTGCAGGAACGTCTGGCGAAGCTCGCCGGCGGCGTTGCCGTGATCCGCGTCGGCGGTGCGACGGAAGTCGAAGTCAAGGAAAAGAAGGACCGCGTCGATGACGCCCTCAACGCGACCCGCGCGGCCGTGGAAGAAGGCATCGTTGCTGGCGGTGGCGTTGCCCTGCTGCGCGCTTCGGCCAACATCAAGTCGGCCGGCGCCAACGCCGATCAGGCCGCTGGCATCAACATCGTGCGTCGTGCGCTGCAGGCTCCGGCCCGTCAGATCGCGTCGAACGCTGGTGCGGAAGCTTCGATCGTTGCCGGCAAGATCCTCGAGAACAAGGGCGCGACCTTCGGCTACAACGCCCAGACCGGCGAATATGGCGACATGATCACCATGGGTATCGTCGATCCGGTCAAGGTCGTGCGCACGGCTCTCCAGGACGCGGCCTCGGTCGCCGGCCTGCTCGTCACCACCGAAGCCATGATCGCCGAAGCTCCGAAGAAGGACTCGGCTGGCGGCGGCATGCCTGGCGGCATGGGCGGCGGCGGCATGGGCGGCATGGGCGGCATGGACTTCTAAGAAGTCCATAAAGCACGCCCATGAATCCAAGTTGCTCAAGCCCGCTAGCGGGCTTGAGTGGCGGCATGGACTTCTAAGAAGTCCATAAAGCACGCCCATGAATCCAAGTTGCTCAAGCCCGCTAGCGGGCTTGAGTGGCGGCATGGACTTCAATCCAGCCAACTTGGCTTTATGCATACGGAAAGGGCGGCAGAAATGCCGCCCTTTTTCGTTTTGGCAGTTAACTCGGCCGGCACCTGCCTTTCTTAAGCAGCGCTCTCGGCCTGCTGCGCCACCTTGCCGGCGAGCACGGCCTGCTCGATGAGTGCAGCCACCTCATCGGCCACGGCGTTGAGCGATGAACGATCGCGGGTGGCGCGGGCAATCACCATCAAGCCTTCCAGCGAAGACTCGACCAGCAGCGCCAGCGCCTGGGCACGACGCTCGACCACCCCTGCTCTGACGAACGCCTGCCGCAGCAGGCCGATCCACTGCTCGAAAGCGGAACGGCAGATCTCTTCGAGGTCGGGCACATCGTTCGGCGCATCGAGCACGACAGGCGCGATCGGACAGCCAAGCGAAAACTCGTTGTCCTCCAGCATGCGGGCGACAGACTGGTAAATGTGGTGGACAGCAACCGCCGGATCGCTTTCCGCTGTTAGTTGGGCGCCCAGCCGCTCGGTCACGTCGGCCACGCTGGCGCGAGTCACCTCGATAACCAGTTGGTCCTTGCCGCCCGGGAAATGGAAATAGAGCGAGCCGCGCGGTGCGCCGCTGGCAGTCAAAATATCGTTGAGCGAAGTGCCGTGATAGCCGCGCCGCCGCAAAAGCAGTGCCGTCGCCTCGATCATCCGCGTGCGTGTGTCCGTCGCCATGTCAACCTCTGTCAGGAGCGCGCATTATAGGGCTTGCCCCGAATATGACAATCGGTCTACATAATATGTAAATCGGTCTACATATTTGAGAGGCGACGATGCAAAACTATCGGCTGGAAGGACAGGACGGCGGCCTCGACAGGCTGGCGATGCGCGAGGAAGCGGTCCTCCAGCCGGGTCCGCGTCAGATCCTCGTGCGGGTACGTGCTACCTCGCTCAATCGCCGCGACACGATGATCCTCAACGGCACCTATCCGCTGACGCCGCGAGCCGGCATCGTGCCGCTGAGCGATGGCGCCGGCGAAGTGGTGGCCATCGGCGATGCCGTCACCCGCTTTGCCGTCGGCGAACGTGTAACCGGCAGCTATTTCGCCCGCTGGATCGACGGCCGCATCAACGCCGGGCTGATCGACCAGCTCGGCTGCACGCTGGACGGCATGCTCGGTGAATACGCCGTGCTCGACGAGCAATGGGCGGTGCGGCTGCCTGAGCATCTCGACTGGCATGAAGCCGCGACATTCACCTGCGCGGGGCTGACGGCCTGGAGCGCGCTGACGGGCGCGGACGCCCCAAAACCCGGGCAATGGGTGCTGGTTATCGGCTCGGGCGGCGTCGCGCTGTTTGCACTGCAGTTTGCCAAGCTGATGGGCTGCCGCGTGGCGGCCGTCACCTCCCGCGCCGAAAAGTCCGACAGGTTGCGCGCGCTCGGCGCCGATCTCGTCATCGCAACGGCCGAGGCGCCGGATTGGGGCATGAAGCTGCGCGAGGCGACGGGCGGCGTCGATTTGACTGTCGAGACCGGCGGGCCGGCGACTTTTATGCAATCGCTGATCGCAAGCTCCCTCTATGGACGCATCGTGCTGCTGACGGTCCAAGACCAGAAGGGCAGATCGGTCGAGATCCCAGCCGCCGTCTACCAGCGCAGTCTTGTCACCATCGGCCGCGTCTTCGTCGGCAGCCGCAGCGGCCTGGAGGCGATGCTTGCCGCCGTCGCGGCGCATCGCTTGAAGCCCGTCATCGACAAGGTCTTCCCGTTCGCCGAAGCGCGCGAGGCTTATCGGCATTTCATGCAGGGCGATGTGTTCGGCAAGGTCGTCATCGACGGCGCGTGAGCCCCCCATTCATCAACCAGAGGAGAGAAAGCAATGACAGTTCGCGGCGCATCGGCCGAATGGCACGGCACGCTCAAAGAGGGATCCGGCCGGCTCAGGCTGGGCAGTGGCGCCTTCGAGGGCGCCTACTCGTTCCCGTCCCGCTTCGAAAACGGTCCGGGCACCAATCCGGAGGAACTGATCGCGGCCGCCCATGCCGGCTGCTTTTCGATGGCGCTCACCGCCGTGCTTGGCCGTGAAGGTCATATCGCAAGCGATATCCACACGATCGCAAAGGTGCATCTGGGCGCCACCGCGGCCGGACCGACGATTACCCGCATCGAGCTTGAGACGGAGGCGAATGTCGCCGGGCTTGCCGCAGCCGACTTCGAGCGGCTCGCGCAGTCGGCCAAGGCTGGATGCCTCGTCTCGCGGGCTCTGGCCGGTGTCGCAGCGATCACGCTGAAGGCGAACCTCGTAACTCACTAAGGACGGAAGGAGAAAATCCAGTGACCCAGGAATTGATCATCGACATCGCCATGGCCAACCGCTCCGGCGAAACGGCTGAAATCATGCGGCGCTATAATGACGTCTTCCAGCGCCACGACCCCTCGGCGCTCGACGAATTGGTGGCGCAGGACTGCGTGATCGAGAACACCACGCCGGCGCCGGACGGCGCACGCCGCGCCGGCAAGGCGGCCTGCGTCGAGCTGTGGTCGGCGATCGCCACCGCGCCCGGCACGCGCTTCGACCTCGAGGAGACTTTCGTGGCGGGCGACCGCGCCACGATCCGCTGGCGCTATTTGATGGCCGACGGCAGTTCGCTGCGCGGCGTCAACCTGATGCGCGTCGCGGACGGGCGCATCATCGAGGCGATGGGTTACGTCAAGGGCTAGCCTAGTCGATCACCTGTCCGCCAGCGCCAGCTTGGCGCCGAGCATGACGAAGGCGCCGGCAAAAGTCCGGCGCATCCAGGTCAGCACCATCGGGCGCGACACGACATGGCTGCGGATCGAGGCCGCGAAGATGCCGTAGCCGACGAAGACCACGAAGGTCAAAAGCATGAAGACCGAGCTGAGCTCCAGCATCTTCGACAGTGCATTGGGCTCGGTGGTGCTGACGAATTGCGGCAGGAAGGCGAAGAAGAAGATCGACAGTTTCGGATTGAGCACGTTGACGAGGATGCCGGTGGCGATCACCTTGCCGGCCGAACGCGGCGCGACATTTTCCTCGACGCTCAGGCCGCCCTTCTCCTTCAGCGTGTTCCAGGCCATGTAGAGCAGGTAGGCGACGCCGAGATATTTCAGGGTTTCGAAGGCGACAGCACTGGTGTGCAGCAGCGCCGCAAGGCCGGTGATGGCGGCCGCCATATGCGGAATGATGCCGAGCGTGCAGCCGAAGGCGGCAATGATAGAGGCCCGGGCGCCGCGCGAAAGCCCGGCGCTCAGCGTGTAGAGAACGCCGGTGCCGGGCGAAGCCACGACGATCAGCGACGTCAACAGAAATTCGATGCTCACGATGATCTCCTCCGGCGCCCTGCCCTGACGCAACCTAGCCAGCAAGCCAGGCGTGCACAAGCGACAGTCATTCGCTGCTAAAAGGTTGAAAATCCGAGCGCCCGGCGCGCCATCAGGCACTCGTCATCGCCAGGCATGCAGGCGCGGCAGACATCCGGTCGCAGTTCATAGATGGTGCAAGCGGTCGACTTGCCGACTTCGCCGGACAGGGCCGAACAGCGCACGCCGTCGCAGCGCATGCCCGACAGGTCGGCGGCCACATGTTTTTCCGGGATCCGGTCGAGCTGCGCATCGTCCTCGGTCGAAAAGCGCGGCCATTCGGCCGAATAGGAGCAGCAGGCCCCGCAGCTCTGGCAATCGAAGACAGGAGCTGACGAAGGCGGACTGCTCGCGGCTAGCACGGCAAACGGCCCCGAAGCGGCAAGGTTGCGATCGGCATCCCGAGGCAAGGCGCTACTTCTTCTTGCCCGTCTTGCCCTTCGGTGCGTCGACCGGCGACTTGAACAGATCGGTCGCTGCCTCGTCGGCCTTGGCCGCCTTCGGCGCCGCAACCGGTTTGGCCGGCTTTGCGGCGGAAGCCGGCGCTGACGGCTGGTCCTTGGCGGAGAATTTTATGGCCATGTCAGTCCTCGTCGGCGAAACGCGATGACGGTGCGCGCGGATTGCGCAAGCGGCCGATCAGGGCCGAAACCGCCGTGATGTTCATCTCCTCGGGCGACCAGTTCCGCGCTTCCGCGATGTGATGCGGCGCCAGCTCACGATGCGTGCTGCCGCTGTAGGCGGCGTCCTGGTAGGTCACCCGCTCCTGGGTCTTTTTGTCCTCGCGGACATATTCGATCAGGTAGTTCGGGGCTTCGGCGCGGCCGCGCACACCGACGCGCACCTGGGCATCGCCATGGGCGCGCTTGCAGCGTTCGAGTTTTTCCAGCACGCGCCGGACATATTCGACCGGCTTGTCCAGGGTTTCGACCATGTCGGCTATGGTCGCATCGGCCGCGATCGGCGTTGGCGGTACGCGCTTGGTGGCCATCAGCGTTTTCCGGCTCGTTTCGGCAGCGCCGCGAGCGCGGCGGCGGCCGCCATCTCGTCGGCCTCCTTCTCCAGCCGCAGTTCGCGCAGGCGCGCGGTCTTGGCTTCCCGTGCTTCGCTGACGGCATCCCGTTCGGAAATGATGCGGTTGAGCGACATCGACTGGGTTTGCGTCTTGCTGAAAAGCGACACGGCCGGGTCGACGGCTGGCTTCGAATGGGCGGTCAAGATCTTTCTCCTGTCAGGAGCCTGGTACCGATAGGGCGAGACCGGGTCTTCGGTCGGGACCAGTACAAAGCGATGCGGCAGCGGATTCAGAATGCTGCAGCGTCCCTTAGCACGTTCAGCCCAATGCGCAGCGCATTTTCGGCGGCAACAAGCGTAAAATGAAAAAGGCCAGGCACCGCCTGACCTTCCCTGGGAACCGCCGCGCATCCAACTGGATGCACAAGCTGGCTCCTGATGGGCAGCACAAACCTTGGAAACTCAGGTTTCCCGTGGCAATGCGCCCGAATTCGCCGTTCACCAGTGCCAGTACATCCGTGGTCACCGGGACGGCTGAATTCTTACTTCACGCCGCCTTCAACTGGTCGGCGGACATCTTGCCCGACTTGTTGTCGCGGACCATCTCGTAGCCGAGCTTCTGGCCCTCGACGATGTCGCGCATGCCGCCGCGTTCCACGGCCGAGATGTGGACAAAAACGTCGGCGGAGCCGTCGTCAGGCTGAATAAAACCAAAACCTTTGGTGGCGTTGAACCACTTAACTGTGCCGGTGCTCATGACGAACCCTTTCCATGGCAAATATTCGTTCGCCGCCGTGCGGATGCACGACGTCGTTTGTCTCGATTTTTGATGTGGGAAGTTCGTCAAAGGCGCGCTCGAAAGCGCGGATAACAAAAGTCAGTCAAACAAATATCGACGAACTTCTTCTACGCGTGTTTCAGACGCCTGTCAAATGTTGCGCCATCGGACCGAAAATCCGCCAGGTGAAAGCTCCTTAGGCGGCCCGCGCCGACCCCTGGGGAAGATCGTTCCGCACAGACCCTACTCGTCCGGCCCCGGCTCCGGCCATGTCTCCCTGGCTGCCTCGGCATACCATTGGCGCATGGCCGGCGTTGCCAGAACCGCGTCGACATAAGCCCTGGTGTCGGGCGCCAGATCGCCGCCATAGGTGTCGAAACGGGTGACGACGGGCGCGTACATGGCATCGGCCGCGGTGAAATGGCCGAACAGAAACGGGCCGTCCTTGCCGTGTTTCTCACGGCACTCGCGCCACAGCGCCTCGATGCGGGCACGTTGGATCTCGCCTTCGGCGTCGAGCGGCTTGTGCCCCTTGGGCCGGCGCAAGTTCATCGGCCAGCCATAGCGGACTTCGCGAAACCCGGAATGCATCTCGGTCGCCGCCGAACGCGCCAGCGCCCGGGCGCCGATATCGGCCGGCCAGAGTTCTTTCTCCGGAAAGAGGTCGGCGAGATATTCAAGGATGGCAAGGGTTTCCCAGACGATCCTTCCCTTGTGATTCAGGACGGGCACCTGACCGGTCGGCGACACTTTCGCCAGGTTGGCCGCGGTTTCCGGCGTGCGCAGCCGCACGAATCCCTCCTCGAATGCTATCTCCAGGTGCCGCATCGCCACCCAGGGCCTGAGCGACCAGGATGAAAAGCACTTGTTGCCGATATAAAGCGTGAATTCCGACATCTGTCCCCCTTTGGCGGTATTGCTTCTTGCGGAGTGCGCTGGCCGGCACCCTAGCCTGCCGACCCGGCCGCCGAAAGGCACCTGTCTTGCCGACCCAAGCAGCGGCTGCTGGAACCGAAACCGTGCCGGCTCGTTTGCCCAGGCGAACCAGGAGATGCGAAAAATGGTGAACAAGGATCAGGTGGCCGGCGTCGCCAAGCAGGTGAAAGGCTCGATCAAGCAGGCTGCCGGCAAAGCGACCGGCAACAGGCAGACACAGGCCGAAGGCATGGCCGACAAGGCCACCGGCAAGGTGCAGAAGGCCTATGGCGACGTGAAGGACAAGGTCAAGAAATCGTTCTGATCGCTGTGGAAGGGCCGCGTCGAGCGGCCCTTTTCACGTCTTCAGCGATTTGCTGAAGGCGTTGGTGAAAATCACGTCGCCATCATCGTCGCTGGCTTCACCCAACACGACGTCCAGGCTGTCGTCGGTGACACGTGCCAGAGCAAAGCCACCCATATAGGCCGCTTTCGGCTTGAAGAGATCGAGGCTGTCGCGTTGATAGATCATCGGCACCTCGTGCTGATGACCGTGGAAGATGGCGATAACGTTGTAGCCCTTCAGGGCCGCCAGCAATGCCTGGCGGTCCGCATCGCTCCACCAATGCGACGCTCCCTTGCCTTCGTCGTCAAACGCCCTCCTGGCGGGGTCCCACCGCTCCGTCGAAAAAATATCCCAGCCATAGTGCTGGAACAGGATGACCGGGCGGCCGTCGGCGGCATAGGTCGCCAGGTCCTGCCTGAGCCAAGGCAGGCTGTTGTCGGCGCCATGGCCGGTGTCGCCGGCGAAGCGATGGGTCTGCACCAGATGCAGGCCGCCCCAGTCCCATGAATAGCAGTCGGTGTCGACATCGTAGCTGGTGGCCGGCACCGGCGGCTTGAAGAACACGCCGGCGCGATGATTGACCTCGACATAGTCGCGCATTTCGCGCCGGTACCAGTCGACATGGTGCGGCGGCCCGTTCTGGTCGAGGTCGTGATTGCCGAGGCCGACATAAACCGGAACATGCACGCGGTCAGGGCCCATGCCTTGCTGATAGCGCTGGCTGAACTGCAGGAGTTGGGTGCCTTCGCTGGGCTCGGTGATCTGGCCGCCGCCATCGTCGGTGATGTCACCGCCGACGACAAGGCCGAGCGGCGTGCCGATGCGGCTACCGGCAGGCCGCAGGCCGGTGGCGATGGCGTTGATCTCGGCCGGCCACTCCTTGTCACCGATGGCGTTCAACGCCGCGACGTCGCGCAGCAGCGCCGCGTCCGTCTTGCCTTCCAGCTGGCAATTGGGGCTCAAGCCGCTCGCCATGCGGCAGGCATGGACATCGGCGACGAACAGGAAGGTGGCGTCGACAGGCTGGATGCGCTGCCCGGTCTGACCGAACGCCGGGCGTGAAAGCGCACCGGCCGTGGCAAGACCGGCGGCCTGTAGTAGAAACCCACGGCGCGAGAGCAATATGGAGGAAGGGCGATTCATCATCGGGGATTTCAGCATGGAGGGCGGGCGGCAGTAAAGTTCAGTCCTCGCCACGGCGATCGCCGCAGGAAAGAGCCGCCATCGAGGTTTTTCGCGACAGCGAGACGGGTCGGCTGGCAATTGTCCCGTTTGCCGATTTGCGAAAACTGTTTCCACTCAAGGCGGGAGCCAAGAGCACGATCGAGTTCGTCGAGCTGTCGCCCAGCAAGCAGCCGAATGCCACCAAGACACTGACGCTGGCCGTCAAGGGCAAGGAGACGTTCAGCCTGGGCGACTGCAAATACAATGTGCTCGCCGTCACGGAGACCTTCAAGAACGGAGGCGGAGAGACACTCGACGCCTTCACGGCACTCTATTCACCCGATCTGCAGGCCGCTCTCGCCCGGCGCTACGATGAAGGCACCAGCGCGGAATCAGTGAACGGCTACAAGACGATCAAGCCTTTGGCCGACTAGATCTAGGAACCGGCTGTCCCGCTCGCCGCGGCATCGCCGCAAAGCTGGGCTGTAGCCTGCCTCAAATGCCGCCGTACCGCCGCAGCACCCTGCGACGTCGCCTCGCCCCCGGATCGCCCTGCGATGATGCCGCTTGCGCGGCGCTCTCGAACGCCGCAAGGCAATCGCGCAACGGGCTGGCGTCCTGCGCTGCCTTGGCCATCGACATGGCACCGGAATAGGCGGCGACGGCAACCATCGCAAACTGCCGGGGGTCCGTGCCTTGCTCCCTGCCCTCCTGCTGGTCGGCGCTGATCTTGTCGGCGATCGCCTGGCGCCATGCAGCGAAGATGCCGGCAAGCGCAATCCGGAACTCGGGATCGGCGAGCGAGAGCTCATGCGCCAGATTGTTGAGCGGGCAGCCGCGCACGAAACCTTGCCGTTCCAGTTCCGCCGCCACGGCTTCGAACACCTGACGCACGCCATCACGCGCCGAAGCCGCCGCTTGCACCGGGGCGATCCACGTCTCCTCGACCGCCGCCGCCACACGCTCGTCGATGACCGCCAGCGCCAGCGCCTTCTTCGTCGGGAAATGATGATGCAGCGCGCCGGCGCTGACGCCTGCCGCCGCCATCAGGTCGCCGAGGCTGGAAGCATGATAGCCGCGTGCCTGAAACGCGTCTTCCGCGACATCGAGCATTTTCCGGCGCATGCCCTCAGGGTCGTTGATGCGTTTGCCTCGGGCTCGCCTTGGCTGGATGTTGAGCTCTGCTGACATTCTCGAAGGATAGCATGTTGACAAAACAGGGCAACCGGTCTGTTTATAAACCGGGTGATCAACCTGTTTTGGAGAACGCCGGATGAACCCGACCCCGAATGCCACGCCGAAGCCGGCGGCACTCGCCTCACCGATCGTCGAATTGCGCCAGTACACGTTGAAGCCCGGCCGGCGCGAAACGTTGATCGAGATCTTCGACACGGAGTTCATCGAAAGCCAGGAAGACGCGGGGATGACCATCATCGGCCAATTCCGTGACCTGGACCGCCCCGACATGTTCGTCTGGATGCGCGGCTTCGACAGCATGGATGCCCGCAAGGACGCTCTGGGCGCGTTCTATGACGGCCCTGTATGGGCCGCACACCGCGATGCCGCCAATGCGACGATGATCGATTCCGACGATGTGTTGCTGCTGCGACCGGCGTGGCCGGATGCCGGCTTCGATCTGTCGGGGCTGCGCCGGCCATCGGCGGCCAAAAGCACAAGCGATCGGAATGGGTTGCCCGGTCTGGTTGAGATTTCGATTCATCATTTGCGGCCGGGCACCGGGGCCGATGTCGCCGGGCGCTTCCGAGCGGAGATGGTTGCGCGGCTTGCCCAGAACGGCGCGCGTCTGCTCGGCGCCTTCGTGACGGAGCCGGCCGCAAACACGTTCCCGCGACTTCCCGTGCGCGCCGGAGAAAACGTCTTCGTCGCCGTTACCGGCTTCCACGACGCCGATGCCCATGCCAACCATAGCCTCGCTGCTTCGTCGGCGTGGCGGGCGCTCATCCAGAGCATGCAAGCCGTCAGCACAAAGCCGGCAGAGACGTTGCGGCTGGTGCCCACGGCCCGATCGCTGTTGAGATGATCAGCGGCCGGTCAACATTTCCGCGATCGCCGAGGCGACAAAGGCCGGGTCCTCCCAGTGCGGATTGTGACCGCAATTTTGCGCCCACACGAGACGGGATCCGGTCAGCGCCTCGGCCAAAGCCTGTTGGTGCGCTTCGCCGAAAAGCGGATCGCAGGCGCCGGCGATGATCAGCGTCCGGACCCGCACCGCCCGTGCCTCGGCTGCCAGGTCGGTCATGCGGACTTCATCGAGAATGCCGCGCCAGCGGGCAGCTGGCATGGCGGAAGCTTCCTTCGCCAGGCCGGCGAGAAACGGCTGCGGTACCGAGGCCCCACATGCATGCCACCAGGCGAAGAACGGATCGGTTGGCGATATCGGGTCGCGCAAGGCCCGGATGCCGACCGGCAATGGATGGTCCGGCGTGAAGCCGGGCTTCAACGCGCTGGCCAGCACGACCAGGCCACCGATCAGGCCCGGATGCCAAGCGGCCAAGGCAATCGCCACCATGCCGCCCAGGGAATGACCGACGACGACAGGCCTTTCCAGCCGCAGGTGCCGGATCAACCCGGCGATGTCCTCGGCGAAATCCGCGACGCGGCAGCCGTCGCCCGCTTGCGAGGCACCATGGCCACGCAAGTCGGGCATGATCAGCCGGCGGCCGGCCAGATGCGGCGCCAGCAGTGAAAAGCTGCGGCTGGTGTCCGTGAAACCATGAATCAGCAACAGCGGCGGCCCGGCGCCGGCGATCTCGACATAGGCGATGTCGAGATCGCCCGTGTGGACCCATTGCTTGCGGGCGGCCCAGGCGTCCTGTTCCACCTCGGCAACGGGCAAGGCGTCCGGCAGTCTCACAGGCCGAGCTTTTCCTTGACGGCGGCAAGACCAGGCTTGCCATCGAAAGTGGTGACACCGGCGAGCCAGGCATCGAGGCGGTTCTTGTTCAGCGTGATCGCCTTCAGCGCCCCGTCCTCCGGCTTCATGCCGTCATTGATGAGGTAGCCCATGCCGACATTCTCGAAGTCGATGTCGAAGACGAGATTTCCGAGGAGCCGCGCCACGTTCGGACATTCCTGCAGGTAGCCCTTGCGGACCTGCGTCGTCACCGTCGCGGCGCCGAAATTCGGGCCGAAGAATTTGTCGCCGCCGGTCAGATACTTGAAGTCGTACATGGTGTTCATGGGATGCGGCGCCCAACCCTGGAAGACGATGAACTGCTTCTCCTTGATCTCGTAGCCGACCTCCGACAGCATGCCGGCTTCGCTGGACTCGACCACGTGCCAGCCATCGAGGCCAAAAGCCGGATCGGCGATGGCATCCATCATCAGCTGGTTGGAGCCGGGCTCGATGCCGTACATCTTCTTGCCGAACTTGTCGGCGAACTTGTGCAGGTCGGAGACGTCCCTGACCCCCGCCTCCCAGACATAGGTCGGTACGGCAAACGTGTATTTGGCGCCGACGAGATTGACGCGCACATTCTCGATCGAGCCGTCCTTCTTGTAAGGCTCGTAGTAGGTGACCATCGCCGGGTCCCAGTAGCCCAGGAACAGGTCGAGATCGCGGTTCTTCATGCCTTCGTAGATGACGTTGATGCCGAGCACCTCGCTCTGTGGCTGATAGCCCAGCGCTTGCAGAAGCACATTGCCCACACCCGTGGTGAAAGCGAGATCGTTCCAGCCGGGCTCGGCCATGCGGACCACGCGGCATTGCTCGGCGTCCACCGCCTGGGCCGCCTGCGAGGCCAGGGCCAGCGCGGCAAGACAGGCTCCGTTTGCAAGGATGCGCAACATTCCGTTCTCCTCATTGCTCAAATTGACCAATCGGTCTTTTTATTGTCCCACTGGTCAATGATTGATCTCGCGGGACGAAAATGTCAACGTGGATTCGTGATGCATGGAACGATCCCGTGAAACTGAAGCGCCTCGGCGACATACGCCGCAAGGAATTGCGGCAGGCGGCCTTCGCGGTTCTGGAGCGCGAAGGCATTGCTGGGGCCACGCTGGAAAAGGTCGCCGCCCAGGCCGGTGCCTCCAAAGGCATCGTGCTGCACTACTTCCGCAACAAGCAGGAACTGTTCGAGCACGCCATGCGCGAGGCCAACGCGGTCCTGGGCGACGCGGTGGTCGCAAGGCTTCGCCAGGCACGGACGTCGATGGAACGCCTGGATGCGGTGATCGAGGGCAATTTCGAGGAGCATCTCTTCCTGCCGCCTCTTTGCCATGCCTGGCTTTCGCTCTGCGCCGAGGTGCCGCGCGATGAAAAGCTGGCGCGCATCCAGAAGGTGATCCACGGGCGCATGCGCTCGAACCTGTTGTCCGGCCTGCGCGGCCTCGCCTCACCCAGCGAGGCCGACGACATCGCGCTTGGCGTCACGGCCTTGATCGACGGACTTTGGCTTCGCCTCGGCCTGCAGCCAGGCAGCGTCTCGCGCGAACAGGCGATCCGGCAGGTTAAGAACTATGTCGCCGCGCGGCTGGCCACTCGGGATCGCTCGACCGCCCGCGCGTGAGCAGTCGGCTGCCGAAGTTCATACCCTGGGATAGCCTGATGGCTTGACCCCGTCGCGCACATGCGGTGCGATCCCTCTGTTTGATGCCAAGCACATGGTGAGGTGAGCGATGAGGCTTCACGGCAAGCGGGCGTTGATCACCGGTGGATCGGACGGCATCGGCCTGGCGATCGCCGAGGCATTCCTGCGCGAGGGCGCCGATGTGCTGATCGTCGGCCGCGACGCGGGCAAGCTCGAAGCCGCTCGCCAGAAGCTGACGGCTTCCGGCCCGGTCGGCACCGTTGAGACATTGTCGGCCGATCTCGCCACCAGCCCCGGCATAGCAGCGGCGGTCGAGCACGCGAAAGCTTCCGGCCGGCCGCTCGACGTTCTCGTCAACAATGCCGGTGTTGCCTATCTCGTGCCATTCGAGACCGTCAGCGAGGCGCAGTTCCAGCACTCCTTCGCGCTCAATGTGTCGGCGGCCTTCTTCCTCACACAGGGGCTGCTGCAGCATTTCGGCACCGGCGCATCCGTCATCAACATCTCGTCCTACTTCGCCGACAAGATGATCCCGAAGCGTCCGTCCAGCCTCTACTCCCTGTCCAAGGGCGCGCTAAATTCGCTGACCAAATCGCTCGCCTTCGAACTTGGCCCGCGCGGCATCCGCGTCAACGCCATCGCGCCCGGCACGGTCGACACGGCCATGCGGCGCAAGACCGTCGACAACCTGCCGGTCGAGGCAAAGGCGGAGCTGAAAGCCTATGTCGAGCGCAGCTATCCGCTGGGCCGCATCGGCCGCCCTGACGACCTCGCCGGGATGGCGGTCTATCTTGCCAGCGACGAGGCCGCCTGGACCAGCGGCGCGATCTTTGCCATCGACGGCGGCTATACGGCAGGGTGAGGACAGGCCATCTCCCCCCTTGTGGGGAGATGGCCGGCAGGCCAGAGGGGGGCGCTGTCCCGCCAGCCTTCCGCTCCTGTTCGAAGGTCGCGGAACGGATTGTCGATGCGCAATCCCGGGCCGCCGTGTCCGTTATCTCATCTTCCAGACGCCGCGATCCTTCGCGCCCCCCTCTGCCCTGCCGGGCATCTCCCCCACGAGGGGGGAGATTGACCTTTCCTTCAACCGATTTGCATCCGCACCCGCGTCATTCTCCGCTTGAAGCCATTTGTGCAACGCGATACGCCCTTGCGCAAATCGACAGACCGGAGATTTCCCGTGAGCGCTGAAAAGACCAGAACTGAAACCGATACGTTCGGCCCCATCGAGGTTGCCGCCGACCGGTATTGGGGCGCGCAGGCCCAGCGTTCCCTGGGAAACTTCAAGATCGGTTGGGAAAAGCAGCCGGCTTCGATCGTGCGCGCGCTGGGTATCGTCAAGCGGGCGGCGGCGGAAGCCAATATGGAACTCAAGCGGCTCGATCCGGCCATCGGCAAGGCGATCATCGAGGCCGCGCAAGAGGTCATCGACGGCAAGCTCAACGATCATTTCCCGCTGGTGGTCTGGCAGACCGGCTCGGGCACGCAGTCCAACATGAACGCCAACGAGGTGATCTCGAACCGCGCGATCGAAATGCTGGGCGGCGTCATGGGCTCGAAGAAGCCGGTGCACCCGAACGACCACGTCAATATGAGCCAGTCGTCGAACGACACCTACCCGACGGCCATGCACATTGCCTGCGCCGAGCGCATCGTGCACGACCTCTTGCCGGCGCTGAAGCACCTGCACAAGGCGCTCGCCGCCAAGAGCCGGGACTTCAATCACATCATCAAGATCGGCCGCACCCACACGCAGGATGCCACCCCCCTTACCCTCGGCCAGGAATTCTCCGGCTACGCGGCGCAGGTCGCCTCGTCGATCAAGCGCATCGAATTGACGCTGCCCGGCCTGCAGGAACTGGCGCAAGGCGGCACCGCCGTGGGTACAGGCCTCAACGCGCCGGTCGGTTTCGCCGAGCGGGTGGCCGATCGTATCGCCGCCATATCGGGAATCACCTTCGTCACCGCGCCGAACAAGTTCGAAGCGCTCGCCGCCCACGATTCCATGGTTTTCTCGCACGGCGCCATCAATGCGGCGGCCGCGGCACTGTTCAAGATCGCCAACGACATCCGTTTCCTTGGCTCCGGCCCGCGCTCGGGCCTCGGTGAATTGTCGCTGCCGGAAAACGAGCCCGGCTCCTCGATCATGCCGGGCAAGGTCAACCCGACCCAGTGCGAAGCGCTGACGCAGGTCTGCGTGCAGGTGTTCGGCAACAATGCGGCGCTAACATTCGCCGGCAGCCAGGGCCATTTCGAGCTCAACGTCTACAATCCGCTGATGGCCTACAACTTCCTCCAGTCGGTGCAGCTGCTGGCCGACGCTTCGGTCTCCTTCACCGACAATTGCGTCGTCGGCATCGAGGCGCGAGAGGACAACATCAAGGCGGCCCTCGACCGTTCGCTGATGCTGGTGACTGCGCTTGCGCCCACCATCGGCTACGACAACGCGGCCAAGATCGCCAAGACCGCGCACAAGAAAGGCACGACGCTGCGCGAGGAAGCGCTGGCAACCGGACTGGTCAGCGAGGCCGACTATGACCGTCTGGTGCGGCCGGAGGACATGACCCATCCGGGGTAGGTCCCTGCGGACAGGCCCAAGAGGTCGTCATTCCAGGGCGATGCAGGAGCGAAGCTCCGTCGCGAAGACCCTGGAATCCATGCCGCTACTTCAGTCGAAGGGCACAACGGTGTAGATCCTCCACCGCTTGCGACCGTTTTGAGGTCGCGGCATGGATCCTCGGGTCTGCGCGCGTCGCTTCGCTCCTTGCTTCGCCCGTGGATGACGACGTCACGAGCGTCTCGGCTAATCTCCGAAGCAAGTGCTCGCAAACTTCGGAACCGAGGATCCCGTTTTGCGGCAGCACAATTTACTTCTCCAACCCAATCCCGCGACACGATTTTCGCGCGCGGCCGCCAATCCCGAAAACATCCTTCCTGTGAACAATGTGTCGCCGCATAGCCGACTTTGGTGAACAGTCGGCATCGTCTATGTGAGTGGTCATTCAACCCATTCGGAGAGCCACCATGTCCATCAACACTTCCGCCGCCGGCGCCGGCACCGCGTCCAACAGTTCTGTCACCATCCTTCTCGGCCGTATCCTGCTCGCAGTCATTTTCCTGCTTTCCGGATTCGGCAAGCTGTCAGCCATTTCCGGCACCGCCGCCTATTTCGGCGGCCTCGGCCTGCCGGCACCGACGGCGACGGCCGTCATCGTCGGCCTGATCGAGCTGCTTGGCGGTCTTGCCGTCCTCGTCGGTTTCCAGACCAGGATCGCCGCCTGGGTGCTCGCCATCTTCACGATCGCAACCGGGCTGGTCGCCCACACCGGCTGGGCCGACCAGATGCAGATGATCCAGTTCCTCAAGAACCTCGCCATCACCGGCGGCTTCATCCTGCTCGCCTCCTCGGGCGCCGGCGCCTATTCGATCGACGCCAAGCGCGGCTGACGCTTTCCCCTCCCAAGGACCCGAAACAAGCGGCGCGGAATTTTCCGCGCCGCTTTTTCGTTGTGTGATCACAGGCGTAGACTGCAATGGTCGCCGGTGACCGTGCCGGCAAGGGAGGGTGCCATGGGTCGCAATGCATTGCTTATAGTTTCGCGGCTGCTGTTTGCCGTGCTGTTCGTGCCGTCCGGCTTCCAGGCGCTCGCCAATATTGCCGGGACCACCAGCTATTTCTCCGGTCTTGGCCTGCCGCTGCCGGCGCTCGCCGCCTGGGGCACCGGGCTTTTCGAGCTGATCGCGGGACTGCTGATCCTCGTTGGGTTCCAGACGCGGATCGTCGCGCTGCTGCTGGCCGCCTTCTGCATTGCGGCCGGCTATATCGGCCACCATGGCCAAGGCGCCGGTGATGCGGCGCTCGCTTTCCTGCACCAGCAGATGCTGATGAAGGATATCGCGATATCGGGCGGTTTCCTGGCGCTTGCCATGGCTGGCGCCGGCGCATGGTCGGCCGACGGGCGAGGCTTCGGCATAGGCGCCGACGCGACTTGACTATTTGACCGACACGCTCTGGCCGCCCTCGACCGCCAGCACCAGACGACGATTGGTGACGCGCGCCAGTTGCGCCAGCCGGCCGGCCGGCCGCTCGCCGTAGAGATCGGAAAGCGAAGCCGGCAGCACCAGCGCCAGCACGCCGTTGGCGCGGCTTTCCCATTTCAGCCTCGGCATGATGCCGGGCATCGCGGCCGTCAGCAGATAGACGACGCGCATCATCGCCGCCAGCACGCGGGCACGCTCCAACAGGCGGGGCGGCGCCAGCGCCTTGATTTCGGGCGCCACCAATTCATTGAAGACGCCGTCATGACGGTAGGCGTTGGTCAGCGCCAGGTAGGCGCGGCCGGGATGATCGACGCCGATGAAGGACGCGTGCGCGATGATGTTGAGCGACTGCTTGCCGCGATATTCCGGATGAGCGCGCCAGCCGATATCGGCAAGCAGGCAGGCGGCATGGCGATAGCGCGCTTCGTCTTCCGTCTCGTCGATGCCGAAAGCCTTGAAGGCCTTGCCGGTCCATTCGACCAGATCATGCGCGTGGTGGACCGAACGCGAGCGCAAAAGCGCAAGCTCCTCGGCGGCCGAGATCAGCGGATCGGCCTTCTGCTCGGCCGCCTCGAGCAGTGAATAGAGAAAGCCTTCGCGCACGCCTTGCGCCGAAACGACGATCCTGGACGGTTGCATCGCCGTCATGATTTCCTGCAGCACGAGCGCGCCGTATGGCAGCAGCGAGCGGCGGTTCTTGGAGACGCCCTCGATACCCCTCACCTTTTCGACCTCGCCCCTGGCCACCTGCTTGAGGAAGGTTTGGGCACTGTCGGCCGATATCTCGTAGTGGTGCATGACGCCGAGCGGGTAGTTGTTCATCTCCATGTGCAGCCTGGCGAGGTTTCGCCAGGTGCCGCCGACGGCGTAGAAAGTCCTGCCCTGCCCGCCCTTCAAGAGCTTGGCCCGGGCCAGTTCCTGGCGTGCGATCTTCTGCGCCTGGACGAGCGAGTTCTTCGCCATGTCCTGCAGGCGCAGACCGCCGAGCGGCAGCGTGATGCCGTCGCCGATCGCCTCGCCATCGATGTCGATCAGTTCCAGGCTGCCGCCGCCAAGGTCGCCGGCAATACCGTTGGCCGGATGAAAACCTGAGATGACGCCGAGCGCGGAATAATGCGCTTCCTGGCGGCCGGAGAGCACGCGGATCTCGGTCTTGAGCACCTCCTCGGCGCGATGGATGAAATCGGGACCGTTGATCGCCTCACGGGCCGCGGCGGTTGCCAGCACGTACATGTGTTCGGCACCGGCCTGGTCGGAGAGCGCGCGGAAACGGCGAAACTCCTCCATCGAGCGCGCCACCCCTTCGGGGTCGAGCTTCCCTGTCGAGACGATGCCGCGGCCGAGGCCGGCCAGCATCTTTTCGTTGAACAGCACGGTCGGCGAACGCGCCAGCCCCTCATAGACGACAAGACGGATCGAATTGGATCCGATGTCGATGATGGACAGCGGTCGGCGGTCCTGCAGCCGGCCCTGGGAATTGAACAGCATCAGGTGGTGGCGTTCTTCTTGCGGCGCTTGAACTGCGCGATTCGCTTGGGCGCATGCGATTTCAGCGCGTCACCCCGTCCCGACAGGCTCGGATTGGTCATGAAATATTCCTGCGCGTTGAACGGTTCCTCGCCCTCCTCTAGCACCACGCGCCGGGAGGTTCCATCAGCCAATACGTCGAAACTTTGCTGATTGTCCATGATGTTGCCCAGCATGATCTGGCCCAGAATCTGTTCATGCACAGTTGGATTGGTGATCGGCACCATGGTCTCGACGCGGCGGTCGAGATTGCGCGGCATCAGGTCGGCCGAGGAGATGTAGACAATCGCCTCGTCCGCGGGAAGGCCATGGCCGTTGCCGAAGCAATAGATACGGCTGTGCTCGAGGAACCGGCCAACGATCGACTTGACCCTGATGTTCTCCGACAGGCCCGGCACCTGCGGCCGCAGACAGCATATGCCGCGCACGACGAGGTCGATTTCCACGCCGGCGCGGCTGGCATCATAGAGCGCATCGATGATGATGGGATCGACGAGCGCGTTCATCTTCATCCAGATGCGCGCCGGCCGTCCCTCCAACGCATGGGTAATCTCGGCTGAAATGTGCTGGAGGATGCGGTTCCTCAGCGTGAAGGGCGAGATCGCCAGCCGCATTTCGGCGGTCGGCTCGGCATAGCCGGTGATGAAATTGAACAATTGGGCGACGTCGCGGGCAATCGTCGGATCGGTGGTGAAGAAGGACAGGTCGGTGTAGATGCGCGCCGTCACCGGATGGTAGTTGCCGGTGCCGAGATGGACGTAGTTGCGCAGCTTGCCGTCCTCGCGCCGCACCACCAGCGACATCTTGGCGTGGGTCTTGAGTTCGAGGAAACCGAACACGACCTGCACGCCGGCGCGTTCGAGATCGCGCGCCCAGCGGATGTTGGCTTCCTCGTCGAAACGCGCCTTGAGCTCGACCAGCGCCGTCACCGACTTGCCAGCCTCGGCCGCGTCGACCAGCGCACGCACGATCGGGCTGTCGTTGGAGGTGCGATAGAGTGTCTGCTTGATCGCCACCACTTCGGGGTCGGCCATTGCCTGGCGCAGGAACTGCACCACCACGTCGAACGACTCGTAGGGGTGATGGACGACGATATCCTTCTCGCGGATGGCGGCAAAACAGTCGCCGCCATGCTCGCGGATACGTTCGGGAAAGCGTGGATTGTAGGGCGTGAACTTCAGGTCGTCGCGGGGAACGGAGACGATCTCGGAGATCTGGCTGAGCGCCAGCGGCCCGGTGAGCACGCTGATGCGGCTCGACGAGACGCCAAGCTCGCCGGCGACGAAATCGCGCAATTCCCCCGGCATCAGCATGTCGAACTCGATGCGGATAACCGAACCGCGGCGGCGACGCTTCAGCGCCGTTTCGAACAGCCGCACAAGGTCTTCCGACTCCTCTTCGACCTCGATATCGCTGTCGCGGATGATGCGGAACGTGCCGGAGCCCTTGACCTCGTAGCCGGGGAACAGCTTGCCGATGTAAAGGCCGACCGCCTCCTCCAGCGGAATGAAGCGGACATGGTTCTTGCGGTCCGGAAGGCGGATAAAGCGCTTCAGCGCCACCGGCAGGCGCAGCAATGCGCTCATCTCCTCGCCATTCTTGCGGTGGCGAAGCTGCAGCGCCATGGAGAAGCCGAGATTGGGAATGAACGGGAACGGATGCGCCGGGTCGATCGACAGCGGGGTGAGCACTGGAAACACCTGGTCCTGGAAATGCTCTTCCAGCCAGACCTTTTCGTCCTTGGTCAGCGCATCGCGGGTGATGCTCTCGATGCCTTCCTTGTTGAGCAGAACCGTGAGTGCCGAAAGGCTCTTCTGCTGGTCTTCCTGCAGCCGCTCGACTTCATGCAGCAATTGTTCGAGCTGCTGTTCGGGGGTGCGTCCGTCCGGGCTCTTCAGCACGATGCCCTCGCGCACCTGGCCGGCAAGGCCGGCGACGCGCACCATGAAGAACTCGTCGAGATTGGCCGCCGAGATCGACAGGAAGCGGACGCGCTCCAGCAGCGGGTGATGGGTGTTCAGCGATTCTTCGAGAACGCGGCGATTGAACTGCAGCCAGGAGAACTCGCGGTTGACGAAACGGTCCGGATTGCCTTCCGGGCTCGCTGCCGTGACGTTGTTGAATTCGCTCTGTACCGGCTTCAATTCGTTCATGATTCCTGATCTTCCGCCCGCTTTAGCCGGTTAACCGGCTTAACTTATCCTGTGGCAGGCTTTTGCGACAGTTCTCTGACAGGCTTTTGCGACAGTTTGATTTCATCGAACTTGCAAACAGGCTTGATATGATCCAGATGCAGAGAGACTGCGTTAAGGAGACGACGATGGCAGGCGGTTCCATTCCCCATTTCCAGAACGATGCGGGCCATCCGGCAATCGACATCGGGGTCAAGGAATTCATGTGCACGGGCGCCAACCCGCCTTTCGATCATCCGCATGTGTTTCTCGACATGGGCGACGACAATGAGAAAGTCTGCCCCTACTGCTCGACCCTCTACCGCTATTCGCCAAAGCTGAAGGCGACGGAAACCCTGCCCGCGGGCTGCCTCTACATCGACCAGGCCGCCTGAAGCCTTTCGCGGCAAACCGGATGGACGACACGCGCTCCCGGCAAGTCGTCATCGCCGGAGCTGGCATTGCCGGACTGACCGCGGCGGTTGCCTTCGCCGAACGCGGTTATCCCGTGCAGGTGTTCGAGCAGGCGCAGCGCCTTGAAGCGGTCGGCGCGGGCATCCAGCTCTCTCCCAATGCGACACGCATCCTTCGTCAACTCGGCGTGCTCGACCGACTGCTGTCGGCGGTGGTAAGGCCGGAGGCCGTGGTATTGAAGGACGCAAGGACGTTGCGCCAACTGGCGCGCGTGCCGCTAGGGGAAGCCGGCGAGAGCCGCTGGGGCGCGCCCTATCTCGTCGCCCACCGGGCCGATGTGCAGAGCGCGTTGATGGCACGGGTTGCCGAGATACCTGATATCCATCTCACCGTCGGGGCGCGCGTCCAAAGAATTGCGACTGGCAGCCATGGTGTCACGGCGGCCGTCGAGATAGGTGGCAATACGGCGGAGGAACAAGGCTCCTTGCTGGTCGGCGCCGATGGCGTCTGGTCGTCGGTGCGCGAGCTTGTCGATGCACAAAGGATGGCATCGCCAAGAAGCCGTTTTTCGGGAGAGTTGGCCTGGCGCACCACCGTCGCGGCAGACAGCAGCGCCGGGCGGGCCTTCGCCGCGATCGGTGCAGCCGATTGCGTCACGACTTTCCTGCATACGGGTTTCCACATGGTCGTCTATCCCGTCAGTAAGGGCGACGCATTCAACCTCGTCGCCTTCACCAAAGGCGAGCGCATTACCGAGGGCTGGTCCGGCCATGCCGATCCCGGCATACTCGCCGCCGCCATGCGCGGCACCGCGCCAGGACTCGTGAAGCTGGTGGAAATAGCCGGCCCGTGGCTGACCTGGCCGCTGCATACCGTCGAACAGAGACAGCCTTGGACAATGCCAGCCGGCATCGCGCTGATCGGCGACGCCGCGCACGCAATGACGCCGTTCGCGGCGCAAGGTGCCGCCATGGCAATCGAGGACGCCGCGACGCTTGCCAACCTCCTCGCCGACTTCCCCGGCGACCTGACACAAAGCCTCACCATCTGGGAGCACCTAAGACGACCGCGCATCGAAAAGGTGCTGAAACGCGGCGCGCTCAACCGCCTCGCCTGGCACGCCCGGGGACCGGTGGCATTGGCGCGCAATCTGGTCCTGGCGACTCGGCCAGGAGAGAAGCTCGCGGCGGATTTGGATTGGCTTTACGGCTGGGAACAGCAGAACATCATCCGTCGCTGAAAGCAACTGCGGCAAAGCTAATTATACAGCCGCATCGACAACCCAAGCGATGCCGGCAGCGGGTTCCACCAGCCGGTGCGCAGGCCGGCAGTGCGCAGTGCGGCCGCAGCCCAGGTGTTGCAGCCGATCAGCGCGTTGAAACGGCCATTGGCCTCATAAAAACGGTCGAAATTGGAATAGGCGGCATTGTCGATGACGATCGGGCCGCTCGGTCCCTGCTGAAAACTCGCTTCGACAAAGTCGAGCAACGCGGCAAAACGGTCCTCGTCCACGTCGAAGCCGGCGATATCGGGGCGCGGCTCGGAGATATCGCCGGCGACGTCGACATGCATCACCGAAGCATCGAGTGTCAGCGCCTTGAATACCGGCAGCGCCTTCACTTGCGACCATGTCGGCGTTTCCAGGTAGAAGGCGCGCCCGCCCCAGCCGAAGACGAGGTAGCGCACTTCGGGGGCGTCCGAAGGCAGGCCGGCATCGGCAAGAAAACGGAAGCGCCGGCGCACCCCGTCATCCACCGGAATGGCGATGTCGGTGTGGATTGGGTTCTTCAGCACCAATATGCGCCGCGTGCCCTCGCCTGCGGCAGCCGTGGGCCAGAGCGGCCGCGGCACCAGCGTGCCGAGCGACAAAGCGAGCACCACTGCGGCAACCAGCATGACCAGCAAACGCAGGAGTTTTTTCATCGGTGCGGCTTCGCGATTCGTCGCGGCTCAATGGAGAAGATCATTATCCGATCGGCCAGACGCAAAAAGCCCGGCCATGGCACGGCCGGGCTTCCCCTGATTCCAGTGAAGCGCTCAGTGCAGAATCTGCGACAGGAACAGTTTCGTGCGTTCGTGGCGCGGATGGTCGAAGAACTCGGCCGGCGTGTTCTGCTCGACGATCTGGCCCTGATCCATGAAGATCACCCGGTTGGCGACTTTCCGCGCAAAACCCATCTCGTGGGTGACGCACAGCATGGTCATGCCTTCCTCGGCCAGCCCCACCATGGTCTCCAGCACTTCCTTGATCATTTCAGGGTCGAGCGCCGAGGTCGGCTCGTCGAACAGCATGATGCGCGGGTTCATGCACAGCGAGCGTGCGATCGCCACGCGCTGCTGTTGGCCGCCGGAAAGCTGGCCCGGATATTTGTTGGCCTGCTCGGGAATCTTGACACGCTTGAGGAAATGCATGGCGATTTCCTCGGCCTGCTTCTTCGGCGTCTTGCGCACCCAGATCGGCGCCAGTGTGCAGTTCTCCAGGATGGTCAGATGCGGGAACAGGTTGAAGTGCTGGAACACCATGCCGACCTCGCGGCGCACCTCGTCGATCTTCTTGAGATCGTTGGTGAGTTCCTTGCCGTCGACGATGATCTTGCCCTTCTGGTGCTCCTCCAGCCGGTTGATGCAGCGGATCATGGTCGACTTGCCGGAGCCGGACGGGCCGCAAATGACGATGCGCTCGCCGCGCATCACTTTCAGGTTGATGTCCTTCAGCACATGGAACTCGCCGTACCATTTGTGCATGGCGACGATGTCGATGGCGACATCGGTGGTGGAAATCTGCATCTTGGCGGCGTTGACCTTGATCTCTTCCGCGCTGACGGCGTTTTCGGTGGCCATGGCTGGGTCCCCTTGTTCTTTTGTTTAGCGTTTGTAGCCGGTGTCGAGCCGGCGTTCCGTGTACATTGAATAGCGCGACATGCCGAAGCAGAACAGCCAGAAGACGAAGGCCGCGAACACAAGACCGGATTTCGCGGTCTGCGCCGTTGCCCAGTTGGCATCGGAGAAGTTCTGCTTGACGATGCCGAGCAGGTCGAACATCGAGATGATGAGGACCAGGCTGGTGTCCTTGAACATGCCGATGAAGGTGTTGACGATGCCGGGAATGACCAGCTTCAGCGCCTGCGGCAGCACTATCAGGCCCATCTTCTGCCAGTAGCCGAGGCCGAGCGAATCGGCGCCTTCATACTGTCCCTTCGGGATCGCCTGCAGGCCGCCGCGCACGACTTCGGCCATGTAGGCGGCGGCAAACAGCGACACGCCGATCAGCGCCCTCAGATATTTGTCGAAGGTGACGCCGGCCGGCAGGAACAGCGGCAGCATGACGCTGACGAAGAACAGCACCGTGATCAGCGGTATGCCGCGCACGGCTTCGATGAAGATGACGCACAGCATCTTGACGATCGGCATCTTCGAGCGCCGGCCGAGCGCCAGCACAGTGCCCAGCGGCAGCGACACGGCGATGCCGACGAAGGACAGGCTCAGCGTGATCAGCAGCCCGCCCCAGCGTGAGGTTTCGACATGCGGCAGGCCGAATATGCCGCCGACCAGAAGGAAGAAGGAAACGATCGGCAGCACCAGGAACAGCAGGATCGCGTTCAACCCCTTGCGCGGCACACGTGGCATCAGCATCGGCACCAGCAGTGCCACGAACAGGATGGCGACCAGGATCGGCCGCCAGCGCTCCTCGACCGGATAGGTGCCGAACATGAACTGGCCGAACTTGGCATTGACGAAAGCCCAGCAGGCGCCGCTCCAGCCGTCGGGCTGAATGCCGCCTTGCGCAACGGTCGCGCAGACCGTGCGGTCCGGCCCGGTCCACTGTGCGTTGATGAACGCCCAGTTGATGACCTGCGGCAGTACCCAGGCGACGATGACGATGCCGAGGATGGTGAGGATGGTGTCGCCGACCGAACCGATCAGGTTCCTGCGCACCCAGGCGACGGGACCGCTGACGCTCGCTGGCGCGGGCTGCGCCAGCGCCATTTCGGTCCGCACCCAGGACATGTCGTGTTCCTGCATGGCTCTACCTCTCCACCAGCGCCATTCTGGCGTTGACCACGTTCATCACGGCCGAGGTCACCAGGCTGAGTATGAGATAGGCGATCATCATGATCAGCACGCCTTCGACCGCTTGTCCGGTCTGGTTCAGAACCGTGCCGGCTGTCGCCGTCAGGTCGGGATAACCGATGGCAATCGCCAGCGAGGAGTTCTTGGTCAGGTTGAGATACTGGCTGGTCAGCGGCGGAATGACGATGCGCATGGCCTGCGGCACCACGACCAGCCGCAGGATCGACCCGGATCGCAGACCAAGCGCTGCCGCCGCCTCGGTCTGGCCCTTGCTGACGCCCCTGATGCCGGCGCGCACGATTTCGGCGATGAAGGCCGCCGTGTAGCAGGATAGCGCCAGATAGAGCGACAGGAATTCCGGCTTGACCTGGAAGCCGCCGGTCAGGTTGAACGTCGACTGTTTTGGAAGATCGAAGCTCAGCGGAAAGCCGCTCAGCACGTAAGCGAGCAGCGGCAGGCCGACGATCAGCGCGGCGGAAGTCCAGAACACGGGAAATTGCTGGCCTGTCGCCATCTGCCGCTGACGCGCCCTGCGGGCGACGAACCACGACATCGCGATGCCCACGACGAGGGCGACCAGGATCAGCCAGGAGCCGTCGCCCCAGACCGGGCGCGGAAAATAGAAGCCGCGCTGGTTGAGGAAGGAGCCGAAGGGCAGATGATAGGAGTCGCGCGGCGCCGGCAGCACGGCGAGCACGCCGGAATACCAGAAGAAGATGACCAGCAGCGGCGGGATGTTGCGGAAAATCTCGACATAGACCGTGCAGATCTTCTGGATCAGCCAGTTCTGCGACAGGCGACCGATGCCGATGATGAAGCCGATGATGGTGGCGGTGATGATGCCGGCGGCGGCAACGATGATGGTGTTGATCAGGCCGACGATGATGGCTCGGCCATAGGTCGAGTCCGACGTATAGGCGATCGGCGTGTCCGATATGTCGAAGCCGGCGCGCCCCTTGAGGAAGCCGAAGCCCGAGGCGATGTGCAGGCGATGCAGATTGTCGATGACGTTCTGCACGATCCACCAGATGGAGCCGAACAACAAGACGACGACCAGCGTCTGGAAGAAGAGACTGCGTATTCTCGGATCATTGACGAAGGAGCCGCGGCTCGGCTCCTCGCGTAGGATTTCCTGCGATGCCATGTCACGTCCCCTGTGAAAGAGAAACCGGAAGGCAGGTGCCTGCCTTCCGGATCACATTTCGATCAGCGGATCGGCGGAGCGTATTGCAGGCCGCCCTTGGTCCACAGCGCGTTGATGCCGCGGGCGATCTTCAGCGGGCTGCCCGAACCGACATTGCGGTCGAACATTTCGCCGTAATTGCCGGTCGCCTTGACGATGTTGACGACCCAGTCGTTGGAGACGCCGAGATCGGTGCCGATCTTGGTGTCGGCCTCCTGGCCGAGCACGCGCTTGATCTCCGGGCTGGCGGAGTTCTTCATCTCGTCGACATTGGCCTTGGTGATGCCGAGCTCCTCGGCGTCGAGCAGAGCGAAATAGGTCCACTTGACGATGTGGTACCACTGGTCGTCGCCCTGGCGAACGGCAGGTCCGAGCGGCTCCTTCGAGATGATCTCGGGCAGCACGACGTGATCGGCCGGCGAGCCGAGCGTCAAGCGAATGCCGTAAAGGCCCGACTGGTCGGTGGTGTAGACGTCGCAGCGGCCGGCATCATAGGCGGCGTTGACCTCTTCCAGCTTCTCGAAGACGACCGGATTGTACTCCATCTTGTTCGCCTTGAAGTAGTCGGCGAGGTTGAGCTCGGTGGTCGTGCCGCTCTGCACGCAGACGGCGGCGCCCGAAAGCTGCAGCGCCGAATTGACGCCCGGCAGCTTCTTGGCGTTGATCATGAAACCCTGGCCGTCATAGTAGGTCGTGCCGATGAAATTCAGGCCAAGCGCGGTGTCGCGGTTGATCGTCCAGGTGGTGTTGCGCGACAGGATGTCGACCTCGCCGGACTGCAGCGCGGTGAAGCGCTCCTTGGCGCTGAGCGGCGTGAACTTGACCTTGGTGCCATCACCGAAGACGGCGGCGGCAACCGCGCGGCAGAAATCGGCGTCGATGCCTTGCCAGTCGCCCTTGTCGTCCGGCGCCGAGAAGCCGGCCAGACCGGTCGAGACGCCGCACTGGATGAAGCCCTTCGCCTTGACGGTGTCGAGCGTGCCGGCCGACGCGGCCGACGCCATCAGTCCGAGCGTGGCGACGCCGAGAATGCCGATAGCAATGTGTTTCATAACCCACAGACCCTTTTCTGTTTTTTCAGGCAGTGACCCTGATCTTTTCTCCCGTGTGAACGCAGCTCCCATCCCGGCCCATTCCCGGCACCCCGCGTCGCAAATCGACGCGCCGCCTCCCATTCACGAACAGCATCGAAGGCGATAATTCTCGTGAGGTCAAGGAAAATGACCGAATTGCAACGGGTTTGAAAATCGATTGTCCGAAATGCCTGAATTGCAGACAAACGCGCCCGCGATTTAGTCACAAGCGCGAATTGAATCGGCAAAGCTCATTTGCCGCGGATGTGAGCCGGTTCCGTGAAATCCATTGCCGGCAATACCTGAGTGTTACTGCCTCCAGCACGAAATGCATTGACGTCGCGGAATACCCCCGGCCGGCGATTGCCGGTCAATATTGCTCGTGAACAAAGCCGGTACGCAGGTCAAAGCGCGGGAAAGACGAGCCAGACGCCGATCGCAACCATCAATGCGCCGGAGATGCGCGGGATCAATTGGCCGGCCGGGACCATCTTCTCCAAGAGAACAAGGATGGCGATGCCGGCGATCCACAGGACGTTCATGACACCGCCGACAAACAGTAAGGCCATCAGTGCCCAGCAGCAGCCGAGACAATAGGCGCCGTGGCCGATGCCGAGCCGAAGCGCGCCGGGCGGGGTGGTGCGGAAGCCGCCATGGCTGGCCAGGAATGCGATCGGCGTCTGGCATTGGCGCAGGCAGACGCCCTTGACCGGCGTCCATTGATAGAGGCCGGCGGCGATCAGGACGAGGCCACCGAGGGTCGCACTGTTGGTAGCCATTGCCGGATCAAGCAAGGCGAAATGGGCGAGCAGCCATTGCGCGCCGGTGGCCGCGATGCTGAAGACGATCCAGACGATGAGATAGCCGGCAAAGAACCATGCCGTCGACGCGATAGGCTGGCCATCGACCCGTGCCTTGCGGCCGACGCCTGCATAGAGCAGCAACATCGGCGCGACCGAAGGCGTCATCATGCCGACCATCATCACGGCCCACATGGTGAAGATGAAGACGAAATCGGCCGATGCCCAGGTCCTGAAACCCGGCGCCACGGCGGCGCCCATATCCATGCCGCCAATATCCGTGTTCGACATGTCCATCCCGGCCATGCCGCCTGTCGCGCCGTCCGCGACGGGGACACCAGGCATGGCCATGTCGGCGGCGAGCCAAAGAACATAGGTCCAGGCGAGCAAGGCAATCACGACGAGCGCCGTCATCACGACCGCGCGGTCGCGCCGCAGCACAGCCTCGAGAGCCGTGTCGCCCATTGGATCAGGTCAATGCACGACGCCGCTCTGCGTGAGATGCAGATTGGCGAAATGGCTGTGCGTGTCGGCCACCTCGAACTTGATCGGGCCCGTCGCCTTGGTCCAGCCACGACCGATCTCGGCGATCGCGTATTCGAAGCCGTGCGGCAGGTCGATGCGCGCCCTGTGCTCGGCACCGGTGACCGGGTTCTTGATCGGCTCGCCATGGCCGTCGGTGACGCCCTTGACGTGCAGCCGGCCGGTTCGCGCGTCGACGTCGACCTTGAAATCGATCGCGGCGAAGATCGGATCGTGGAATTTCTCCAGCGTGGTCGAAAAGACCTGGAATATCGTTGCGCCCGGCTCGGTGTCCTGGCCGCCCAGTATGCGAAGCAGGGCTTCACGCTGGGCTTCGCTGGCCCTCTCGTCGATAACCACCGCGGCTTCGCCCCTGCCCTGGTGGATCGCGCCGGGCCAACTGAAAATGCCGACGAACCGCAACCCGTCCAGCTTGGTGTCGCCGTGATGGCCGGTCTCGATCTCCATGCCGGCCACGGCCTGGCAGAATCCGTATGTCGGCATGGCGTTGAACTGGCACGGACAGCCATAGGCGCAATTGCAGTTGATGAATTCGCGCGCCTTCATCGTCCATTTGACGTCAGGCATGGCCTTCCTCCCTTTGCCGCGCGGTGGGCGCGATACCCGGATTGGGGACCAGGAGAGGTAGCCGGCAAAACCATCCGGCAGCATCTGATCGAAGCAATCCGGCGATTAATATTAGGGCTTGATTATATATCTTTCACAGCCGGCTACAATAGGCCGGCCGGCCGGCGACTGGGCGTCCGGCAAGGCACGGCCGCCCTGGTCGGTCCGATTCAGATCAACCCCCAGCTGTTTTCCGGACCCAGGAATTGGCATATTCGAAGTCCATTCCTGGCGGACAGTGGGCTGTTGCACGGTCCACGACGCCGCACTATGGCTAGCGCCTTATCAGACAGGGCGACCAAGAATGGCGAAAGACGGCAGCGAGCAGGGTTCCGGCAAGGTGGGCATCAACACCCGGCTTGCCCATTCAGGCAACAACCCGCACGATTATTTCGGCTTCGTCAATCCGCCGGTGGTGCACGCCTCGACCGTGCTGTTCCCCAATGCCGCCGCGATGGCCGCACGCAACCAGAAATACACTTACGGCACGCGCGGAACACCGACGACCGATGCCCTCGCACAGGCGATCGATGCGCTGGAGGGGTCCGCCGGCACGATCGTGGTGCCATCGGGCCTGGCGGCGGTGACCATTCCGCTGCTCGCCTTCGTATCGGCGGGCGACCATCTGCTAATCGTCGATTCCGTTTATCACCCCACGAGAAACTTCGCCGATACGATGCTGAAGCGATTGGGCGTCGAGGTCGAGTATTATGCGCCCCGTATCGGCGCCGGCATCGCGGCCTTGATCAAGCCGAACACCAAAGTGGTGTTCACCGAATCGCCGGCCTCCAACACATTCGAGGTGCAGGATATCCCGGCGATCGCCAAGGCGGCGCATGCGGCCGGCGCCATCGTGATGATGGACAACACCTGGGCGACACCACTCTATTTCCGGCCGCTCGACCACGGCGTCGACATCTCGATCCACGCGGCGACGAAATATCCGGCCGGCCATTCGGACGTGCTCCTCGGCACGGTCTCGGCCAATGAGGCCTGCTGGAAGCAGCTCTACGAGAGTTTTTGCACGCTTGGCTGCTGTTCGGGACCCGACGATGTCTATCAGGTGCTGCGCGGCCTGCGCACGATGGGCGTGCGGCTCGACCATCATCAGCGCAGCGCGCTTGCCATCGCCTCATGGCTCGAAAGCCAGCCGGGCGTGGCGCGGGTGCTCCACCCTGCCCTTCCCAGCCATCCGGACCACGATCTGTGGAAGCGGGACTTTTGCGGTTCGAGCGGCATCTTTTCGATCGTGCTGGCCGGCGGTGGCCAGCGGGAGCAGCACGCTTTCCTCGACGCATTGCGCATCTTCGGTCTCGGCTATTCCTGGGGCGGCTATGAGAGCCTGGCTGTGCCGGTCTGGCTTGTCGACCGCGTCGTTGCGAAAGGCCCTTATGAAGGTCCGTTGATCCGCTTGCAGATCGGCCTCGAGGATGTCGACGACCTGAAAGCCGACATCATGCGCGGGCTTGCAGCGGCCGCCGCCTGATCTGTCTGGCCGCCCAGAAGAGTTGGCGAACGGCCACAACACACTGACGCTGATGGCAAAGCGCGAGCCGCTCGCAGCATCCCGGCGAGCGGTCTCGCGCAATATTATTCTCCCACGCCGCGACTTTGCGGATTTGTTTGACTTTCAAATCCGCGAGTTCGGCTCCATTGCGTTGGACAGGGCGTCCGCGCCAAATCCATTTCGTCATAAAGCTTGCCATGGCCTTTCGTTTTTTTGTTCCCATCCTCGCCGGCGCGACGCTGCGTGAACGCGTCCTGGCGTGTATCGGCGCCACGATCGGCATTGCCCTGACCGGCGTGATCAGCGGGCTGGCGATGGGCGGCGGCCCGCATGTGGCCCTGCTGGTGGCGCCGATGGGCGCCTCCGCCGTGCTTCTGTTCGCCGTGCCGGCGAGCCCGCTGGCTCAGCCCTGGTCGATCATCGGCGGCAATTCCATATCGGCGCTGGTCGGCGTGACCGTGGCGCATTTCATCCATGATCCGGTGATGGCCTCGGGTCTCGCGGTGGCCTTGGCCATCGCCGCGATGTCGTTCACGCGCTGCCTGCATCCGCCAGGTGGTGCCGCCGCGCTGACGGCGGTGCTCGGCGGGCCGGCCGTCATCAGCGCGGGCTTCCTGTTCCCGTTCGTGCCGGTGGCCTTGAATTCGACCATCCTGGTGGCGCTGGGCTTCCTTTTCCACAAGCTGGCGCGGCGCAACTACCCGCATGTCGCCGCACCGCCCGCAAACAGCCACGGTACCGCCGATCCGCCGGCTCAGCAGCGCGCCGGTTTCCGGCCCGAGGACATCGACGCGGCGCTGACGGCGCTCGACGAGACCTTCGATATCGACCGCGACGACCTCGAACGACTGCTGCGACAGGTCGAATTGCAGGCCATGGTGCGGTCGCACCGGACGCTGCTGTGCGAGGACATCATGTCGCGCGACGTGATTTCGGTGGCCGAACAAGCCACCACCGACGAAGCACGCCAGCAACTGCTCGATCATAATATCCGTACGTTGCCGGTGGTCGATGCGGATGCCCGGCTGGTTGGCGCCGTCGGCCTGCGCGAGCTGACGAAAGCCGTCGATACGGTGAAGGGCGTGATGGCAAAAGCCGGCACCGCCTCGCCCGAGACGCCGGCGATAAGCCTGCTTCCCGTGCTGACCGACGGCCGCAGCCATGCCGTGGTCATCGTCGACGGCGAGCGGCGCATTCTCGGCCTGATCACGCAGACCGACCTGCTGGCGGCGGCCGCCCGCGTGCAGACGGCAGACAAGGGTCTGGCAGCGGCCTAGAATAGCGGACGTGGATCCCACCGATCTGGGAACCTTTTGCCGGCAGGCGCATCCAACGTGCAGTCAAGCGCCTGTTCGAAGAGGCGCCTGTTCGAAGAGGCGCCTGTTCGAAGAGGCGTCTGTTCAGGGAGATCCGGTCGCGATGAGCAAGCTCGCAACGCCCGCCACGGTGCCTATGATTGCCGAAAGCCTTTCCGGCGACATGCTGCTCGTCCACCGGGCGCTGGCGCGCGAACCGGATGCCTTTCGCGCCATCATGAAGATACACAACCAGCGGCTCTACCGCATCGCGCGCGGCATTCTGCGCAACGACGCCGAAGCCGAGGATGTCGTCCAGGAGGCCTATGTCAGCGCCTTTGTCAGCCTGGCGGCGTTTCGCGGCGAATCCACGCTTGCCACATGGCTGTCGCGCATCGTCATCAACGAAGCTCTCGGCCGCCTGCGCAAGAAGCGTCGCACAGTGGAGATGCCTGACAACCCGGAACCGCAAATCATCCGGTTTCCCCTCAATTCCAACGACGATCCGGAGCGGGCGATGGCGCAGCGGCAGATTCTCGCACTTGTCGAACGGGCGACCGACAGTCTGCCCGACATCTACCGCATGGTCTTCGTCGCCCGCGTCATCGAGGGCCTGAGCATGGAGGAAACCGCCGATTTGCTTGGTGTGCGGCCGGAGACCATCAAGACGAGGCTGCACCGGGCCCGTGTCCTGCTGCGCAAGGCGCTGGACAATGAAATCGGTCCGGTGCTGCTCGATGCCTTCCCGTTCGCCGGACGGCGCTGCGAGCGACTGACCCAGGCGGTGATGGGACGGCTGGGTTTCGAATGATGCCGTCCTGATTTTCCGGGAACGTTTCCTCCCGTCGCGCATCCAATGAGCGTCAACTGAAATTTGAGCCCCGCGCCTCCGCGCGGTCGGGCCAAGGAGGATGCCATGTTCACCCGATATACCGTTGCCCTTGCCGCCCTGCTTCTCGTCGGCGCTGCCCCGGTCGCGCAAGCCGCCGACAAGCCGACGGACCCGCAGATCGCCCATATCGCCTATACGGCCGGCGTCATCGACATCGAGGCGGCCAAGCAGGCGATCAAGAAATCAAAGAGCAAGGAGGTGATCGATTTCGCCAAGGACATGGAGCGCGACCACGAAGCGGTGAACAAGCAGGCGCTCGATCTCGTCAAGAAGCTGAAGGTGAAGCCCGAGGACAACGCCACCAGCCAGGCGCTGACCAAGGCCGCGACTGAGGAACGCGCCAAGCTCGCCAAGCTGAAAGGTGCGGCTTTCGACAAGGCCTATATCGAAAACGAGGTCGCCTATCACAAGCAGGTCAACGGCGCGCTCGAAACGCTGCTCATTCCCTCGGCCAGCAATGCCGAACTGAAGAGCCTGCTTGAGACCGGCCTCAGGATCTTCCAGGGCCATGAGCAGCATGCCGAACACGTTGCCGGCATGCTGAAATGAAAGCAGGCGCCTTGAAACGTCTGACGTGGCTGGCAATGCTGGCGCTGACCCTTACGGCGGCGCCGGCGGCGGCCGCAACCATCCAGGTGACGATCGACAGGCTCGTCTACTCGCCGGCCAGCGTCGATGCGAAGGTCGGCGACACGATCGAGTGGGTGAACAAGGACGTGATCGCCCATACGGCTACGGTGAAGGGTGGCTGGGAGGTGATGATCCCGCCGAAGAAGTCGGCAAGCCTGAATTTGAAGGCGGCGGGAACCATCGACTACTTCTGCCGCTTCCACCCCAACATGAAAGGCCGCTTGGTGGTGGCGCCGTGAGACTGAGAGATCGATGGCGAAAAGACCACTTCGCCGTCGATCGGAATATTAGAGCAAATCCAGGAAAAGTGCGTGGCGGTTTTCCGTCCGGGATTGCTCCAGGTCTATCGGCCACGGCTCTCTTTGAAGGTTCGGTGACTTGTGTTGCTCCCGCTAGACGTCAAGGGCCGTGTGGCGGCGAAGGCGTCCTGGTCCGCGTCCCGCGCCGGTCGATCGCCAACGAGGCTCGCCGCGCCTCATCGGGCCGTGTGATATGGGTCCACGAACCGTCGTAGCTCGGCTTGCGCCGCTCGATCCACGCATTCAGCCCTTCACGCAGGTCGGCGGTCGGAGCCATGCGGGCGAATTGCTCCGCCTCAATCAGCAGCCCCTCGGCAATACCCTGGTTGAGGCCCCTCGCCACCGCCGTGAGAATGCCGGTGACGGCCGGTCCGGAATGCCGCAGGATACGCTTGGCCAGATCAAATGCCGCCGGCATCAGTTCGGCATGCGGAACAACCTCGTTGACGAGACCCAGCTCAAGCGCCCGCGGCGGCGGAAACCAGTCGCCCGTCAACAGCAGTTCGAGCGCCCGCTTGCGCCCGGCCAGCCTCGGCAGGCGTTGGGTTCCACCAAAAGTCGGCGGCATTGCAAGGTTGATTTCGGGCTTGGCGAACAGCGCACGGTCACTGGCGATGGCGAGCGGAACGGCCTCGGTGATTTCGCAGCCACCGCCAAAGGCAATGCCGTTGACGGCAGCGATGACCGGTTTGCGGAACGCTTCCAGCCGTGCCGTCAGCCGCTGCCCGCGCATGACGAAGTCGCGCATTGCGATATCGGCGCCAAGCGCCACGCTGGCCGAGAATTCATGGATGTCGCCACCCGCCGAAAAAGCCCGCTCCCCTGCTCCGGTGAGGATGACAACCCGGACGCCGTCATCGACTTCAATGTCGTCGAGAACCGCAAGCAGGCGATCGATCAAGGCATAATTCAGTGCATTGAGCTTTTCGGGACGATTGAGGGTGAGGACGGTAACCCCGTCGCGGGTCTCGCTCAGGACAAGATCGGTCATTTGGCTTCCTTCCAGCTTGTTGACGAGTTGGAAGGTTACGTCGTTCGCACCTTGTGTATATTCACTAGTCGGTATACTTAGACCCATGGCCGAAGCACAAAGCCCCACCCGCAAGCGCCTAGTCGATGCCGCAACCAGATTGTTCTACGCGGAAGGAATCGGCCGTGTCAGTGTCGACGCCGTCGCCGAGGAAGCGGGCCTCACCAAGCGGACGCTCTACTACCACTTCAAGAGCAAGGACGACCTCATCGCAGCCTATCTCGACGGCCGCGATCAGCCCAATCTGAAACGGATGGCCGGCTGGTTCGAAGCCGAGCAAGGGGGCGTGGACAGCAAGGTCGAAGCCATCTTCACCAATCTGGCCCGGGCCACGCGCCATCCAAAATGGAAGGGATGCGGCTTCCTGCGCACAGCTGCCGAGCTTGCCTCGATGCCTGGACACCCGGCGGTCGAGGTCGGGGCGCGGCACAAATCCAACTTCGAGACATGGCTGGCCACGGAATTGTCCGGGGACGATATCGAGGGGCCGCAGGCACTGGCCCGCGAGATCGTGCTGCTGATAGACGGCTGCTTTTCGATCATGCTGATCCATCGCAATCCCGACTACGTCGAAGCCGCCGGACGAGCCGCGGCGACGCTGGTCAGGGCGCGGATGTCGGTCAGTCAGATGCAGGGCTAGGCCCCGAACGCCAGCCACGCCGTACCGGCGGCGAGCGTGATCAGTGTCAGCGGCAGGCCGACCTTGAAGAAGGCACCGAAAGACAACGGTGTACCAGCGGCCTTGGATTGTTCGGCGACGATCAGGTTGGCGACCGAGCCGAGCAAGGTGAAGTTGCCGGCCAGCGTCGAACTCATGGCCACCACCAGCCAGGCGCGCTCGGGGTTTTCCAGGCCGGGTATGAATGGCCTGAGCGCCAGCACGGCAGGAACATTGCTCATGATGTTGGACAACACGGCGGTGAACCCCGACAGCCTCCAGACGTCGTCGAGCCCGATGTTCTTGGCGGAGGCGATCATGTCAGGCGTCAGCAGCGTCTTTTCCGCGCCGGCAACCACCACGAACAGACCCGCGAACATGAACAGCAGCGGTCCGTCGATCTCATGGTAGATGCGCGATGGCTTGATGGCGCGCGTGAGCAGCAGGATGGCGCCGCCGATGAGCGCCGCCTTGGCTACGGGAACACCGGCGAAGAAGGCGATCGCCAGCCCGATGCAGACGACCACGGCCTTCAGCACCTGGCCACGATGCATGCGGCCGCGCGAGATGTGTGGCGCCAGTTCGCCGTTGCGCCTGAATTCGGCGCGATAGACGATCCGCACAATGACGATGACCGCGACAAGGCCGAACAAGGCGACCGGCGCGAGCGCCGCCGAAAAGGCCGGATAGGAAATCCCCGACAGCGCGCCGATGACCATGTTCTGCGGGTTGCCCGTGATGGTGGCGACGCTGCCGCAGTTCGAAGCGGTGGCGGTGGCGATCAGATAGGGGATCGGATTGCGGTTGATGACACGGGTGACGTGGACGACGATCGGCGCCATGACCAGGCAGATGGCGTCGTTGACCAGGAAGGCGGACAGAACGCCGGTCAGGAGCGTCACCATCACCAGGAGCATGAACGGCGCATGCGCGTGCTCGATGGCAATGGCGCCGAGACCGCGAAAGGCGCCCGATACTTTCAGATGCGCCACCACGATCATCATGCCGAGCAGAAGCGTGATGGTGTCGAAATTGATGGCGCGATAGGCATCCTCCATGCTGAGCGCGCCGATGGCGATCATCGCTGCGCCGCCAAGCAGCGCAATGCCCGCGCGGTCAAGCCGCAGGCCAGGGATGCGGCCGATGGCGACGCCGGCATAGGTAAGGACCAGGATCAGCAGTGCCGCGCCGCCCATCAATGTCATCGGTAGAAGCCCTGCTCGATCTGCCCGCGCGCCGATGCCGGCCGCCCGCGATTCACGTGATGCCAGCTTTAGCGCGATGTCGGGATTGATGCCAAACGGCTAGGTGGCTTGTTGGCGGAGAATATCTGAAGGCAGATGGCGCGGTGCGGCTAACGCCGATAGAAATCCAGCCGTTCTTGCAACGCCTGCGATGAAAACATCTGCTCGACGGTCAGCCGCGCCTTGCGGCCGACCGTCGCCCGCAGGCCCGGGTCGGCTTTGAGATCCGCCAGGATCCGCGCCGCCTGTTGTGTCGTTTCGAACAGGAAGCCGTTTTCGCCATGTCTGATGTGGTCGACGTAGCCACCATGCGAATGGCAGACCACGGGCAGGCCGCAGGCCATCGCCTCGAACACCACCCGGCCGAACGTCTCCACATGCGAACCGGTGCGATAGTAGAAGACGTCGAGCGTCGGCAGGAACTGTTCGGCGGCGAATTCACCCTGCGGCAGGAGTTCGAGTTGCGGATGCGGCGCGAGCTTGTCCTTGAGCGGCGTGCCGCCCTGAATACGGACCGCGGTGCCATCGCCAAGCAATGCCTCATAGAGCGCCACATCGTCGCGGTGATGCTTGTCCGCCGTGTCGCGGCTCAGCCGCCCCACCGTGAACGGACCGTTTGGCCTTGCCCGTCGTGGCGAGAAGCGCCCGATATCGATCGGCGAGGCATGGACGACGCCTTCGACCTGCAGCACGCGCCTCTGAAATTCGGAGATCAGCACCAGTTCGGCAGCCGGCCAACGCAGCAGGCGCGGCCTGCGTGTCGTCAGGGCGATGAGCTTGGGATGAAAGGTGTTGAAGACATAGATCAGCCGGCGCGGCCGCGGGATCAGGTAGGGCCACATTTTGTTGCGCCAATGCGCGCCAAGAAAGACATAGGTGCCGCCATCCGGCACATTGCGTGTTGCCGGCGAGACGCGGCGTATCGGAAATTCCTGCATCAGGCCTTCGGATACGCGCGACGAGGTTGCCCACAGGCACACCCGTGAGTCGGCGCCCAAGAGCCGGTACAACTCCAGGGTTTCGCGCTCACTGCCGCCAAACTGGTTCTGAAAGCCGTTGAATAGATGGATCATGGTCGCGGTGCTTACTCGGCTCTAGCCGGGCGTCTCGCCATTCAATTGCCTGCACCCAAGGGCCGTGCTGTACCCGCGAATGGCACGATCGAGGGACTAAGAAGCAGGACTATTTCTGGCGATACTCCGTACATTACTGCCCGGAGGAAGCACACGGTTAATCAAGCGTCAAGCAAGCGGTGGGTGTCAGCCTACTACGAGGCTGCCGTCAGTGCAGGGTAGCGGCGCTGGCCGGAGACGCCAGGGAGGCTTCCGCCGGATCGAAGCTGACCTGATCGCGTCCATTCGATTTCGCGGCATAAAGCCGTCTGTCGGCGGCCGAGAATATTGCCTCGTAGGTGGTCGGCCCGCTGAAGCTGGTACCGCCTATGCTGACGGAAAGCGGACAGGAGCGGCCGCCCGGGGAAAAGTCCATTTCGCGTATCCGTCGGCGGATGCTTTCGGCAACCAGCCAGGATTGCGAGGGGTCGACACCGGGAAGGAATACGCCGAACTCCTCGCCGCCGATGCGTCCGACGATATCGCCGCCGCGCAGCTGGCCCTTGATCGCCTGCGCGATCAGCTTGAGCGCCTGGTCGCCGCAATCATGGCCGAGGCGGTCGTTGATCGACTTGAAGTGGTCGGCATCGATGATCAGCAGCGCGCCGGAACGGGTCTCTTCCTGCTTGCGGGTCTGCTCGAGATAGGCCTCGACCAGCATAGAGAAGGCGCCGCGGTTCAGCACTGCCGTCAGGCTGTCCGTCGCGGCGATGACACTGAGGTCGCGCTGGGCTATCGCCAGTTGGCGGATCTTCCACATCAGGAAAAACAGAAACGAGCCACCCAGCACCAGGGGCAGCAGAAGGTCGGTCAGCTTTGCGCGCAAGACAGACTCGGGCGAAAGATAGGGGAAATTGAACGAATCGACGAAAAACGCCACGGCAATGAAGAATGCCGTGCCGGCGGCGGTGACGGCGATCACCCTGCCCCAGCTGGTCGGCGACAGGTCCAGCTTCATCCCCTTCACTCCGTTAGCCGTCCCTACTATGACGTGCCAACGCAAACAAAATGATAAGACTTTCCTTTCAATTCGAGATCGGATGGCAGGGAGACGGGATCGGATGGCCGGGGGCGGGCACGATCGCCAACAGGCGGCCGTGCCCCGGTGGTTGAAGGCTCATCGGATTCCTGACAGGGAGAATTCCGAAGTCAGCGGTTGGACGCCTGTCCAGCCGCCTCGACGACGAAGGATGCCGCGATCATGTCGTCGGCATCCAGCCACAAGGAACCGTCGCCGGCCCCCATGATGGCGGCGACCTTGTGAAAGGTTTTCATTTCATGGCCGGAAATTTCGGCATCCTGCATGCGGGCCCTGAGTTCGGCGATGCGCCGCACCAAGGCAGGGGACGTTCCAATCTCACGTTTCGACATGGCCTGGCTTCTCCTCCCCCAACCCATTCTCGTTGTGCCTGCCCTACCCTATTCGCCGGACCGCACATTGCCTTTTCATGAGGCTCCACGAATACAAGGCCCCGAACGCCTGGGCTTGGCCGAGGTTCCAACAGGACAGATCACGAAATAATTCCAGGGCCCCCCGCGCCGGTGGGCCCGAGACTGCCGTTCCAGGCCTCCATTGCACGGCGTCGCGGCACTGGCAGGCAAGGGTGAGGATTGGTTGACCTCGTCAGGTCATGCGGCGTAAGCCTTTGAAATTATGGCGATCCCGACAGGATTCGAACCTGTGACCATCGGCTTAGAAGGCCGGTGCTCTATCCAGCTGAGCTACGGGACCGCTGGCCGGCTCGGGGCCGGTAGATGTTCGCGCTGGGCTAGCCGGTCAATGCGTCCAGGGCGTCCTGCGGTCATAGCGGAAATTCTCCGCATAGGAAATCTGGCGGCGCTTGGGCTCTTTCGGCTCTTCGACGCGGAAGGCAAGCCCTTCCTTTTCGGCGTAGGCGACGGCCTCTTCCTTGGTGCCGAAGGTGAGCCTGATCTGGCTTCTCATGTCTCCCGACGTGGTGTAGCCCATCAGGGGGTCGATCTTCTTGCGCATCTCGGGATCGAATTCCAACACCCAGTGGCCGGTCTTGGCCTTGCCGGACTGCATCGCGGTTTTGGCTGGGCTGAAAATGCGCGCGGACATGGCCACCTCATTGTTGTGCAAGGCGGCATCGCCGCCCTAGGGCCGTCATTACTGCGCATTGGCAGCGGCGGCAAGGTTTTTGCACTTGCCATGTAACACCGAAATGAATAGGCAACAGACCGTTCGGAGTGTAGCGCAGGCTGGTAGCGCATCTGGTTTGGGACCAGAGGGTCGGGAGTTCGAATCTCTCCACTCCGACCATCCCTTCTTATCCCATGCGATCTAGGCGCCCTCGCCGGCGACGAGAGCCGCGATCAAGGCCGCCGTACTTGTCTTGCCCTTGATCGTCTTCGTTTCGCGCCGGCCAAGGTGCGCGCCTTCATCGACTTCGTGCAATCGCGTCTGGATTGAGCGAGCATCAAGGGCTTTTGGCCAATATCCGGGCTTCATCATTTCAGGCTCGCTTCCCTCGCTATTGCCGGCTTAAACTCCGGCAAAATGGGGGATTTGCGGTGCTTGGGATCGATGCCTGGGTGTCGCTGTTCGGGCCGGCCTATTTTGCCTATGCGGGCGTGACGGTTCCCTTCATGGTGACGTGGGCGATCGCCTGTGCAGCCTTGGCGATGTGGAACAATCGCGAGAGCCGCGGGCACGCCAGGCTGGCACCAGGCATCGTTGCCTCCCGTTCGTGGGCAGCCAGCACCGGGATTTTTGTGCTGGTCGCGGCCTGCTATATTGCCGCGCATTCAGCCGTCTATCTGTTGGTCCGGCATTTCGTCAGACTTTGGCTGTGATTGGCCGCAAGTGAAAGGCAAGCTCGCCGGGCGAGAACCCCAAGCACCTCATTCCCGGCGAGCCTACAACCTGATTTGGAACGCAATCAGGACCGGGGTCAGCCGGCAAGCTCACGCTGCAAGATGGGTGCCAGCTGTTATTTCCCGAAATGGGACGGCGGTTGCGGAGCGATTGTAACATCGAGGCACTCTAAATCTCGAATTCGCCCTGCCCCTCGTCCATGGCGTTGACGGTTTCGGCCGCCAATGCCCTTGTGATCGCCATCTTGCGCTCCAGCGCGGTGCGATCCAGACGCTCCACCACGCGCATCGCGGTGGCCAGCGAACGCTCGATGCGCCGCACCAGATACTGCACGACATGCGGTTCGACCTCGACCTGCCGGTCGGCGAACAGCTTGGTGATGACGCCGGCGAGCAGGAGATCGTCGGGCTCGTGGATCTCGACGGTCGCCGCCGCCTTCAAACGCGAGGCAAGATCGGGCAGCTTGACGCCCCAGGCCGACGGAAAGCGTCGCGCCGTCAAGAGCAGCGTCGAGCCGGCACCGCGCACGGCATTGATCAAATGGAACAGGCCCTGCTCATCGACCGCGCCGATATCGACATCGTCGATCAGCGCCGGTCGCGCACCGAGATTGGCGATGCTGTCGCCCATGCGCCTGGCGTCGACGGCAAGCGCGTTGGCGCGGGCACGCCAGATCGAGGCCAGGTGCGTTTTGCCCGAACCAGCGGGGCCTGCCAGCACCACCACCGGTGCTGGCCAATCCGGCCAGCGGTCGACCAGCGCGGCCGCCTGGTTGTTGGTGCCGGAGACGACCAGCTCGTCGCGCGAATAACCGGTGCCGTGGCCGAGATCGAGCGGCAGCTGGCGCGGCGGGTCGGTTCGCTGGGCAGTCACTTCAGCGACGCGGTTGCGTGCGGTGGCCGCCGCCGCGATCGGCCGGCAACGGCGGCGCGAGCTCTGTCGCATGGCCCTTGTAGAGCGGCGATTCCAGGTAGCGGGCGATGGCGAAGCGTACCAGAACTGCCACCGCCGCGGATGCTGGAACGGCAATCAAAAGCCCGACAAAACCGAACAGCGCGCCGAAGGCGAACAGCGCGAACATCAGCCACACCGGGTGCAGGCCGACGCTTTTGCCGACCAGCCTGGGCTGCAGGATGTTGCCTTCGATGAACTGGCCGATGAAGAAGACCACGGCAACGGCGACGATCATCGTCCAGTCCGGCCAGAACTGGACGAAGGCAACGCCGACGGCCAGCACCAGCCCGGTCAATGAGCCCACATAGGGGATGAAGGAGATCAGCCCGGCGAACAGGCCGATGAGGATGGCGAAGTTCAGCCCCGTCAGCGTCAAGCCGGTGGCGTACATGGCGCCCAGCACCAGGCAGAGCGTGCCCTGCCCGCGCACGAAGCCGGCAGTGGCGGTGTTGATGTCGCGCGCGATGGCGCGCACCGTCGCGACGTTGTCGCGCGGCACCCAGCTGTCGATGACCGCCACCATGCGGTCCCAGTCGAGCAGCATGTAGAAGGCCACGACCGGCGTCACCACGAACAGGCTGACCACCGAGACCAGCGCCATGCCCGAACTCCACAGCGAGGTAAATACGGTGGTGATCAGGCCAAAGCCGGAAGTCAGCAGCGAATTTAATCCGTCGCGCAAGCCATTGGCGTTGACGCCGAATCTCTGTTCCAGCCATTTCGGGTCGAACGACGTGATCAGGCTCTGCAACCGGGTCAGGTACTCCGGCAGCTTGCCGGCGAAATCGGTCATCTGCGTCGCCAGCACCGGAATGAGGATGACGAAGGCCAGCACCAGCACGATCAGGAAGGTAATGAGGATGACCACCGTCGCCATGAAACGGCTGAGGCCGAGCCGCTGCAGCCGGTCGGCGACCGGATCGAGGAAATAGGCAAGCACCATGCCGGCGACGAAGGGCAGCAGGACGCCGCTGAAGACATAAAGGAAAAGCGCCAGGATCGCGGCACCCGCCAGCCAGAAGAAGATCTGGCGGTAGAAGGTCGACGCCGCCTCTGCCTCCGCCGCCGTCTCGCCGGCCGGAACGTCGACGACCATCTGGTCGTCGACGGTCTTGCCCCGCGTCACCGCTTTGCGGGCAGCCGGCTTGCGGGCAGCCTTGCCGTCGATGGGCTTGTCAGCCCGATTTACCGCCTTCGCCATAGCCGTTCATATGCCTCAGCCAAGCCACGAGATAGGCCGCGGCCGAAGCCACGGTCAAGACCCCGGACAGCAATATGAGGGCGGGCCGCAGAGGGTCGAGGTGCACGGCAAAGGCGAGTTCACCCAGCACGACCGCCGCCAGCACGATCTGTATGGCGGTATTGGCCTTCGACACAAGAAACGGTTTTATCTCGACCGGATGGGCCATCACCGTGGACAACAGAACCGCGCAGACGATCAGCGCGTCGCGTGACACCATGGTGACGACCAGCCAGAGCGGCAATTGCCCGATGAAGCCCATGACGACGAACACCGAAACCAAAAGCAGCTTGTCGGCCATCGGATCGAGATAGGCGCCGAGCGTCGACTGCTGGTCGAAGCGGCGGGCGATGAAGCCGTCGATGCCGTCGGAAACGCCTGCAATAACGAAGCCGGCAAAAGCCCAGTCCCAGCGCGCCTGCAGCATGGCCAGCACCACGGCAGGCACCAGCACAAGGCGCAGGATGGTGATCAGGTTGGGGATGGTCAACGCATTGTCCCGCCGTATTATGCCTGGAGATAGATGAGGGCGGTGAAGGGTCGAGGCAAGGGAGCAGCCTGGGCCGGAGCAAGCGCTGTGTGCGATGCCCCCGTCTATCCACGCTTTTGTCAGCCAAACGGCGCCCGGTTCGGCCGTTATCCTTGCGGACCGAAACCGTTCATGCGAAGAGCCCGCAAACGAGCAGGAACATTGCGATGAGCAAGCGCGAAACCGGCCAGCACAAAACGGGCCAGAACAAAACGGCCAAGCGCAGAAACGGGCTCACTTATGCCGAGGCCGGCGTCGACATCGATGCCGGCAATCTCATGGTGGAGAAGATCAAGCCGCTGGTGCGCTCGACGCGCCGGCCAGGCGCGGATGGCGAGATCGGCGGCTTCGGCGGTCTGTTCGATCTCAAGGCGGCCGGTTTCACCGATCCGGTGCTGGTCGCCGCCAATGACGGCGTCGGCACCAAGCTCAAGATCGCCATCGATGCCGGCAAGCACGACACGATCGGCATCGACCTCGTCGCCATGTGCGTCAACGACATCGTCGTGCAGGGCGCGGAGCCGCTGTTCTTCCTCGACTATTTCGCCACCGGCAAACTCGATCCCGACCAGGGTGCCGCGATCGTCGGCGGCATCGCGCAGGGCTGCCGCCAGGCCGGCTGCGCGCTGGTCGGCGGCGAGACCGCCGAAATGCCCGGCATGTATCACGGCAAGGACTATGATCTCGCCGGCTTTGCCGTTGGGGCCGCTGAACGCGGGCAGCTTTTGCCCACCGACGACATCGTCGAAGGCGATGTGCTGCTCGGGCTAGCCTCCTCCGGCCTGCATTCGAACGGTTTCTCGCTGGTGCGCCGCATCGTCGCCGCGAGCGGCCTGGCGTGGAGCGATCCGGCACCGTTCAACGACGAGGCGACGCTCGCCGAGGCGCTGCTCGAGCCGACCCGCATCTATGTGAAATCTCTCCTCAAGGCGATCCGCAACACACATGGCATCAAGGCGCTCGCCCACATCACCGGCGGCGGCTTCCCGGAAAACATTCCGCGCGTGCTGCCCAAGGATTTCTCGGCCGAGCTTGATCTCGAGGCGATCGACGTGCCGCCGGTGTTCTCGTGGCTGGCCAAGACCGGCGGCGTGGCGCCGGAAGAGATGATGCGCACCTTCAATTGCGGCATCGGCATGATTTTGGCTGTCGCTTCGGGTCAGGCGGCACAGGTCGCTGCCGTGCTGCAGGAAGCCGGCGAGACGGTGACGCCGATCGGCCGCATCGTGCCGCGCCGCGACGCCGGCGTCATCTATCGGGGCTCGATCGGCCTATGAGCACGCAGCGAAAGCGCACCGTCGTCCTGATATCGGGGCGCGGCTCCAACATGACCGCGCTGATCGCGGCCGCCAGCGACCCGGCCTTTCCGGCCGAGATCGTCGGCGTCATCTCCGACAAGGCTGACGCCGCCGGCCTCGGCATCGCCAGGGCACGCGGCATCGCCACGCAGGTCATTTCCCGAGCTGATCACGGCGGCAAGCAGGCGCATGACGCAGCGATCGACGCGGCACTCACTGGCTTCAATGCAGATATCGTGGCGCTGGCCGGCTATATGCGCATCCTGACCCCCGGCTTTGTCCAGAGATGGCAGGGCCGCATGATCAACATCCACCCTGCCTTGCTGCCGGCCTTCAAGGGGCTCGATACCCATGCGCGCGCGCTGGCAGCCGGCATCCGCATTCATGGCTGCACGGTGCATTTCGTGACGCCGGAGATGGATGACGGCCCGATCATCGCCCAGGCGGCGGTGCCGGTGATGGTCGGCGACAATGCCGATACGCTGGCAGCGCGCGTGCTGAAGGCCGAGCATCGGCTCTATGCGCTGGCGCTGGGTCTGGTCGCCGAAGGCAAGGCGCGCATGGAGGCAGGCCGCACCGTGCTTGCCCATTTCGCCGACGATGCCGACAACGGCACCTCGGTGGTGATGGCGCCCGATCCGCTGCGCGAGGAAGCCGATCTCGAGCATCTGGCGCGGATCACGCCTTGAGCCGAGAACGCGGCCATGAAACAGCTTCTCCTGCTTCGCCATGCCAAATCGAGCTGGGATGATCCTGATCTCGATGATTTCGACCGGCCGCTCGCGGAACGTGGATTGAACGCAGCCCGATTGATCGGCCGCGAGCTTGCCGCGCGTGACTGGCTGCCGGATCAGGCACTGGTGTCGTCGGCGCTACGCACCCGCGACACCTGGCGATTGGTGGCCGCGGAGTTGCCGGTGCATCCAAGAGTCGCGTTTGCTCAGCCACTCTACGAAGCTTCGGCTGCGGACATTCTGGGCCAAATCCATAGGGTCGACCCGTCGAGCGTTTGCCTTGTGGTGGTTGGCCATAATCCGGGGCTTGAGGACCTGGCAAAACAGCTTGCCGGACCGCGATCGGAGGCGAAGGCGCGCAAGAGGCTCGAGGAAAAGTTTCCGACGGCGGCCCTTGGGCGCTTCGTCTTCGAGGGCGAATGGTCCGCCCTGTTCTCCGCGCGGCTGACGCATTGCCTGCGCCCGAAGGATTGAGCTAGAAGCCATGCCGGGCAGATGCGGCGGACAGTCCGCCGCGCCCGAGACCTCAGTTGCCCCAGATACCCTGCCCCGGCTCCGGCCAGTCGATGGCGGGCTTCATCTTGGTGTCGGCAGCCTTGTGGCCGGTCGTATTCGTTTTGTTGTTGACGGCGCCGGTGGTGGCGTGATCCACGCCGGCGGCCGAAGCAACCGGCTGGCTGGCATTGTCGGAGCCAAAGTGGTCGCTGCCGGCCAAGGCACCTCCGGTTGCGATAAGGATAGCGGCGGTAGCGAGAGCAAGCCTGTTCATTTCAATCTCCTGGTTCATCCGTTGGGCGGCGTCTTGGGAGGACGGTTCCGCTGAGGAGAAGACCAGAAGCAGCCTGGTTTTATTCCTGAACGTGAATTGTTTTTTGCCGACTGCGAAGATCGGCTGATGACGCCAATGCCCTGGGCTCATCCAAAAAGACGTCAAGTGGCGTGCCCTTGGGAGGAATTTCGCGTCGCTCGGACAGTTTGGAGGTTTCGCCGGCCACGGCCCAAGCCGCATTTGCCTTGCGTTGCGATCGATACTATCGATCATTTCGGGTCCGATTGGCGAATGGGATCGACGATCGAGCCCGAGGCGGCCCGTTGAGACCGAAAGCGGGCGGATGCTGGAACGGCAATAGACATGCGATTGCTGCTTGTGGAGGACAATCGCGAACTGGCGGACTGGCTGGGCAAGACCCTGCGCCAGGCGAACTATGTCGTCGACATCGTCCATGACGGCGAGGATGTGGAACACGCGCTTGCCGCGGGCGACCACGCGCTTGTCATTCTCGATCTTGCGCTGCCTCGCATGGGCGGACTGGAAGTGCTGCGCATGCTGCGAGCCCGCGGCAACCGGGTGCCGGTGATCGTACTGACCGCCAACGCCAGCCTCGATGGCCGGGTCAAAGGCCTCAACGAAGGCGCCGACGATTACCTGGCGAAGCCCTTCCAGATCGAGGAGCTTGAAGCACGCATCCGCGTGCAACTGCGCCGCGTCAATGACCGGACGGCACCGGTCGTTGCCTGCGGCGACCTCGTCTTCGACACCAACACCAGGCTGTTCTCGCTCGGCGGGGAGGCGCTGGCGCTGACGCCGCGCGAACATGCCGTGCTCGAGCAATTGATGATCAAGGCAGGACGCACCGTAAGCAAGGCCGCACTGTCCGCGGCGATCTATGATTTCGAGACCGACGCCGATCCCAGCGCCATCGAGATCTATGTGCACCGTGTGCGCAAGAAGCTTGAAGGGTCGCGCGTCCAGATCGCCACTTTGCGTGGCCTCGGCTATCTCTTGCGGCACGATGATCTGGTGCAATGAGAATTAACAGTCTTCGGCTGCAACTTCTGGCCTGGGTGGTGTTGCCGCTCGCCGGGCTCGCCACCGTCAATCTGTGGACCAGCCATGGCAATGCCCTGGCGACCGCCGATCTGATCACTGATCGCATGTTGGTCGGTTCGGCACGGATGATTGCCGAGCAGGTCGCAATGACCGACGGAGTGATCAACGCCACGGTGCCGCCGGCAGCGCTCGAGATGTTCGACACCGGCGACCGCGACAGGGTCTACTACGGTGTCGAAGCCGCCGGAGGGCGGCTGTTGACAGGCTATCCCGGGCTACCCAAGACGCCTGGACGCCCCAGCATCGAAGCGACCTATCGCGACCAGACGCTGCGGCTGCTGACATTTACGCACGCGGTGGTCGGCGCCGGCGGCGACTCGCCGATATCGGTCACCGTCGGCGTCACGCTTTTCGGCCACGACGCGATGGTGCGGCATCTCTGGTTCAGCGCCTTCACCCAGCAACTGGCGCTGGTGGCGATTGCCGGCGTCTTCGTGCTGCTCGGCCTGCGGCGAGGATTGACGCCGCTCATCCGGCTGCGCGACGCAGTGCGCTCACCGAAACGCAGCGAACTCGACCCCATCGAAGTCGCCGGTGCGCAGAGCGAAATCCGGCCGCTGGTCGATGCGCTCAATGCCTATATGGAACGGGTGCGGGCGCAGATGGCGGCGCAGCGCCGTTTCATCGCCAATGCCGCGCATCAGTTGCGCACGCCGCTGGCGCTGTTGTCGACGCAAGCGAGCTACGCGCTGCGCGAAAACGCTGTGGATGCGCGCAAGGAAGCGCTTGTCGCCCTGCAGGCAAGCTCCGCCCGGCTGGCGAGGCTGGCCGAACAGCTCTTGACCTTGTCGCGCGCGGAACCGGGCAGCCGGCGACCGCGTGCCGATCGCATCGACCTGACGCAAGCCGCGCGCCAAGTGCTGGAAACGCACGCGCCGAGGGCCATTGATCGCAACGTCGATCTTGGCCTCGATGAGACTGGCGCCGTACCGGTCATCGGGGACGGCACGATGCTGCGGGAGATGATCGTCAATCTCGTCGACAACGCCCTGCGCTACACACCGGCAGGCGGCACCGTCACCGTCAAGCTCGCCGCCGCCGGTGGCGAGGCCGTGCTGACGGTTACCGACGACGGGCCAGGCATACCCGCCGACGAGCGCGACCATGTCTTCGAGCGCTTCTATCGGCTCACCGGCGCGACCGACGAAGGCAGCGGCCTCGGGCTCGCCATCGTGCGCGAGGTGGTCGAAAATGCCAGCGGTCGCATCACCCTTGCGGATGGCGCGACCGGCGGCCTGGTCGTCGAGGTGCGCCTGCCGTTGGCCGGCGGCTAGGGGTCCTTGCCCCGCTCCGATCTGCTTACTGCGTCTCGTGCAGCGGCTGCGGACGCCATTTCGCCAGCCGGTTCTCGACCATCGTCATCAGATATTCCGCACCCAGCGCCACGACCATGATGATGACGATCGCGGCATACATGCCGGCGGCGTCGAAGGAGCCCTTGGCGATGTTGATCAAGAGCCCGATACCATAGCGTGAGCCGACGAACTCGCCGACGATGGCGCCGATGATGGCGAAGCCGAAGCTGACGTGCAGGCTGGCGAAGATCCAGCTCATCGCCGACGGCACGATCACCGAGCGGGTCAGCTGCCAGTCGGAGGCGCCGAGGATACGGGCATTGGCGATCATCGCCCGGTCGGCCTCGCGCACGCCCTGGAAGGCGTTATGGAAGACGACGAAGAACACCATGATGAAGGCCAGCGCCACTTTCGAAGCAAGGCCAAGGCCGAGGATCATGATGAAGATCGGCGCCAGCACCACGCGAGGGATGGAGTTGATGACCTTGATGTAGATGGAAAAGATGTCGGCGGCCATGCGGTTGCGGCCAAGCGCGACGCCGATGATGATGCCGGCAACCGAGCCTGTGACGAAGCCGAGGACGGATTCCTCCATCGTGACGTAGAGATGGTACCAGAGCGGCCCTTCGGACGTGCCTTCCGTCGTCCACTCATAGAGCCTCTGCGCGATCGCGCTTGGCGTGGCGTAGAAGAACGGATCGATCCAGGCCTTGCGCCCGGCGACTTCCCAAGCGGCGAGGAAGACGATGAGGATGGCATACCGCCAGAAGATCACCGTGCGGCGACGATGCTGCGCGGCCTTGGCGGCGGCGGCCTCTATTTCGGCGTCCGAAGTTCCCGGCCTGAAACTTCCTGCCCTGATGTCGATGGTGGCATCGGTCATTGTGTCCTCCCTCACGCGGCAGCGCGGGCATAGCTGGTCTCGACCTCTTCCTTGAGATCGGCCCAGATGGTGCGCGAATAGTCGATGAAGCTTTGCTCGTAACGGATGTCGGCGACGACGCGAGGGCGCGGCAGGTCGATGGTGTAGACCGACTTCACCGTCGCCGGCCCGTCGGTCAGCACATAGACTTTGTCGGCCAGCGCTATTGCTTCCTCCAGGTCGTGGGTGACGAAAACGACCGAAGCCCTGGCTTCGGACCACAGACGCAGCAGTTCCTCGTGCATGAGAACACGTGTCTGCACGTCGAGCGCGGAGAACGGCTCGTCCATCAGCAGAATCTCGGGGCCATTGATGAAGGTCTGCGCCAACGCGACGCGCTTGCGCATGCCGCCGGAGAGCTGGTGCGGATAGTGATGCTCGAAGCGCGCCAAGCCGACGCGCGCCAGCCAGTCGCGCGCCGCGGCCGTCGCTTCTGCCTTGGCCCTGCCACGGAAGAGCGGCCCGGCCATGACGTTCTCGATCACCGTGCGCCATGGAAACAGCGCGTCACTTTGAAAGACGAAGCCGATGCGGGAATCGATGCCCTTGACGGGTGCACCCATGACCCGGACCTCGCCCGCGCTTGGGCTCGCCAATCCGGTGACGAGGTTGAGGGTGGTGGACTTCCCGCAGCCGGTCGGGCCGACGACGGCGACGAATTCACCCCGCTCGACGGTCATGGTGAAATCACGGATCGCGGTCAGCGACTTGCCGGTGGGTGACAGGAAGCGGCGGCTGACATTGATCAGCTCAATTGCCGGTGCGCTTTTCTCTTGTGCCATGCTGGGCTAACTCCTCGAACGAAGAACCGCCGTCGGCCAGGGCCTCCGGACGTGAAAACCAGACGATTGCCGGCACGAGGCGGTGCATCGCGCCGGCAGACGGGTTTACTTCGCGTTCTTGACGAATTCCGTCGTGTAGGTCTTCGACAGGTCGATCTGCTTGCCTTGCAGGTCCTTCTTGAAGGCCGACAGCACAGTCAGCACCGTCTCGGGGCCGCCCTCGGGCATTACGCCGTCGGCGGTGAACATCGCCTTGCCGGCATCGAGGGCCTTCACATAGCCCTCCTTGTCGCCGACATAGTAGTCCTTCGGCATCTTGTCGGCGATTTCGGCGCCGCTATGGGTATTGATGAATTTCTGCGTCTTGACGAAAGCATTGGCCAGCTTCTGCACCACATCCTTGTGGGCCTCGACCCAGTCTGTCTGCATGTAGAGTGACGCGGCCGGGTATGTGCCGCCGAGCGCGGCTTTTGTGCCTTCCATCGTACGCATGTCGATAAGGACTTTGGCCTCACCCGTCTTGAGTAGCCGGGTGATGGTCGGCTCGGTCGTCATACCCGCCTGGATCTTGTCCTGTTGCATCGCGGCGATGAATGTATCGCCGGCACCGACGGGGATTGAGGTGAATTCACCCAGCTTCAAGCCGTTCTTCACGGCGAGGTATTCCGTCAGGAAGTTTGTCGAGGAGCCGAGGCCGGTGACACCAAGGTTCATGCCCTTGAAATCGGCCGGCGACTTGATTTCGGGATGCTTCGTCGAAACCAGTTCGACCTCGCCGGGCGCCTGGCTGAACTGGACAATGGACTCGACGAATTTGCCTTTGGCCTGGAGGTCGATGCAATGGTCATAGAAGCCGACAACGCCTTGTACGGCGCCGGCCAGCATCTCGTTTTCGGCATCGACGCCGGCCGGTTCGTTCAGCAACTCGACGTCAAGACCCTCGTCCTTGAAGTAGCCCAGGGCTTCGGTGAGCTTGGCGGGCAGATAGATCTGCTTTTCGTAGCCACCCACCATGATGGAAATCTTTTCGTCGGCCGCCGATGCCGCCGTGGCACCCGTGGCGGTGATGGCAAGCGTCAAGGCAACGGTGCGCAACGCACACTTCGAGATGAAACCGGTCACAAAACTTCCTCCATTTGGGCGACGCGCTGTGAAGCCGCGCCGCATTCCTCCCTCGCCGACCGTCGCGGGCCGGACATGCGGTGACACCGCAAAACCGTCATGACATGCCCAAGCTTTCAGCTGGCTTTCAGTCGCGGGGCAAAAAAATCGTTCGCAGCGTCACGCCCGAGCGCTCTGCCCCAGGACGTCGCGCATGTCGTATTCGCCGGGAGTGCGGCCCGCCACCCAGAGAGCGGCGGCGATGGCGCCACGCGCGAACATGACGCGGTCGCCGGCCGCATGCGACACGGTAACGGTCTCGCCCTCCGCGCAGAAGGAGACGCTGTGCTCGCCGACGATGCTGCCGCCGCGCGCCACCGCGAAGCCGATCTCGCCCACCGGCCGCGCGCCGGTGACGCCATCGCGGACGCGCCTTGCCACCGTGTCCAGTTCGACGCCGCGCCCGACTGCAACGGCTTGCCCCAGCATCAGCGCCGTGCCCGACGGCGCATCGACCTTGTGGCGATGATGCGCCTCGAAAATCTCGGCATCCCAGTCTTGCGGAGCGAGTGCCCCCGCCGCCTGCTCGACCAATCCGACCAGCATGTTCAGGCCGAGCGAAAAGCTGCCGGAGCGGACTATCGCGATGTTTTTGGCGGCATCGGCAATAATGGCCGCTTCGGCCGTATCGAAACCGGTCGAGCCAATCACCAAGGCTGGCCCGCCCCGATCCGCACAGACTCTCGCCAGGCCGGCGGAGGCTGCCGCAGTGGTGAAGTCCATGACCACATCGGCCGCGGCAAGCGCTTCCTCGCGGCTCACCAGCCCGTCACCGACACTGCCTGGGCGGTGAAAGCGGGCGGCAAGCGCCAGACGCGCATCGGCCCGCACCGCATCCGCCATCTGGCGCCCCATGCGGCCGAGCGCGCCAGCGATGGCAATCCTGATCGGCGGTTGCGCCATCGGCTCCTGCTATTTCCACATGCCGCGCATGCGCGCGCCGATGTCGACGCGCACCTCCGGCCGGGGTGCCCTGCCCTGCGCCGCTTGCGCGGCCGGCCACGAAAGCTGCTGGAACGCGGCAAGGATGGAGGCCGGGATGAAACGGGTGCGCGAGGCATAGAGATGACGGTCGCCACGCGCCGCCTGGCCGTGCGGAAAGAAGCGCTGCGGCATGATCAGGTTGAGGCTGTCCTTGGCTCGTGTCATCGCCACGTAGAGCAGCCGGCGCTCTTCCTCGATGTCCTCCTTGGTGCCGACGCCGAGATCGGCCGGAATGCAGCCATCGACCGTGTTCAGCACGAAGACGTTCTTCCACTCCTGGCCCTTGGCCGAGTGGATGGTGGACAGGATCAGATAGTCCTCGTCGCGATGCGGTGGCCCGGCCTGGTCGCTGGTCGCGTCCGGCGGATCGAGGGTCAGCTCGGTCAGGAAGCGTTCGCGCGAAGCATAGCCCGACCCGATTTGCTCCAGTTGCAGCAGATCCGCCCGGCGCGTGGTCGCATCCTCGTGGATGCGCTCCAGATGCGGTTCGTACCAAAGCCTGATCTGTTCGAGATCGGCTGGCCATTTGGCGCCGGCACGCAAGCCGGAATAGAGCGAGACGAATCCCGGCCAGTCGTCGGCGGCGCGCTGCGGTGGACGCCAGCCGGCCAGGCCCATCGCCTCGTCCAGCGCCGACGTCATGGCCTCGACGATCTGCGCGGCGGCGGAAGGACCGATGCCTGGCAAGAGCTGCAGCACGCGAAAGCCGGCGACACGGTCGCGTGGGTTTTCGGCAAAGCGCAGCACCGCCAGCACGTCCTTGACGTGGGCGGCATCGAGGAATTTCAGGCCACCGAACTTGACGAAAGGAATGTTGCGCCGCGTCAGTTCGATCTCCAGCGGTCCGCTGTGGTGCGAGGCGCGAAACAGCACCGCCTGTGACTTCAGCGCGGTGCCGGCCTCACGCTCCGCCAGGATGGTGTCGCAGACGAAGTTCGCCTGCTCGACCTCGTCGCGCACGGTCACAAGTCTTGGCTTGTCGGTGGATTTGCGTTCCGACCACAGGTTCTTGGTGAAGCGCTCGGAAGCTTCGCCGATGACCGCATTGGCGGCGGCCAGAATGGTCTCGGTCGAGCGGTAATTGCGCTCCAGCATCACCACGTCGGCGGTCTGCGCGAACTGCCGGGGAAAGTCGAGGATGTTGCGCACCTCGGCGGCGCGGAACGAATAGATCGACTGCGCGTCGTCGCCAACGACCGTCAGCCCGGCGCCGTCGGGTTTCAACGCAAGCAGGATCGACGCCTGCAGCCGATTGGTGTCCTGGTATTCGTCGACCAGCACATGATCGAAACGCCCGCCCAGATGCGTGGCGATCTCAGGCTCGGCCGTCATCTGCGCCCAGTAGAGCAGCAGATCGTCGTAATCGAGCACGTTCTGCGCCTGCTTGGCCTCGACGTAACTGGCAAACAGCTGCTTGAGCTGCTCTGCCCAGCCGGCGCACCAGGGGAAGGCAGACCCCAGCACCTCACCGAGCGGGGCCTGCGCGTTGACGGCGCGCGAATAGATGGCAAGGCAGGTGCCTTTGGTTGGAAAGCGCGCTTCCGTCCTGGAGAAACCGAGTTCGTGGCGCACGAGATTCATCAGATCGGCGGAATCCTCGCGATCATGGATTGTGAAGGCCGGATCGAGGCCGATCTCCAATGCATAATCGCGCAACAGCCGCGCACCGATGCCATGAAAAGTGCCCGCCCAGGTGAGCGCATCCGTGATCACCGCGGCGTCGCGACCGAGCACTTCGCCGGCGATGCGCTCGACGCGTCTCGCCATTTCGGATGCGGCGCGCCGCGAAAACGTCATCAGCAGGATGCGGCGCGGGTCGGCCCCCTTGACGATCAGATGGGCAACGCGGTGCGCCAGCGTGTTGGTCTTGCCGGAGCCGGCCCCGGCAATGACCAGCAGCGGGCCTGCAATCTTGCCGTCGCCATGTTCGACGGCCTGGCGCTGGGCATCATTCAGCCGGGCGAGATAGGCCGGCTGGACGGTCGAGTCCAAAAAGGTCGAATCATGGGCGGCGAGGTTCATCGCCCATCAAGCATCGTTTCCGCTTTGTTCGCAACAGAGAAGCGGCTCCGCCAATTCGGCGAGCAATACGATCAGCGTTTCGGGTCAACGCCCATCGCCGCCGATTGCCGGCGTAGCGCTTCGCGGTCGTTTGCAGGCGCCGGCAGCAAGAGCGGATCGACAGTGTCGGGGACCTCGTCGATCATCTTGCGGGCGAGACGGTAAGTGACAAAGGCCAGCGTGCCAACCAGAAGCAAACGGATCATGTGGGCGGTCCTCCTTCTCTGGATCAACTGGAGGCCGGGTCTTTTGTTCCCTCGGCGCAATCCCGCAACCAAACCGGCGCCGCCTCGTTCTGACTTGGAGGAGGTAGCGATGAAAAAGCTAGGACTGATCCTCGCGCTCGTCGCCTTGGCGCTCACGGCCTGTGACAACAAACTGCCGCCGACAAAGGCGACTGGAGGGGACCAAGGTCTCGCAATTCCTGCCGCGAACAATGGCATTGCCAGGCAGTGAATGGTGGCCCGCACCCGACAATTGCGGGGTCGTCATCAACGCATTGCCGCGATCCATTCCTCGAGGCGGTCGAGGCGGAACTTGGCATTGCGCAGTTCGTGGCCTGCGTCCTGGCGCAATTGTCGTGTCTGGGCCGAGGCAGCGGTCAAGTTTTGTTCGAGTTCAGCGATACGCGCGCGCACTCGCCGCGCTTCGTCCTGACGCAACGCCTTTATCCAGCTCTGCCCGCGCATCCATGGCTCCCCCAGCACCCAAAGCGTGGAGTCTTGGCAGCAAAACGCTAACTTCCGCCAAGCGCCAGCATTCTAAATTTAACGAAAGCTAATTTAGCGCACAGGGGAGAAGGCCGGCGCCGCTTGGGAGGTAATCTGATAGCGCCGGCCAGGCGGATATCAGGTCCGCCGCATGAAGCACGCTAGCTGAGTCTTGCCGCAGCGTCATGCGAGATCAAGGATATCGGCCTTTTCCGGGCGTTTTCCCCCGGTAAAATGCCGCGAAAAGCCCCCCGTGGGTTCAAGTCCCAAGCCGCTGTCTGGCGATGGCGACATGGAAATCGACGCCGAACAACAGCCCGTCATCGTTGAAGTCGTAGCTGGAATTGTGAAGCGGCGCCGAACCCTCGCCGTTGCCGAGGAAGACGAAGCAGCCCGGCACGTGGTCGAGGAAGCGGGCGAAATCCTCCGACGCCGTCATCGGTTCGCGGGCGACCGCGATATTGCCAGGCTCGAAAACCGTCGTGGCGGCGGCGAAGGCCGCATCGACCAGTTCGGCATCGTTGCGCAAAGGCACGAATTCCCTGGTGTAGTTGACCTCGGCGGCAACATTGTACGCGGCAGCGATGCCTTCGGCGATGATGCGCATCTGGCGCTCGATCTCGGCGCTGACCTCGGGGCGGAAGCTGCGCGCGTCGCCAAGGACGCGGGCAAAGCCCGGCAGTGCGTTGCGGGTGCCGTCGGTGATCAGCTCGGTCACCGAAACCACGGCGATGTCGGCCGGGCTCAGCCGGCGCGAGACGATGGTCTGAAGACTGGTGACCAGCGCACAGGCGGCGACCAGCGTTTCCTGACCCGAATGCGGCCGGGCCGCGTGGCCGCCCAACCCCTTGAGCACGATCTCGAAGATATCCTCGGCCGACATGACCGGACCGGCGCGGGTTTCGAAATGCCCGACGGGCAGGCCAGGCATGTTGTGCAGGCCAAAGACCTCGTCGAAGGGAAAGCGCTGCATCAGGCCATCGTCGAGCATCGCCAACGCGCCTTTTCCCCATTCCTCCGCCGGCTGGAAGATGAAGCGCACGGTGCCGTCGAAACCGCCCTCCCCGGCCAGAAGCTTGGCCGCACCAAGCAGCATCGCCGTGTGGCCGTCATGGCCGCAGGCATGCATGAGACCGGGATTGCCGGAGCGGTATGGCGCGGTCGATTGCTCTGATATGCGCAGCGCATCCATGTCGGCCCTGAGCGCGATGGCACGGTTGCCGCTGCCGCGCTTCAACGTGCCGACGACACCGGTGCCACCAACACCCTCGGCGACATCATCCAGTCCGAATTCGCGCAGCTTGGCCGCGACGAAGGCCGCGGTGCGCTTCTCCTCGAAGCCGAATTCGGGGTGCGCATGCAGATCGCGCCGCCACCCGGTCATCTCCAGCTTCAGCGCGTCACGGTCGATTTCAGCCATTGCCTGATATCTCCTGATCCGCAAGGCGGGCGACGACATCAAGCAGGATGTTGGCGCCGGCGACAAGCTCGGCATCGTCCGTATGTTCGCGCGGATTGTGGCTGATGCCGCCGGCGCTCGGCACGAAAATCATCGCCGCGGGCGCAAGGCGCGCCATCATCTGCGCATCATGGCCGGCGCCTGACGTCATGCGCTTCGAGACCAATCCGCGGTTGCTGGCGGCAGCCTCGATCAGTTCGACGATGCGGCTGTCGAAAATCACCGGCTCGAAGCGGGCCAGCCGCTCGACCGAGACCGTGACGCCATCGGCGGCCGCGAGGTCCTCGAGAAATGCGGCAAGTGCCGCCTCCTCCGCCTGCAGGCGATGCTCGAAAGGGTCGCGCAGGTCGACGGTGAAGACGGCGCGCGAGGGAATGACATTGATGGCGTTTGGCTCGAAACGCATCGTGCCGACGGTTGCAACGGTCGGCGTGTTCGAAGCTTTGGCGCGATCGTACAGGAACGTGACGACTCGCGCAGCTGCATGGCCGGCATCATTGCGCATCGACATCGGCGTGGTGCCGGCATGGTTGGCGATGCCATCTATGGTGATGCGCTGCCAGGAGATGCCTTGCAGGTTTTCCACGGCGCCGATCGGCACGCCTTCGCGTTCCAGCACCGGGCCCTGCTCTATATGCAGTTCGAGATAGACATGCGGTTTGAGGAAGCCGGGCTCCTCGTCGCCGGCATAGCCGATGCGGGCCAGCTCCTCTCCCAGCACGCTGCCGTCGGTGCCGACGGCGGCCAGCGCCTCGGCGATAGCGACGCCGCCGGCATGGACCAGTGAACCCATCATGTCGGGGGAATAGCGAACCCCTTCCTCGTTGGTGAAGGCGGCGACCGAGAGCGGGCGCGACGGGACATAGCCTGACCCCTTCAGCGTCTCGATGACCTCCAGGCCGGCCAGCACGCCGTAGCAGCCGTCATAAATGCCGGCATCGATGACGGTGTCGATATGCGAGCCGACGAGGATTGGCGCTTGCCCGGCGTTCTCAGGCACCTGCCAGATACCGAAGATGTTGCCCATGCGATCGATGGCGATTTCGAGCCCGGCCTCGCGCAGCCAGCCGACGAAGCGGTCGCGACCCAGCCGGTCGGCATCGGAGGCGGCCAGCCGCACCAGCCTGCCCTCGCCATCACGGCCGATGCCGCCGAGTTCGCGGATGCGGCCAAGCAGTCTTTGTCCGTCGATCGAGATCATGGCGTTGCTCCTGAAAGCATCTTGCCGGCAAGCACATCCGCCGGGTTCATGCCGACGAGCTCGGCATAGCGGCGGGGGTCGGTCGCGGCTTCGGTGTTGATAACCAGCACGCGCGAAGTGGCGTCGAGGCCAAGCTCGGCCTTGTGACCGGCCATCGCCCGGATCAGTCCGGCAAGACCGACCCCTCCGCTTTCACCGGCAACGATGGCCGGATCGTTGCCGGACGGCCTTGCCAGCCGCCGCATCACGGCGACGGCGTCGTCCTCGTCGACGGTCATGAAGGCATCGGCGACGCGTGCCAGCACGCGCCAGGCGACAGGCGAGGCCTCGTAGCATTCGAGCATCGCCATGACCGTCGCCTCGCCATGCGCGATCTTGACCGGGTGCCCGGCTTTGGCGGCGCCGAAGACGCAGGCGGCGCGCGCAGGTTCCACCACCGTGAAAACAGGCCTGGCTTCTCCGAGCACGATGGCGAGATGGCCGGCGATCGCCGCCGCGATGCCGCCGACGCCTGCCTGCACGAAGACATGCGTCGGCGGTTCGGAGAGCTGGCCCAGCGCTTCGCGCACGACCGCCGTGTAGCCCTGCATGACAAGCCCCGGAATGCGTTCGTAGCCCGGCCATGAGGTATCGGAAACCACCGTCCAGCCTTTCTCGGCGGCGATGCGCGCCGCCTGCCTGACCGAATCGTCATAATTGCCGTCGACGCGGATCATCTCGGCCCCGTAGCGGGCGATGGCCGCGACGCGTTCGTCGCTGACGCCGGCATGGACGAAGATCGCCGCCTTGGCACCGACGAGTTCGGCGCCCTGCGCGACGGAGCGGCCGTGATTGCCGTCGGTGGCGCAAGCAACCGTCATGGTCGCCGCGACCGACCGGACTTCGGGCCGATCGAGATCGCCGACATCGACGGAGCGGCCCAGACGCTTGCTGGCTTCTTCCAGGACCAGACGGAAGACCGCATAGGCGCCGCCCAGCGCCTTGAAGCTGCCGAGGCCGAGCCGAAAGCCCTCATCCTTGACGTGCAAGGCCGCGAGACCGAGCTCGCCCCCCAGCGCCGGCAACGCGTGCAGCGGCGTTGCCAGGTGATTGTCACGGCGGGCAAGGAAACGCTCGACGGTGTCCGCTCCGGCGATGCCGAGGGTTTCGGCATCGGCCGCGCCCAGTGGCTGGCGATGCAGGGCATTGCGATTGGGCAGGAACATTGAGGCTCTCTCCTTGACGTCGTCCGAGAGAAGATATTGCGGAACATGCGCAAAAGGCGCTGTAATTCGGCTCTCAAAATGCAAGTTTGTTTCGTCAGGATACGCCAATGCCTCAGGCACCAACCGCCCTCGACAGCTTCGATCTCGCCATCCTTGCCATCCTGCAGCGGGACAACACGACGCCGCAACGGCTGATCGGCGAGGCGGTGAACCTGTCGGCGCCCGCCGTGCAGCGCCGCATCAAGCGCATGGAACAGACCGGTGTCATTGCCGGCAACGTCGCCGTGGTGGAGCCGGCTGCCGTCGGCCAGCCCATCACCATCTTCGTCGAGGTCGAATTGGAGAGCGAACGCACCGAACTGATCGATGCGGCCAAGCGGCAATTCTCGGCAGAGCCGCACGTGCAGCAATGCTATTATGTCACCGGCGAAGCCGACTTCATCCTCGTCATCACCGTAGCCGACATGGGCGCCTATGAGGCGCTGACGCGAAAACTGTTCTTCGGCAGCAACAATGTGCGGAAGTTCCGCACCTTCGTCGCCATGGACCGCGTCAAGGTCGGGTTGACGGTGCCCTTGCCTGGATGAGCCCGTGGCACCCTTGCCACGTTTCTGACATTCTCAGGATCGCGAGTTGGCGAGGGAGGCGCGCATGGACGAAACCACGAAGGTCGCGATCATCGGTGCCGGGCCAGCGGGCCTGGCGGTTGCCGCGTGCCTGCGGCAAGCCGGGGTGGATTTTGTCATCCTCGAAAAGGAGCAGCAGGCCGTGCCAGCCTGGCGGCGTCACTATGATCGCGTGCATCTGCATACGACCAAACGCTACTCTTCGCTGCCCTTCGTCCCCTTCCCCAAGGATTATCCGCGCTATGTGCCCCGCCATCTCGTGGTCGAGTATCTCGATGCCTATGCGAAGCGTTTCGACCTCGAGCCCCGCTTCGGCGAAACCGTGCGGGCGATCACCCGGGACGGCCGCGGCTGGCGGGTGGAATCGACGTCCGGCGCCTTACGTGCCTGGCATGTGGTGATCGCGTCCGGCTACAATGCCGAGCCCTTGCTGCCAAAATTTACCGGCATCGACGCCTTCAAGGGCAAGACGCTGCACAGCGCGGACTACCGCAACGCTACGCCTTTTGCCGGCCAGTCGGTGCTGGTCGTCGGCATGGGCAACACCGGTGCCGAGATTGCGCTCGATCTGGCGGAAGGCAGTGCCCGGCCGACGATCTCGGTGCGCGACGGCGTTCACATCGTGCCGCGCGAACTGTTCGGCGTGCCGATCCAAATGGTCGGCATGGCGACGCGGCTCGGGCCGCGGCGCATCAATGACTCCCTGTTCCCCCTCATTCTCGACCTTGTGCTGGGCAGGCTGGAGAAATTTGGGCTCAGACGGCCGAAGCAGGGATTGCTGCAACAGATCGCCCTTGCGTCGCGCATTCCGGTGATCGATGTCGGCACTATCGGCAAGATCCGCGAAGGCGCGATCAAGGTGGCGCCCGACATCGCCGAAATCTCGGAACGCGGTGCCCGTTTTGTCGATGGCGGCCACGGCGAATTCGACGCCATCCTCTTCGCCACCGGCTACCGGCCGGGCTATGCCAAATTCCTGGACCCCGGCATCCAGCCGGATCGCAGCGGCGTTACCGCGCAAGCTTCGGACCTCGGCCTCTACCTTGTTGGTTTCCACAACGCCGTCACCGGCTTGCTGCGCGAAATCGGGATCGAGGCCCAGGCGATCGCCGACGACATCCGGCACCGGCTGAACAGGAAAAAGGTGGCCGAATTCCTGCCAGTGTGACTTTCCGCGCCTCGGCTGCGCTTGTTGTCTCTCAATCAGCGGCCGGTGCTGTCTTCAGCATCATGCCGGCGATCTCCTTCACCAGCTTGGCGGCGACAAGCCCCGTCATGTTGGAGAGATCCTGGTTGGGGCCGTGGCGGCCCTAACCGGAGCAGGATTTACGGTCGAATGAGAAAAACGCCTGCCAGGGCCGGAAGAGCCGGAATATTGGGTGAGCTGGCGCAAAGCCGACTAAAGGGCGTTGCAAAGCTCAGGTGCAAAATCGTAGCCTTAAATTGGGAATTTATGCGGGACCTCGTATCTGGTAAATAAGACCAAGCGGAGCTTCATGGAACCTTTCAAACATAGCAGCTTCCTAAGACTTTTGGCCTTCCCAAGAATGGTCGGAGATTTCAAATATGAGACATCAGAAAAAGATCTATTTTTTAGACTTTCTGATGCGAAGGAAAATCACGGTAGCTTGATAAGCAGAGCGCTTTTAGACAACGTCAATAAGAAATTCTGGATTGAAGCGGGAGTATACAGAAACATTACAACCTTTAAGGCAAAATTTATTGAAAGTGAAGGTGATAAATTTATACATGGATCATTTGTTAATAGCGGGACATGGATATCGTATCCAGCTTTAATTTTGGCTTTTTTTGGATGGATATGTCTCCTAATAGCCAATAAAAATGCACCCGATATGGTTTTCTACCTCGTTTTTTTCGCAGTTTTTCATCTGGGCATTTCTATTTCATTCAACAATCATATAAAAAATATTTCAAAATTTCTTGCAAATGAACTTGATGTACACCCCATCTCAAAGCTAAATTATTTCTAATCACTAGTTATTTTCGCGATACATAGTCTCCGCTAAAATCTCAACAATATTATCTTCGCAGCCATGTGCGGCGCGCGGCCAATATTTTTGCTTTTGTTGCTGCGTCACCAGATGCACGACCAGGAAATCCTTGACCGGCTATGCCGCCAGCTCCCTTGCCTTGCGCAACCACACCTTGTTGTCGTGGAAGGCCGCGCCGCCATAGGGCGCGGGGGCATCGGCGCCGGTCAGCACGTTGATGCCCTCGCCGCGCTCATGCGCGCTGTTCGGCCAGATGCCTTCGGCGATCACGACGCCACGTTTGATGCCGTCGAACAATCTGGCGTGCAGCACCACCTCGCCGCGCATGTTGCCGATCTCGACACGGTCGCCGTCGGCAAGTTCGAGAGCCGCCGCATCGTCGGGATGCAGCAGGAGTTCGGGGCGGCCTTCCTTCGCCCTTGAAACCGGTGTCTCGGAAAAGGTCGAGTTGAGGAAGTTGCGCGCCGGCGAAGTCGTCAGGCGGAACGGATGCGCTTCGTCGGCCACCTCGATCAGGTCGACATGATCGGGAAATTCCGGCAGCCGCGCCACCGGGCCGAACAGACCCATGCTCTTCGGCGGCCGGTTGGGAGCCGCCTGCCCGGTCCAGTCGGCGCGGAAGCGGAATTTGCCGTCCGCATGGCCGAAGCCCCGGGTGAAATGCGCGGTTTCGAAATCCGGCTGCAGGTCGACCCACTTCTCTTCCTTCAAGGAATCGAAGCTGCCCAGCCCGCGCTTGCCGAGGATGATGTCGATATGCTGCTGCTCGGTGAGGCCGAAGCCCGGCCGATCGGCGACGCCAAGGCGCTCGGCCAGCTGCTCGATGACGAAATGGTTGGTGCGCGGCCCTTCCGGCGGATCGATCAGCTTGGGGCCGAGCGTGATGTGCTGGTTGCCGCCGCCCTTGTAGATGTCGTCATGCTCGACGAACATCGTCGCCGGCAGCACGACATCGGCAAGCTTGGCCGTGTCGGTCATGAACTGCTCGTGCACGCAGGTGAACAAATCGTCGCGCAGGAAACCTTGCTTCACCAGCCGCTGTTCGGGCGCGACATTCACCGGATTGGTGTTCTGGATCAGCATGGCCGTCACCGGCGGTCCGCCGTAGAGTGCGTCGCTGGCGCCGGTCAGCACCGGGCCGATGCGCGAATGGTCGAGATAGCGGATCGAGGGATCGCGCATTCTTGAGCCTTCCAGCACATCCTGATTGAGCTTGAAGATGCCCGAATTGGAATGAAAGGCGCCGCCGCCCTCATACTGCCAGGCGCCGGTGACCGCGGCGATGCATGACGCCGCATGCATGTTGACGGCGCCGTTGCGCTGGCGAGCAAAGCCGTAGCCGAGCCGGAAATAAGTCTTTTTCGTCGTGCCGACGAGCCGGGCGAAGGCCTCGATCTCGGCGACCGTCAAACCGGTGATATCAGCCGCCCACTCCGGCGTGCGGGTGCGCAGATGCGCTTCAAGGCCCTGGGGATCGTCGGTGTATCTTTCGAGATAGGCGCGGTCGGCCAGGCCTTCCCTGAACAGGACATGCATGACAGCACAAGCCAGCGCGCCGTCGGTGCCGGGCTTCAGCACCAGGCCCATATCGGCCTGTTTCATCGTGGCGTTTTCATAGACGTCGATGACGACGATTTTCGCGCCGCGTTCCTTGCGCGCCTTGATGGCGTGGGTCATGACATTGACCTGCGTGACCACCGCATTGGTGCCCCAGATCACGACGCAATCGGATTTGGCCATTTCTCGCGGATCGGGACCGCGCAAGGCGCCCGCCCCCATCATCCAGCCGGTCCAGGCGAGATTGGTGCAGATCGAGCCGAAGAAGCCCGAGTACTTCTTCACATGCCGCAGCCGGTCGATACCGTCGCGCTGCACCAGCCCCATCGTGCCTGCGTAATAGTAAGGCCAGACCGTCTCCGATCCGTACTTCTCCTCGGCCGCGATGAAATTCTCGGCAACGAGGTCGAGTGCGGCTTCCCAGCTTGCCTCCTGCCAGACGCCCCCGCCCTTGGCGCCCTTGCGCACCAGCGGCTTCAGCAAACGGTCGGGATGATGGACGCGGTCGGCATAGCGGGCGACCTTGGCGCAGACGACCCCGGCCGTATAGGTATTGGACTTGGCGCCATGGACGCGGCCGATGCGGTTGCCGTCAAGCAGTTCGACCTCAAGCGCGCAGGTCGACGGGCAATCATGCGGACAGGCCGAATGGCCGATACGAAGCTTGGCGTGCTGGTTCATGCCATTTGTCTAGCGGGTTTTGACGGTGGCGTGTAGGGCCAGATGATTAGCCAATCTCCCCCCTTGTGGGGGAGATGTCCGGCAGGACAGAGGGGGCGCGAAGGATCGCGGCCTATCGAGCCCCATCAATATGCCACCGAAGTTGGCGATGGTGATTGCAAAGAGACCGGCAGGTTGGCGGGACAGCGCCCCCCTCTGCCCTGCCGGGCATCTCCCCCACGAGGGGGGAGATTAGCTCTACTCCGCCGTCCCTTCCTCATATTCCGCCGACATGGTCAGCCATTTTTCCTCATGGCCGGCAAGCGTCTGGGCAAGCTGCGAGCGTTCCTTGGCGAGCCTGGTCGCAGTCGACGGATCCTTCTCGTAGACCGACGGATTGGACAGTTCGTCCTCGATGCCGTCGATGCGCTTGCGGATACGGTCCATCAGCGCCTCGGTGGCGCGGATTTCCTTGGCCAACGGCTCGAAGGCGGCGCGGCGCGCTGCGGCGTCGCGGCGGCGGTCGGCTTTTGATGCCTTGTCGGCCTCGCGCTTGCCGCGGCGGTCGCCGGAGACGCCGGTCACCAGCGTCTTGTAGTCCTCGAGGTCGCCGTCATAGGGATTGACCGCACCATCCTTGACCAGCCACAGCCGGTCGGCCGTCGCCTCCAGCAGATGGCGGTCGTGCGAGATCAGAATGACGGCGCCGGGAAATTCATTCAGCGCATGGATCAGCGATTCGCGGCTGTCGATGTCGAGGTGGTTGGTCGGCTCGTCGAGGATGAACAGGTTCGGACCCTCGAAGGCCGACAGGCCCATCAGAAGGCGCGCCTTCTCGCCACCGGACAGATCCTTGGCGGGCGTGTTCATCTTCTCGGTCGTGAGACCGAACTGGGCGACGCGGCCGCGCACCTTGGATTCCGGCGCCTCCGGCATCAGCCGGCGGACATGCTCATAGGCATTCTCCTCGGGGCGCAGATCGTCGAGCTGGTGCTGGGCGAAGATCGCCACCTTCAGCCCGGGCGCCACCGTCATGGTGCCGGTTTCCTGCTTCAGGCGACCCGACAGCAATTTGGCGAAGGTCGACTTGCCGTTGCCGTTGGCGCCGAGCAGCGCGATGCGGTCGTCGGCGTCGATGCGCAGCGTCATCTTCTTCAGGATCGGCTGGCCCTCGGTATAACCGACATTGACGTTGTTCAGCGCAACGATCGGCGAGGCCACCGTCTTCACAGGTTCGGGGAAAGAGAACGGCCGCACCGTGTCGTTGACGATGGCCGAGATCGGCTTCATCTTTTCCAACGCCTTGATGCGCGACTGCGCCTGTCTTGCCTTGGAGGCCTTTGCGCGAAACCGCTCGACGAAGGATTCCATATGCTTGCGGGCGGCTTCCTGCTTGACCCGGCCCTTTTCCTGCAACTCCTTCTGCTCGGTGTACTGGCGCTCGAACTGGTCGTAACCGCCGCGCCAGAAGGTCAGCTTCTTCTGGTCGAGATGAACGATCGAGTTGACGGCGCGGTTGAGCAGATCGCGATCGTGCGAAATCAGGAGCACGGTGTGCGGATACTTTGAGACGTAGTTTTCCAGCCACAGCGTGCCTTCGAGGTCGAGATAATTGGTCGGCTCGTCGAGCAGCAGGAGATCCGGCTCGGAAAACAGTACGGCGGCCAACGCCACGCGCATACGCCAGCCGCCGGAGAAGGACGAGGCCGGACGCCGCTGCGCGGCGTCGTCGAAGCCGAGGCCGGCGAGGATGGTGGCCGCGCGCGACTCGGCCGAATGAGCATCGATGTCGGCCAGCCGCATGTGGATGTCGGCGATGCGGTGCGGATCGGTCGCCGTCTTCTCTTCTTCGAGCAGCGCCGTGCGCTCGAGATCGGCCTTGAGCACGATCTCGATTAGCGGGTCCTCGGTTCCAGGCGCTTCCTGCGCCACCTGGCCGATGCGCGTATTCTTCGGCAGGCTGATCGAGCCTGTCTCGGAGGGAAAATCGCCTGTTATGGCCTTGAACAGCGTCGTCTTGCCGGTGCCGTTGCGGCCGACGAGACCGGCCTTGGTGCCGGCCGGCAAGGTGAGCGAGGCGTGGTCGAGAAGCAAGCGCCCCGCCATGCGGAGTGAAAGGTCATTGATGATAAGCATGGCCGCGCTTTTGCACTGGACATCAACGCTTCGCAAGACCTTGCGGGCCAGTTGGCCGCACAAGGCCTGGAAACGGCGCGCACAATGCGCCGCCAGAGCAGGCGATCAGTGACCTGCGATACCGGCCAGAAAGGCCTCAGGCAGTGGCCTTGCCACGCTTTGTCGCCTTGGCCACGACCGCCGGCGCAGCGACCGGCTTGCGGCCAAGTCCCGTCGATTTCGCCAGCGCCGACCGGGTCGCCGAGTAATTCGGCGCGACCATCGGATAGTCCGGCGGCAAGCCCCATTTGGCCCGATAGTCATCCGGGCTCAAACCGTAGTCCGTCCTGAGGTGTCGCTTGAGCGACTTGAACTTCTTTCCGTCCTCCAGGCAGATGATGTAGTCGGGAAACACCGACTTTTTCGGATTTACGGCCGGAACAAGGCTCGGGCTTTCCACGACGGCCGCACCAGCCAGCTTTCGGACCGAGGCGCTGACGCTGGCAATCAGGTCAGGCAGGCCGGAAGCCGGAAGCGGATTGTTGCCTACATAGGCCGAGACAATATCGGCGGTCAGCTCGATAACGGTCTTATCCTCGATATTTGACAATTCTTTCACCCTATCTGCGACAAAGTCATCTACCCCAGTAAAGACTTTTGTCGATGTATCTCTTTAACCGCGCCCCCCAACGGGCCGCCAAATCCCAAAACGAATCAAGACTTGGCATCAACTACTTTTATGAGAAATCGACGTCGTGCAAATTAGAAAATCTAATACTTGGAGGTGGCAGACTTGGTTGGGCGGCTGTCGGCCAATATCTCAAGAATACGCTTCCAGCGGGCACAACGCCCGAAATCCTTCTGTTCAATCGCCTTTTCGGCCTTCATTGCGGCGTAAAGCGGTGCCTCGGCGCCAAATTCCTTGATCAGCCAATGCGCTTCCTGCCTGGCGAGACGTTCATTGTCATCAAACATAGTCTTGCGCCTCCGAACGCTCCAGACCGACCGCGACACAACTGCCGATCACGAGAATGGCTCCGGCAATGGCGGTGGTCGTCAGCCGTTCGCCGGACAACGTCAACAGCAGCGTCGAAGCAATCGGCGTGAGATAGGCGACGACAGCCACCTTGCCGCTGCCTCCGAGCTTCAAGGCGCGTGACCAGAAGTAATAACCCAGCCCCATCGGGCCAGCGCCGAGATAAAGCCCGAGGGCCAGATCCACCCCGCTGGGCCAGGCGACGCCTTCGCGAGCCGACCATACAAGCGTCAAGGCGACGCCGACCAGCGCGGAGGGCAGCAACAGGCGGTCCGGCGACGTGGCGAGCCGCCCCACCATCACCGAATAGAAAGCCATGCACAGCGCGGACCCGAATGCGGCCGAATAGCCGGCGAGATCACCCTGGAACCAGGTGCGGTCACGCCCTCCCGAAATCACCAGCGCGACGCCGACGAAGCCAAGGGCCGCGGCAATGCCCAGCAAGGCCGGACGCCGGGGATTGTCGAAGGCGATCACTGCCGCGGCAACCATCAAGGGCCAGGTGTAGGCCACGAGATTGGCTTCGATCACCGGCATCGAGGCAAAGGCGATATATTGCAGCACCATGGTGCCGACCAGACCGATAAAGCCGACCGCGAGCGGCACCAGCGCGGTGCTTGCCGTGGCCGTCGCGGCTTTCTCGCGGCTCATCGACCGGATGACCGCGAAGACCAGGGCGGCCCCCACAAATTGCAGGAACTGCACCTGCGACACCGGGTGACTGGCCAGCAGGGACTTGCCGACCAGCGCATTTGTCGACCACAACGCCACCGCCCCGGCAGCGAAGACCAGCGCGGATATCGAGCCCGATCCATGCAGAAGGAATCGGCATAGGCCCCTATCTCTGCGTTCGACCATGATCCCGTCCGAAAACCGGTCTCCACTTTTTGGGATCATGGGTCGCTACCATGACTCCCTGGCTCCACCCGGAACCGGCGCTTCGGCGGGGGCCGGCGTCGGATGTTCGGCCTCGAACCGGCGATAGGCCGGCAGCTGGTTTTGCCACACATCTTCGGCCAGCTCGTTGACCCACTCGCGGTCGTGATCGTTGTCGGCGGCAAGGTAGAACATCCTGTTGTCGTCGACATAGGGCTTGGCCACGGAGCGCTGGTTGAGCACCAGCGTGACGCGCTCGCCGAACTGGATCGGCGCCGTGCGATGCAGGACGCCGAGGAACTGCCCGAGCGTCGCATAGTTCATCTTGTGATCGATGCGCATGATGCGGTTGCGCGGAATCTCGCGGCCGGATTCGAGGATGGCGCGGCCGGTCTCGGAATCGTCGCAATAGATTTCGAGATGGCCGCCGACCAGCGGATCGCTGATCGACAGCGGAATGAGCTCAGTGACCGGAACGCCGTCGCAATGCCATTCGACGGCGCCATCCCTGGGATTCATGAAGGTGACTGTCGAACCGACGATCGACAGCGGATAGGGCTCCAGCTTCGTGCCCATCATGTCGGACAGCCGTTCCAGGCGCAACTTGTCGTTCAGCAACTCCTTGATTTCGGGAATGAAACGGTCCGCGCCTGTGATGAAGGTCAGATCGAGGTGCTTGTGCACGGCATGGCTGGCCTTGAGCTTCAGGGCGGCCTCCTCGATCGCGGCAAGCAGAGCCGGATCATAGCCATGCCGATACTGCGCAACGCCGAAGCTCGACACTTTCCAGGCGGTTTCGTGGCCGATAATGGCCTCGCGGCTCATCGCATAGCGCAGTTCGGGTACGGTATGTGCGTTCATTGTACTTCTCCAAGTGGGGGGCAAACACTTGGTTAACAGTCGATTAAATTAGCCCCCCCTGTAAAATTAGGAATGCTAGTGCTACCCTAAGCCCAGCTTAAGGTCGAAAGCCGTGCGTCTGCTCAGTCAGGTCAACCTCAATTCGCTGAAAATCGTGGAGAGTGCTGCGAGGCACGGGAATTTCACGCGTGCCGGCGAAGAGCAGTTCATCACCGCTTCGGCGGTCAGCCAGCGCGTCAAGAGCCTGGAGGACCAGTTGCGCTTCAAGATTTTCCAGCGCGGCGGCAATGCGGTGTCGCTGACACCGGAGGGCGAAACCTATGTCTCGCGCGTTCGTGAGGCGCTGGAGCGGATTGTCGCCGCCAGCATGGAAGCGACCGGGCAATCACAGGAACATGTGCTGAAGATATCGGTGCTGCCGACATTTGCCGCGCGCTGGCTGTTTCCGCGCCTGCCGCTGTTCCAGCAGCAACATCCCGATATCGTGATGCGGGTTTCGACCTCATACGCGACGCATGAGTTCACGACTTCCGAATTCGATCTCGAAATCCGCTATGGCGACGGCCACTTCAACGGGCTGCCATCCGACCTGCTGTTTCAGGAAGACCTGACACCGGTGTGCAGCCGCAAATTGTTCCACGAGGTTCTCGGCGACAAGCCGGTGTCAAAGGTGACACCGGACGACCTTAAGCACTTCACGCTGCTGCATTCCGACACCTGCACGCAGAACTGGCAATCCTGGCTTGGTTTCGCTGGTGCCAGTTTTGTGCTCAGCGAGACCAAGAGCATCTATTTCGACTCGTGCATGATGTCCTACGAGGCGGCCAACGCCGGAATGGGTTTTGCCGTTGCCAACCGCGCCTATATGGCCAGCGATATCCGCGCCGAGAGGCTGGTCGCTCCCTTTGCCGTACATCATCCGAACACGGCCGGTTGGTACTTTGTCTCGCCGCACAAGGGCCTTGCCGCACGCAAGATGCTGCTGTTCAAGCAATGGGTGATGGCGGAAGCGGCCATGACGCAACGCCAGTTGGACAACGAAATTGCGGACTTGGCTTCAGAGGCTGTCTGAAATTCGCATTGGTCCTCATTTGTCGCGCCCAGGGCAAAAAATGCGCGATCATCCGTCGTCCAATTCGAATTGAAGCCCTATGGATTAAGCGAAAGCCCTTCCCTCCTCGGTGCGCTGGAAATGCGCCAGATCGAGCGGCACGGAGGGGCGGCCCAGAACCGTCAGGATCATATGCGCCTGGCCGCGGTGATGGGTCTGGTGGTTGAAGACATGAGCCAGCGCGGGCGCCAGGCGCTGCGAGACGGTGCGCATATCCGAAACGGTCATATAGGTGAAGCGACCCGACAGCGCTTTGTCGTCCAGGCCGCCGAGCCAGTCGATCATCCGCCGGTCCTCCGCCTCGCGCGCGGTCCTCAAGACGGGCAAGGCCCGGTGCAATATGGCGTCCAATGTCGTCGGCGCGATGCCTTCGCCGGTGAAGCGCTTCATCCAGATGCGATCGGCGGCGAGCAGGTGGTTGAGCGTGCCCATCAGTGAACCGAAGAAAGCGCCGACGTCGCGATTGAATTCCTCATCGTTCAGATCGTCGGCGGCATCATAGATGCGGCCATTGGCCCATTGATTGTAGGCCGCAAACATCATGAAGTGCTGTTTCATCTTTTCTCCCGCCGCGCCCGTTTCGGGTTTCGGGGCGATACCTAGACCGCGAAGGGGCCGACGCCAATGACCATTCTGCTTTACGACCTGGTCGGACATGACGAGAGCCGCCCGTTCAGTCCGCATTGCTGGAAGGCAACGATGGCGCTGGCCCACAAGGGACTTGATATCTCGACCGCGCCGACGCGTTTTCTCGAAGTGCCGGCCATTGAAGGCGGTGTCTCAAAAACCGTTCCGGTCATCCGCGATGGCGACAAGGTCGTCATCGATTCCTTCGCCATCGCGCTCTATCTCGATGAGACCTATCCGGATCGCCCGACGCTGTTTGGCGGCGAAGGCGGCAAGGCGATGGCGCGCTTCATCGAACGCTGGTCGCAATTGACCATCCATCCTTATGTTACCACCGCGGCGCTCGTTGACCTTCATGCCATGCAAGACGAAGAGAACGCCTCGTATTTCCGCCAGAGCCGGGAGCAGCGCTTCGGCAAGCGGCTGGAGGACGTCGCCGCCGCACGCGACGCCGGCCTGGCAACCTTCCGGGCAGCGCTGGAGCCGCTGCGCTCCATGTTGAGCTACCAGCCATTCATCGGCGGCGCCTCGCCGCTGTTTGCCGACTATATCGTCTTCGGCGCGCTGCAATGGGCACGCATCGCCACGCCGTACAAATTGCTCGACGACAGCGACGTGGTGGCGCAATGGTTCACCCGCTGCCTCGACCTGCATGGCGGGCTGGGACGGAAGGTTGCGGCGGCGGCGTGACGGCCACAAGCGCCCGCCCTGGCAGAAAGGCAGTTTGAGCGCCGTCAACTGTCGCGAAGATCAGCGGCGGAACAGCTGGCCTTACTTGGCCGCCTTCTTTGGCTTGCTGGCTTTCGCGGCGGCCTTTTCCTTGGGAGCGGCTTTTGCCTTGCCGGCGCCAGATGCCTTCCTGGCTGGCTTCTTCTCCGCCGACCCCGCGTCCTCCCGATCGATGTCGGCGGCCGCCTGTTGCCAATGGCGTTCGTGGTGACCGGCCGGTTGCCCTTCTTCCTGCCAGATCTGGTGGGCGCGGTTGCGAATGCGCTCCTGACGATCGTCTGTCATGGTCATATTGTCTCCATGCGGGCCGACTTCAGCGCGGCGCCGACCGGGCGACTATAGCAAGCAAACCGTTGCTTTACAGCCGTCTGATCCCGCCTGCCCGCAGCGACCAGCCACGGAAGCCTGGCCGTTCGACGCTCGCTGTCGCTCCGGGCGTTCGTCGCTGGGAAAGCCAGGCAATTGGCTTTCCGCTCGCTGCGCGGACCCGCTCCTCACCCTCTTGGCAATAAGCCGGGCGGCTTGTATAGAGCCCGCCACTCTCAATTCAAATTCAGACAAGGACGACCCATGGCGCTCGAACGCACCTTCTCCATGATCAAGCCCGACGCAACGCGGCGCAACCTCACCGGCGCCATCACCAAGATGCTCGAAGACGCCGGTCTGCGCGTCATCGCCTCGCGCCGCGTTTGGATGAGCCGCCGCGAGGCGGAAGGCTTCTACGCCGTCCACAAGGAGCGGCCGTTCTTCGGCGAGCTGGTGGAATCCATGTCCTCGGGCCCGACCATCGTGCAGGTCCTTGAAGGCGAGAGCGCCATTACCAGGAACCGCGACGTGATGGGCGCCACCAACCCGGCCAACGCCGCCGAAGGTACCATCCGCAAGGTGCATGCGCTGTCGATCGGCGAGAACTCGGTGCACGGCTCCGACGCGCCGGAAACCGCCGCGCAGGAAATCAAGTACTGGTTCTCGGACACCGAAATCGTCGGCTGAGCCGACGGCATCAAATCCGATCTGGAAGGCCGGCGTTCAGCCGGCCTTTTTTCTGGAGTGCAATCAGCTCGCGGCGCTGAAGCGCAGGATTTCGCGCCCGTCCTTGTCTGAGATGGTGAGCTTGCCGGCATCGACCTTGTATGATGCCGCCTTGGCCAACGCATCGAACAGGGCTTTTTCCTCGGCCATCACATCGGGCGCGCAAGCTTTGTAAGTCGAACCGATATCCCCGATCGCGATCGCCTGGCCCTCGACCTTCGCCGTGGCAAAATAGATGTTGCAGGGACCGCTGCCACCGGCCTTGCCGGCCTCGCTGACCCTGAAGGTCGCCTGCGGCGCGGTGATGGCGCCAATGCCATCGACATAATCGACCACCCAGAGCTGATCAAAGATGGAAGCCGCCGTTTCCTTGCTGGGCGTAACCATCTTCAGCATGATGGTCTGCGGCGCGTCGGTCAGCGGATCGAACTGATGGCGCACATCGGAGATGAACATCAGCCTTCCGTCCACGGTGATCCGGGCCTGCAGCGCGTAGGTCATTTGCGGCCGGATGACGGAGGGGGCGAATTTTATCTCGAAGCTGATCGGCACCTGGCCGGCGGGCTTGATCTTCTGTTGCCCGATGATCTTGGCCGGCGCGTCGGCCAACGAGACGTCGGCGAGCTCGACGGAGAGCACGGCGCTGGGCGGCAAGGCGATGCGCTCGCGATAGATCACCTCGCCCCTCACCGCCTTTTCCGCGGCAACGGACAGCTCCGGAACCGCCAGGATACCGACGACCAACGGCACCAAGCCGAAGACGAAGAATTCGGCGATCCTCTCCAGCATGACCGTCTCCCTTGCCCAATCAGTCACGTCACCAGTTGGCAGAAGGATTGCGGTGGTTCCGTGACGCCTGCACGGTATTATTCGGACGGCGGTCGCTTCCAGCGCCGGGCTGCCTGGGCGTCGGTTTCCTTAGCCTCGACCCAGCCCCCCTCGGAGCCGTCGGTGCGATGTTCCTTCTTCCAGAAGGGGGCACGCGACTTGAGGTAGTCCATGAGGAAGTCCGCCGCCTCGAATGCCGCCTGGCGGTGCGCCGAAGCGGCCACCACCAGGACGATGTTGTCCCCCGGCGCGATCTTGCCATGGCGATGTATGACGGTGAGGCCTTGCAGCGGCCAGCGCTCGGTGGCTTCGGCAGCGATACGCCCGATCTCGGCTTCAGCCATGCCGGGATAGTGCTCGAGTTCGAGTGCCGAGAGCGCGCCCTGCTCATCGCGGCACAGGCCGGAGAAGGTGACCACCGCGCCAATGTCGGCGCGGCCTTGCGTCAGCCCGGCGATCTCGGCGGCAACGTCGAAATCCTGGCGCTGGATGCGCACGGTCGGCACCAGGACGGCCGACATGATGTCAGCCTCCGGTCATCGGCGGGAACAGCGCGATCTCGCGTGCACCCGATATCTTCTCGCGATGGTCGACATGTTCCTGGTTGATGGCGACGCGGATCACATCGGGATATTGCAGCGCGTGTTGGTAACCTTCGCCGCGCGATTGCAGCCAGCGCAAGAGGTCGGCGACCGTCTCGATGCCGGCGGGCAGTTCGACATCTTCTTCCGATGTGCCGATACGTTCGCGAACCCAGGCGAAATAGATGAGACGGGTCGTCATCTCACTCGTCCATGATGTGCTTGAGGCCGGCGCGGAAATAGTCGTAGCCGGTGTAGAGCGTCACGAGGGCCGCGATCCACAGCAGCACCAGGCCGGTCTGCGTGGTCAGCGGAAAGATCTTGTCACCGGCCGGTCCCGCCAGGAGGAAGGCGATGGCGACCATCTGGATGGTGGTCTTCCACTTGGCAAGCTGCGTCACTGGCACCGAGACCTTGAGTGCCGCCAGATATTCGCGCAGGCCCGAGACCAGGATTTCGCGACACAGGATGATGATCGCCGCCCACAGCGACCAGCCGGCGATCCCGGCGTGACGGTCGGTGTCAGCCGCAAGCAGCAAGAGGCACGTGGCGACCAGCAGCTTGTCGGCGATCGGATCGAGCATCTTGCCGATGTTGGAGGTCTGCTGCCAGGCACGCGCAAAATAGCCGTCGAAATAATCGGTGACGGACGCCAGCAGGAAAATGACCAGCGCCGACCAGCGAGCGAAGTCGCTCGATTTCAGATGGCCCTCCAGAAAAAAGCACAGCACGACCAGCGGCACCGCGATGATGCGGGCGTAGGTCAACATGTTAGGCAGGTTAAACGCGCGCTGGGCCATGTCTGGTGGACTCTTTCTGCCTGCGTACTCAAATCAGAAGCGGATGTAGGGGGTCAACAGGCCAGATTCGACTGGCCAGATGAAAGTGGCGATTTTTTCAACTCTCGTGGAAGTGATTGTAGACCAGTTTCGCCACCTGTTCGGAGATGCCGTCGACCTTCCTCAGATCCTCCACCGCGGCCCGGCTGACCGCCTTGGCGGTGCCGAAATGCAAGAGAAGCGCGCGCTTGCGGCCGGGACCGATGCCGACGATTTCGTCGAGCGGGCTCTTGACCATTTCCTTCTTGCGGCGGGCCCGGTGCGAACCGATGGCGAAACGGTGGACCTCGTCGCGCAGGCGCTGGACGAAATAGAGCACGGGATCGCGCACGGGCAGCGAAAACGAGTCTCTGCCCTTGACGAAGAAGCGCTCGCGGCCTGCATCGCGGTCCTGCCCCTTGGCGATGCCGATGGCGACGACGCGGTCCTCGATGCCGAGATCGGAAAGGATCTTGCGCACCGCCGTCATCTGGCCCTGGCCACCGTCGATCAGGATGACGTCGGGCCAGGCAGGGAAGCTTCCGGAGATATCGTCTTCGATATCGTCGCCCGCCTCGACTGCCGCTGCCTCGCCCCCTGCCGCATCGTCGGCAAGGACAACATCGCCATGCTCCTTGAGCAGTCGCGAAAATCGCCGCTCCATCACTTCGCGCATCATACCGAAATCGTCGCCCGGCGTGATCTCCGTCGAGCGTATGTTGAATTTCCGGTACTGGTTCTTCACAAAGCCTTCCGGCCCCGCGACGACCATGGCGCCGACGGCGTTGGTGCCCATGATGTGCGAGTTGTCGTAGACCTCGATGCGCACCGGCGGCTTTGACAGGCCGAAGGTCTCGGCGAAACCGGCAAGCAGCCGCGCTTGCGTCGAGGTCTCGGCCAGCCGGCGGCCAAGCGCCTCACGCGCATTCTGCAAGGCGTTGTCGGTCAGGTCCTTTTTCTCGCCGCGCTGCGGCACCGAGATCGTCACCTTGCGGCCGGCGCGGGTCGAGAGCGCCTCGGCCAGCAGTTCCTGGTCCTCGACGGTCTGCGACAAGAGGATGGCACGCGGTGTCGGCTTGTCGTCATAGAACTGCGCCAGGAACGAGCCCAGCACTTCCGATCCCTCCAGCGCCGGATCGGCCTTTGGGAAATAGGCGCGGTTGCCCCAGTTCTGGCCGGTGCGGAAGAAGAACACCTGGATGCAGACCTGGCCGCCTTCCTGGTGGATGGCGAACACATCGGCCTCGTCGACGGTCGCCGGGTTGATGCCCTGATGGCTCTGCACGTGCGACAAGGCCGCCAGCCGGTCGCGATAGATGGCGGCTCGCTCGAAATCGAGGTCTTGCGAAGCCTGCTGCATGGCAGCCGAAATCTCGGTCTTCACCTTCTGGCTGCGGCCGGACAAAAAATCCTTCGCTTCGTCGACAAGCTCGGCATAACCCTCATGCGAGATTTCGCCGGTGCACGGACCGGCGCAGCGCTTGATCTGGTAGAGCAGGCATGGCCGCGTGCGGTTCTCATAGAAGGAATTGGTGCAGCTTCTGAGCAGAAAGGCGCGCTGCAGGGAATTGATGGTGCGGCCAACGGCACCGGCCGAGGCAAAGGGGCCGAAATAGTCGCCCTTGCGCGACCGCGCGCCGCGATGCTTGTAGATGCCGGGCGAGACATGGTCGCCGGTCAAAAGGATATACGGAAACGACTTGTCATCCCGCATCAGCACATTGAATCGCGGCCGCAAACGCTTGATGAGATTGGCTTCGAGCAGCAGCGCCTCGATCTCGGTGCGGGTGACGACGAACTCCATCGTCGACGTCTCGCGCACCATGCGGCCGATGCGGTTGGTGTGGAATCTGCCTTGCGCGTAGTTGGTGACACGCTTCTTCAGGCTGCGCGCCTTGCCGACATAAAGCACGTCGCCGGCGGCGTTCATCATCCGGTAGACGCCGGGCGCATTGGGCAGCCGCTTGACCAGCGTCTGGATCACCTCGGCACCCACCATGCCTTCGGCATCGCCGGCATGCGGCGTCCAGTCGATTGCCGTGAACGCCACATCCGGGCCGACCGGTTCGACGATCTCCTCGATCGCCTCATCCTCGAGGTCGATTTCAGGAGGCAAATCATCGGCGCCGCCACGCGGCTTGCTCTTGTGGTCTAAGGGACTCATTCCTTCATGCCTGTCACATCCGGCGCCCAATAGGACACGCCCGAACTACTCGCCGTTTCAAATCTTTACAGCGACCGCACCGGTTTCTCCGGGACTAATTCCTGGGCTTTCCTTCACGGGTTTATCACAGCCTCCCTTCCGGGACACCGCCGCCAGATCGTCATGCGTGACCTGGGCATATTTCACCGTGGTGTCAATGCTGGAGTGGCGGGACAGTCCTTGGAACGACCGTTGGTTGCCTCTCCCGGCGACAGCAGCATTGACCCGATACCGCAAATTAATGACCGAGTTCAACCACCTCGGACGAACCGAGCGGTTGGCCAGCGCTCCTCCCCTAGGTCCAACTATCCAGGCATGGGGCAGCCGACTACGATGCCCAAGTGATAGATACTTCAACTTACTCACGAGGGAAATGTTATGCGAAAGTTCATGACGCTCATCGCGGTCACGTCGGTAGCTCTTTCGTCTGCGATGGCTGCCTATGCCCAGACAGAGAATCCCCTCCCAAAGGCCAGCGATGTCCTGGTCAAATATGGAGACGTCCAAGGCTGGACAGTTTACACCAATCAAACCCGCGGCGATTGCTTGCTCGTCCACTCGGACGGCCCAAGTTCGGTTCAAATGGGGGTTACCGCGAATCGGGAGGTCGGGTATCTCGGCGTGTTCACGACGGTGGATATCGGCCTCCAGAACGGGAAGCAGTCGGATATCTTCGTTTCTATCGACGGCCATCTCTACAAGGGAGTGGCCACCACCACGAACGGAATACTCAAGGGCGGATATTCTGGCGGCTACATCTTGACCGACGACCCGAAATTCAAGCGTGACGTGGCGAAGAGATATAAAATGATCGTGTTTCCTGAGACCAAGGGAGCCTTTGTCGTCGATCTGAAGGGGACTTACAAAGCAATGGCAATGGCGCGCAAGTGCCTCAAGCATTGAGCGCCGGCCCAGCAACGTTCCACCCATCTCGGCCATTGGCTGCTGCTGGCTGACTGGACTTTTGAAGCCGGAACCAGCGTATGACGCCTGAGAGCCGGATGTTGACGCGTCCGGTTCAGGGGCAGTCGGGCGTGGGGACACCTGTGACCCCTTCCGTCCAACCGCATATTACGCGGCACCGTGCTTGGGCAAGTGCCGACATTGGCGGCATGCCGGAGCCGCTCAGCGCTGCAGGTCGGGAGTGCTGCCGAACAGCCCCGGGGAGCGCCATCGTCAGAGACTTTTTCCAGAAGCCACAATCGTCGGGACAGCCCGGTTGTGCTTTTAGCCGATCAAATTAGACCCCAACAAGGATTTCGACTGCTATTCCGCCATGCCTGTCACATCGGGCGTCTGCCATGCAAGATGCTGGCCGCCATCGAGCGCGATCATCTGGCCGGTGACCGAGCGCGTCTCCCACAGATAGCGGATGGTGGCGCCGAATTCCGGCAATTCCGGGCCGCGCTTCAGAATCAGGCCGGCGACCTGCGCGTCAAAATCCGCATCGTCCTGGCGCGCGTTCTTCAGCGTCGGGCCCGGCCCGATCGCATTGACGCGGATGCGGGGCCCGAGCGCCTGTGCCAACATCTGCGTCTGGGTCCACAATGCCGATTTCGACAACGCATAGGAAAAATAGCGCGGCGTCGGCCGCCAGACGCGCTGGTCGATGATGTTGACGATCAGCCCCTCCCGCCCCTCCGGCAAGGAACGGGCGAAGGTCTGCGCCAACAGCGCCGGCGTCTTCACATGAATGGCGAAGTGGCGGTCCCAGGCGTGCCAGTCGAAATCTTCCACTGAATCGTCGACGAAGAGCGAAGCATTGTTGACCAGCAGCGAGATCGGGCCCAGCGCGGCTTCCGCCTGGCCGACGAGCTCGCTGACGGCGTCCATGTCGGTCAGATCAGCCGCAACCACGGCGGCGCGGCCGCCCGACCGGTTAATCCCCTCGGCCACCGCATCCGCCTCATCGTGCGAGCGGTTGGAGTGGATGGCGACCGCAAAACCATGGCTGGCGAGGTCCTCGACGATCGCCTTGCCGATCCGTTTCGCTCCACCGGTCACCAGCGCCACGGCAGTGGCTTTGCTCATCTGTTGTCAATCCTCAATTTCGGCCCGAAAACGCGACGCCGGCGAAATATGGCCCGGCATGCGTTAAATGGTGTTCGCACCTGGGGCAGCATTGTGGCGAAGTGCCCGTTCGGCATGCCGAGCCCTCTTGGACTCGGAACCGCCGGACAGCAATATAGGACGCTGGACTCCTTGCACCAAGCGGTGTGCAGCGCAGCATAAACTGGCTGCTGACATTTCGCTGTTGCGAAGATGCAACGTCAAGGTTCTGCCTCATTCGTGCCGGGGAATGACCCAAGTTCAGGTTCGGTTCAGCCGCATTTTGACACGACATTTGGAACCGACGAACGCCAGACCCGTTTCACCCCCCGGACGGGTTGATGGCGATCGTGAGAAACAAGCCTGTGTCCTGTGGCTTAAGGAGTAAAGAACAATGCAAGCCAATCTCAAATTCGCACGGCCGCTGGCTGTCGCAATCGGGCTCTTCGCCCTCGGTGGTACCGCTTATGCAGCGGACGTCGTTCAGGAAGAGCCGCCGGCACCCGCTCCGGTTGCCGAACTTCCGGTCGCTTCGTGGGCCGGCCCTTATGCCGGTATCAACCTCGGCTACGGCTTCAGCGGCAAGACCAAGGAAAAGGATCTTGGGTTCTCGACCGACACCAAGGGTTTCGACGGCAGTGTCTTCGGCGGCTACCAATGGCAGCAGGAGAACTTCGTGTACGGCGGTGAAGCCGAACTCGGCTACAACGGCGTCAAGGGTGACGACAATGGTATCCACTCCAAGGGTGGCTTCGAAGGTTCGCTGCGTGCCCGTCTGGGCTATGCCGTGACCCCGGAAATCCTGCTCTACGGCACCGGCGGTCTCGCCGGCAGAAGCCTGAAAGTGGAAGACTCCGACCTCCTCGCCAGCGACACCGCTACGATGATCGGCTGGACCGCCGGCGTCGGCACCGACATCAAGCTGACCGACAACGTGTTCGGCCGCGTCGAGTATCGCTACACCGACTTCGGCTCGAAGAGCTTCGACGGTATCGGCAAGGTCAAGGCGACGGACAACCGCGTCACCTTCGGCCTCGGTATGAAGTTCTAAGTCCGTCCAAGCCACGACACGAAAAAGCCGGGCCTCGCGCCCGGCTTTTTTATTGCGGGTCGTTTTTAGGCGGGAACCGCCGACTTCAGCTCCGGGAATTTTTCGTCGAAGCGTGCGGCCCAGCGAGTCAACCGGCCGCGGCCCTTTTCCCATTTCCCGGCGAAGCGCAAAGAGAGATAGCCAAGGCAGGCACGCAACGCCATCTGACCGGCCGTGATCTTCTTCGGCAGTTTTGGCGGATTGGCATTGAGCAAATCGAGTGCGGCGGTGATCTTCGCCCACTGGCGGTCAAGCCAGGGTTGATAAACCATTTCGTCGGGCCGGGTGCGGCGCTCATAGACCATCGACAGCGCGCAATCGCAGATACCGTCGGCCAGCGCCTCCAGCACTTCCGCTTCCAGACGCTTGTCGGGATTGCGTGGAAACAACGCGTTCTTCGAAATCCGGTTGAGGTGCTGGGTGATGGCTCGGCTGTCGTGAACAGAACGGCCATCGTCGAGCACCAGCACCGGGATCTTGCCGAGCGGATTGGCGCCGATCAGTTCGGCCGGCCTGTCCTCGGTCTTGACCGGCACCTCATCGATGGCGATCCCGGCATAGGCCGCGGCCATCCTTACCTTGGAGCTGTAGGGAGAGGTGGACGCGTAGAGCAGCTTCGGCATGATCGGTTTCCTGTTTGCGGACATCCAGTGTCGACCGCGGGGCTGTTGCGATCAATTGCCAGAGTGCAAAAAAACAGCAGCCAGAAACCGGCCGCGGTCTCCGTCCTGGCATCACCACAAGCCTGAAAGCAGCAGCCTGGAAAGCATCAGCAGGCACGACGGCAAGCCGCTGGAATTCGAACCTGCATTCACACTTCACAGGCGCCCATACTTCAGAGGCGCCAGAAGCCGTGCCGTGACCTTCGCCAACCACGGCAGGAGCGAAAGAGTGGGGCGAGCGAGGCAGCCAACCGGCGCCTCGCTTTGCTTGCCCCTCGGCCCGTTACCGACGCTCAGCCCCGAAGGCTGAACCCGCTGCCGAATATGCTCCGACACAGAACGTCAGAGCGTCCTTGCCGTGTCCCGAAGGACACGTGACGCCCCAACGCTCCGTCTACTTCTTGGCCGGAGCCTTCGCTTTCGCAGGCGCTGCCTTTGCCTTCGGGGCGGCGGCTTTCTTCACCGCCGGCTTGGTTGCGGCTGCTGCTGCTTTCATGGCTGGCCTTGCCGCGGCCTTCGCGGCGGGCTTCGCCGCAGCCTTGGCGGGTGCTGCCTTCTTGGCTGCGGGCTTTGCCGCCGCCTTCGCCGCGGGCTTTGCAGCCGCTTTCGCCGCGGGCTTTGCCGCCGCCTTGGCCGCTGGCTTCTTCGCCGGTGCCGCCTTCGCTGCCGGCTTTGCCGCTGCCTTGGCGGGCGCTGCCTTCTTCACTGCCGGCTTCGCAGCAGCCTTGGCGGGCGCCGGCTTCTTGGCCGGTGCTGCTTTCGCTGCGGGCTTTGCCGCCGCCTTCGCAGGCGCTGCTTTCTTCACTGCCGTAGCGGCCTTCGCCGCGACTGCTTTTGCGGGTGCTTTCTTTGCCGGTGTCTTGGATGCCGGCGCTTTAGATGACTGCTTAGCCATGTCATGCCCCTTCACGTTATGCCGATGGCCGTGAATGACCCCGGCGCGCAATGCATATCTGACTCGCGTCTCGCTAGCCAGCGAAGCAATGGTATGATTTTCTCACCTTAAATTTTGGTTGCGATCGCCACACAATCACACTCATCACCGGAAAAATCCGCGGTTGATCTTCCGACATCGCCAGCAATTCGACATCGGCATTCGCGATGCGAGCTCGCCATCAAGCTCCGAAGATTAGCGAGCAACTTCACGCACGATCTTTGGTCGTGAAGATCATGACTTGCCGTTTCATCGAGGCGATCATCTTTTGCAAGAGAGCGGTCCGTGCGGATCACGAGCGCGATGCGACGCCCGATCTGAAGATCACCTTGTCAAGCATGTTTCGAGCAGCAGCTTTCTGATTGACAGAATACTCTGTATGACAGAGTATTCTGTCACGGAGTCCGATCGCGCCTTCGATTTCGGTCATACAAAGGCAAGTGACACCCGCTGGCAGGGATTGCCGAGTCACACGGCGACAGGCCAAGGCTTTGCCGCATTGGAGCCATTGATGAGCGCCGACGACATTATCCACCAGAGTACGCGTCTCAGGATCATGGCCGTCCTGAACACGCTGGAAAGGCGCGAGGCCTTGGAGTTCACCCAGTTGAAAGCCATGATCGAAGCCACCGACGGCAATCTCGGGGCACATCTCGACACACTGGCCAGAGCTGGCTATGTCGACATTGAAAAACTTTTTGTCGGGCGTCGGCCGCAGACACGGGTCAGCGCCACGACGGCAGGACGGCGGGCCTTTCGCGGTCACATCGCCTTTCTTCGCAAGATCATCGATCAGGCCGAGGCACAACGCAGGAAATAGCCCAGCGACGAAGCGAACATCGGCACGTGGCGACGACCGCGACGCCGGCGCCGATCATCACCCCGCCTGCCGCGCGGTTCACCCGTCGCACGATCCTGGGTGTTCGCAGCAGACTACGAGCGCGGCCGGCGAGAACGACGTGCCCGCCGATCACCACAATTTCGACAGCCAGGATCACCGCGATCAGGATGCCGAGATGCGCTGATGCGAGCGAGGTTCCGACGACGTTCGGCAGCAGCGCCACATAGAACAACGGCGTTTTCGGATTGCCGAGATTGAGTGCGACACCCGTGGCGAAGATCGACAGCAGCCCCCCGCCCGAGACAGGTTTCAGCTCCGGCACCACCGGCGCGGCGGTCCAGAGCCTGATGGTGGCAAGGTCCATGGAGGCTCCCGAAAGTGACTTGTTGCTCTCGGGTTTCGGCCTAGCCGAACCGGCCGTTGCCGGCATCAGAATAATCAGGATCGTCTCGACAATTGTCGATGGCAGCGGCATCGCAGCGTTTGTCGGCGAGCGTGAGCGTCGTCATCACGGCTGAAAGCCGAGACAAATGGCGCCGAGCGCGACGACGGCGCAGGCGCCGACCCGCCGGGGCGTCAGCGTCTCGCCGAGAAACAGCCGACCGATGAAGGCCGCGAAGACGACGCTGGTCTCGCGGATCGCGGTGATCGGACCGGCAGGACCGAGTGCGAAGGCCGCCACCACGACGCCATAGGCCAAAAGCGCGAACAGGCCGCCGCCCAGCGCCTTCCGTTTCCAGTGCCCGAGCATCGACGGCGAGCCTGCCGCGAAGAGCTACGAAGGTCGACGGCAGCAACAGGCCATAGGCCAGCAGGACCCAGGCGGTGTAGGCGCCGACATTGCCCGCCGCACGAACGCCAATCGCGTCGACCATCGCATAGGCGGCGATAATCGCCCCCGTTGCCAGGCGCGAAAAAGGATCGGAAAAGGAAGAAACGCGTTCAGCGCAAGACGCGGCAACGGCCGTTATAGACCATCCATCGATCGAAGCCCGAGACGCAGAACTCGACATTGTCGCCGATCGAGGCAAAGCCCTGGCCTTCCTCGATCAGATAGAAGATCGACCGATCCCGGCCATCCGACAGGCTGACGGTTGCCCGGCAATAGTGACGGCCGATCGGCCATTCCTCGCTCGCTTGCTCGTAGCGGTGCTGGCGAATGTCGCGAAAATCGGTGATAGCGACGTCGGGCAGATGCGGCACGTGATGCACCTGATAAGAGAACCGATCCGTGATCTTGCTCAGCACCCATGATTCGCCGCAGACGCTGCCATCGTCTTCAGTATAGACGGCGAGGTCAGCCGCCTTGACCGCCTGGGTGATCCCGAGAGGCGCGGCAAGCGGCGTGCAGAGCGAAATCAGGGCAGCAAGTGCGGATTTGGCGAAGCGAGTCATGGCAGCCTCTCAAGGTCGATTGCACGCACTGTGCGGATTCGCTTGACGGCGGTCAAGCGGTTGCCGAAACAATGGTTTCCAGAAACCGGTGCCGGACAGTTGCTGCAAGCAGCAATGCACTGGCGGCGGCGAAGTTCCCCAGAAGGCGGATCGTGCGGTCGTAACGAGCGCGGCGGTCGAAGGCGGCTATCCCGGCGGCGGGACCTGCTCGCCGGCCAGCCATTCCATCGACCAGTGCGCCGGTTTTGCCAGCGCAAGCAATCTGTGCAACGCCGGCAATACGGTTCTCAACTCACCTTCCAGCGTGAAGGGCGGATTGACCACCACCATGCCGGTGCCATCGAGACTGGGTTCCGACGAGGCCGGCCTGATCTCGAATTCTATGTCGAGGATTTTCGGGATGCCGGATTGCTTCAGCGCTTTCCTGAAGGCGATCACCGCCCTACGGTCCTTGATCGGATACCAGAGCGCGTAGATGCCGCTGGGCCAGCGCTTGTGCGCCTTCACCAGCCCGTCGACGAGGCGGCCGAACTCACCCTCTTCCTCGAAGGGCGGATCGATGAGCACCAGGCCGCGCTTTTCCTTCGGCGGCAGGTGCGCTCCGAGTGCAAGCCAGCCGTCAAGTTCCATCACCCTTGTCTGGAAATCGCCGGCGAACTCCGTCTTCAGCTTCGCGGCGTCTTTAGGGTGCAGTTCGATCGCCGACAACCGGTCCTGCTTGCGCAGGAGATTGCGCGCGAGCAACGGCGAGCCTGGATATTTCTTCACGCCGCCCTCTGGATTGAGTGAGCGCACCGCCGCCAGATAGGGCGCCAGCAGCGCCGCCGCCTTCGCGTCGAACGAGGTATCGATCAGCCTGCCGATGCCGCCCTGCCACTCACCGGTCTTTTGCGCTTCGAGTGACGACAGGTCGTAGCGGCCAATGCCGGCATGGGTGTCAACGACACGAAACGCCTTGTCCTTCTGCTTCAGATATTCGAGCAGGCGCGTCAGCACGACATGCTTGACGACATCGGCAAAATTGCCGGCGTGGTAGGCGTGGCGGTAGTTCACGTGGGACCCCTGCCCCAGCGTGGCGGCGGCTGCGAGTTCGGATTTTCCGGTCGTCCGCCACCGGAACGCAAGGACAGCAGGAAGCCGATCAAGCCGATCGCCATCAGCGAGAAGCCTATCGGCCGCGAGCGGCCGTCGATTTCCCCGACGCCGGAGCGCAAGACAAGGTCGACCGCTCGCATCGGTATGTCGTCGGCGTCGCCCGGGCCGACGGTGAAGACGTAGGCGCCAGGGTTGACAGTGGCAATCAGGCCAGCTTCGTCGCGAAAGATCTTGTCGGGCAGTTGCGGGCTGGCCTGGCGCGGATTGTCCACGTGGTTGAACTGCAGCGTCGAGGCAAGCACCGTGCGGCCATTGGTGGCCGCGGTCAGCGTCAACACCGTGCGCTGCTGCGAAACGATGCGTTCGGCCCTTGCCGTCAGGTCCACCAGCACCCGCACCGGCGCATCTCGACCTTTGAGCGATACGGTCAACGGCCTGAACCGGCCTTGCTCATAGACCCGCCAGGTGCCGATTTCGCGACCGGAAAAATTCGTCATCGCCCAGGGGTAGATGAGACCGATGCCGGTGCCGGCCAACAGGATCAGGACAAACAGAAAGCGCATTCAGGCGGTCACCTTGCAATCAAACCTTGCCGGACGGCTGGCTTGCATTCGCACCGTCGCGCAGGCGCTCCATTTCGTCCAGCACCATGTCGAGGCCGAGTTCGAATGTCTTGTCGAATTCGGCGGCACCAAAAAAGCGCCCGGCTGCCATGACATTTGGATAGTCCCTGGCCAATTGCTCGTCGCTGACCGTGTTCACCGCGGACGGGCCTCTGGAATAGCCCGCATTCTCGTCCAGCACCGCGCCCATCAGATAGTATCCGACGGTGCGGAACAGCCGCGCGCTGAGTTCAGTGCCGAAGCCGCCGTCCTTGAACAAGCCGATAATGCCGTTCAACCAGGCAAGGCAAGTCGGCGAGTTCATCCGATAGGTAACGATGAAACTGGAATAGGCGGGATGGTCGCGGCCGATGCGGCGAAAATCCTCAATGGCGATGCGCATTCTTTGCCGCCAGGGAAGGCTGGCGTCGGGGATTTCGAGCGCACCGATCAGCCGGTCGACCAGCGCTTCGTGCAGATGCGCCACTGAGGGAAAGTGATGGTAGATGCTCATCGCCTCGCAGCCGAGCGCAGCGGCGAGCTTGCGCATCGAAAAGCCGGAAAGCCCCTCCCTCTCGATCACCTCGAAAGCCGCGTCCTCGATCATTTCGCGGGACAGACGCCCGCGTGCTCTCTTTTTCTTGATTGATTGATCCATTAGCGCAGGCTTGACAGCTTACAGTGTAAGGTTCATTTTCACGATCACCTTACATCGTAAGGCTAGCAAAGGCCAGAGGAGAAACCATGTCGTACCATCGCATCGTCAAATCCATACAGTCTTCGTCCCATCGTGCTTTCCTGTTCGCCGCCGCCTGCGTGCTGTCGCTCGGCACCGGGCTGGCCCGGGCCGACGACTATGACGCCACCCTCAAGGACATACAGTCGACCATGGGCGGTGTACCGAGCTTTGTGAAACAGTTTCCCAAAACCGGTCTGCCCGGTGCCTGGGCCGAGGTCAAGGCCATCGAACTCAGCGACAAGACGGCACTACCGCCCAAGGTCAAGTCGCTGATCTCCCTGGCCGTGGCGGCACAGATCCCTTGCACCTACTGCATCTGGTCGGACACGCAGGACGCCAAGCGAGCCGGCGCAACCGACGAGGAGATCCAGGAGGCCGTGGCGATGGCGGCGCTGACCCGCCACTGGAGCACGATCTTCAACGGCATGCAGGTCGATTTCGACACATTCAAGAAGGAAATGGGCGGGCAGTAAGCCCGCTGGCAAGCCTGGCCTGCTTCAAGAGAGATCCATCACACTCGACAAAAGGGCTGGGATGGCCCGCAGCGAAGCGGGCCATCGTCAGCCTCGGCCATTTTCCGGCTCGCACACCAGGGCTGCGTTCAACCCGAATGCGTGATCGCGCAATAGACAAGAGCCTGCTAAACCCTCAAATGCCATTGCCGAGATAGCCGGCATTCCACTATAAATTCGACGCGCCTGAAACGGGAATGTCGCCTCGCATCTTTACGGATGAGGGACCTCGAATGCACAGAGATCACGGGCGGCCCCGACGAAAAGAAATCGGGATTAAACCTTGTTCCCGCGGGCCGATTTTGCCTTCTAATTTTGACTGTTGGTCTGCCCTGCGCCACTGCCAGCTGCGATGCGGATTCCATTCACAAAGCGATACTGGCAAGGTTTTCACAACCGAATGTTTACGTCTGCAGCCCGAGCGGATTTGGGCAACAATCTCATTGCAACCTGAAGATTTGAATCGTTCTGAACCTTCTTCATTCGGGTAGTTCTCCGGGGCTGCGCATCCCAGTGCCTCACGAGGGCACTTCCCGGCATTCCTCGATATCAAGCTTTTTGATGGCGCGCCCGAGAACAGCTCGCCGTGGCATGTGGAATCTCTTCGCGGTCGAGCCAATATGCTGATTCAAAATGAGGAACCGCGCCCACGGCCACCTGCACGCGACTAGCGGGCGTGCCGCCTCATGATTAACCATTGGCAAACACAATTGGTTAAGAAATCGCTAATTTAGTTGACTGGAATTTCCACAGGTATATTTTCAATTCGTTGGGATGTGCAATTTGGGCGAGCAATCGGCGATGATGGCACCAAGCGCGTGATCGCGATCTCGGGGCGCATGGACAGCTGAACGGCAGCATAGAAGCCGCGCGGCAGTGGCTCCGCAAACTCAGAAAATGACAAGCGCGCATCAATGATGGCGATCCGCGGATGCGGAGGATTGCCGCGTTTCAAGAACGTGGCCGGGCAGTGCTTTGCCCCGGCCCGACGGGTAGTGTTGCGGTGCGTAGGAGGACTGAATGAGTAAGGTCGTAAAGGTTCTGAAACTTGGTTCCAGGAACGACCAAGAGGGCAACGGCAAGGGCCACAACCGAAGCCGGGCTCTGGTCGCCGGGGGCGCTGGCTTCCTGGGATCGCACCTGTGCGAACGTCTTTTGCAGGACGGATACGACGTCGTCGCGGTGGACAATTTCCATACCGGCAAAAGATACAATCTCAATGCGCTGCTGCACGATCCGAGATTCAGCTGCATCGAGCACGACATCGTCGATCCATTGACCTTGGACCTCCGGTTCGACGAGATCTACAATCTCGCCTGCCCCGCTTCTCCGCCACACTACCAGGCAGATCCGATCCATACCTTCAAGACGAGCGTGCTTGGCGCGCTGAACCTGTTGGAACTGGCGCGTCGCAACAACGCCAAGATATTCCAGGCCTCCACGTCCGAGGTCTACGGCGATCCCTTCGTGCACCCGCAACCCGAAAGCTATTTCGGCAATGTCAACACGCACGGACCGCGGTCCTGCTATGATGAAGGCAAACGCTCGGCCGAAACCCTGTTCTTCGACTATTCGAGGACATATGGCCTCGATATTCGCGTTGCCCGCATCTTCAACACCTACGGCCGCCGCATGCAGCCCGACGACGGGCGCGTCGTCTCGAACTTCATCGTCCAGGCGTTGCGCGGCGAAGACCTGACCGTCTATGGCAGCGGCTTGCAGACCCGTTCCTTCTGCTACGCCGACGACCTGATCGAGGGCTTCATGCGGCTGATGAACGCGCCGAGTGCCCCTACCCACCCGGTCAACCTCGGCAATCCCGGCGAATTCACCATCATGGAACTCGCGACGCTGGTTGTCGGCTACACCAATTCCAGGTCGAAGATCGTGCATCGGCCACTGCCGGTCGACGATCCCAGACAGCGCAAACCGGACATTTCCTTTGCCAGGAACAATCTCGGTTGGGAGCCGAGGATCAATCTGGCCCAAGGGCTCGCGCATACCATCGACTATTTCGATGCCCTGCTCTACGGAAGGCGGCTGGCCAAGGGTGTCGCGGCTTCATGACCGGGAAGGCAATCCTGGTAACAGGGGGGGCCGGCTTCATTGGCAGCCACACCTGCAAACTGCTTGCCGCCGCCGGTTACCTGCCTGTGGCTTTCGACAATCTATCCCGCGGCAACGAGAAGTCCGTCGCCTGGGGTCCGCTTGTCGTCGGCGATATCCGGGACAGTGCTGCAATGCAGGCGGCGATCGCCACGTACCGGCCGACCGCTGTCATCCACTTCGCGGCGCTGGCCTATGTTGGCGAGTCCGTCCAGCAGCCGGCCGAATACTATTCGACCAATGTGATGGGCACCATCGCCGTGCTCGATGCCGCACGCGCGCACGCCATTGAAAACATCATTTTCTCCAGCAGTTGCGCAACCTACGGCGTGCCGGAAGCATTGCCCGTTCGCGAGAGTTCGTCGCAAAATCCGATCAGCCCTTATGGCCGTACCAAGCTGATGGGCGAACAGATCATCGGCGACTATGCGTCCGCATACGGAATGAAGTTTGCCATCCTGCGCTACTTCAATGCCTGCGGGGCCGATCCCGACGGGGAACTCGGTGAGTGGCATTCGCCGGAGACGCATCTGGTCCCCAGGGTGCTGATGGCGGCGTCGGGCATCATCGATGAAATCGAGGTCTTCGGCACCGATTATGAGACGCCGGACGGGACTTGCGTGCGCGACTATATCCATGTCAGCGACCTGGCTCGCGCCCACCTGAAAGCCCTCCAACACCTGGAGGGCGGAGGACAAAGCCTGGCGGTCAACCTCGGCACCGGACGAGGCGTATCCATCAGGGAGATTGTCCAGGCGGTCAGCCGGGTGACGTCAAGACCGGTCCCGGCTGTCTTCAGAGCCCGGCGCCCGGGGGACCCGGCTGAACTCTATGCCGATCCGAGCAAGGCGCGCGCGCATCTTGGCTTTGTGCCTGAGCTTTCCGACATCGACACGATCGTCAGGACAGCTGCCCCATTCTTCGGGCTGCGGACGAAACCGGAGACACTGCCGCCAAGCAAGGCGGCAGCATCTGCCCGATAGATCACAGAGAGCGGGCGCGGCAACTGGCGCGCTGGCCAAATCCGCTGGGACTGCAGACATAGGGCGAACCGCCCGAGAACGTACCGCCATCGACGGGATTGAAAGCGACCTTCACAGGTCCCAACGTTGGGGTTGTAACCGGCGGCGGTGCAAAAGCGTAAGTTCTTTCAGTGGTCCGTGTGGTGCTTGTCATCAGGACCTGGGGCTCGGCCCTGAGCGACTGCACAACATATCCACCTTGGAATGGCTGGACTGGAGGCCTGCTCTGGACCGGGTGCACGGCCGGCGTGATGATGACGGAACCGGTATTGGTCGCATCCATGACCTGACACCCTGCAACCAGGGAGGTCACCGCCACCACAACAATAGAGAGGGCTTTCTTGCTTGGGCGAAATACGCCCGCTGCGGAATTGTTCGCCATGTGTCCCTTGCCTTTGAGTAAAGCCAGGACGCGTTGCGACGCCTGCGCCGCCTCACGTCGTTTCAGTGACCACTCGCACATCACACAAGAATATTAGACATCACTAATTATTAAATTTCATGAAAGCCGTATGGTGGTGTACCCATCGTCTCGTCGTTCTGTCAGAGAGGAATCGAATGCGACCATTTGGCGGTCGGTGCGACGGCAATTCCCGCCGGACTGCTCCGCGCTTTTATAAGCGATTCGCAAGCTTCTTCACAGGCCCGGCAAAAGCAGCCTGCCTGACTCCGACACGCCGCACACGCCGTCACCGATGCCATATGGGGACGCGCCAACGGAGCCAGGAACGGCGTTTCCCGTCATGCCGTGGGCCCAGCCTGGCCAGCCTTAATTCTTGGAATCGACCAACTTACGGGCCTCTTCAAACTGAGCGGCCTTGGTATCACCAGGTTCGAATTTTCGGTGTTCGTCGGAGGGATCCTCGGGAGTTCGTTTGAAACTGTACCATTCCCCGTCCGGATCCTTGCGCTGCTCGATGGTTCCATCCTTGATCTGATGGCTATAGCAGGTACGCTGCTGTTTGCCCTTGTAGCTCTTGGATCGCCAGGCGACATCCATGCACATCTTGCCGTCCTTGGTCACCAGCCACCTGCCCTCGGCGACAGAGGCTGAATCCTGCCCCGACGTCCAGGCCTCGAGGCGTCGATTGCCCCGTGCGAAATAGGCCGCTCCGTTTTTCCACACCCATGTGCGATCGGCATACAGAAGCTGCAACTCATAGGGGGTTGGCACAGTGGCACTGTCCGCTTTTGCAGGTGCGCCGTCTTTGGCGGCGGCCGCGTGGGTCGCTCCCGCGAGGGCCACCTGACCGCAGAAGGCGAACAGAAACAGCAGCGGCGTGAAACTTGCAGTCCGACGAGGTTCGTTGTGTGGCCGATGGTCGACGCCAAGCGGCGGCAAGCTGGTCGGAGCTATCGGTACAATCGGCGTTGGCATGTCTGTATTGTGGCCCAAGGCAGCGCTGTCGGCGCGACAGGCCTGTGAACTATTTAACAGCCGCGGGAGCTGCGATGTCAACTTTCGCGACGCCCGCTTTCGCCAAAATTAAGGATTGCGTCGTATACTCCTTCACCTTTGACAATCGCGTGTAAAAGCAACATCCGCAGACGTCAGAGAGGATGCGGTTTCAAATGGGCGCCGACCCGGAACTAAATCAGGCCGAGGTTCAGCAATACCCGCGGCAGCCGACTGCTTGGGGCTCGGCTGCTCGCAATTACCTCAACCTCGACACGGCTATCTTGCTGGGGATCCTGTTCATCGCGATCGTGTTCAGGTTCCACAACATAACCTTGCCGCTGGTCGACGTCTTCAGCTGGCGCGAGACAAGCACAGCAATGATGGCCGACAATTTTCAACAGCGCAGCTGGAATATCTTCTTCCCTGAGGTCAGTTGGACCGGGCCCGGGCCGAGTTATCAGGGCCGCGAGTTCCAGATCGTCAGCTATCTGACCGCCCTGCTCTACCAACTCTTCGGCTGGCACGACTGGTTTGGCCGCATGGTTGCGGCCTTCTTCGGCCTGGTCACGGTGTTTTCGCTGCACAGGTTGACGGCGCTATGCTGGGGCGAAACGCATGCCCATGCGGCGGCGCTTGCCTATGCGCTGATGCCGGCAGCGATCATGATCGACAGCTCGTTTCTTCCAGATCCGTCGATGTTGGCCCTGGTGACAACAGGCGTCTGGCTTTTCGCGAGGTACTGGGCCGGCGGCAGCAGCTGGCTTTTGCCGGTTGCCACCGTCAGTTTCTCGCTCGGAGTGCTGGCGAAACCGCCGGGGCTCGCCGCCGGCGCCGTCATTTTCTACCTGATGGTTTGCTGGATTGTCGAGAAGAAGCGAAAGCAAGCGACCAGGGTGTTCCTGTCAGGGCTTTTGAGCCTGGCCATCATCGCCGCATATTTCAGCTGGGCGATCTATCTCGGCCGAACCTATCCGCCATTTCATGTCGCGGGCAGCGGTTATATCTGGGATTCCGGTTTCTGGACATTCTTCAAGGAGAGCTTCTACTTCAAATCGGTGTGGAACACCTCGGTTTGGTGGTTCTACGGCTATCCGTTCATGGTGCTGATCGCGGTGGGCTTCTGGATGCCGCCCCCCGCCGAAAACCAGAAACAACGTACACTTTCGGCCATTCCTTATGTTTGGCTGGTGGCGGCCATGGCCGTCTATCTGGCGGCGGCGCGCGAGATCACCAGCAATCCCTGGAATTACCACATCTTCCATGTCCCGTTGGCGATGTTCTGCGGCCGAGGAGCACTGGTCCTGGCAACGCTGCCATGGGGCAACGCTCCGTCGCCGGCCATGGTCCTGCGCTCGATCTGTATCGTGGCCGTGACGCTCGTGTGGTCGACCTTTCCCCTCGTCAAGACAATGAAGAAGCCGGTTGCCATCAATGGCAAGCTGCTCGGCGAGGAACTGGCGAGATTGGCACAACCGGGTGACCTCGTCGTCGCAATAGCGCCCGAGGTCGGCGATCCAGTGGCTGTCTACTACAGCAGGGCGCGCGGCTGGGTGTTCCCGCCCGGCGGCGGCGATGTCGAATGGTCGAAATTCGTCGCGGACGACGACACCGCGATCGCGCAGCTCGAGGAGTTGCGCGCGCAAGGCGCAGATCTGTTCGGCGCGGCCAAGAACGCCGCCGACAAGCAAGACCTGCTGTTCGTCGAGCATCATGACGGGGTCATCGACTATCTGGACAAGACCGGAACCAAGCTTGTGGATTCCGATGATTTGCTGGTCTATAGGATCACCCGCCCTTGAGAGCCGCGACGGTTGGGGGCCGTGGGTTTTGGACATGCTCCCAGCAGTCGACGGCTCCGCATTTCGTCCGCGGGAGTTCGGCAAGGCGGTGGGCCAGGCGCCGAGTCCGGTTGACGCCATGGGCATCCGGGCACCACGCATTGCCGCCGCCCGGACGAGGCGGCGAAAACCAGCGGAGAATTGGTTGAAAAGAGCAATCTCGATAGTCGCGACGCTGGCCCTGCTGGTCTGGCTCGCCAGCGACTCGCGCTGGAGGACGGTCGGCGACGCCTTCGACCGCGTCACGCCCGGGACGCTCGCGGTGGCGACGCTCGCTTTTTTCGTCACCTATGTCTTGCGAACGCTGCGCGTCTGCGACGAGTTCCGCGACGAGGTGCAAGGCCGTTTCGGCGCCTGCCTGCGCGTTATCCTGATCCACAACGCGATGATCAACGTCGTCCCTTTCCGCGGCGGCGAGACGGCTTTTCCTCTGCTCCTGCGCCAGATCTTCGGCGTACCGCTCATGCGCGCCAGCGCCTCGCTGCTGTGGTTCAGGCTGCAGGATGCATTCGTCGTCGGCGTGCTGGCGTTGGCGGTGTGGCCAGGCCTGCATCCGGCGATCAGGGTCGCGGGCGTGGCCGTCCTGGTCGCTGTGGCATGGTACCTGCCGCGCTGGGCGCGCGCGCCGCATGACTGGGCCGGGCGCGGCAAGATCGTAGCCAAGCTCGGCTTGCTTCGCGACATCTTCACCGAGGCGACGGGGCGCTCGCGCTACGGCTGGTGGTGGACGATCGCCAACTGGTCGCTGAAGCTCGCCGTGCAGGGATGGCTGCTGGCGCTGATACTTGGCACATCGTTCACCACCGCCTTTCCAGGCGTCGTCGGCGCCGAAGGCGCCGCGATATTGCCGGTGCAAGGCGTCGCCGGTTTCGGCACCTACGAAGCGGCGGCGGCGGCGGCGCTGCTGACTTCCGGAATTGCGATGAAGAGCGGCTTGCAGGCGGCGCTGGCATTGCACCTCTTCATCCTTTGCTCAGCTGTCGTCACGGGCGCGATTGCCTGGCTGTTTCCCTCGAAATCGACGCTGCCGGGGAACCCGGCCGCCGGATCTGCAAGGAAGCCATCCCTATGACCGTATTACCTATCCCTGCTTCGGGACTGCCCGACGGCGCGGTGATGCCGGACCATACGCTGTCCATCGTCGTGCCCATGTATAACGAGGCCGAAAACGTCGAGCCGCTGCTGGCGCGGATTCACCAGGCCATGGAACATTATGGCCAGCCATGGGAGGTCGTGCTGGTCGATGACGGCAGCACCGACGCGACCGTGAGCGAGATCAGGCGCCTGGCGGCGCAATACGGCCCGCATGTGCATTCGGTCGAGCTGGTGCGCAACTACAAGCAGACCGCCGCCATGCAGGCCGGCATAGACGCGGCACGCGGCGACGTCATCGCCACGATCGACGGCGACCTGCAGAACGATCCCTACGACATTCCGCGCATGGTCTACCGCTTGCTGAGCGAGGATCTCGACCTGGTGGTCGGCTGGCGCAAGGATCGCCAGGAAGGGTTTTTTATGCGCCGGCTCCCCTCGCGCATCGCCAACGCGTTGATCGCGCGTGTCACCGGCGTGCGCCTCAAGGATTATGGCTGCAGCCTCAAGGTCTATCGCGGCACCGTCATCCGCAGCGTCAAGCTCTATGGCGAGATGCACCGCTTCATCCCGGCATGGCTGGCCACGGTGACGACCCCACGACGCATCGCACAAGAGGTGGTGACGCATCACGCCCGCATTCACGGTCAGTCCAAATACGGGATTTCGCGCACCTTCAGGGTCGTGCTCGATCTGGTGTTCATGTATTTTTTCATGCGCTATCGCACCCGGCCCGGTCATTTCTTCGGTGGTATCGGCATCGTGCTCGGCGCGCTGGGTTCGCTGATCCTTGCCTATCTGCTTTGTCTGAAGGTGTTTTTCGAGGAAGCCATCGGAACACGGCCGATGCTGTTCACCGGCTTCTTCCTGCTGATCGCCGGGGTGCAGATGGTGACGTCGGGCGTGCTGGCGGAAATGCTGGCACGCGTCTATCACGAAGCGAACGGATCGTCGGCCTACGTCGCGCGGCCGCGGTCGGCGCCGGAAGACAATGATAGCGGCTGGCACCGCCCCGCCCGTTTGTCGTGACGTGATCGGAATACCGGACAGGGATTTCGGTTTCAGGCGGAAAGTGCCGATCGAGGGACAGAATGGCAGCGTCCGCCGATTGCCATCGCCAGGAATGGCGGCCGCGGGCAAGAGGTCAGGCGCAATCCCTCGCCAACCTCTTGCCCTCGGCTCGCGCCCCCCGCGAGGAACGGAGCGGCGGCTGCATAAGTCAAATCACGCCGCCACTTCCAGGTCTGACGCTCTAGAACGGTTCACAGTTTCAAAGAGGACGCCGAACCAATCCATCTCTTTGTTCCAGGCGGTTTCGCAAGGGCAAGCGCTACGCGCTTGTCCCGGGAAAACCGTTACACACTGTTCCCGTAATTGCTTCAGTACCGCGAACGGCAGCTGGCGCGCTGGCCAAAGCCGCTCGGGCCGCAAATCCAGGGAGAGTGACCGAGCAACGGTCCGCTATTGCCCAAACTGTAGGAAACCTTCACGGGCGCCGTCTTGCCGATCCGCTGCGGCCGGACGAAAGCCGCATAGGCCTCCTCTCTCGTGCGTGTCACGCTGGTGATCCGCGTGAGCGATTTGCGATCGACCAGATGCAACCGTTTCTTCTGGACGTAGTGAGCCTTCTGGCCAAGCATATGAGCCTCCGGCCTGGTGCTGATCGAGCCGGTCTTGGTCGCATCCATACTCTGACAACCGGACACCATCGAGATCAATGCAACAGCTGCGAATGCACAGGCATATTTCTTGCCGATCCTTGGCCCATTTCCAATATATGTTTTCATCGACGTCCCCTGCAAAAACATAAGCCACTGGAGCGCGGGGATATATTGTCGGTTATTTTGTGTTCCGCGCCACGCTAGCAGCCTCACGCCGCTCGCATCATGATCTTATATTAGGGGATACTTATTAAGAATCGCGCAAGCGACATGATGAGCACGGTCTGTCCGCACTCGATCGGATATTATTAAAACTGAATCTATTGAGACTGCGCCGCGGTTGCGCGGACGGCCGCCGGCTCACAAGGCGAATGTTCCGGGAAGCGTTGTCGCGCGCGCCTCTTCAACGTCAGCGCGGCGTTTCCCAACCCGGATCGAAGTAGAAATTGCGGGCACCGATGTTACCCTGGCCGGCGCCCGAAATCACATAGGCTATGCGCACGATGCGCAAGCCGCCGGCGCCCTGCTGCAATCCGTAGACGCCTTCCATGCCGCGATCGTAGAAGCCCACGGCCGGCACGGCGAGCGCCAGCACGGCGAGCGAGGCCTGCAAGGTCATCTTCGCGGCATTGGCACGCAACGGGATCTTGTTCTCGATGACGTGTCTTGAAACGATCACCACCACCAAAAGCCCATAGAGGAATGCATTGAACGCCGCGAACCAGAAAAAGCCGGTCGCGTCGAAAGGGTGCTCAATTATCAACACGGGCAGTGCCGCGCCGATGGCCAGCGCCACATAGGGAACGAAGGCGCGGACCGGCAACAGGCTTTTGGGACCGCTGCCCTTGGGGGTGACACGGAAATCGACGAAGGATTTGGTCAGATAATCGCGCAGCGACGATAGCGTGCCGGCCAGTACCCAAGGCCAGCGTGCGAAGAAAAGAAACAGCGTGCCTTCCCAGCTTATCGTCTTGGCCGTCAGCGGCCGAGAGAGGCCGAATGCCTTCAGCATCATGACCAGGCCCACCAGAGCAACGGCGTTGGGCAGATAGTGAAGAAGGAAGTCGGCATACATGACGTTGGCGAAGTTGCGCCCGGTGAAGAGCGCATACATCGGCATGACGTACATCAGCAATGCGAAGATGGCGAACAGTGGATACCAGAGCTGGCAGAACAGGAACTGAAACTTCAGCCTCCAGGGCAATTTGGGAAAATATGTGGGCGAGTATTCGAGCAGGATCGTCATCAGGCTGCGCGACCACTGGAATTCTTGGGTGACGAGATCGGCAAAGGTCTGCGGGCCGTCGCCATGGGCGATGGCGTCGAGCGCATGCACGCCGCGCCACCCGGCGGCGTTGATCAGCATCGAGGTGGAGTGATCCTCGGCCAACTCCGGACCGAGACCGCCCGCCTGCCTCAGTGCCTTGGTTCGAACGGCATAGTGCGAGCCGATGCAAAGCGGCGCGCCGCCACCGGTATGGCCGGACTGCAAGGGCCCGTGAAACATCCCTTCTGGAAACAGCCGGCCACGCGCTGCCCAGCTTTCGGCGGCGTTGTTGTCGCAGATGCTCGGCGCCGAGACATAGCCGACCGCCGGATCGGCGAAAGGATAAAGGATTTCCCTGAGATAGGTTGGCGTCGGCCTGTGATCGGCATCCATCTGGGCGACGAAATCGTAGCGCTCATAACCGTAGTGGTCATAGAAGAACGCCAGGTTGCCCTCCTTGCAACGGGTGCGGCGCGGCCAAGTCTTGCGGTGGTAGTCTTCCCTTCCGCGCCGCGTCGAAATGAACACGCCGTGGGCATCGCACCAGCGAACCGTCTCCTCGGACGGGTCCTCGTCGGCCAGCCAGGTGTCATGCGGATAGTCCTGCGTAAGCATTGCTTCCAAGGTGCGCGCAACCACGGCGAACGGTTCGGACGGCGCCTTGGTCACCACCATGGCGACCCGCGAGCGCTTCGGGATGCTGGCAAGCTTGGATGGCTTCCTCGAAGCGTGCACGTTGAGCAGGAAATACATCGGCATCAAGGTCAGCCAGGCCAGCACCAGCGTCGCAAAGATGTATGACCCGAGGTATCCGATATGGTCCGGCTTCAGCCACCAGATCCAGAAAAAGCCGAGAGTGACGAACCAGGAAGCCAGGCCGAGCCGCAGGATCCACTGCCGGACCGGAGACAATATGGGCACCAGGAAAGGAACCTGCGCCGCGGCGTTGGCGTGCATCCTCCCACGCGGCCGGGTCGGCCTGGTCTTGGGACTGATGATCCCTGCGTCCGCGGAAACACTCATACAACTACCGCCGCCACTCCGAGCATCAGCCGAACGACGGCCGACACGCTTTTCAGGTCGGCTTCAGAATCCCTCCACATCTCATTAGAGTCAACTAAATTAACCGATCCTTAACTAGCTTTCTTGAGAACTGGTTAACCTAACGCCTTTGAATCGCAGCAAGTATTCCGCCGAAGAGTCGCCGTCGACCCATGCCGGAATGATGAACCGCACTTTTTTGCGCTTTGGAGAATTCGCCGGGGTCAAGGCGATCTGGAGGCTGCACCGCCGCGCAGCGTTAACCATTTTGCGAGCGCCAAGGTTAACCGATCGTTAATTGTTCTTGACTCTTGGTCCGGTCCGGCTCTTAAATTAGTCAGGGATGATATATCGGAATATTGACGCGAATTTGTGAGTATCGCGGCGAACTTTCTCTCTGAAGCTCCTCAGTGTCGGCGCCTTGAGAGATAATTTGGGTGGCCCCTTGCACAGGTTGGCACACCCGCCAATGGTCGCTCCGAAATCCCGCAGATTCCGCCAATAGACCCGATCGGTGTTGGGTAGTCGTGTCGATCAGGCATCGATGCGGCGGGCGAAGCCTTGGCTTCCATGGGAAGCTAAGGCCATAGGAGGTCAACGATGAAACACTCCGCAGCAAATGTACTTGTAGTCGCGCTGGCTTTGGGCGGAAGTGCCGCGTTTCCTTCCGCGGGAGGCGCCGGTTCCGCCCCCGCGACAGACCCCGTCCAGACGAGCAGCGCCGCGTCGGCATTCGGCTCGTACGATCCGTATGGCGATTTCACCAATGACAAGACCGCCAGCATCGAGGAACTGTTCCTGCCTTGGGAAGATGTCGATCTATCGACGCTGCCTCTGGCAGACACCTATGCCCAGGAGCGCGGTCGCTCGCTGTTGATCACGATCGAGCCGTGGACCTGGTCGAAGGACTGGCGCATCACGCCGCCCGAACTGCGTGACGGCATATTGGGCGGCAGGTATGATGCCAATATGCAGGCGATCTGTGGCCTGGTGGGACAGATGAAAAGCCCGGTAACCATTCGCTGGGCGCAGGAAATGGAAGACAAGAACGGCCGCTTCACCTGGGCCAACTGGGCTCCCAAGGACTGGATCTCAGCTTACAAGCGCGAAGTCGATATCTGCCGCAAGGCGGCCCCCGCGGCCAAATACATGTGGTCGCCCAAAGGTGAAGAAGGCCTGGAAAAATACTACCCCGGTGACGACTATGTCGACGTGATCGGCCTGTCGGTGTTCGGCCTGCAGAAAAAGGACAATGACGAGGCCGGTCGCGACCGTACGTTCGCCGAGATGCTGAAACCCGGCTATGACCGCGTGGCGGGTTTCAACAAGCCGATCGTGGTGGCGGAACTCGGCTATGTCGGCAAGCAGGACTATGTTTCGAAGTGGCAGGACGATTCCCGCAAGTCCTATGCGGAGTTCCCGGCGCTCACGTCCGTTGTCTACTTCAACCAGAAAGAAGTGTGGCCGTGGCTGGGGGGCTATGGTCTGCCCGATTGGAGGGTGACCCAGCACGTCCTGCCGTAGACGCATCGTTCGATGCGTCCCGACACGATCGGGATGGATCTCCATCTTTCTTGTTTGATTGGCATCCATGCCGGACCAGTGTTTCGGCATGATGGTTGAGGCGTGGCGTGAATCAGTCTGTGGAGTAGTTCCGTGAAACGAGTGCTGGGTAATTGTGTCGGAGCGGCGTTCGCCTGCTCCGTTCTTGTTCTTGCCTTACAGGTCCCTGCGACAGCCGAGACAGCGACCAAAATCGCCGAGCAGGCGCAAAAGGGCGCCGTGGTGCCCGACGAAGGCGTCTACCAAATCTATCAGAACCATTCGTGGATGTGGGGCAATCACGGGGCCGCGTTCTTTGCCGTCAGGCAGCGGCAATTCAACGCCTGGTCGACCGAAAAGGGCCAGCCGGGCTATGGCGACGGGACATGGTTCATCCCCGGCGGCGGCAAGTTGTGCTACCGCGCGCAATGGCACGGCGCCTGGGGCGTGAAGGGCTCCATGACCTGCTTCGAGCATCGCCAGACCGGCAAGGCGATCTACAAGCGCAAATCGCCTGATGGCGAATGGTACGTTTTCAGGAGCCCGCATCGGAACCGCTCGGACGAGTTCATGAAATTGAAATACGGCGACTACGTCACCAGGAAACAGAACCGAATCAAGGCAAGACTCTAGAACTGTCATCCGCGACGCTGGGCTGGAGATGCTCATCGTTTCGGGGAAACGCCGAACGGCTCCAGCCCTTGGTTCTTACGCACCTCCCTATGGAGTGCGCTACGCGCTTTCCCTGGATAGGTGCACAGTTTTCCTGGAATTGCTCTAAACTAGGCCTTGCGTTCCCAGCGGCGGTCTGACGTCTGCTGCCAGTAGGTCACGGCGTGGCCCGCGTCCTTCATCGTCTTCCAATGCGCCCGGGCCATCTCGACCTGGGCCGCGTCATGGCCATCGAACAGGAAAACCGCACGCTCGTAACCGCCGAGGTCGGGCGGGGCGGCGCCGTCGACCAGGAACCTGATTTTGGCCTCGTTGGGGTTGCCGGCGCCGGTGGTCAGCAGGATTGGCTGTTCAGTTGGGTAGGCTTCGCGATCGGTCGCGTGCGCCAGGAAGGAATCATCGCGGAAAGTCCACAGATGCTGGTCGAGCGCGTCTCGCCGTTCCTCGGTGCCGGTCTGCACCACGGCGCGCCAGCCGCGATCGACGCTGCGCTCGAGCAGCCCCGGAAGCGCATCCTCCAGGGTCGATTCGGTCAGATGGTAGAACAGCACATCGGCCATGGATCGACGTCAGCTTTCGTAGTGATCACGCACCAGCCGGTCCAGCAGCCGTACGCCGAAACCCGAACCCCACGACTGGTTGATCTCGTTCAATGGCGAGCCCATCGCGGTACCGGCAATGTCGAGATGTGCCCAGGGCGTGTCCTTGACGAAGCGCTGCAGGAACTGCGCGGCGATGATCGCGCCGCCGTAGCGGCCACCGATGTTCTTCATGTCGGCATTCTTGGAATCGATCAGCTTGTCGTATTCGGCGCCGAGCGGCATGCGCCACAGCCGTTCCTGCGTTGACTGTCCGGCCGCGGTCAGCCTTTGCGCCAGTTCGTCGTTGTTGGAGAACAGGCCCGCATAATGCAGGCCGAGCGCAACCATGATGGCGCCGGTCAGCGTCGCCAGGTTGACCATGAATTTCGGCTGGAAGCGGTCGTTGCAGTACCACAGCGCGTCGGCCAGGACGAGGCGCCCCTCCGCGTCGGTGTTGAGCACCTCGATGGTCTGTCCCGACATCGAGGTGACGATGTCGCCCGGGCGCTGCGCATAACCGTCGACCGCGTTTTCGACAAGACCGATGATGCCGACGACATTGGCCTTGGCTTTGCGCGCGGCGAGCGCGTGCATCAACCCGGTCACGGCGGCAGCGCCACCCATGTCGCCCTTCATGTCCTCCATGCCGGACGCCGGCTTGATCGAATTGCCGCCGGTGTCGAACGTAACGCCCTTGCCGACGAAGGCGACCGGGCTGTCCTTGGGCTTGCCGCCGTTCCATTGCATGACCGCCATACGGGCGCCACGCGGCGAGCCCTGCGCGACACCGAGCAGCGAGCCCATGCCGAGCTTCTTCATCTCCTTTTCGGCCAGGATCTCGACCTTGACGCCAAGCGCCTCGAGTTCCTTGGCGCGGGCGGCGAATTCGACTGGTCCCAGCACGTTTGCCGGTTCGTTGACCAGATCGCGCGCCAGAAGCACACCGTCGATCACCGCCTCGGCATCGGCGAAGGCTTTCTTGGCGCCCACCGGATCGGCGGTATGGATGGTCACCTTGACCGGCTTTTTCGGATCGGCCTTGCCGCTGCCCTGGCCGTCGTCCTTATCCTTCCTGGTCTTGTACTTGTCGAAGGAATAGCCGCGCAAGAGAATGCCGGCCGCAAGGTTCGCGGCGTCCTTGCCATCGGGCGAGGCACCGGCCAGGTCGAGCACCACGGCCACGTCGGTTGCCTTGCGCAGCGATGCCGCAATGGTGCCGCCGAGCTTCAGCCAGGCATACTCGTCGAGCCCCGACACCCTGCCTGCGCCGACCGCGACCAACCTGTCGAGCGATGTTGCCTCCGGCGCCAGGATTTCGACAGCGCCGGCGAACTTGCCGGTAAATTCGGCGACCGGGAAAGCCCGATCCAGCGTCTTGCCCGGATCGTAAGCCCTGGCCATATCGCTCAGGCCACCGTCATCCGCCGACAGCACGAAGACCGTGCCCTTTCTGTTCGCCGCCGTCTGGGGCGCGGCGAATTTTGCAAAGGCGATCGACGGTCTCGGGTTCATCATGTCCTGCTTTCGGGGATTGCGCGATGATGCGCGAAGCGGTTTGAAGCGATCCGCGACATTTGGTCGTTTTCCGGCATTTGGCAAGACTTTGCCAAAATGGCTACCCATATGAGACATGGAATCGATGGCGATTCGTCGCGGAACGGCTCCGCTTCATGCCGCAACCTGTTGTTAACCATCGATGTTCGTCCTTTCTTATCCATTGCCGCCGACACTCCGGCCTACTGCGGCACGCGACGTGGGACGGGAACCGGATCGCCTGCCTAATGCAGCCCAACGGAGCCAGTTGTGCGGGCGTCGCCGGACAGCTACCCTTAGCGTGGTGGCATGATGCCGTTCGAGAAAATCGAGTAAAGCCTTCATGAAGGTCGTTGAACGCTACATCATGCGCCGCACTTTCGTGGTCTTCCTGGCAGCACTGGTCTGGACGCTGGCCATCGTGTGGACGACGCAGGTGTTGGCCAAGATCAACCTGGTCACCGACAGCGGTCAGTCAGCTTTGACCTTCTTCGAGGTCGCGTCCCTTATTCTCCCCTCCATCGTTCCGATCGTCGTGCCTTTCGCGCTCGTGGTGGCGGTCGCCCAGACGCTCAGTGTGATGAATTCGGATTCGGAACTCGCGGTGGTCAATGCATCGGGAGCCTCACGATGGACCATCGTGCGGCCGATCATGCTGCTGGCGCTGGCCGCCAGCGTCTTTTCGTTCGCCGTGGACAACGGCATCGACCCCTATGCACGACAGAAGAACCGCGCCCTGGTGGCGGAGTCGCGCGCCGACCTTTTGTCGCTGATCATCCAGGAAGGCACCTTCCGCAAGATCGAGGACGGACTGTTCCTGCAGATTGGCGAGCGGCTTCCCGACAACCGGCTGGGTGGCATCTTCGTCGCCGATTCGCGCGAGGAAGGCGTCAATCTCGTCTATTATGCCAAGACCGGCAGCATCATCGAACGCGGCGGCGAAAAGGTGCTGATGATGAATGATGGCGTCATCCATCGCAAAACGCTGACGGGCGACCTCAGTGTCATCCGGTTCACGTCCTATGCCTTCGACATGTCGGCCTTCATGTCGGCGGCCAACCAGGTGACGCTCCTGCCAAAGGACCAGACCACCCAATACCTGCTCAATCCAAGTCCTAACGACAAGAATTACCAGCAAAGTCCCCAGGAGTACCGGGCCGAGGTCGACCAGCGGTTTTCGGAATGGACCTACTCCATGGTTTTTGCGCTGATCGCGCTCGCGGTGGCGGGAGACGCGCGTTCGCATCGCGAGGCGCGCGTCAATCCGCTGATCACCGCCATCGCGATATCGCTGTTCGTGCGCTGGCTGGGTTTCTTCGCCGCCAGCAAGGCCGATGAGGTCCCGCAATATGCCTACATGGTCTATGGCGTGCCGATCGTGGCTTCCGCGGTGGCGATCTGGTTCATCGTATCGAACCGGACCATGGAACTGCCGGTTGCCTGGGCGGACTGGATGACAAACCTGGCCAGCCGAATCGGTGATGGCTGGAATGCCCTCAAATTGCGTCTCTCCAGGCGCGACACCTCAGGCCAGGGGGTCGGCTGATGGGCTGGACTCTGGGTCGATATTTCTTCTTCCGCTACGTGGCGATCACGATCTGGTTCTTCCTCGGCCTTCTGGCACTGGTATTCCTTATCGATTTCACCGAACTGTCCGGCCGCACCACCGGCCTGCCAGGGTTCACCTATGGCACGGCGATGGCCATTTCCGGCCTTCGAATGCCCATGATCATGCTGCAGACGGTGCCGTTTGTCGGCTTGTTCTCGGCGATGGCGACGCTGGTTTCGCTCAACCGGCGGTACGAACTTGTCATCGCGCGGTCCGCGGGCGTTTCCGCCTGGCAGTTCCTTTTGCCGTGCTGCATCGGCGCACTGCTGTTCGGCGCCGTCTCGGTCGGAATCATCAACCCGCTCGCCGCGCACGCCTTCTCCTTGTCCGAACAGATCGAGACGCAGCTGCGCTCCGGCAAATCCAACACGGTTTCGGCCGACGCCGCTCCCTGGATTCGCCAGAAAACCAGTTCCGGCGATACTATCATCGGCGCGCGGGCCATCCTCGACCAGGGTCTGGAGATGGCCGACGCGGTCTTTTTCATCCTCGACCAGCAAGGCAATATCGTCGAGCGCAAGGATGCGGCGCGTGCTTACCTGCGCGACGGTTATTGGGAATTGCAGGATGTGAAGATCTTCAGGAACGGCACCATCCAGCCCGTCGCGAACGATCGTGTGCCGACCAATCTGAAGCCGGAATTCGTGCAGGAGCGGCTGGCACGCCCGGAGACAATTCCCTTCTATGACCTGCCCGGAAAAATCGAGGTTGCCCGTTCCTTCGGCCTCAAGGCAAATGCCTTTGCCATGCAGTTTGATTCGCTGGTGGCGTTGCCGTTTCTCCTCGTCGCCATGACGCTGATTGCGGCAACAGTTTCAATGCGATTTGCGCGAATGGGGCAGTCGGCAACGATGATTCTGGGTGGCGTCGTTGCCGGGTTTCTGCTTTATGTCGTTTCGGTGCTGGTGAAGGCGTTCGGCGTGGCGGGGTTCGTGCCGACTGCCATAGCCGCCTGGGTGCCGGTCGTGGTAGCTATGTTCTTCGGGGTGACTTTCCTGCTATACAAGGAAGACGGCTAGTGAGGGAGGCGTTTTTGCCCAGCGACAGGCAGGCCCGTTTGGCGCGCCTCTATGCGGCGAGCGCCTTGGCGTGCCTGGTCGCCTGCGGCGTCCCGCTGCCGGCGTTCGCGCAGGATGTCGGCAACATGGCGACCACGGTTCCGTCCGGCTCGCAGATGCTGCTCGCCGCCGACACGCTGGAATACAACAACGACAACCAGACGGTGACCGCCATCGGCGGCGTGCAGATCGACTATGGCGGCAACCGCCTCGTCGCCCAGAAGGTCGTGTACAACCGCAACACCAAGCGAATGGTTGCCAGCGGCAATGTCGAGATCGTCAACAGCGACGGCACCAAGATCAATTCGCAGCACATCGACATCACCGACGATTTCGCAGACGGCTTCGTCAACGCGCTGCGCGTTGAAACCGTCGACAAGGCCTATTTCGCCGCCGAAAGCGCCGAACGCATGGGCGGCGTGCTGACCACCTTCCACAATGGTGTCTACACTGCCTGCGAACCATGCGAAGACAAGCCCGACAAGGCGCCGACATGGCGCGTCAAAGCCAGAAAGATCATCTGGAACGGCGAGAAGAAGACGGTTCGCTTCGAGAACGCGAATTTCGAGTTCTTCGGGTTTCCGCTGGCCTACTTGCCGGCGTTCGAGATCGCCGACCCGACGGTGAAGCGCAAGAGCGGCTTCCTGATCCCCAGTATCGGCTACAACAGTCACTTGGGGTACAGCGTCAAGATCCCCTACTATTTCGCCCTTTCGCCGACATATGACCTGACGGTGACCGGAAGCGGCTACACCAAGCAGGGCTTCCTCGGCGAAGCCGAATGGCGCCAGCGCTTCAACAATGGCGAATACACTTTCAAGATCGCCGGCATTCAGCAGCAGGATCCGGACGCCTTCATCGACGGCGCGGCATTCCCCTCGACCGCTGGTCACAATATCGATTCCGGCGCGGTGGGCGATCCGAACAAGTTCCGCGGCATGATGGGCACGCAGGGGCAGTTCGCGATCAACGAACGCTGGAATTTCGGCTGGGACGTGTTGCTGCAGACCGACAAGAACTTCTCCAACACCTACAACATCGCCAAGTACAATGCCTACGTTCACCAGTCGTCCGTCTACCTGACCGGCCTTAATGACCGTAATTATTTCGACGTGCGCGCCATGCATTTCGAGGTCCAGGAAGATACGCCCAACGAAAATGCCGCGGCGCGAAGCGGCCAGCAGCCTTGGGTGCTGCCCTCGCTCGACTATGCCTATATCCCCGACACATCGGTCGCCGGCGGCCAGTTGTCGTTCAACGTAAATACGCGAGTCATTCGCCGCGAAGATCTTGACGAAGCTTTCAACACGCCATACGATTCTGCCACGCCGGCACAGCGTGTCCGTGGCATAGAGGGCGAGTCTGGCAGACTCACCACCGAAGCCGAATGGAAGCGGACATTCGTTACCGATGATGGGCTGGTATTGACACCACTGCTGGCATTCCAGGGCGATGTTGACTACGTCCGCGCGTCATCGGCTTCGCTCGCGGCCATTCAGGAGATGGCCGCCAACCCTGACATACATACCAGCGAAGACATGCGCTCGTCCTTCGCACGCTACATGGCGACCGCCGGGCTCGAGATGAGCTGGCCGCTGTTGTTCTCGCTGGCCAGCGGGTCGAGCCACGTTGTCGAGCCGATGGCTCAGGTGTTCCTGCGCCCGAACGAACAGTATGTCGGCGGCCTCTCCATTCCGAACGAAGACGCTCAAAGTATGGTTTTCGATGCAACCACGCTGTTCGAACGCGACAAGTTCTCCGGTTACGACCGCATCGAGGGCGGCTCGCGTGCCAATGTCGGCCTGCGCTATTCCGGCTCCTACATCAACGGCTGGGGCACCAATGCGATCTTCGGCCAGTCCTATCAGATTGGCGGCGAAAACTCCTTTGCGGCACCCGATCTGGTCAATGTCGGCGCAAATTCAGGGCTTGAGACGACCAAGTCCGACTATGTCGGCCTGTTTGGCATAACCAGCCCCAATGGCTTCGCGGCCTCCGTCAGCGGCCGTTTCGACGAACAGAGCTTCGAGATCCGCCGCGCCGAGCTGAAAGCTGCTTATTCCGGCCTGCCGGTGTCGTTGAGCGCCAAGTATGCCTTCATCCAGGCCCAGCCGCTCTATGGGTTCACGACCGACCGTCACGAGGTCACGCTCGGCGCATCGACACATCTTGCCGAGAACTGGCGCGTGTTCGGAACAGGAACCTACGATTTGCAGGAGGGCCTGCTGGTCAAGGACGGGGTGGGCTTCGCCTACAACGATTCCTGCTTCACCTATCTGATGACGTACGCGCAGTCGCGTGACCTGAACACCAGGGAAGTGACGCAGAGCATCGGATTCAACCTGTCGTTCCGCACCCTCGGCGACTTCGGCTCGTCGACCAACGCAATCGACACCATCCAATAAGCGGCGACATCGTTTCGCCGCATAGGGCTGGCACGGATTCGCGTATCCGGAAGGGGACGGAATTGGGCGGAGCCGGAATAGAATTGGGATGCTAACGATGAGGAAATACCTCTTTTCAGCAGGGTTCGCGTTGCTTGTGGCGGCGACATCCCTGTCGATGACCGTGATGACGCCGCCGGCTTTCGCCAGCGAGATCAAATACGTCGTCAACGACATAGCAATCACCAGTGGTGACATCGCCCATCGTGCCGCCTTCCTGAAGCTGCAACACAAGAAGGGCGACGCTGCCCAGGAAATGATCGACCAGACGCTGCGCCTCGCCGAGGCCAGACGGCTTGGCATCCGTATCAGCGATGCCCAGGTTGAGGCCGCCTATCAGCGCTTTGCCACCAACAACAAGATGCAGCTCGGCCAGCTCGACGGCGTCATGGAAAAATCCGGCGTCAGCAAGGACCATTTCAAGGAGTTCATTCGTGCCCAGATGGCATGGAACCAAGCCTTGAGCGCGCGTTACCGCTCCGGTGAAGGTGGCAGCGTGACCGAACAGGACGCGGTGCGGCGCATGCTTGACAAGGGCGGCGCCAAGCCGAGCGCCATGGAATACATGCTGCAGCAGGTCATCTTCGTCGTGCCAGCGGCCGAACGCAGCGCGACACTGGCCAAGCGCAAGCGCGAGGCCGATGCCATGCGTGCCCGCTTCAACGGCTGCAACACGACACGCGAGTTCGCCAAGGGCCTGATCGACGTCACCGTTCGCGACCTCGGCCGGATTCTGGCGCCGCAACTACCGCCGGACTGGGCCGAGCAGATCAAGGCGACCAAGGTCGGTGGCGCCACCGTCACGCGCGAGACCGAACGCGGCGTCGAATTCATCGGCATCTGCTCGTCGCGCGAAGTGTCCGACGACAAGACGGCACAGATGGTATTCCAGAGCGAAGGCTCCAACGACAAGGCCGCCGACGATCTCAGCAAGAAATATGTTGACGAGCTGAAGGCTAAAGCCCGCATCGTCAAGCGCTGACGTGGGCCGCGCGATGACCGCGCTGGCGTTGAGCGTCGGCGATCCGTCCGGTATCGGACCTGAAATCGCCATCGCCGCCTTCCTTGCGCGGGACGCCGTCGGCTTGCCCCCCTTCTACCTTCTGGCCGACCCGGCCGTGGTCGCGGCGCGCGCGCGCCTCCTTGGCGTTTCGCTGCCTGTCCAGGAAGTGACGCCGGTGCAGGCGATCGAGGTCTTTGGCCGCGCCTTGCCGATCGTTCCCCTGACGGAGCGCTTCATCGACAGCCCCGGCCGGCCAGACCCCGCCAACGCAGCCGGCACCATCGAAGCGATCGACCGCGCGGTCGAGGCCTGCCTTGCCGGCGAGGCGGCCGCCGTGGTGACTTGCCCGATCGCCAAGAAGCCGCTCTATGATGCCGGCTTCCGTTTTCCCGGCCACACCGAATATCTGGCGCATCTGGCGGCTCGGCACAGCGGCGTCGAGGCGATGCCGGTGATGATGCTGGCAGGCCCGGACTTACGCACGGTTCCCGTAACCATCCACATCGCCCTGGCCGACGTGCCGAAGGCCCTGAGCACCGAATTGATCGTCGCGACCGCACGCATCACCGCGGCCGACCTTGCCGGCCGCTTCGACATCGCCAGGCCTCGGCTCGCCATTGCCGGCCTCAATCCGCATGCCGGCGAAGGCGGCTCCATGGGCATGGAAGACGAGCATATCGTGCGCCCAGCGGTCGACATCCTGCGCGCTGAAGGCATCGATGCTTTCGGGCCCTTGCCCGCCGACACGCTGTTCCATGCCCGGGCGCGGGCAGGCTACGACGCCGCACTGTGCATGTATCACGACCAGGCGTTGATCCCGGCCAAGACGCTGGCCTTCGACGAAGCTGTCAACGTCACGCTGGGCCTGCCCTTCATCCGCACCTCCCCCGACCACGGCACCGCCTTCGACATCGCCGGCAAGGGCGTGGCGCGGCCGGACAGCCTGATAGCGGCGCTGAAGCTCGCCAGGAAGCTCGCCGACATCGACGCGAAGGCCGTCGCCGCATGAGTGCTTCCGCTTCCGGTCTTCGCGCATGAGCATCGATGGGCTGCCACCACTGCGCGACGTCATCGAGCGCCATGGGCTGCAGGCGAAAAAGGCTCTCGGCCAGAACTTCCTGCTCGATCTCAATTTGACCGGCAAGATCGCACGCAGCGCCGGCGACCTGGCAAATGCCACGGTGATCGAGGTCGGGCCCGGGCCTGGAGGGCTGACAAGGGCGCTGCTATCGAACGGCGCCCGCCGGGTCGTTGCCATCGAGCGCGACGAACGCTGCCTGGCTGCGCTTGCCGAAGTCTCCGCTCATTACCCCGGTCGGCTGGAGGTGATTTCGGGCGACGCGCTGAAGACCGACTTCGCGGCACTCGCCTCGGAGGCCGACCACGGTCCGGTCCGGATCGTGGCCAACCTGCCTTACAATATCGGCACGGAACTGCTGGTCCGATGGCTGACGGTCCCAAACTGGCCGCCCTACTACGCCTCGATGACGCTGATGTTCCAGCGTGAGGTCGCCCAGCGCATCGTGGCGGCACCCGACAGCGATGCCTATGGCAGGCTGGGCGTGCTCGCCGGCTGGCGCACGCAGGCCAGGATCGCCTTCGACGTCCCGCCTCAGGCCTTCACGCCGCCACCCAAGGTCACCTCTTCGGTGGTGCACCTGGAGCCGCGCACGACACCCCTGCCCGCCGATGTGAAGAAACTCGGCCGAGTCACGGAAGCCGCCTTCGGCCAACGCCGGAAGATGCTGCGGCAGAGCGTGAAAAGCCTCGGCGGCGAGGCCTTGCTCGAACGAGCGGGGATCGACCCGACGCGCAGGGCGGAAACACTCAGCATCGAGGAGTTCGTGCGGCTGACCAATGCGGTCTAACTCCGCTCTCTCCGTTCACGGGGAGACGATGCCGGCAGGCAGATGAAGGGCAGTGCGAAGTTGCGAAGGTATGGTGCTGCCCCTCGTCCGGTCCTTCGGGCCACCTTCTCCCCGTTGACGGGAAGAAGGAAAGGGCGATCACACCGTTTTCTCGTCCAGCAATCCCGACACGAAATCGAAGAGACCCGGCCGGCGGTCGCGCCGCAGCCGCTCGGCAACGACGATGCCGCGCACTTCGGCGAAGGCACGGTCGAGATCGTCGTTGACGATGACGAAGTCATATTCCTTCCAGTGCTCGATCTCGTTGCGGGCGTTCTTCAGCCGCGTCTCGATCACCGCTTCCTGGTCCTCGGCGCGGCGCTTCAGCCGCGCCTTCAATTCTTTCATCGACGGAGGCAGGATGAAGATCGAGACGATGTCAGCGCGCATCTTCTCCTTGAGCTGCTGAGCGCCCTGCCAGTCAATGTCGAACAGCATGTCGCGGCCCTGCGCCAGCGCCAGTTCGGCCGGCTCGCGCGGTGTCGCGTAGCAATTGCCGTGCACCTCCGCCCATTCGAGGAGCGCGTCGGAATCGCGCAGCCGCTCGAATTCGCGCATCGTGCGGAAGTGGTAGTGAACGCCCTCGATTTCCGAACCCCGGCGCGGCCTTGTGGTAACCGAGACCGACAGTTCAAGGCTTGAATCGCTCTCCAGAAGGTTGCGCGCGATCGTCGACTTGCCGGCCCCCGATGGAGACGACAGGACGAGCATCAACCCCCGGCGGCGGATGCGGGACCCCAAATCCCTGGGAACCATCGGTTCCTTGGCAACCATCGGCTACTCCAGATTCTGGACCTGTTCACGAAACTGGTCGACCACGGCCTTCAACTCCAGCCCAATCGCTGTGACTGTCGCGGCGTTCGACTTGGAGCACAGCGTATTTGATTCGCGGTTAAATTCCTGTGCCAGAAAATCGAGCTTGCGGCCGACCGCGCCGCCGCCCTCAAGCAAGGCCCGGCCAGACGCGACATGCGTTTTCAGCCGGTCGATCTCTTCGCGAATATCGGCCTTGGTGGCAAGGAACGCCGCCTCCATGTGCAGCCGGCTTGCATCCAGATTGGCGGATGCGTCCATCAGCAGCCTGACCTGCTCGGCGATGCGTTCGCGGATCACCGCCGCATCGCGTGACGGGTCAGCTTCCGCGCTCAGGGTCAGCGTCTCGATAGTATCGACATGGCCGGACAAAAGCACGGCCAGTGCTGCGCCCTCACCGTGCCTGGCCTGTTCCAGGCCGTTCAGCGCCACGTCGAGCGCGGCCATGATGGCGGCGTCGAGTGCGGTCCGCGCCTCTTCGGTCTCGATGGTTTCAGGTACGTCGAGCACACCACGCAGCGACAGCAATCCGTCAGCCGTCGCGGGCGCGACGCCGAACTGCTCCTGCAGCCGCTTGGCCAGGCCGGCAAGATCCTTCAGAAACGCCTCGTTGACGATAGGTTGCGCCTGCGTGCCGGCGGCGCGGCCGATGGTCAGCGTCGCCTGGAAATTGCCGCGGGCGAAACGCTTCTGCAGCGTTTGCCTGACCACAGGTTCCAGCCGCTCGAATCCTTGGGGCAGCCGCAGTCGCACCTCGACGCTCTTGCCATTGACGGATTTGACTTCCCAGGCAATGGAGGTGCCGTCGTGCTCGGCGACGGCCCGCGCGAAACCGGTCATACTTTGCAAATTCATGTCGCCCGCACATCCCTGGCGCCTCACCCTGAAACCGGTTTTCCGGTAGGGCAAGCGCGGCTTAAAATGACTACGCCGCGAACGCGTCGAAATCGGACGCCTGGCGTTCTCTCAAATGTCAGGCCGCCGCCTTCCAGGCAACGCCTTTCTTCACATTACTGGGCTGCGCCCTCATCACCGCCGGCATCGCCATTGTCGCCGCCGCTGGCATCGCTGTCGTCGGCTGGCTTGTCTGCTGCAGGCTTGTCGGCACTGCCGCTGGTACCGGCGGCAGCGGCGGCCTTGGCTGCGTCATCGGCCTGCTTCTTCTGCAGCGCGCGATAGCGGGCGACGTTTTCATTGTGCTCGTCCAGGGTCGCGGCAAAGACGTGGCCGCCCGTGCCGTCGGCGACGAAATAGAGATCGTCGGTCTTCGACGGATTGGCCACGGCTTCGAGGGCCGCGCGGCCGGGATTGGCGATGGGTGTCGGCGGCAAGCCGCTGATCACATAGGTGTTGTAAGGCGTCTGCTTCTGGATGTCGGACTGGTAGATCGGACGGTCCGCCGGCTTGCCCTTGCCGCCAAACAGACCGTAGATGATGGTCGGATCGGACTGCAGGCGCATGCCCTTGGCCAACCGGTTCAGGAAGACGGCGGCCACGCGTGAGCGTTCATCGCCCTTGCCGGTTTCCTTCTCGACGATCGAGGCCAGGGTGACAAAGTCCTCGACGCTGGCCAGGGGCAGATCCGGCGCGCGCCGCTGCCACACCTCATCGACCAGTTTCTTCTGATCGGCGAGCAGCTTGTCGACCATCTGCTGGCGCGTTGCGCCACGCGTGAAGCGCAGCGTGTCGGTGGCAAGACTACCCTCGGGGGGCGTCTTCGACGGCATATCGCCGCTCAGGGCGGGTTCGTCGGCGATGCGCTGCAAAGCCTGCTCGACCGTCAGCCCTTCGGGAATAGTCAAAGAGTACATCACCGACTTGCCACTCTTCAGGAGTTCCATGATGTCGCGCATGGACGCCCTGGGCTTGATCTCGTATTCACCGGCCTTGAGCGCGGAATCGTTGCCGAAGGCACGCACGCCGAGGCGGAACACGCGGGCGTCGCTGATCAGTCCGCGGCGCTCAAGCTGGTCGGCGATATCCTGGACGCGGGTGTTGGGCTTGACGAGGAAGGTGTCGCCATTGGCGGAAGGGCCGGGTTCGGTAAACTCCTGCTTGCCGAAATAGAGGGCCACGCCTGCCGCCAGAACCATCAGCATCACCGAGGAGATGACGAAGTTCATGAACACGACGATCTGGCTGCGCGAAGCGCGCGACCGTTTCGGCGGCGGCGTTCCAGCCTCCGGCCGCAGCGCCTCGCTTGCCGTCTTCGGCACGATCGGCCCGGCATTCGCCGGCCTTTGCCCGAATTCTCCGTTGCCTGACGGATTTGTGTTCATTTCGCCCTACCGTTCGATCTCTCAACGAATCCCCTGCGGCAGAGTAGGGGCGAATATGGCAAAATTGACGGCACGCCAAAGCACCGCCCGGCAGCTCGGTCAGCCATTATAACGCTGGAAGACCAGCGAGGCGTTGGTGCCGCCGAAGCCGAAGGAATTGGACAGTGCCACGTCGATCTGGCGCGGGCGCGGCTTGTTCGGCACCAGGTCGATCGCGGTTTCGCGCTCGGGATTGTCGAGGTTGATGGTCGCCGGTGCGATATTGTCACGGATGGCGAGGATCGAAAAGATCGCTTCGGCGGCACCGGCCGCGCCCAGCAAATGGCCGATCGACGACTTGGTCGACGACATCGAAATCTTGGAAGCCGCATTGCCGACCAGCCGCTCGACAGCGCCGAGTTCGATCGTATCGGCCATGGTCGAGGTGCCGTGCGCATTGATGTAGTCGACATCGGCCGGCGTAAGCTTTGCCCGCTTCAGCGCCGCGGTCATGCAACGGAAGGCTCCGTCGCCATCTTCAGCCGGCGCGGTGATGTGATAGGCGTCGCCGGTCAGACCGTAGCCGGTCACCTCGGCATAGATCTTGGCGCCGCGCGCCTTGGCATGCTCGAGCTCTTCCAGAACCACGACACCGGCCCCCTCGCCCATGACGAAGCCGTCGCGGTCGCGGTCGTAGGGCCGCGAGGCGGTTTGCGGGGTGTCGTTGCGCTCGGTCGAGAGTGCCCGGCAGGCCGCGAAGCCGGCGAGCGAAAGTCGGGTCACCGGCGATTCGGCGCCGCCGGCCAGCATGATGTCGGCATCGCCGAAGATGATCAGCCGGGCGGCGTCGCCAATGGCGTGCGCGCCGGTCGAGCAAGCGGTGACGACAGCGTGGTTGGGGCCTTTCAATCCGTGCCGGATCGAAACCTGGCCCGACACGAGATTGATGATGTTTCCGGGAATGAAGAATGGGCTGATGCGGCGCGGGCCGCGTTCCTTCAGGATGATCGCGTTCTCGGCGATGCCCTCGAGACCGCCGATGCCGGAGCCGATCAGCACACCGGTGGCGCAACGCTCTTCTTCGGTGGAAGGCTGCCAGCCGGAATCCTTCAGCGCTTCATCGGCGGCCGCGATCCCGTACAGGATGAAGTCGCCGATCTTGCGAAGTTCCTTCGGCTCGAGAATGGCTTCGGGATTGAGCGTACCGTTGGAGCCGTCGCCACGCGGAATGACGTGGGCGATCTTGCAGGCAAGATCGTCCACTTCGAACTCGGTGACGCGCTTGGCAGCGCTGCGGCCGGTCAGCAGTTGCTTCCAGCTGTGCTCGAAGCCCATGCCGAACGGCGAAACCAGGCCAAGGCCCGTGACGACGACACGCCTCATCGCAGGTCCTCCCCGGTGACGACTGCGGAAAGCGTCAGGCCGAAGCCTTGTCGATGTACTTCACCGCATCGCCAACGGTCAGAATGGTCTCTGCTGCGTCGTCGGGGATCTCGACGCCGAATTCTTCTTCGAACGCCATGACGAGTTCAACCGTGTCGAGGCTGTCAGCGCCCAGATCATCGATGAAGCTCGCCTGCTCCGTCACTTTGTCGGCATCGACGCCAAGGTGCTCGATGACGATCTTCTTGACGCGCTCTGCGGTGTCACTCATTTGGGGCATCCTCGTCTTTTGTTTGTCTGTCTTCGTTAGCGGGCGGAATGCCGCTAATCAAGCTGAAAGATGGTCCTGCCGGAAACGCAACGGCCACGGACCGGTTTTTGCCCGAACCGCCGGGTTGCGGGCCGCATTACACGAAAAATTGCCGAGGTCCAAGCCGAAATGGTGGGTTTTCACAGCGCGGCGATGTTGCTGCCGGAGCTCGCTCAGATCATCGCCATGCCGCCATTCACGTGGATGGTTTGCCCGGTTACGTAGGCGGCCTCGTTCGAAGCCAGATAAGCAACGGCGGACGCCACTTCGGCACTGGTGCCCATGCGCTTCGTCGGGATCGCCGCCATGATCGCCTCTTTCTGCTTCTCGTTGAGCTTGTCGGTCATCGCCGATTCGATGAAGCCCGGAGCGACGCAGTTGACGGTGATGTTGCGGGTGGCGATTTCCTGCGCCAGCGATTTGGACAAGCCGATCATGCCGGCCTTGGAGGCGCAGTAGTTCGCCTGGCCGGGATTGCCGGTCACGCCGACCACCGATGTGATGTTGATGATGCGGCCATGGCGGCGGCGCATCATCGGGTGGGTCAGTTCACGGGTCAGCCGGAAAACGGCGGTGAGATTGACCTCCAGCACCGTATCCCAGTCGGCGTCCGACATGCGCACGAACAGGCCGTCCTTGGTGATGCCGGCATTGTTGACCAGGATATCGACGCCCTCGAGATCGGCCTCCGCCTTCTGGCCGAGTGCCTTGACCTCGTCACGGTTCGACAGGTTGGCCGGGAACAGCTTGACCCGATCGCCCAGTTCGGAGGCCAGCGTTTCCAGTTTCTCGACGCGCGTGCCGTGCAGGCCGACGATCGCGCCCTGCGCATGCAGCACCCTGGCGATCGCCTCGCCGATGCCCCCCGATGCGCCGGTGACAAGCGCCTTGCGGCCGGTCAATTCGAACATTTTTGTCTCCAGGTTGAGAAGAGGGCGCCCCTTATAGGGATGGTCTCAAATGGCGCTTTATGCAAGCGCCGCAAGTGCCGCCTCGACCTCGGCCGAGGAACCGACGGACGCGGTGGCGATATCGCGGTTGATGCGGCGAGCCAGTCCCGAAAGCACCTTGCCGGCACCGATCTCGCAAAGCGTGGTGATGCCGTTGGCGCCGAACCATTCCACCGTTTCGCGCCAGCGCACGCGACCGGTCACCTGCTCGACCAAGCGCCCGGCGATCTCGTCGGGATCGGTCGACGGCTGCACCGATACGTTGGACACGACGGGAACGACTGGCGCGGTCTTTGCCACGCCGGCAAGCGCCTCGCGCATGACGTTGGCCGCCGGCGCCATCAGCGCCGAATGGAAGGGCGCCGACACCTGCAGCATCAGCGCACGCTTGGCGCCCTTATCGGTGCACAGTTTCGCTGCCAGCTCGACCGCGACCTTTGCACCTGAGATGACCAGCTGGCCGCCGCCATTGTCGTTGGCGATCTGGCAAATCGAGCCCTTAGCGGCCTCGGCGCAGGCATCTTCGACATCGGCCTGCTCCAACCCGATGATCGCCGCCATGGCGCCCTCGCCGGCCGGCACCGCCACCTGCATGGCGTTACCGCGAATGCGCAGCAGACGAGCGGCATCGGCGACGGAAACGAAGCCGGCGGCGGCGAGTGCCGAATATTCGCCCAGCGAATGGCCGGCGACATAGGCGACCTGGTCCTTCAGCGAGAAACCGCGCGCTTCCAGCGCCCTGATCGCCGCCAGCGATACCGCCATCAGGGCCGGCTGCGCGTTGGCCGTCAGCGTCAAGGTCTCTTCGGGACCTTCCCAGATCAGCTTCGACAGGTTTTCGCCGAGCGCATCATCGACTTCCTGGAAGACCCTGCGCGCTTCGGGAAAGGCATCGGCGAGATCCTTGCCCATGCCGACAGCCTGGCTGCCCTGTCCTGGAAAGGTAAATGCGACGGCCATGCGAGGGCTCCCCAGACTGGTTCTGCTTGCGTGATACTACGAATTTTCCCTGCCTGTGACGCAAGGCAGGCCGCCAAGTCAAGCCACTTCAGCCCATGCCGAAGGCCGTATCCTTGAGCGAGTGCCTGTTCCGAAAGGGCTTTTTGGCGATCACACCTGATGAAAACCGCTCACGAATCGTTTGCTGGCTCTTCTTATTTCCGTCACAGGCGCTAGCTTTGCGTGACAATTATATGACAATCGAATGACGTGGGTTGTCTTTGGGTGGGAAGTTAAAGTGGCAAAGAGTTCGAAACGTGCCGGCAACGCCGCGCCGCAATTCCTGGAAGACGATCCGTCCACCGGCTATCTGCCGGGCCGGAGATGGCCGGTCGTCCGCTACGGGCTGATCAGCCTGGCGATCTCGGCCGTCATGGTGTTCGCCATCGAACTGATCGTGCGCGGTGATGTCGCCGGCACCGTTTCCTTCTTCCTGCAGCCGTTTAAGCCGGGCTGGACCACCATCGTCGTGTTCGCGCTGGTCCTGATCGGCCTCGATGCCGTGCTCGGCCGCAGTCATCAAAGCCTGATGATCGTCGCGCCGCTGACCCTATCGCTGGCCTTTGTCGGCCACCAGAAGTCGCATTATCTCGGCGACCCGCTCTATCCGACGGACTTCCTTTACGCCCGACAGATCTTCGCGCTGTTGCCGCTGCTGGTGCGCGAGCGGCCAATGACCGCGCTCGCCATGGTCGCGGGCATCGTGGTCGGCCTGTCCCTGCTCGTCTACGGCTGGCGTCTTTGGCGCCGCAAGGTTCCAGCCCTCAGCCACAAGGGCCGCCTCGCCCGGCTGACGCTGGCGGTGCCGCTGCTCGCCTTCTTCGTCTCAATCATGGACTACGCCACCTTCTCGTGGACCAGGGACCGGCTGCAGATCATCCCGATCATGTGGGACCAGAAGGAAAACTACGCCTCCAACGGCTTTGCGCTCGCCTTCGCGCTCAACGTGCCGATGGCGCACGTCTCTGCCCCGCCGGGCTATTCCGACAAGGCAATCGCGGCGATCGACAGGCCCGATGTGAGCGCCTCGGTGCCGGCCCAGAAGCCAGACATCATCATCGTCATGAGCGAATCCTTCTGGGATTCGACCAAGCTGCCCGGCGTCACCATCACGCCCGATCCGATCCCCAATGTGCGGTCGCTCCGCTCGGGCTCGATGTTCTCGCCCGAATTCGGCGGCATGACCGCCAATATCGAATTCGAAGCGCTGACCGGGTTCTCGAACGCCTTCCTGCCGGCCGGCAGCATCCCCTACCAGCAGTATGTACGCACCCCGACGCCATCGATGGCGACCTTCCTGAAGAGCGAAGGCTATAGGGCACGCGCCATCCATCCAGGCACCAACTGGTTCTGGAATCGCGGCGCCGTCTATGCCGATTTCGGCTTCAACGACTTCAAATCGGAAGAAACGCTGCCGCCCATGGAAAAGCGCGGACCGCTGGCATCCGACGCTGCGATGACCGACGAGATCATCCGCGAAGCCGACGCCAGCGACGACCCCGTCTTCTTCTTCGCGGTCAGCCTGCAGAACCATGGCCCGTATGAGCCGAACCGTTATTCGAACCCGACCCACTCGGTGCAGGCGCCGATCAGCCAGTGGGCGCGTGACTCGCTGCTCTCCTACGCCGAGGGTTCAGCCGACGCGGACCGCGGCCTCGAGCGGCTGATCGAATGGGCCAAGACGCGCGAGCGGCCAACGATTGTTGCCTTTTTCGGTGACCACCTGCCGCCGCTCGGGCCGGTCTATGTCGAGACCGGCTTCCTGAAGGACAACGTCGCGCCCCGCAAGGAACCGACGCCGGAGGCCGCTCTCGAACATCACGCGACTCCGCTGATCATCTGGTCGAACCGTTCGGGCCCGGTCGAGAATCTGGGGACGGTGAGTCCTGCGTTCCTGCCCTATCATATCCTCACCGCCGCAGGCATCACCCACCCCTACTACACCGGCTTCCTGGGCGAGATGCGGGAGCGCTATCGCGTTGTCGACCGCAACCTGCTGCTCACGCCGGCCGGCGCGGCCACGGCCGACTGGTCGCGTCAGAAAGAGATCGACCCGGCGATCCGCGACTTCCGGCTGATCCAGTACGACATGATGTTCGGCAAGCGCCATGCCGCGCCCGACTTCTTCCCCGAGACGGTCGACAAGGTTGTCGCCCATACGAGTTGAAGGTCTGGACCCCCCGGATGCATCGCGCGCTCTCGGCATCGGGCGCTCAATTCGTCAGTTGCAGCTTCGAGAACTTGTTGGCGATCTGCTGAAAAACATTCGGCAGCTTGGCCGGATCGTTGACGGCATAATAATCGCTCGGATCGGAAGCGCAGGCGCTGTAAAGCGTGCGGTTGGCGGCGGTGTCGGACTGCAGCACCATCGTGTAAATCTGCACGCCCTGGTTCTTCAACTGCGTGCAGACGCTCTTCGTCCAGCCGTCGACATTGCGGGCCGCCGTCGTCTGATTGTCCGACCCGAAGCGGCCACCCGCCAGATAGCCGTAGGATGTGTAGTCGGACTTCGTCGATTGCTGGCTGGCGCCGTAGACGACGTTCTCACCGTCGGTGAGCAGGAGTACGATCTTGCTGACGCCAGGCGTCTTGAATGGCGCGCCGCCGGTATAGGGCGCGCCGGGCGAAAGCACCCGCATGCCCCAGGACAGCCCCTCCGAGACGTTGGTGCCGGAGCCGTTCCATTCCGTCATCTGGCTCGCCGCCTTACGCAATTTGTCGAAATCGTCGGTCAGGGGAACGACGGGGGTCGGGCAGGAACGGTTGGGACCAACGGTGACGGGAGTTCCTGTCTCGGTGATAAGTTCCTTGGCCGGCGCCACATATTTGGCAACCTGTTCCTTGGTGGCTTTGTCGGGATCGCTGTCGAGGCCGCTGAAGTCGATGCCGAGCCGGTTGTCGCCTTTCTGTTTGTCTAGCTTGACCGTGTCGCTGGCGTCGCTGAGATAGGAATTGTTGTAGTATTTTGCCTCATTGCCATAGGAACTGGACGGCATCTGCGCATCTCCCGGATCATCCGGCGCAAAATAGGGAACGAACAGCGTGTCGGGCTTAGCCGGGTCGGGCGGCGTGTCGGAAATGTTGTAGGCGCCGGCCCGCGCCTCCACGCAGCCCTTCCATCCCGTGTCGTTCCATCCGGGCTCGGCCCATCCGGTGTCCTTGAGCTGCCTGAACAGGGCCATGTGGTTCGGGCGCTTGCCGTCGATGACGGGGAAATTGATACCGTTGGTCGAGGATTTGCCGTCCATGTCGATCCAGGACGGATCGAACCCGTCGCCATTGACGTTCACGGCCGTGACGAAGGGAACCAGCGAGGCACGGACCTGGCGCGTCGGCGACTTTGTCGATTCGAGCGTATCCAGCAACGACTTCGTCGCCGTCCTCAGAGCCGTCATGCGGGCGCCAGCCATCGAGCCGGTATTGTCCAGAACCAGCACGACTTCGAGCTGGTTATTGGACTCGGCCGCCGAGGCATCGACCACGATGTGCTTGCTCTGGCCAAACAGGAAAGCGAAGTTCAGATTGACGTCGGCCGAGGCGACCGCCTTGGTCTTGATGAAATTGACGCCCCTGTCGACGGTCAGGGTCGCCTGCGCGTTGACGAGTTCGCCATGGCCAGCGATGTTGGCCTGGAAATAGCGGTCGAAAGCATCGGTGCGGGTCATGTCGAGATCGCCAAGATGCGAGGAGGCAAGGTTTGCCGCATCGAGCGCGTTCTGCAGGTTGCTCTTCGCCCGCATCATGGTCGAGACATCGGTCGCGAAGGCCACGGCCGACAGAATGGCGGGTAGCCCCAATCCCATGAGAAGCGCGAAATTGCCGCTCTTCGAGCGCCAGAACCTGTTGAGAAGCATCCTTACCCCCGAAAATGCTTGCCGCTTGTCATGCACGGCTGTCCGGGCTTTTGCACCTTTCATAATGAATCGACCGTTGACGGCGGAGGGCAACCCTGCGCAACCTGACATTGTGGTTAAGGTCCGGTTGCCGGGGAAGATCGCCGGGCCTTGCTGGCGCCGCGGCTTGATTTTCTGGTGGTTGCGACATCGGGGACGCCGCTTGCCCTTGCCTTATCGGTGGATTGCTATATAGACGCCGCCAATCTGCCGGTCCCAGCTGGGGGCTGAACGGAGGGCCGGAGGTTTTTTCGAGAACCTTCGTGTGAAGCCAGAAGCGCTTCCGCCTCCCGTGTCTCCGCTCTCGACCGTCTCGTCATGCTCCTTTCTTCCCGCGCCTTTCGAGGCACATGCGGGTCAGAGAAGTTGCAGAGGCTTTTGCCGCCGGGAACCGGGAGAGAAACGAAGAAAGGCACTGAACCATAATGGCTCTTTACGAACATGTGTTTCTTGCCCGGCAGGACCTTTCGCAGCAGCAGGTCGATGCGCTTGTCGAACAGTACAAGGGCGTCATCGCAGCAAATGGCGGGTCCGTCGGCCGGGTCGAGAACTGGGGACTGAAGTCCCTCACCTACCGGGTCAACAAGAACCGGAAGGCATACTACACGCTGATGGACCTCACCTGCCCGCCGGCAGCGCTCAACGAGATGGAGCGCCAGATGGGTCTGTCCGAGGACGTGCTGCGTTTCCTGACCATCAAGGTCGAGGCGCATGAGGAAGGCCCATCGGCCATGATGCAGAAGCGCGAAGAGCGCTCCGAGCGCGGTGGCTTCGGCGATCGCGACCGTGGCGATCGTCCGGCGCGCAGCTTCGGCGACCGCGGCGATCGTGGCCCGCGTTCGTTCGGCGATCGCGAAGGCGGCGACCGTGGTCCGCGCCGTCCGCGCGAAGGTTTTGAAGGGGGTGCAGAATAATGGTCGACATCAATCAGATCCCGACCCGGCGCCCTTTCCATCGCCGCCGCAAGACCTGCCCGTTCTCCGGCGCCAACGCACCGAAGATCGACTACAAGGACGTGCGCCTGCTGCAGCGCTACATTTCCGAGCGCGGCAAGATCGTGCCGTCGCGCATCACCGCCGTCAGCCAGAAGAAGCAGCGCGAGCTCGCCAAGGCGATCAAGCGTGCCCGTTTCCTCGGCCTGCTGCCCTACGTGGTTCGCTAATTCTTCCGAGCGGGCGGTTCGCCGCCCGTTCCTGTCGCCGGCCATGACGGGCATGACCGGCTAGCCATCAAATCCCGAGTTGAGGTCAATAACCTCTAACTGCCGCGACAGGCAGGACAGCGACACCGGCGGCAACGCCCTTTTGCTTCCTGACCTGTTCCAGAGAATTCGGCGTCGGCCTCGTGGACGGACGCCCAACCAAAAGGAACATAGCCATGGACGTCATTCTTCTCGAACGCGTTTCCCGCCTCGGCCAGATGGGCGATACCGTCAAGGTCAAGGACGGTTTTGCCCGCAATTTCCTGCTGCCGCAGGGCAAGGCGCTGCGCGCCAACGAAGCCAACAAGAAGAAGTTCGAGGGCCAGCGCGCCCAACTCGAAGCCCGCAACCTTGAACGCAAGTCGGAAGCGGCCCAGGTCGCCGAAAAGCTTGACGGCAAGAGCTTCATCGCGGTGCGTTCGGCCGGCGAGACCGGCCAGCTCTACGGTTCGGTGTCGACCCGCGACATCGCCGACCTGCTGACCGCGGAGGGCTTCACGGTCAACCGCAACCAGATCCAGCTCAACCAGCCGATCAAGACCATCGGCCTCACCAATGTGGCGATCGCGCTGCATCCGGAAGTCGAAGTCACCATCACGCTCAACATCGCCCGCACGGCCGACGAGGCCGAACGCCAGGCCAAGGGCGAGACGCTGACCACCGCCGAAGCCATTTACGGCGACGACATCAACGACAATGCGCGGCCGGAAAACTTCTTCGATCCGAATGCCGAGTTCGAAGGCGGCGAAGACAACGCCTGATCGCACAGGTCCCCGGACCACCGCTCTCCAGCCATTCTGGACCAATGCCCGGGCCTCTCGCCCGGGCATTTTTGTGCCAAAAGGAACTTTTCGAAACCCTATATATTGATGCAGAGTAGGACAGCCTGTCTGACCGTGAGGGGACATTGGACATGAATATTCTGTTGAAGCGCGTTCTCGACCGCCTGGTGCGCACGGGCAATCTGAAGGTAACCGGGCCGAAGGGTTCGACATTCATCTTCGGCGACGGCAGCGGCGAGCCGGTGCATATGCACATCAAGACCCGCCATGCCGAGCGCGCCATCTCCTTCGATCCGATGCTGGCGGTGCCTGAATCCTATATGGACGGCGAGTTGGACATTCTTGAAGGCGGCGTGCTTGGGCTGATGCGCATTGCCTTCCAGAACATGGGCAGCGGCGGCATCGACGCGACCTGGTCGAAAGCCATCGAGGGCCTGCGCCACGCCTTCCGCCGCCTGCAACAGATCAACACCGCCTCGCGCTCGCGCCGCAACGTGCAGCGGCACTACGACCTGTCAGGTGAACTCTACCGGCTCTTCCTCGATGAGGACATGCAGTATTCCTGCGCCTATTTCGAGCAACCGGACATGACGCTGGAAGAGGCGCAGGCAGCCAAGAAGCGCCATATCGCCGCCAAGCTCCGGCTGAAGGCGGGGCAGACGGTGCTCGACATCGGCTCCGGCTGGGGCGGGCTCGGCCTCTATCTCGCCAAGGCTTTCGACGTCGACGTGCAGGGTGTGACGCTGTCGACCGAACAGCATGGCGTCGCCACGGACCGGGCGCATGCGCAAGGGCTGGAAAACCACGTCCATTTCGAACTGAAGGATTATCGCGAGCTCAACGAACGCTTCGACCGCATCGTCTCGGTCGGCATGTTCGAGCATGTCGGCGTCAACCATTACCGAACCTTCTTCGACAAGGCGGCAACATTGCTGAAGCCTGATGGTGTCATGCTTCTGCACACGATCGGCCGCTCCGGCGTGCCGTGGGCGACCAGCGCCTTCATCCGCAAGTATATTTTCCCGGGTGGCTATATTCCGGCGATGTCCGAGGTGCTGCCGGCGATCGAAAAGTCCGGCCTCGTGGTCACCGACGTCGAAATCCTGCGGCTCCACTATGCCGACACGCTGAAGCACTGGGGCCAGCGCTTCGCCGCCAACCGCGACAAGGCCAAGGCGATCTATGACGAACGCTTCTGCCGCATGTGGGAGTTCTATCTGGCCGCCTCGGAGGCTGCCTTCCGTTGGCAGGACCTGGTGATTTTCCAGTTCCAGATCACCAAGAAGAACGACACGTTGCCGATGACGCGCGACTACATGACCAAATGCGAAAAGGCACTGGAAATGCGCGACATGGGTCGCCGCGAGGCGGCTCCAGTCGAGAAGCCCGTCAAGCCGGCCCGGCGCCGCAAGGTGGCGGAATAGGAACGGCGCTGCAGAACGCATTATTGGCGCTTGCCATTGCAGGCTCCTGCCCCGAAAAAGGCCTCGTGATCGTAGCGAGGCCTTTTTCATGACCTATCTCCTCTATGCCGCCGCAGCGCTGGCCGAGATCGCCGGCTGTTTTTCGGTATGGGCCTGGTGGCGGCTGGAAAAATCGCCTTTGTGGCTGGCGCCGGGCTTTGTCTCGCTGCTTGTCTTCGCCTGGCTCCTGGCACTGGTCGACACCAATGCAGCAGGGCGAGCCTATGCCGCTTACGGCGGCATCTACATCGTAGCCTCGCTGGCCTGGCTCTGGCTGGTGGAAGGCGTGCGGCCCGACCGCTGGGATCTTGGCGGTGCGGCACTCTGCGTGGCAGGTGCCTCGATCATCCTGCTCGTGCCGCGAGGAGCATAGCGTGGAGTTGCCGGCCCCTCTTCGACAGGCTGTCGATCGCATTTTGGAAAAGGTGCCGCTGCCGGACCTGAAGCAGGCGGCAAAGACGCTCTCCGACCGTTACCGCGCCGAACTGCGCGACGGTCGCCTGCACATGGCGCAGGACATGGCGGCCAGGGCCTATCTGGCGACGCGGCTGCCGGCGACCTATGCCGCGGTCCGCGCCAGCCTCGATGCGCTCGCCGAAGCCCGGCCGGATTTCACGCCGAAAACCTTGCTCGATGTCGGCGCCGGCCCTGGTACGGTGCTTTGGGCCACCAGCGACCTCTGGCCTGAACTTGAACTGGCCACGTTGCTGGAGGCGAGTGCCGCGGTGCGCAAAATCGGCGAGACACTTGCCGCCGATGCGATCGCGGCCCGGACCATCTGGCAGGCCGGCGATGTCACGACAGACCTTGCCGACCTCCAGCCCGCGGACCTCGTCACATGCGCCTATGTGCTGGACGAGATCGTGTCAGCATCCCTGGCCAAAATGATCGACCGGCTATGGCACCTCACGACCGACACGCTGCTGATTATCGAGCCGGGCACGCCGGCGGGCTGGCAGCGAATTCTGGCGGTGCGCCAGCAATTGATCGCCGCCGGCGCGCATGTGCTGGCGCCTTGTCCGCACGAAGCGCCCTGCCCGCTCAACCCGCCCGACTGGTGCCATTTTTCCCGCCGCGTCGCCCGCTCGCGCCTGCACCGGCTGGCCAAGGACGCCGATGTGCCATGGGAGGACGAGAAATTCATCTATGTCGCCGCTTCGCGCCAGCCGGCTGTCTCCCGCGCCGCACGGGTGATCGCGCCGCCGAAGTCAGGGTCCGGCAAGGTGTCGCTGAAACTCTGCGAAGCAGACGGCAGCGCCGGCGAAAAGCTCTTCACCAAACGCGACGGCGACGCCTTCAAGGTGGCGCGGCGGCTGGACTGGGGCGATGCGCTGGCACGAGGATGAAACGAACGCGACGGCTCCGCGATCCGGTGCCAATCGCTCCACTTTCCTGTTTTGTTCTCCTTCGAGAAACGCTAAACTCGCAACTCTCGATTCGAGTCAATTGCGATTCTTTCCACGGAAAAATTTTGGCTGTGAATCGCGAGTATCAAAGCCGCTTCGACACGGGCTGTTGCAGATAAGTCAGCACCGACTTGTCCAGTTCTGATATCGAAAGGGCGGGATCGAAATTGGGGACATCATGGCAGAGGCAGCGCGAAAATTCGGCGTGGCGGAGCAACCGCTCTATCGTGAATCGCCCAACAACATCGAGGCCGAGCAGGCGCTGCTTGGCGCCATCCTGGTCAACAACGATGCCTTCTACCGGGTGTCCGATTTCCTGAAGTCCGGTCATTTCCATGAACCCCTGCACCGCAAGATCTTCGACGTCGCGGCCGAATTGATCCGCATGGGTAAGGCGGCGACGCCGATCACGCTGAAGACCTTCCTGCCGGCCGACGAAAAGGTCGGCGACATGACGGTGGCGCAATATGTCGTGCGGCTGGCGGTGGAAGCCGTCACCGTCGTCAACGCCACCGATTACGGCCGCGCCATCTATGACCTGGCGACGCGCCGGGCGCTGATCACGGTCGGCGAGGACATGGTCAACATCGCCTATGACGCACCTGTCGACATGTCGCCTTCCGAACAGATCGAGGACGCCGAGCGCCGCCTGTTCGAACTGGCTGAAACCGGGCGCTATGACGGCGGCTTCGAGAGCTTCACCGACGCGGTCAAGACCGCGGTCGACATGGCCAACGCCGCCTATATGCGCGACGGCGGTCTGTCGGGCCTCGCCACCGGCATGCGCGATCTCGACCGCCGCATGGGCGGCCTGCAGCCCTCCGACCTGATCGTGCTTGCCGGCCGTCCGGGCATGGGCAAGACATCGCTCGCCACCAACATCGCCTTCAACGTCGCCGAGGCCTATGTGCCGGCACAACAAGCCGACGGCTCGTTCAAGGCGGCCAATGGCGGTGTCGTCGGGTTCTTCTCGCTCGAAATGTCGTCCGAACAGCTCGCGACCCGTATCATTTCCGAACAGACGGAAATCTCTTCCTCGAAGATCCGCCGCGGCGAAATCAGCGAAATGGATTTCGAAAAGCTGGTCGCCTGTTCGCAGACCATGCAGAAGATCCCGCTGTTCATCGACCAGACCGGTGGTATTTCCATTGCTCAGTTGTCTGCCCGCGCGCGCCGCCTGAAGCGCCAGCGTGGCCTCGACCTGATCGTCATCGACTATATCCAGCTGATGCAGGGCTCATCCGCCAAGTCCTCGCAGAACCGCGTGCAGGAAATCACCGAGATCACCACGGGCCTGAAAGCGCTGGCCAAGGAACTGACCGTGCCGATTATCGCGCTGTCGCAGCTCTCGCGTCAGGTCGAAAGCCGCGACGACAAGCGCCCGCAGCTCTCCGACCTGCGCGAATCCGGTTCGATCGAGCAGGACGCCGACGTCGTCATCTTCGTCTACCGCGAGGAGTATTACCTCAAGAACCGCGAGCCGAAGCTCGGCACCGAGGAATACGTCAAGTGGGAAAACGAGATGAACGAGATGCGCGGCAAGGCCGAGGTGATCGTGGCCAAGCAGCGCCATGGACCGACCGGCACGGTCACGCTCGCCTTCCACGGCGAATTCACCCGCTTCTCTGATTTGGCCGAAGAGCACCACATCGCGGAGAGGTTCGAGTAGCCGTTTGACCGCGACCTCAACAACAACGGGTCTCGGCGCTCTACGACGCCCCCCTCTGTCCGGAACCCGCAACCGGGCGGGAAGGTAAAAGCGTGGCCAAATCCCGCGTCCAGTTCATCTGCCAGAATTGCGGCTCGGTGCATCAGCGCTGGGCGGGCAAATGCGATGCCTGCGGCGAGTGGAACACGCTGGTCGAGGAAGGCACGTCGGGCGGCATCGGCTCGGGGCCTGCCAACACGCGCAATGCCCGCAAGGGCCGCGCGGTGGTGCTGACCACGCTTTCCGGTGACATCGAGGACGCGCCGCGCATCATATCAGGCATCGGCGAACTCGACCGCGCCACCGGTGGCGGTTTCGTCCGGGGCTCTGCACTGCTGGTCGGCGGCGATCCCGGTATCGGCAAATCGACGCTGCTCACCCAGGCCGCGGCCGCTCTTGCCTCCAAGGGCCACCGCATCGTCTATGTTTCGGGCGAAGAGGCGGTTGCCCAGATCAGGCTGCGCGCGCAGAGGCTCGGCGTCGCGTCGGCGCCCGTGGAACTGGCGGCCGAGACCAATGTCGAGGATATCCTCGCCACGATCGCCGACGGCAAGCGGCCGGATCTGGTCATCCTCGATTCGATCCAGACGCTGTGGACCGACCTAGCCGACTCGGCGCCGGGCACGGTCACCCAGGTGCGGGCTGCCGCCCAGGCAATGATCCGCTACGCCAAATCCACGGGTGCCGCGATCGTGCTGGTCGGCCATGTCACCAAGGAAGGCCAGATCGCCGGTCCGCGCGTGGTCGAGCACATGGTCGACGGCGTGCTCTATTTCGAGGGCGAAGGCGGCCACCACTTCCGCATCCTGCGCACGGTGAAGAACCGCTTCGGACCGACCGATGAGATCGGCGTCTTCGAAATGTCGGACAAGGGTCTGCGCGAGGTCTCCAACCCGTCCGAACTTTTTCTCGGCGAACGGCACGCGAAATCGCCGGGAGCAGCGGTTTTCGCCGGCATGGAAGGCACCAGGCCCGTTCTGGTCGAGATCCAGGCGCTGGTCGCGCCCTCCTCGCTCGGCACGCCGCGCCGGGCGGTGGTCGGCTGGGACGGGGCTCGGTTGTCGATGGTGCTGGCGGTGCTGGAGGCGCATTGCGGTGTCCGTTTCGGCCAGCATGACGTCTATCTCAACGTCGCCGGCGGCTACCGCATCAGCGAGCCGGCGGCCGATCTTGCGGTCGCCGCGGCACTGGTTTCCTCGCTCACCGGTCTTGCCCTTCCCGCCGATTGCGTCTATTTCGGCGAAATCAGCCTTTCGGGCGCGGTGAGGCCGGTTGCGCATGCGCAGCAGCGCCTCAAGGAAGCCGAAAAACTGGGTTTTGGTAGCGCGGTTCTGCCCTTGGGCAGCGAGGAACTTGCTGGAGGGATCGGGGCCGGCGCTTTCCAACCCACCGAGCTTGCCGACCTCGTGGCGCGTATAGCCGGCTCACGGCGAAGCCGTGCCGACGATGAAGAGTGACGCGGCTCATCCGGTGGTGAGCAAGACAGAGTGGGGCGAAAGACATGCCGATTACGCTGCTTGACGGAATTCTCGTCGGCTTCACCCTGGTCTCGGCGATGCTCGCCATGGTTCGCGGTTTTTCGCGCGAAGTGCTCTCGGTGGTGTCCTGGGCGGCGGCGGCGGCGGCCGCCTTCTTCTTCTACAAGCCGGTCCTGCCCTACCTGAAGCCCTATATCGACAATGAGAAGATCGCCATGGCCGCTGCCGCCGGCGTCGTCTTCATCATCGCGCTGATCGTGGTCTCGGTCATCACCATGAAGCTCGCCGACTGGATCATCGATTCGCGCATCGGCGCGCTCGACCGCACGCTCGGCTTCCTCTACGGCGCCGCGCGCGGCGTCCTGGTCGTCGCGGTGGCGCTGCTGTTCTTCAACTGGCTGGCCGGCGCCAAGGCCCCGGCCTGGGTCACGGAAGCCAAGTCGCGGCCGCTGCTGGAACAGATCGGCGCCAAGCTGGAAAGCCTGCTGCCGGAGGATCCGGAAAACGCCATCCTCAAGAAGCTCAATCCGAATCAGCCGGCCGCCGAGACGCCCGCCGCGCCCGACGCACCGGCGGCGGATGCCCCAGCCGGCGGCGACGACGCCAATGCGCCAGCGCCCGACGACAACGACGCCGGTCCCGCCGACAACACGGCCAAGCCGGCGCCAGCGCCGGCGAACTGAGGTCCGAACGGGACGTCTGGCGATCGATCCATGTGAACGATCGCATGCAGTGCGTTGCTTTCGACGCGCGACCGCCTTATATGGCGATTTTAGCGGAGCTTAAGATGGCAGACGCAGACGACGTGCTTTCCGCCGAGGCTGACGATCATTTCCATGACGAATGCGGCGTCTTCGGCATCTTTGGCCGGCAGGATGCGGCGGCCATCGTCACGCTCGGCCTGCATGCGCTGCAGCATCGTGGCCAGGAAGCGGCCGGCATCGTTTCCTACGACGGCACCCAGTTCCATGTCGAACGCCATGTCGGACTGATCGGCGACACCTTCACCAAGCAGCGCGTCATCGACAGCCTGCAGGGCAACCGCGCCATTGGCCACACGCGCTACGCCACGACAGGCGGCGCCGGCATGCGCAACATCCAGCCCTTCTTCGCCGAGTTGGCCGATGGCGGCTTCGCCGTCGCCCATAACGGCAACCTCACCAACGCCATGACCGTGCAGCGCGCGCTGCAGAAGCAGGGCGCGATCTTCTCCTCCACCTCCGACACCGAGACGCTTTTGCATCTGGTCGCGACCAGCAAGGAGCGCGATCTCAACTCGCGCTTCATCGACGCGGTGCGCCAGGTAGAGGGCGCCTTCTCGCTGGTGGCGATGACGGCCAAGAAGATGATCGGTTGCCGCGATCCGCTCGGCATCCGCCCGCTGGTGCTCGGCGATCTCGACGGCGCCTGGATCCTGGCCTCCGAGACCTGCGCGCTCGACATCATCGGCGCCCGTTTCGTGCGTGATCTGAAGCCCGGTGAGATGGTCGTCGTCACCTCGAAGGGCATCGAGAGCCTGTTCCCGTTCGAACCGCAGAAGACTCGCTTCTGCATTTTCGAATATGTCTATTTCGCCCGGCCCGACTCTTCGGTCGAGGGCCGCAATGTCTATGAGGTGCGCAAGCGCATCGGCGCCGAACTGGCGCAGGAAAACCCGGTCGAGGCCGACATCGTCGTGCCGGTGCCGGACTCGGGCACGCCGGCGGCGATCGGCTTCAGCCAGGCGGCCGGCATTCCCTTTGAGCTTGGCATCATCCGCAACCATTATGTCGGCCGCACCTTCATTCAGCCCGGCGATTCGATCCGCCACATGGGCGTCAAGCTCAAGCACAACGCCAACCGCCGCATGATCGAGGGCAAGCGCGTGGTGCTGGTCGACGATTCCATCGTGCGCGGCACCACCAGCCAGAAGATCGTGCAGATGGTGCGTGACGCCGGCGCCAGGGAAGTGCACATGCGCATTGCATCGCCGCCGACCAGCGCGTCGTGCTTCTACGGTGTCGACACGCCGGAGAAGTCGAAGCTGCTCGCTTCGCGCATGTCGGTGGAAGAGATGGCCGAGTTCATCCGCGTCGATTCACTCGGCTTCCTCTCGATCAACGGGCTCTACCGCGCCGTCGGCGAGGCCAGCCGCAACGACGAACAGCCGCAGTTCTGCGATGCGTGCTTCACCGGCCAGTACCCGACCCGCCTGCTCGACTTCGAAGGCCACGACAATGTGCGCACGCTGTCGCTGCTGGCGACAAGCGGGGCGTAGGATCGCCGGACCGTCACCAGCTTAGAGCGGTTCAACGTTTGATAGAATCGCCGAACCGCTCTAACTCTTTGTTTTTACGCAATTCCGGACGGAAAACCGTTACACACTTTTCCTGGAATTGCTCTAGCCAGAGTTCCGGAAGCATCGCATGACCCTCGACCTTACCGGCCGCGTTGCGGTCGTCACCGGCGCCTCGCGCGGCATCGGCTATTTCATCGCCAGGGAATTGGCGGCGGCCGGTGCGCATGTCATCGCGGTTGCCCGCACCGTCGGAGGGCTGGAAGAACTCGACGACCAGATCAAGGCGGCTGGCGGCCAGGCGACGCTGGTCCCGCTCGATCTCGCCGACATGGCCGGCATCGACCGGCTGGGCGGCGCCATCCATGAGCGCTGGGGCAAGCTTGACATTCTCGTAGCCAATGCCGGCGTGCTCGGCGTCATCTCGCCGATCGGCCATGTCGAGGCCAAGACCTTCGAAAAGGTGATGACCATCAACGTCACCTCGACCTGGCGGCTGATCCGCTCCGTCGACCCGCTGCTGCGGCTCTCGGACGCCGGCCGGGCGATTATCCTGTCTTCCAATGCCGCGCATTCCGCGCGCGCGTTCTGGGCGCCTTACGCGGCATCGAAGGCGGCGGTCGAAACAATGATGCGTTCCTGGGCGCATGAGACGCAAAGCCTGCCGCTGCGCGTCAACGCCGCCGACCCCGGCGCCACGCGCACCGCGATGCGCGCGCAAGCCGTACCCGGTGAGGATCCCGAGACGCTGCCGCACCCCTCCGAGATCGCCAAACGCATCGTGCCGCTGGCCAGCCCGGACCTCAAAGAGACCGGCCTGATCTTCCAGGCCAAGCACAACCGCTTCGTCACCTATCGGCAACCGGAATAAAACTCGGGTTCGAAACGGATTAAAAGAGCCTTCGGCTACGTTTTCCTGACGTAGGACATTCGAAACCGGAGGACCGACATGCGCAGATTCGTTATCGTTGCCGCCGCTCTCACCGCCGCCCTTGGGGCTACAGTCGGTGTGGCTGTTTCCCAAGATACCAAAATGAGCTTCTTCGTCACCAGTGTCGGCTCCGGCAAGGGCGCCGATCTCGGTGGCCTGAAGGGCGCGGACGCCCATTGCGCATCGCTTGCCGAAGCCGCCGGCGTCACCGGCAAGAGCTGGCACGCTTATCTCTCGACCAGCGCCGAGGATGCGCGCGACCGCATCGGCAAGGGGCCTTGGTTCAACGCCAAGGGCGCCAAGATCGCGGATAATGTCGCCTCCCTGCACAGCGACGCCAACGGCATCACCAAGCAGACCGCGCTGAATGAGAAGGGCGAGACGGTCAACGGTCGCGGCGATACTCCCAACCGGCACGATATGCTGACGGGATCCAAGCCTGACGGCACCCGGATCGCCGACCAGACCTGCGGCGACTGGACGATGAGCGGCGCCGAAGGGGCGGCCATGATGGGCCATCACGACCGCACCGGTCTCGACGATTCGGCGGCGGCAAAGTCATGGAATTCCTCGCACGCCTCTCGTGGCGGCTGCAGCCAGGAGGCGCTGAAAGGCACAGGTGGCGACGGCCTGTTCTATTGTTTTGCGACCGACTGAACCGTGGCGTCGGCAACAGGCCAGTCCGAAAATCCGCCGGATGATCACGCGGCTGTGATCTAAGGGAGAAGGGCGCGCGGCGGTCATGCTTTCGTCATTTCGGAGGAGTTGTTAGGATCGGAAGACTCCCACACCAAGCGCCCTGCTGGGGCAGAACAAGGAAAACTCCATGGCTACGACCGCAGCATTGGTCTGGTATCTGGTAATCGCCGGCCCACAGGGCGGCATGGTTGTGCTGCCCAGCACCTTCGACAAACGCGAACAGTGCGCCGCCGCCATCACCGAGTATCAGAAGCAGCCGACACCCGCGGGCTGGTCCGTGCAGTGCGTGCCGAGCGCCTCGCCCTTCACCGACGAAGGCGACGCCGAAGAGCCGGCAGCTCAGTAAGCGTCAGGTATCACTAGAGCAATTCCACGAAAAGTGTGCAGCGGTTTTCCCGGAAGAAGCGCGTAGCGCTTCCCCTTGGGAATTGCGTAAAAACAAGAAGTTAGAGCGGGTCAGAGATTCTATCAAACTCTGAACCGCTCTAGGCCCGCTGCCGCGGGCCTTGTGATTCATCTCCGCGCGCTCACCGTCAGCTCCGGCTTCTGGTTGATGGTCTGGAACACCACGCAATAGCGCTCGGTCAGCTTCAGCAGCGAATCGATCCGCTCCTGCGGCTCGTCCGTGTCGAGATCGAAACTGAGCCGGATGGCGCGAAAACCGACCGGCGCATCCTTGGCGACACCGAGTGTGCCACGAAAATCAAGGTCGCCTTCGGCTTCAACGGTCGCGGCGCCGAGCTTGAACTCGAGCGCCGTCGCCACAGCCTTCAGCGTCACCCCGGCGCAGGCCACCAGCGCCTCGAGGAGCATGTCGCCGGAGCACAGCTCGAGCCCCGAGCCGCCTGTTGCCGGATGAAGGCCAGCGACGGCAATCGCCCTGCCCGTCTCGACCTTGCAGGCCACCGACTGTTCGTCGATCGAACCCTTCGCTCTCAGCGTGATCAGTGCTTGCGCGGCGTCGTTACGGTAGGCCTGCTTCAGCGGCGCCTGCATGGCCTTGAGTTCGGTCGCGTCCATTTTCGTTCCTTTCGAACGCTTTCTGTCTTGATAGCACGGTCGTGCGAGAGGTGTGAGCCAATCCGAGCTACGATCCAAGCTGTCAGGAACCGGTGTCGAGGGGATAGCAGTGGGCTCGCCTTCGTCTATTCCCTTTGACTTCATTCGCCTCGGCCATACCTATGCGGGAGTCGTTCCCGCGGAGGCCTCATGCGTTCCAAGCTGAAACTCGTCTCCCTTGTCCTCTTCATGCTTGCCGGCTTCGCGCGGCCCCTCTTGGCTGAAACGCCAGAGCGGCCAGCGCCCGAGGGCGGTGTGCTGTCGCTGCTGCCCTCACCCGAGATCAGCGACCATTCGATCACCATTGCCGGGCACAGTCTGCGGTACCAGGCAAAGGCCGGCACGCTTCCGCTGCTCTCCGGCAAGGGCGAGGTCACGGCGGAGATTTTCTATGTTGCCTATACGCTGAAACCGCGTGAGGGCACGGCGACGGAAGCACCGCGGCCAATCACCTTCGCGTTCAATGGCGGCCCGGGCGCCGCTTCAGCCTATCTGCATCTCGGCGCGCTCGGACCGCGCATAGTGGCGACCGGAGCCGACGGGGAATTCCTCCCCTCGCCGCAGAAGCTCATCGACAATCCCGACAGCTGGCTCGACATGACCGACCTCGTCTTCGTTGATCCGGTGGGAACCGGCTACAGTCGCGAGGCGCCTGGCCAGGATACGCACGACTTCTGGGGCGTCAGGCAGGACGCCAGTTCCATCGGTGCGTTTATCCGGCTCTATCTTGCCCAAAACAGCCGCATGGGATCCCCGCTGTTCCTCGCCGGTGAGAGCTATGGCGGGTTCCGGGCGGCACTGCTTGCCAGGACGCTGCAGGAAGATATCGGCATCAGCCCAAGCGGCATCGTGCTGATCTCGCCGGCGCTGGAATTCACCCTGGTGCAGCCCGACGAATTCGAGCCGCTGCATTGGGCTCTCGAACTACCCTCCCTCGCCGCGGTTCGCCTGCGTAGTGAAGGTTTCAACGGCGATGCACTGCGGGAAAAGCTCGCCGATATCGAGCATTATGCACTTGGCGAGTACCTCACCGCGCTCGCCAGTGGGCTGGAGCAAGGCGGGCGGCTGGCCAGCGATCGCGTAGCGGAGATCACCGGCCTGCCACTCGACCTCGTTCACCGCAACTTCGCCCGCGTCCCGACCTCGCTCTTCGCAAGGGAGTTTGGCCGTGCCACGGGCAAGGTGCTCAGCCCCTATGACGGTATGATCGCGACGGCGGACATAGCGCCTCAGAGCGCCCGGATCGCCGGTCCCGATCCGGTGCTGGACCGCAGTGTGCCGGCGCTGACCTCGGCTTTTGTCGGCTACGCTCGCGACGAGCTGAACTTTCGCACCGATGTTAGCTACCGCTTACTGAACGACGATATCAGCCACAACTGGGACTATGGGACGAGCGCCTCGCGCCAAGGCTATGCTGGCGTGGTGGACGATTTGCAGCGGGCACGCTCCTTGAATCCCGCGCTGGGCGTCGTCATCGTCAACGGCTACACCGATCTCGTCACTCCCTACCTGGCGTCGCGTTATCTGGTCAGCCAGATTCCGTCGCTCGCCGGCGCCAGGCCGATCCGCCTCGACGTCGTTGAAGGTGGACACATGATGTATTTCAAGCCGGACGGCCGACACGCGCTGAAAGAGGCCGCTTCGGAACTTTACCAGGCGACGCAATAAACAATAGAGACCCCGCAATTTCGGGCAACCTAGGCCCGGGGCCAATGGTGCTGGCCCCAGCCGAACGCAGGCCAGGGGACTGGCGCAGTGATCAAGCTATCCCAAATGGGACATTGACGAACAAGGCCCCAAAACCTTCTGATCCGGGAAAGTTTCGTCGTTCCATTTTCCGGCAGTCCCACAATGTCACATACGCTCTCGACCACACCGAGACAGGATGGGTTTCGCGCTCCTGGCGAATTCGAACCCAAATCAGGCTGCTGGCTGATCTGGCCGGAGCGGCCGGACACCTGGCGCCAGGGCGCCAAGCCCGCCCAGAAGCTGTTCGCCGACGTCGCCGCCGCGATCGGTCAAAGCGAACCCGTGACCGTGGCGGCATCCAGCCGCCAATGGCGGAACGCCAGAGCGCGCTTGCCCGCCGAGGTGCGCGTAGTGGAGATGTCCACCAACGATTCCTGGCTGCGCGACAGCGGCCCCAATTTCGTCGTCAACGACCAAGGCGGCGTGCGCGGCGTCGATTGGATCTTCAACGCATATGGCGGGTTTGACGGCGGCCTCTACTCGCCTTGGGATCTCGATGACCTTGCCGCACAAAAAGTGCTCGAGATCGAGAGGATGGACCGCTACCGCGCGCCGCTGATCGCCGAGGGCGGCGGCCTGCAATGCGATGGCCAGGGAACGCTGATGACGACCGAGCAATGCCTGCTCAATCGAAATCGCAACGCCCAACTCGGCAAAGCCGAGGTGGAGAGCCGGCTTGGCGACTATCTCGGCGTCGACGACATCATCTGGCTGCCGCGTGGCTTTGCTTTCGACGAGACGGATGGTCATGTCGACGATCTCTGTTGCTTCGTTCGTCCGGGCGTCGTGGCGCTGAGCTGGACCGACGAGCGGAGCGACCCGCAATATGAGATCGTGCGCGAAGCCGAAGAGGTGCTGCGTTCGGCCCGTGACGCGCGTGGCCGCAGCCTGGAGGTTCATCGGCTGCACCATCCCCTTCCGATCGAAATGACGGCCGAGGAAAGCGAGGGCTTGGACCGGGTCGATTCGACCTGGGCGCGGCCAACAGGCAACCGGATCGCGGCGAGTTACATCAACTATTATCCGGGCAACAGCGTCGTGGTCGTGCCGGAGTTCGGCTGCGATCTCGACCGGAAGGCAAAGCAACAGCTGGCCACGCTGTTCCCCGACCACAAGATCGTGGGCATCGAGAACTCCCGCGAAATTCTGCTCGGCGGCGGCAATGTCGCCTGTATCACCTTACCCGTTTATGCGCCGCAGCGGCGTTGAGCGGCAAGCGTGCCGAAAGTGAAATTGGAACGGTGCGCCGCATCGGCCGCACCCGCGAAAGGAGGACACCCATGCGCTCCCTGCTCATCCCAATCCTGAGCGCCGCGCTTGCCTGCGGCATCTGCTTCGGCGGCGCCCGGGCGGACGACGAGAAGGTCGTCAACGTCTACAACTGGTCCGACTATATCGCGCCGGACACGGCTGAGAAGTTCGAGAAGGAGACAGGTATCAAGGTCCGCTACGATGTCTATGACGGCAACGAGGTCCTTGAGACGAAACTGCTCACCGGCGGCTCGGGGTATGACGTGGTGTATCCCTCGGCCTTTCCGTTTCTGAAGAACCAGGTGAAGGCGGGCGCTTTCCTGCCACTCGACGGATCGAAGCTTTCAAACCACTCGAAAATCGATCCGCAAGCCTTGTCGCTGATCGCGGGCGCGGATCCGCAGAACCTGCACGCAGTGCCTTACATGGCCGTCACGGACGGCATCGGCTACAATGTCGCTGCCATCAAGCAACGGATGCCGGACGCGCCGACAGATTCGTTCGCCATGGTCTTCGACGTCGACGTCGTCAAGAAATTCTCCGATTGCGGCGTCGCCATGATCGATGCCCCGGCGGAGATCATTCCGATGGCCATGAACTATCTCCATATCGACCCCAGGTCGACCAGTCCGGACGACCTCGCCAAGGTTGAAGAACTGATGGGCAAGGTGCGGCCTTATATCCGTTACTTCCACTCGTCGAAATACATCAACGACCTGGCGAATGGCGACATCTGTGTCGTGCTGGGCTGGTCGGGCGACATATTGCAGGCGAAGACCCGTGCGGCGGAATCCGCGAAGAAGCTTGAGATTGCCTATTCCATTCCCAGGGAAGGCACGCTGATAAACTTCGATACGATGGCGGTGCCGAAGGATGCGCCGCATCCGGAGAATGCCCGGGCCTGGATCGATTTCAACTTGCGGCCCGACATAGCGGCGGCCAATTCCAGCTATGTTTCCTATGCCAATGCGATCCCGGAATCCCTGCCGCTGATGGATCAGGCCGTCGCCAAGGATCCCGGCGTTTTCCCACCCGATGACGTAAAGGCCAAGCTATTCGTGGTCGAGAACAACGACGCAAAGCTGCTGCGCCTGCAGAACCGCATGTGGACACGCGTCGTGACGGGACAGTGAAGCTGGCAAAACGACACCGTCAGGTGCGCGGAGCCTCCCAGCCGGCGGCCAGCAACTCGACCTGGGAGTGCACACCGAGCTTGCGGTAGACCTGCTTGATGTGGTTGCGCACGGTGCCGGGTGAAATCGACAGGTTTCGCGCAATCGTCTTGGCGCTGCCGCCCTCGATCAGCAGCCGCGCGATCTGCCTTTCCCGGGCGCTCAGTTGCGACCCCGCGGCTTCGAGTGCGGACCCCTTGTCCCGAAGGCGGCACAAATGAAGCAGCCTTTGCAGAATGAGCTTCGTCGCGCTGCTCGCCGCGCCGGCCACGGCCAGATCATGCTCGCCAAAACGCGGTGCGCCGTTGCGGCGCAGAAAGGTCACATAGCCGGCCGTCAGTCCGTCGAGATTGAAGACGCCCGTTATTTCATCGAAGCTGCCGGAGGGCCCGTAGAATTCGCGATAATAGGGCGTGCGCTGGAAATCGCCGTGGCTGAGAGCCGACAAGGGCAGCAGGAAATCCTGTCTGGTGCTGGCGAACCTCTGAAAGAAGGGATCCTGGCGATAGATGCGCGCATCATAGTCGCGGTTCCAGCGATCGGGTCCGGCATCGTCGATGGTCAAGGACGTTATATCGCGACGATAGAAGCCAACATAGACACGATCCGAGCCAAGCAGCACGCCTGCCGCCGCGCTGAAGCGGGCCGACAAGTCTTCGGGCGTTGCCGCCAGGGCCGCGGCGGCCACGCCACCGCTCCAGCGTTCAAGCCGGTCGAGAGAAAAATTCGACTGCATCCGCGCCCAGACTAACGCAAGCCCCGCCAACTTCAAGCTGGCAGGGAACCGTGACGCCACCGGTGAAATCAGTCGGTGGCTGCTTCCGCAGCTCACCGCCCCATCGACGGCTTGGAATCACGCCTTGGCCTGCGACCTCACATGGGCGATGTAGCCGCGCACGTCGCCGGCAGGGCCGGCATAGGCCTTGCCGAGCTTCTTCTCCATCGCCGCCATGTATTCCTTCGCCCATTTGGGCAGGGCGTAGTCGATGACGGCGAGGAATTCGAGGGTCGCCGCCAGGCGGATGTCGGCGATCGACGGGTTCTTGCCACCGATGAACGGCTTGCCGTCGCGGAAGAAGGAATGGAAGACCTCGAGCGGTTCGGCAATGGCGGCGACCGCCGCCTTCTGTGCCTCCGATTTCCTGTCCGGATGGGCGTCGCTGTGACCGACCTCGCCGGCATATTGCGGGAAGCCGAGCGCGGGATAGGTGGCGCGCGCCACATAGGGATAGAGCGTGCCGATCAGATAGAACATGGCGCTGTCTATCATTGCCCGCTTGGCTGGCGCCTTGGGGTAGAATTTCTCCAACCCATGCTTGTTGGAAAGATATTGCATGATGGCACAGCTCTCCCAAAGCACGCCGCGCGGCAGGCCCTTGTCCTCGATCATCGGCGTCAGATGGGCCGGATTGCGCGCCATGTATTCCGGCGAGCGCGTGAGCCCCCACGCATCGGTCTCCGCATGGTCGAGCCCGGCGGCGCGGGCAAAGACGCGAACGGTCATGTTGTTGACGCTCGGCTTCAGCATGCTGATGGTCAGCGCCGGTTTCTTTGCCGGTTTCGCCTTGGCCTTGGCCACCGTCTTGCCGGCGGCTGCCCTTGACGCCGTCTTGGCCGCTGGTTTGGCGGCTGCTTTTGCCGCTGGTTTGGCGGCGGCTTTTGCCGCCGGTTTTGACGCTGGTTTGCCCACCGGCTTGCTTGCGCTCTTCGTCATTGCCTTTGCCACATATTCCTCCCTTGCCTGTTCAGCGCTCAATATGGATTTTTGGGTGCCCGGTCGGCCGACAATGTCGCGCGCGCGCGTTCCACCAGAGCCTGGATGGCGTCAGCCAGATGCACTTCGGCGATGTTGTAGTCGCCACGCGCGACGCGAAGCCTGTGCGCCTCCATCAGCACGTCGGCATGGGTGAAGCCCGCAGGCGGCTCGAAACGATAGGAGGCAAGCTCGATCAGCAGGCCGCGCGGGTCCTCGAAATAGATCGAATCCATGAAGCCGCGATCCTTGACGCCGCTGTGCTTGATGGCGCGCTCGTCGAGCCGGGCGACCGCCTGCAGGAAGGTGACCCGCGACACCGAAAAGGCGATGTGATGAACGCAGCCCGGGTCGGTTGGGGTGCGGCGCTTCACGGCCGTGCGGGTCTCGTCGGTGAAGATGGTGATCAGCCGGCCGTCGCCCGGGTCGAAATACAGATGGCTTTCGGTCGGCTTGTCGAGGTTGGGCTGCTCGAAGATGAAAGGCATGCCCAGCACACCTTCCCAGAAATCGATCGAGGTCTGACGGCCGGCACCGACCAGCGTGATGTGATGGACGCCTTGCGACTGCAGTTTCCGCATCGGCCTTCTCCCCCGAAATATCCGCTCTGACAGAGGCGGCCCGTCAGGCCGCGCCTACGCATGCTACATCTGGCATGAGCTGAGCGCCAATTCGCTGTCCGTTCCCCGGCGTTCCGCGCGCCGCCCTTCTCAGGCTTTATGCGACGATGCTAAACCAATCAGCCGGGCCGCGCCAGAAGCCGCATCCGGGACAGGCTGTATTTCGCGCCGCCGCCCCCTGCCCCAAAGGCAAGCGCGGTGCTGGAGCAGCGTCGTGCCGGATTTCGCCCGTATAGCTGGCAGAGCGGAGCCGACAGGGGCCGGAGCCGCCCTCACACAAGCAGGCGCATGCCTTATGGCCGATATCGCCATTCTCGATACACGCGAAAGAGTTCTCGCCGGCATCTTTTTGACCGGCGCCGCCTACTTGCTGTTTTCGACGCAGGATGCCTCGATCAAGCTGCTGGTTGCCGGCATGAGCGTCTGGCAGATCATGTTCTTTCGCAGCATCACAATTCTTGGTGCCTGCGCGGCCATCGGCGGGCGGCGGCTGTTTACCGATACCGTGCGCTCGCCGATTGTGTTGCCAATGCTGGTGCGCAGCGCCTTCACGCTTGCCGCCTGGCTTTGCTATTACAATGCCGCCCGCAGCCTGCAGCTCGCCGAACTGACCACCGTCTATTACGCGGCCCCGATCATCGTGACCGTGCTTTCGGTGGTCCTGCTCGGCGAAAAGGTGCCTGTTTTGCGCTGGCTGGCGGTTCTGATCGGCTTTGCCGGTGTCTTTGTCGCCTGCGATCCCGGCCATCTCGGCCTTTCGGTACCCGTGTTGCTGGTGCTGACGGCGGCCTTCCTGTGGGGCATCGCCATCGTGCTGCTGCGCAAGACGGCCCTTGCCGAGCGCTCGATGATTCAGCTCCTCCTCAACAATTTCAACTTCCTGGTGTTTTCGGCGGTGCCGGCTTTGTTGTGGTGGCATACGCCGGACCCGACACAATTGCTGCTTCTTGCCAGCGTCGGCGCACTCGGCGGCCTGGCGCAATATCTTCTCTTCGAAGGCATGAAGCGGACGCCGGCATCGATCCTGGCGCCCCTCGAATACACCTCCCTGATGTGGGCGTTCGCGCTCGGCTTCGCGATCTGGGGCGACGTGCCACGCCGCGAGGTTTTTCTGGGTGCTGCCCTTATCGTCGCCGCCGGCCTGCTGATCATCGGCGGCGAGCATTTTCGCAAGCGGCTCTGATGGTCAATGTTGCTGACGCTACGATGTCAGGATGGAGTGGCGTAGTCTCGCGGCATGACTGATGTGACAGCCACCACCGACACTATCGCCGAGCGCACGCTGGGCATCATCCTCGTGTCATCCTCGGCGGCTGTATTCGGGCTGACCGGTGTGCTGACCAAGTCGATCCATGCCGATCCGCTGACGATCACCTGCTGGCGCGGCTTTGTCGGCGCGATCCTGATCAGCCTTTACGTGCTGTGGCGCCGCCACCGTGCCGGCAACCGCGAGCCGCTGCGGCTTGGCTGGCGCGGCTGGCTGTTGGCGGTGGAAGGCGCGCTGGCCAGCATCGCCTTCATTTCGGCGTTCAAGTTCACTTTCGTCGCCAATGTCGCGGTGATCTACGCGACCTCGCCCTTCATTGCCGCCGTGCTGGCCTGGATGCTGGTGCGCGAGCCGTTCCGCCTGCAGACCATGGTGGCGGCGGCCGTGTCGCTGTGCGGGGTTGCCATCATGGTGTGGTCGGGTTTCGGTACCGGCAATCTGTTCGGCGACGGACTGGCGCTGCTGATGACGGCCGGCAGCGCGCTCTACATGATCATGGTGCGCGCGTTCCGCGACACTCCGGCGGTGTGGGCCGGCGCGGTCTCCGCCTTCCTGTTGTTCATACTCGGCTGGTTCGTCACCGATCCCCTGGCGGTCTCGGCAAGGGACGCGGTTCTGCTCGCCACGTTCGGCGCATCCTTCGCGCTGGCTTCGATCCTGTGGACAGAAGGCTCGCGGCTTATCCCGGCGCCTGAATCCGGCCTGCTCGGCTCGGCGGAAGTGCCGTTCGCGATCCTGTTTGCATTTCTGTTCCTGGCCGAAATACCCCCGGTGGCGAGCTTGGTCGGCGGCGCGATCGTGCTCTGTGCCGTCTTTGCCCACGCCGGCCGCGACTGGCTGATGGCACGTTCGCAACGCCCGGCATCAAATATTTCCTAAAAAAAAATTTCAAAGTCACGGAACCATCGCCGTGCTCAGACATTATTGGTGCGACGGGCCACCCCCAAGTCCCCCCAAACCCCTCGGCCCGTCCCACTCCCAAGCCGACCGCAAGGTCGGCTTTTTCTTTGCCAAAAGGCTGTGACGGAATGCGGCCTTTTGGAAATCAACCGGAGAGAGCCAGGTTGTCACCCAGCAGCGCCGCCAGATCGCCCGCGGACGCATCGGCGCCGGCGCGCAGCCGGATCGCGAACTCAGCCATCGGCACCTGCGGCAGGCCAAGCTCGCGCGGTGCTTCGACAATGCCGGAATGGGCAAAGCGGGGGGTTCGCAAGGTCAGCGCCACGCCGGCATTCACCGCAGTGCGCAGTCCGGCAAGGCTGGCGCTGCCGGCGGCGATACGATAGCGGCGGCCTGCGGCATCGAGCGCGGCGAGTGCCGCTTCGCGGAACCCGCAATAGGGATCAAGTAGCGCCAACGGCAATTCTTCCTGCCGCGAGGCCAGCCCCTTGCTCGAACACAGCCATATCATCGGCTCGCGCAGCACGCCGACCTCATCCGGCACCGCGGTCCGGCGCATGACGATCGCCAGATCGAGGCTGCTGGCCTGCAGCGCCTGCGCCAGTTCGGCGGAACGACCGACCCGCAGTTCGATCCTGACGCGCGGATGGCTGGAAGCGAAGGCTCGCAGCAGGTCCGGCAGGCCGCTATCGGCGAAATCCTGTGTCGTACCGATGGCGACGCGCCCGGCAGCGCGTGCGCCTTTCAGCGCCAGCCACGCCTCGCGATGCACGGCAAGGATGCGCCTGGCATGGCCGACGAGGTCCTCGCCTGCCGGCGTCAGGCCACGACCCCTGCCCTGTGGCGCCAGAAGCGGTTCGCCGACGATCTCTTCCAGACGCTGCATCTGGGCCGTCACCGCCGACGGTGAGCGGCCGATATTGGCGGCTGCCTGCGCCAGCGAACCGCTGTCGACGAAAGCAAGGAAGGTTCTGAGCAGGTCGGGATCGAGCGTTTCCACAATTCGATATTATCGAATCTTCGATTTAAAACAATTCGATTTTTTTGAATCCAAGATGATGGCATGGTCTCTCCAACGGCGACCGACGCCGCTAGAAACCAAGGAGAAGAAAAATGCCCATCATCAATGTCAGCGTCACCGGCAAGCCAGATGCCACCTTGTCCGCCAGCATCGCCAGGGAAGTAACCGAGATCACCGCCACGCATCTGCGCAAGGATCCGACAATCACCGCGGTGGCCGTGTCCTATCTCGATCCGCAGCACTGGTTCGCCGGCGGCAAGTCGCTCGCCGAGCACGGCACCAACACGTTCTGGCTCGACATCAAGGTGGTCGACGGCACCAACACCAAGCTCGAACTGGAAGCCTATCTCAAGGCGATCTTCGACGCCTTTGGCCGCCTGCTGGGCGGCGTGCACCAGGAAAGCTATGCTTTCGTGCACGAGGTTCCGGCAGCCGCCTATGGCTATGGCGGCAAGACGCAGGAGTTCCGTTTCATCAGCGGGCGGCTGAAGGCGGCGTGAGGCGGCCCCCTTCCGCATTGACCTTGCCTCGACTTCCGCTAGGCTCTGCTCTCGAAGCGGCCTCACAAGAGCCGCGATGACAGAACCGTTGGGAGAGACGCGGCATGATCCTGACACTGGCGCTGCTTGCGGGCCTGGTCGTGGCATGGCTGCTGATCGGGGCGGTGGAGAAATTCCGCCTCGACCTGCGTTTCACGCAGGCGCTGCTCTACGTGCCGTTCAAACTCGCCTACCGGATCAGCGACAATCGCATCAGGGTCGCCCGCAAGGCGCAGGTGCCGGTCATCTATGTCATCTCGCACCAGTCGCGCTTCGAGCCGGCACTGATGCTTTCGCTGCTGCCGGACGACACGCTGCATATACTCGACGAGGTCTCGGCGCGCTCGCCATGGCTCGAGCCCTGGCGCGAACTCGGCCGCACCATTGCTTTCAACGCCGAACATGTCTTCGTCAGCCGCCGGCTGGTGCGCGTGCTGAAGGGCAAGGGCCGGCTGGCCGTCTATCTGCCCGATGCGGTCGAGCCCGACGTCAAGACGTTTCGGCTGTTTCGCGCCGTCACCCGCATCGCCATGCAGGCCGATGCCCGCATCGTGCCGATCTTTGTCGCCGGTGCACGCAGCCTGCCGGTCTCGCTGACGCCGGCGGACAAGGCACCGCGTCACTGGTTTCCACGGCTGGCGATCAGTGTCCTGGAGCCAATGACGGTCGCCGAACTGGTGGCGCGCAACCCGGACCAGGCCTCGAACACCAATGCGCTGTTCGACCGTGTCGCCGAGGCCCGGCTTTTCGGCACCGACCTCGACCGCGGCCTGTTCCTGGCCATGCGCGACGCCGCCGACCGCGTCGGCGCCTCGCACACCATCATCGAAGATGTCATCTCGGGGGCCTTGAGCTACCGCAAGATGTTCATCGGCGCACGGGTGCTGGGCAGGCGCTTCGAGGCGGTGACGGCGCCGGGCGAAGCGGTGGGGGTGATGCTGCCCAACGCCAATGGCGTCGTGCTGTCGCTCGTCGGCCTTCTCTCGGCGGGCCGGGTGGCGGCAATGATCAACTACACGGCCGGGCCGGCAAGCGTCACCGCGGCGATCCGCACGGCCGTCATCCGCACCGTTGTCTCTTCGCGTGCCTTTGTCGAGAAGGCCGATCTCGCCGATATCGTCGCCGCGGCCGAAACGGGCGGCGCCCGGCTGCTGTGGCTGGAAGATTTGCGGACCAGCGTCACCACGCTGGACAAGCTTGCCGCCGCCTTGCTGTGGCGCCTGCCACTGCAACGGCAGGACGCGGCCAGGCCGGGCGTGACCCTCTTCACCTCGGGTTCGGAAGGCACGCCGAAGGCGGTCGTTCTGTCGCAAAAGAACCTTCTCGCCAATGCCATGCAGGCCGAGGCGCGGATCACCATTTCGCCGGCGGACATCCTGCTCAACGTGCTGCCGGTGTTCCATTCCTTCGGCCTGACGGGTGGCACCATCCTGCCGCTGGTCACCGGGGTAAAACTGTTCCTCTATCCCTCGCCTCTCCACTACAAGATCATCCCCGAGATCGCGCGCAAGGTGAAACCGACCATCATGTTCGGCACCGACACGTTTCTCGCCAACTATGCGCGCACTGCCAAGGACGGGGATTTTTCCAGCCTGCGCTTCGTCGTTGCCGGCGCCGAGGCGGTGAAGCCGGACACCCGCCGCACCTATCGTGAACGCTTCCAGGCCGAGATCATCGAGGGCTTCGGGCTGACCGAGGCAGCGCCCGTGGTTGCCGTCAACACCGCGATCCACGGCCGCGACGGCACGGTCGGGCGGTTGCTGCCGGCCATCCGCATGAAGCTGGAGCCGGTCGAAGGCATCAATGATGCCGGCCAGTTGTGGCTCGACGGGCCGAACATGATGATGGGCTACATGACCGCGGAGCGCCCCGGCGAACTGCAGCCGCTGACCGGCTGGCACGACACGGGCGACATCGTCGCCGTTGACCGCGAAGGCTTCATCACCATTCGCGGCCGCGCCAAGCGCTTCGCCAAGATCGCCGGCGAGATGGTGTCGCTGGGCGCGGTGGAGATGCTGGTGCAGTCGCTTTGGCCGGAAGAACACCATGCGGCGGTGGCGGTGCCGGACAAGAGGCGGGGCGAGCGCATCGTGCTGGTCACCACCGCTGACGAAGCAAGCGCCGAGGAGTTGCGACAGTTCGGCAAAAAGGCCGGCGCGGCCGAACTGATGGTGCCCAACGACATCGTCAAGGTCGAGGAAATCCCGGTGCTCGGTTCGGGCAAGACCGATTATGTATCGACCAGAAAGCTGGCGATCGACCGGCTGGGGCTTGGCGTGGCGGCTTAGTGCCACCTACGCCAGACTCTTATAAACGCCCCCTTTCGAGGCCCGCTGTCGTCTTCGCATGACCAAGGACCGCGCCATCCTGCCGCAGCGATTCAGATGGACAAATCTAAGGTGAGAGAGTATTCACTCACTGAGTAAGGCAGGCTGAGCATGCATATTTCTGCCAGCGCGACATGACACCTCCTTTGCACGGCGAGGAGATCCAGCATGGCAAAGATCCTCGTCACCGGCGGCACCGGGCATCTCGGACACGATCTCGTGCCGGCACTGACCGCGTCCGGACACACTGTCAGGTTGCTGGCCAGGGAAGCGAGGCTGGACCGCGCCGTCGAATGGGCGCTTGGCGACCTCGCAACGGGCGAAGGCATTGATGAAGCCCTTGGCGACGTCGATACGGTCATCCATGCCGCAACGTTGTCACCGATCGCCAGGCGCGGTATGCGGCCGATCGATTTCTTCTCCAGTCCGTCGGATGTCGACGTCGAAGGCACGCGGCGGCTGCTTGCCGCATCGCAGCGCGCCAATGTCTCGCATTTCATCTTCGTGTCGATCGTTGGCCTCGACTTCAGCACCCTGCCCTATAGCCGCGTGAAGCTGGCGGGCGAGCAGCTTGTGCGAGAGTCGCCACTTTCGTGGTCGGTCATCCGCGCGACGCCATTCTTTTACCTTCTGGCGCAGATGCTGGCCGGGCTGAGATGGCTGCCGGTCTGGCTGCTGCCGACTTCGCCCTCAAATCCTGTCGATACACGCGATGTCGCCAGATATCTGGCCCAGGCTGTCAGCGACGGGGAACGCGGTGTCCGCCCGCAGATCGGCGGACCCGAGGTGATGCCGTTCTCGACATTCGCTCGACAATACCGGGATGTGCTCGGGCTCCGGCGCCTCATTCTGCCGTTTCCGGTGAGTCGAAAGATAAGCCTTGCCTTGGGCCTGGTCGAAACCAGCGAACGGCTGGGAGAAAGAACATGGAAGGCATGGCTTTCCGAGCAGGGTGGATGCGCGCCGTGAGCGATCCTACGATTTCGCGCGAGAATGGTACTGTCGGGCGCCGAATCTCCACCACCAGGATCGAGTGACAGGAATAGCCATGAAGCCGCCATCCGCCGGACGCGAGCGCATTTTACGCGAAGCCATTCGCCTGTTCGCCGAGCGCGGATATGACCGGACCAGCGTTCCCGAAATTCAGGAAGCCGCCGGCCTGTCGCGTGGCTCGGGTGCGCTCTACAAGCACTTTCCCTCAAAGGAGGCGCTGCTTGCCGCGGCAATCGACCGGTTTGTTGGAACGGCGCGGGAAGGACGCGCCGAGCTTGGCGAACAGGTGCTTCCTGTCGATCAGGGGGCGCGGCGGATCGTGGAGAGCATGCTGGAAAAACTCGGCGCGAATCGCGACGTGCTCAGAATCCTGTGGCGCGATCTTGAGCCCTTTCCGGAATTGAAAGCCTCGGCGCGTGGCGAGATCATGCAGAGCACGTACCACGCAGTCGCCGAATGGTTGCGGGAGCGCCAGCGCCAGGGCGAACTGCGTCCCCATGACAGCGACGCGGTCTCCGCCGTCATCGTCGGCAGCGTCGCCATGTTCCGCGTCTTCGAAGCGATCTGGGCCGAGCGCTCGATCGAGGTCAGCGACGAACGCTTCGCGTCCGCCTGGACCGATTTGTTGGTCCGTGGTCTGCGACCCTAACCTATATCCGAAGGCGGCACCTTCTCGCCTTCCAGCCTGGCGCGCTTGGAGTAGGCACGCACGGAAAACGGCAGGAAGATCAGATAGCCCGCGACCGATGCCGTCAGCGTGTACCAGGGATAGGTCATCAGCAGGAGGATATAGAGCACGACGGCGAGGATGACCGGCAGCACCCTGTCGCCAGGGATCTTGACGCTCTTGCCGGAATAGACCGGCAACCGGCTGACCAGCAGGAAGGCGACCAGGATGGTGAAGCCGGTGGCGACGAAGGCGGCCGGCCGGCTGGGCTCCGCCCCAAGGCGCAGGAAATAGAGATAGAGCGGCAGCATCACCAGCACGGCGCCAGCAGGCGCCGGCACACCGACGAAATATTCACTCTGCCATATCGGGCGCTCGGCCTTCTCGTCGTCGAGCACGTTGAAGCGCGCCAACCGCAAACCACAGGCGATCGCGAACAAAAGTGCCGCGATCCAGCCCGGCGAGCCGGCACGGTCGAGCAGGAAGGCATAAAGCACCAGCGCTGGCGCGACACCGAAATTGACGATGTCGGCCAACGAATCCATCTGCGCGCCGAATTTGGAGGTGGCTTTCAGCATTCGTGCCAGGCGACCGTCGATGCCGTCGAGGAAGGCGGCAAGCAGCACCATGACAACGGCGGTTTCAAAGCGGTTTTCGAAGGCAAAGCGGATGCCGGACAGGCCGGCGCAGATGGCAAGCACGGTGACGAGGTTGGGCAGCACCATGCGCATCGGGATCTCGCGGATGCGGGGACCGCCGCTGGCATGGGCCTCGAATTTTTTATACTGCGTGCCCACCGGTCAGGAAATCCGTACGAGGGGCGTGCCGGCGATGCCGCCGAATTCGGCCAGCACCGTTTCGCCGCCGACGGCCGTCTGGCCGACGGCAACGCGCGGCGTGGCGGTCAAAGGCAGGAACACGTCGACACGCGAGCCGAAACGGATCAGGCCGAAACGCTCGCCGGTGCCGATCGAAGCGCCGGCCTCGGTCCAGCAGACAATGCGGCGCGCCACCAGGCCGGCGATCTGGACTGCCGCCACCGTACCGTTGGGGCTCTCGATGACCAGCCCATTGCGCTCGTTTTCGGTGCTCGCTTTATCCAGTTCGGCATTGAGGAACTTTCCAGGGCGATGCTCGATCTTGGCGATGCGGCCGCGCACCGGAGAGCGGTTCACGTGGCAGGAAAAGACGTTCATGAACACGGAGATGCGGGTCATCTCGACATTGCCGAGGCCAAGCTCGCGCGGTGGCACGGCAGGCCCCACCGCCGAAATGATGCCGTCGGCGGGGCTTACCACCAGGCGATCGTCGACAGGCGTGACGCGCTCGGGATCGCGGAAGAAATAGACGCACCAGGCGGTCAGGATCAGGCCGACCCAGAACAGGATCGAGGAGAAATAGCCGAGGAACAGCGTCGCCGCGCCAAAGGCCGCGATGAAGGGATAGCCTTCGCGATGGATCGGTACGAACGCGTTCTTGACCGTGTCGACAAGGCTCATGGGCTGGGGGCGGTCCCTGTTTCAGGTCCGGCCTCAATAGCGGAAACACCCCCTGCCCGCAACGCGACAATCGGCGGCGCGAGTTTGTCGCCAGCTTTCGCCGCGATGGCGACCCGTGCTGGTCGTCGAGCAGAGCGGCACCGGCAAGTGGCATCGCTCAGCGCCGCCACGCCGATGAAGTGTTCTTCTCGAGTAAGCAATGGCAGCTGAAGGGCCTGCTCGGATCCACCACGAACAATTTATTCGCCAGCTGCGGCGGTGAGGTCAAAATACTCCTGAAGCTCATTTCGATGAACCTCCGCAAGACTTTCTTCGTGGTCGCCGCGGAGCAGCACGCCACGATCCGGGTACGACTGGAAGAGAAAAGCGTGACCACCAGCCATCACCACCCAATTCACAACCGGCCCCTCCGCACGCTGAACGACCGAATTCGCCGAAACGATAGCCTTGGTCGGATCGACCCCAATCTTTCGCAACAGAAGATCGACGGCAACCGGCGCATGATACTCCTCCGCTAGCTCAATCACTTTTGCTACCATTTGCCCGTCCGCGTACCCGAGCCTGCGGCCAACGCGCGGCGCGCCGGCTGTGAATAGGTTTTCACCGGGGCGAATAATCGCTGGTGCCTCTGGAGGTATGCACTCATAAAATGCTGCGTGGCTGCCCGTTGCAACGCACAGGCGAGGCTCATTCGAATTGGTCCGGAGTTGAAAAACCAATTGCTTCTCGCCATCGACATCCAGCATCCTGGCCATGCCCAGCAACAATCTGACCTCCGGCGGCGTTGCATTGGCGCAAGCGAGACTGACTCCCACGTTCCGAGCGCTGATCATCTGACCGACCAGCTCGGCGATCGATTGATGGAGGAGCCGAGGTTCACGACGAGGATTGGCCATTGCCAACTGAAGTATGGCCTCATCGAAGGTCTCGTCTTCGACAACTCGCAGGTCAGGCCAGGACACGATCCAGCGCGCCAACAGCTCGATCATTGGTGAAGCTTCGTCGGCGTCGTAGAACGCATGGTCAAGTGTATCGAGAAAATCGTCGCGGCCGCCCTCGAAGCCAGTCTGTTCTTCGGCCTCGTCAGGGTGATCGGCGACCCAGGTGGACATCTTTTCGAGAGCCGCCAATTGCCCTTTTGCGCCAATGGCCGTCAGAGCCGCGCGGGCGTTTGCAACCTAGCGTCGAACTCCTCGCCGGCATTATGGATGAATTGACTATGGCCACCGTTCTTTACCTCCGCCGAATACAAATCAGCATGGGAGACCTGCATCGCCTTCGGGTTAATCTCCCATTTACGGTAAAGCCCCTCGGAAACCATGCTGTGGATGAACTTCTCAACAGCGAAGACGACTTCGAAAGGTTCTTCATTCGCCTCATCTACGATCGACCGGGGCACGATCACCGGCAACAAGAACCGGGGTCTCGATGCATGCCTCGCTGCTGGAGACTGGACACCAGACGAAGCCTGGGCGATTCTCTTGGATATTCTGGAGAAAAAGCCAAACATTCAAAAATCCCTAAGTGCTAGGAAAAACTTCCCACGGGTTATTGTGACGAAACAATATCGGCAGCACAATGGGATATAGGAATTCAAACCTGAGCTATCGGGACCTCAAAGTGAGGGGCAGCGTTCCGGCCAACGAAAATGCTGACGCTGAAGTCGGGACACCCATCCCCCGCCCGTCCTTGATGAGACGACGCCGTCTTGCAAGCCGTCGTCCAACAAGGAGTTCCTCGCTATGCAGAACCACGCTCTTCACCCGCTTCCCCAGCGTCTCATTGCCACCGGTCTCGCCTTCGGCGAATCGCCGCGCTGGCATGACGGACGCCTGTGGGTCTGCAACTGGGGCACCGGCGAGATCATCGCTGTGGACGAAGGCGGCAAGAGCGAGGTCATGCTCACCATCCCGGCCGTGCTGCCCTACTCCATCGACTGGCTGCCGGATGGCCGGCTGCTGGTGATCGCGGGCCGCGAAGGCCTGCTGTTGCGGCAGGAAGCCGATGGCTCGCTCGTCACCCATGCCGATCTGCGAGCCCTCTCCAAAAGCCCATGGAACGAGATCGTCGTCGATGGACGCGGCAACATCTATGTCAATGGCGGCGGGCCGGCGCCGGCTGCCGGCGAGCATTTCGGCCCCGGCACCATCGTGCTGATCACGCCGGAGGGCACGATCGGCCAAGTGGCTGACAGCATCGCCTTCGCCAATGGCATGGCGGTGACGCCCGACAACAAGACGCTGATCATCGCCGAATCCCATGCCAGCCGGCTCACCGGTTTCGACATCGCCGCCGACGGCACTATGTCCAATCGGCGCGTCTGGGCCGCGCTAGACGGATATCCCGATGGCATCTGCCTCGATGCCGAAGGGGCGGCCTGGTACGCCGACGTGCCCAACAAACACTGCGTGCGGGTGCGCGAAGGCGGCGACGTCTTGCAGACCGTCACCGCCGATCGCGGCTGCTTTGCCTGCATGCTGGGCGGTGCGGACAGGAAAACGCTGTTCATCACCGCCGCCGAATGGCGCGGCTTCGAGCACATGGTCAGCGATGCCCGCACCGGCCAAGTGCTCGGCATTAAAGCGCCGGCACCCGGTGTCGGCTGGCCGGGCTAGAGCCCAGGAACCCGCTGATAGTTGGCGATGTCGGCCCTGACGCCGAGCCGGGCGAGCGTCTCCTGCGGGTTGAAGGCAACGCGTTCTTGCGCCGCCTTGACGATCGGCACGACCTTGTCGACGGCCGCCTGGCTTTCCCATTCGACGATCGTCACCAGATTGAATTCACCTGGCCCCGAAAATTGCTCTAGCAGGAAATCCTGCACGAAACCCTGCTGCTGGCGCAGCAATTCGTGTGTCGTCCTGACCTTGCTAAGGATCTCCTCGCGCGCGGCGGCGGGTACGACGAACTTGTCGACCCTGAACACGCTGCTGCCGTTAACGTTCTGATTCGTAACGCTCATATCCATTTGTCTCGTCCTCGAGGATGCTGTTTCGCGGCTCTCGAGCGACGGTCTACAATCTCAACTTAAGTTGAGGTCAAGCAGGATTCTCGATTGATTTGTGGAAAGGCCCAGACAGCGGCGCCTGCTCCGAAAGAAACCGGAGATGACCGCGGGACAGCCCCCCTCTGCCTTGCCGGGCATCTCCCCCACAAGGGGGGAGATTGGCACTCCACCGACTACGACACTTCCGACGTGCGCCTGCGCACGACGACACCCAGTTCGTCGCTTTCGCGGGCAATGCGCAGCCGCTCCTCGGCCTCGGTCGCCTCGCGCTGGCGGTCCCACATCGAGGCGTAGAGGCCGTGCTTTCGCATCAGCTCGACATGGGTGCCGCGCTCGGCGATCTGGCCATCCTTGAGCACGATGATCTCGTCGGCCGAAATCACCGTCGACAGGCGGTGGGCGATGACGATGGTGGTGCGGCCTTTGCTGACCAGGTCGAGCGCGGCCTGGATCTCCTGTTCGGTGTGGCTGTCGAGCGCCGAAGTGGCTTCGTCGAGCATCAGGATGGGCGGCGCCTTCAGGATGGTGCGCGCGATCGCCACGCGTTGCTTCTCGCCACCGGAAAGTTTCAGCCCGCGCTCGCCGACCATCGACTTGTAGCCGTCCGGCAGCTTCTCGATGAACGGTCCGATCTGGGCGAGTTCGGCGGCCTTGCGCACCTCCTCCTCGCCGGCGCTGACACGGCCGTAGCGGATGTTGTAGGCGATGGTGTCGTTGAACAGCACCGTGTCCTGCGGCACCATGCCGAGCACCGCGCGCAGGCTGTCCTGCGTCACATCCCTCACATCCTGGCCATCGATCAGCACCTGGCCACCCTGCACGTCGTAGAAGCGGAACAGCAGCCGCGAGATGGTCGACTTGCCCGCCCCCGACGGCCCGACAATGGCAACGGTCTTGCCGGCCGGCACCTCGAAGGAGACGCCCTTCAGGATCTTGCGGTTCGGATCGTAGGAGAAGTGGACGTCGCGGAACTCGACCTTGCCGGCGCTCACGGCCAGCGGCTTGGCGTTGGGCTTGTCGACGATCTCCTGCGGCACGTCGAGCAGATCGAACATGTGCTCGATGTCGGTCAACCCTTGCCGGATCTCGCGATAGATGAAGCCGATGAAGTTGAGCGGCACGGAAAGCTGCACCAGCATGGCATTGATGAAAACGAAATCGCCGACGCTCTGGGTGCCGGCCTGCACCTCCAGCGCCGACATGCACATGACGACGACCGTGCCGACGCCGAAGATGAAGCCCTGGCCGAAGTTCAGCCAGCCGAGCGAGGTCCAGGTCTTGGTGGCGGCGATCTCGTAACGCGCCATCGAGCGGTCGAAGCGCTCGGCCTCCATGCGCTCATTGGTGAAATACTTGACCGTCTCGAAATTGAGCAGCGAGTCGATCGCCTTGGTGTTGGCGTCGGTGTCGCTGTCGTTCATGTCGCGGCGGATCGAGATGCGCCAGTCGCTCGCCTTGACCGTGAACCAGACGTAGAGGCAGACGGTGATCGCCACCACGGCCACGTATTTCCAGCCATAGGTGAAACCGAATATGCCGGCGGTCAGCGCGAATTCGAGGATCGTCGGCGCCGTGTTCAGCATGATGAAGCGCACGATCGTCTCGATGCCCTTGGTGCCCCGCTCGATGATGCGCGACAGGCCGCCGGTGCGGCGCTCCAGGTGAAAACGCAGCGACAGCTGATGCATGTGCACGAAGGTGCGGAAGGCAAGCTGACGCACCGCATGCTGGCCGACCCGGGCAAAGAGAGCGTCGCGCAGCTGGTTGAAGCCGAGCTGGACGAGCCTCAGCACATTATAGGCAATGACCAGCATCACCGGGGCAAGCATGAACGACGGCAGCGGCGGGGGCGATTTGAAGCCTCCCGCCAGCGCATCGGTTGCCCATTTGAAGAAATAGGGACCGGCGACCAGCGTCACCTTGGCCACGACCAGCAGCAGCGTCGCCCAGGTCACCCGTGCCCTTAGGTCGGCGCGATCGGCAGGCCACATATAGGGCCAGAGGTTACGCAATGTCGTGAGTGTCGAGGTGTCGGCGGAGACGGTTTTTTCGGCCACTTTTCTTGCCTTTTGGGTGAGAGGATCAGCGGCCGGAGCAGCAGGAATTGATGAGCGCGCCGAGCGACGCCGATACGTCGGCAAGTGCCGCGCGATCGACGGCATAGCGCGATCGTTGACGATCGGGCTCGAAGCGGACAAGGCCGGCCTCGACCAATATTTTCAGATGCTGGGAGATGGTCGACTGCGCCAGATCGAAATGGTCGACAACCTCACGGCAGCAGCAGGAATTGCTGGCGGACAGATGCCTCAGTATCTCGATCCGGGCCGGATGCGAAAGCGCTGCGAACCGCGCCGCGACAAGGCGGCTGTCCGGCATGCAGCCAGGCGCCGCCGAGGCGGCGTGGTCTGATACGGGGATGTATTCTGTCATCGTTCATCGGCGATAGACGATGAGCGATGACAGGGCAAGCTAGGCCGATGGGTAGATCGCCGGAATTGCCGATCTCTCGCTATTGCGTCTTCGCCGGTGCAGTGGTCGCCTGCTCGCCCATCGCCTTGAGGTCGGCGGCTTCACCTTCCTTCGACTTTTCCGGGACTTTGAATACCTGCCCCGGCCAGATGCGGTTCGGATTCCTGATCTGGTCCTGGTTGGCGAGGTATATGGTGGAGTAGCGCACGCCGTGACCATAGACGCGCCTTGAAATCCGCCACAGCGTATCGTTGCGCCGAATGACGACCGCGCCGTCGGCATGTTCGAGCTTGGGCGACACGACTTCGGGCACGTCGCTTGGCGGCGTGGCTGCCGCGACAACGGCCGGTGCCGGGGCCTCTGCGGTTGGTGCGGACTCCGCCGGAGCAGCAGCGGCAACAGCAGGCGCCGCAGCGGCTGGTGCCTCCGCGGCAGCAGGCGTAGCGGGCTTGGTCTCTGCCGGCTTGGTCTCGGCCGGCTTGGTCCCGGCTGGGGCAACGGCGGCGACCGCCTCGCCCGGCTCGCGCTCGAAGGGTACGGCGGCGCGAGCCACCACCTTCACGCCGTCGGCATCGAGGCCGTCGACATGGATGGTATAGCTGCCGACCGGAATGTCGCGCGTCGCCTCGACCAGAAAATGGCCGTCCGGCGACGTCTGTGCGTCGCCGAGCAGAATGTCGTTGGCATAGGCGCGCACCTTGCGGCCCGGATCGGCGAGGCCGGCGACAAAAATCTTGTTGCCGTCGATTTCGACCGCCTCGACGACGATCTTGGGTTCAGCCACAGCGGGCGCGGCCGGTGCCGCCGGAGCGGGTTGTGCCTCAACCACGGCTGGCGCGGTCGGCGCCGGCGCGGCGGGCGCTGGAGCGACCGTCGCGGGCGCTTCAGCAGCCTGGTCGCCGGTTGCCGGCGCCGGCTTTGTCTCGGGTGTCGGAACCGTCAACAGTTCGGCCGGCTTGCCCGGCTCCTCGACCATGGCCAGCACCTGGCCAGCCGCATTCGCGGGCACCGAGACCACGGCAGTCTGCGCCGAGGCGGTCACGACCGTGCCGACGGTCGAACGCAGCGCGATCGTATAGTCGCCGGGCTTCAGCGGATCGTCGAGCACGATGACAAAGGCGCCATCGGGACCAGCCACCGTCGAGCCGATCACCGTTGAGCCGTTGAGGATTTCGACCTTCGAGTTGGGCGCCGCCTTGCCGGCAACGACGATCGAGCCGTTGCTCTCGACGCGCACGACGTCGAAAGTCGGCGCGATCGGACCCGCCGTCGCGGGCGCCGCAGGCGCCGCCGCATCGGTTGCGGGTGCTGCCGGGGCTGTCGCCTGGGGTGCCGCGGCCGGAGCGGCCGGCACCGCCGGAGCCGGCAGCCGCCCTTCCGTGCCGGGGTCGGCGGGTTTCGGCGCCGCGGGCGGCGTCAAGGCCGCCACTTGCGCCGGCGGCGCGGGATGAAGATACGGGTCGAGCGCGCCCGATACATAGGCGGTTCCCGCCGCCGCGACGGTCCCACCCGCCGCGAACAGGAACGCCTTCAATGGATTAATTGCCATATTTCCCTACCCCTTAGCCACCTAACGCCGGTCTAGCGTGTTTTGCCAAAGCCGACAAGAAAAAGCCCGCCCTTGTCAGCCTTTGGGCTTGACCAGGCTTCCAGACCCAATCACCAATCATCCGTATGAACACGATTCGATCCGTCTGCGTCTATTGCGGCTCGTCTCCGGGCCGCGATGAAATCTATGTCAAGGCCGGCCATCTGCTTGGACGCTCGATTGCCAAGGCAGGGCTGCGGCTGGTCTATGGCGGCGGCACCAAAGGCATCATGGGCGCTGTCGCCGAAGGCGCGCTCAAGGCCGGCGGCAAGGTGACCGGCATCATTCCGCGCTTCCTCATCAACAGGGAAGCCACCGAAACCGCGCTTGACCGGCTCGACGAGTTGTTGATCACCGACAACATGCACGAGCGCAAACATAAGATGTTCGAGAAATCCGACGCCTTTGTGGCGCTGCCCGGCGGCATCGGCACAGTCGAGGAAATCGTCGAGATCATGACCTGGGCGCAGCTCGGCCATCACCGCAAGCCGATCGTCTTCGGCAATGTCAACGGATTCTGGGACCCGATGACGGCGTTGCTTGATCACATGGCTGGGGAAGGCTTCATTCACACCGCTCAGCGTGTGAAGCCGCTGGTCGTCAACGACCCCGAGGCCATCGTCGCCGCCATCATGGTGGCCGGGTCGTCGGTCGACGCGCCGACGGAAGGCGTCCAGTCGGTGATCGACAAGATGTAGAGCTAGGGGGCAGTACGTTTGCATTGCCCGAGCGCACGCTTTTCCCCTACTCCCTACTCCCCTCCCTCCGAGCAGCCTCCCGCAGATCGGCGATAACCGCGCGCCGGTCCTGCCGTCGCCAGGCGAGATGAATGGAAACCATGCGCCCGAACCACGGCATGTCGCGGAACAGGATCGAGGGGGGCGCGGCAGTGCGCAGGCTTGCCTGCACGGTGGCGAGACCAAGGCCAGCGCTGACAAGGCCGAGCGAGGTCAGCGGGTCGGCCGTTTCATAAGCGATATCGGGTACGAAGCCAGCCTCGGCGCAAGCGGCGAGGAACTGGCCACGATTGGTGTCGTCGGGCTGGCGCACCACGGTGATCCAGACGCGGCCGTCGAGATGGTGCGGCTGGATATCAGCCACATCGGCCAGCGGATCGTCTTCGGGAATGGCCAGCACCAGCGGCTCGTGGCGCAGCGGCGTGCTGGCGATATCGGGATCGTCGGCAGCCGCGGGAGAATACACCAGACCAAGATCGAGCGAGCGCTGCCGAAGCCCCTCCATCTGCGCCGCCGAGCGCAGGCTTCTCAGCTGCAGGTGAAAATCCGGCCGGTCGCGGCGGAACTGGCGCAGCATGCCGGCGACAAGCCCGGCATGAACCGCACCCTCGACATAGCCGATGGCAAGGCGCCCGGTGGAACCGCTGGCCAGGTTGCGGCCAAGCTCCTCCAACCGGCTCGCATTCGACAACAAGGCACGGGCCTCGGTCAGGAAGGCGCGGCCCTCGGCATTGAGATGAACGCGCTGCTTTGCCCGCTCGAACAGGGCGACGCCAAGCTGTTGCTCCAGCTGCATGATCTGCCGGCTGAGCGGCGATTGCGAGATATGCAGCAATTCAGCGGCTCTACCGACATTGCCGGTTTCGGCGACGGTGACGAAATATCTGATCTGGCGCAGGTCGAACATTTTTGCTCCTCGAAACCCAAGTCCTCTCAGGTCTCAACTTTAGCCTAATCAGTCTTGGACAGTCTGACCATGCGGCGCGATATCTCCTGCCATCAACCACTGACAACAGGAGATCGAAATGCAGTTCCTTGCCCTTCTTACCCGCAACACGGAAAAGTTCACCGACGCGGATTTCGCACCCGTTCTGCCTGACGAGGCCGAACAGCGCCGCACCCTCTATGCGGAAGGCGCGGTGCGCCAGATCTGGAATCGCGGCGACATTCCCGGCAGCGGCATGATGTTCGAAGCCGGCAGCGACGCCGATGTGCGCGGCCATCTCGCCACTCTGCCGCTGGTCAAGGCCGGCATGATGGATATTGCCGCGATCGTGCCGCTCAACCCCTATCCGGGATTTGGGCCGAAGCGCTGAGGCTGACGGCCGCGACAACCGCGGCCGCCAGCCGGGCGCCAAGGCGACAAAGCGCCTTGCATGTCATCAAGCCACGCGGCACGCTGGTGCTGCCGCTTGCCGAGGCCAGACGGGCCTTCGCGCTGGCGGCCGACAGTTCGCGATCGATGAAGGTGCAAATTGCATTCGACTGACTATCTCGGCCGCCTGTTCGGCCTCGAAGGCAAGCATGCCTTCATCACCGGCGCCAGCCGCGGGCTGGGCCTGGCCTTCGCGGAGGCGCTTGCGAGCGCCGGCGCTCGCGTCACGATCGGCGGCCGTAAGGCCGGCGATCTGAAAGTGGCCGCAGACAGGCTGCGCGCCGCGGGCCATTCGATCGCGGAAGCGGTCATCGACGTGACCGACACACAGTCGGTCGATAAGGCGGTCGCGGCGGCGGAAACGGGCACCGGACCGATCGACATCCTGGTCAACAATGCGGGCATCCAGCGCCGGGCGCCGCTGGAAAGCTTTAGCGACTCCGACTGGGACGCGCTGATGGCCACCAACCTGGACGGCGTGTTCAAGGTGAGCCGGGCCGTCGTAAAGGGCATGATCGCTCGCCAAAGGGGAGCGATCATCAACGTCTCCTCGGTGCAGAGCGTGCTCGCGCGCCCTTCGATCGCGCCTTACGCGGCGAGCAAGGGAGCCATCACCATGCTGACCAAGTCGATGGCCGGCGAATGGGGCCAGCACGGCGTGCGCGTCAACGCCATCGCGCCGGGCTATTTCAGGACCGAGCTCAACGCCGCGCTGGTCGCCGACGAGAAATTCTCCGGCTGGCTGACGGGCCGCACGCCGATGCGGCGCTGGGGCGAGGTGCAGGAACTTGCTGGAGCCGCCGTGTTCCTGGCTTCCGACGCCGCCAGTTTCGTGAGCGGACAGACACTGCTGGTGGATGGCGGGATCACCAGCGTCCTGTAGGAAGGCGCCGTCACGAAACAGTCACACTAAATCGGGGATGCCATGCTAGAAATCGGACCCGGCCGCCCCCGCGACCCCGACCGCATCAGAGACCGGCGAAGCCGCCATGAATATCGCCCTCCCCGCCGAAGGCACCGACCTGTCGCCTTACCTGCCCGATGAGCACGGGCTGTTCTTCATCTACCACTTTACCGCCGAGGGCGCGCGCACCAGGGATGCCGCCGCCGCGCACTGGACATGGCGCAGCTACCAGCTTTCCGACATGCGCGCCCGCCACGAGATCGGCGCCGATAAGGCCTTGCCGGCGCCGGTGCGCGAAGCCTTCCTGGGCGCCAGTCATGGCTGCCATATCGACCTCGAGGATGACTGGCTCTACGGCGATCTGCCGGACCTGCGCCATGACTATTCGGCGGAAGCCGGCGGGCTTGGTCATTTCCGCTTCGCGCTCAACGATACGATGCTGGTCGGCGCCCGCAAGCAACCGCTGCAATCGGTCGACAACATCCGCAAGGCGATCGAGAACGGATCGCGCAAGTTCCGCTCGCCGGCCGAGCTGATCGAGGCTGTCGTCGGGCAGTCGTTCGACGGCATGGCGGCGGAACTGGCATCACTCAGCGACAGTCTCGACGGCATCGAGGACCGTATCGTCTGCGACGCATGGCACAATGAGCGGCAGGCGCTGGTCGATGCGCGCCGGCACCTGGTGGTCATCCACCGGCAGATGGCGACGCTGACAAATCTGTTTCGCCACCTCGACCATTCGCACCGCAACGACCTGCCGGATTCGATCAACGACATGGCAGCGCGGCTTTCGCACCGCGCCCAGACGCTGCACTATGACGGCGAGCAGTTGCAGGCGCGCACGCGGTTGCTGCAGGACGAGCTGATGGCCAAGCTGACGACGCAGTCGAACCGGCTGCTCTATGTGCTCTCGGTGATGACGGCGGTGCTGTTGCCGATGACCATCATCTCGGGCCTGTTTGGCATGAATGTCGGCGGCCTGCCGCTGGTCAACACCCCATTGGGCTTCTGGGTGGTCACCGCCGTATCGCTGCTGATCGCGGGCGCGACCTATCTTTTCGTCAGGCGGCTCGGACAGATGTAGCCCGGCGCGCCGTCGCCAGCATGGACCAGGAATAGATCGCAAGCGCCGCCCAGATCAGGGCAAAGGCGATAGCCTGCGTTGTACCGAACGGCTCGTCGAAGATCAGCACGGCAATCAGAAACACCATGGTCGGCGCTATGTACTGCATGATGCCGATGGTCGAGAGGCGCAGCAGCTTGGCGCCGAAGGCGAACAGCAGCAGCGGCACGGCGGTCACCGGCCCGCAGCCGATGAGCAGCGCGGTGTCGGTGCCATTGCCGGAGACGAAATGGTCCTGTCTGGTGGCGATCAGGAAGACGATGTAGCCCAGCGCCGGCACCGACAGCAAAAGCACTTCGAGCAGGAAACCCTGGCTGGGGCCGATCGGCAGCGTCTTGCGGAAGAAGCCGTAGGCGGCGAAGGAAAACGCCAACGCCAGCGACACCCAGGGCAGCTTGCCGCCATCGATCGTCAGTACGGCGACGGCAACCGCGGCAAGCGCCACCGCCGCGATCTGCAGCCGGTCGAGCCGTTCGCCAAGCAGCAGCGCGCCGACCACGACGTTGACCAGCGGGTTGATGTAATAGCCGAGGGCTGTCTCGACGGTGCGGTCGACGGCGATCGCCCAGACGTAAATGCCCCAGTTGACCGAAATCAACGCCGCCGTCAGCGCCGCCATGGCGATGGTACGGGGCGAGCGGATCGCCGCCTTGAAATCGGCCGTGCGGCCGGCCCAGACCAGGACCGCCGCGGCAATCGGCACCGACCAGACGATGCGATGTGCAATGACCTCGGCAAGCGGCAGATGCGCCACCGCCTTCATGTAGAAGGGCAGCAACCCCCACAAGAGATAAGCGCCCAGCGCCAGCAAGAAGCCGCGGCGGGCTTTTGAATCTGTATCGGAGGCAATTGCTTCAGCGGCCATGGCCCAACGCTATGGCCCAGTAACCTTGGCAAGACCATCGCAAAGTTCTGATGGATCAATGGACTTTCGCTGATGGTTCAACTTACTCCGCAGCCACCAGCCCCGCCATCTCGCGGTTCTTCATCAGCTTGTAGATGATTGAATCCATCAGCGCCTGGAACGATGCGTCAATAATGTTTTCGGAGACACCGACCGTCCACCAGCGGGCGCCGGTGCCGTCATGCGATTCGATGAGCACGCGGGTGATGGCCTCGGTGCCGCCATTGAGGATACGCACCTTGAAGTCGGCGAGTTCGAGATCGGCGATCTCGTTCTGGTATCTGCCGAGATCCTTGCGGAGCGCGATGTCGAGCGCGTTGACCGGGCCATGGCCCTCGGCCACCGACATCTTCTCCTCGCCCTCGACCAGCACCTTGACCACCGCTTCCGATACCGTCTTCAACTGTCCGTTGGCATCGAAGCGGCGCTCGATCATGCAGCGGAACGAGGTGACGTGGAAGAACTCGGGCAGGCCATGCAGCATCTTGCGCGCCAGGAGTTCGAAGGAGGCGTCGGCACCCTCATAGGCATAGCCCGACGCCTCACGCTCCTTTACCACGGATATCAGGGCGTCGAGCCGGTGATCGTCCTTCGGCACATCGATGCCGCGCCGCTTCAACTCGGCGAGGAAATTGGCCTTGCCGCCCTGGTCAGAGACCATGACGCGGCGACGGTTGCCCACGGATTCCGGCGGCACGTGCTCATAAGTCGCTGGCTCCTTGGCAAGCGCGGAAGCATGAATGCCGGCCTTGGTGGCAAAGGCGGACGAGCCGACATAGGGGGCCTGCGCTTCCGGGGCCCGGTTCAACAATTCGTCGAAGGCGCGGGACAGCCTTGAGATGCCGGTCAGCGATTCGGCTGAAATTCCAGTCTCGAAGCGGTCGGCGAAAGCCGGCTTCAGCGCCAGCGTCGGCACGATGGAGATCAGATTGGCGTTGCCGCAGCGCTCGCCAATGCCGTTCAGCGTGCCCTGGATCTGACGCACGCCGGCTTCGACGGCAGCAAGGGAATTGGCCACCGCCTGGCCGGTGTCGTCATGGGAGTGGATGCCGAGATGCTCGCCCGGGATGCCCGCCGCGATGACCTTTTCAACGATTGCCCGCACTTCCGAGGGCTGCGTGCCGCCATTGGTGTCGCAAAGCACCACCCAGCGCGCGCCGACATCATAAGCTGTCTTCGCGCAGGCAAGCGCATAGTCCGGGTTGGCCTTGAAGCCGTCGAAGAAATGCTCGCAATCGACCATTGCTTCCTTGTCCGAAGCGACTGATGCCTCGACGGACACCTTTATGCTCTCGAGGTTCTCCTCGTTGGTGCAACCGAGCGCCACGCGAACATGGTAGTCCCAGCTCTTGGCGACGAAGCAGATGGCGTCCGATTTCGACTGGACGAGTGCCGCCAGTCCCGGATCGTTGGAGGCAGAGACCCCAGCCCGCTTGGTCATGCCGAAAGCGACGAATTTGGCGCGTGCCGTGCGCTTTTGCTGAAAGAAGGCGGTATCGGTCGGGTTGGCGCCGGGATAACCACCTTCGACATAGTCGAAGCCGAACTCGTCGAGCAGTTTGGCAATCGCGATCTTGTCCTCGACCGAAAAGTCGATGCCCGGCGTCTGCTGGCCATCGCGCAGTGTGGTGTCGAAGAGATAGAGGCGTTGTTTTGTCATGGCCATAGCTCGAAAAGTCGTCGCAGAGCGCAGTCAGGCACTGTCATTTACCTGCATATTTGTCCGTCGCGCGGATCAGCTGATCGAGGATGCCCGGCTCCGAATAGGCATGGCCAGCGCCCTCGATCAGATGAAAGTCCGCCTTGGGCCAGGCCTTGTGCAGCGCCCAGGCGTAGCGCGCCGGGCACGGCATGTCGTAGCGGCCATGGACGATGGTGCCCGGAATGTCCTTGAGCTTTCCGGCATCGCGCAGCAACTGCCCCTCCTCCAGCCACCCGGCGTGGACGAAATAGTGGTTCTCGATGCGGGCAAAGGCGACGGCGTAGTCGTCCTCGCCAAAGGGACCGCTGGTTTCGGGCTCCGGCAGCAGGGTGATCGTCTCGCCTTCCCATAGGCTCCAGGCACGGGCGGCCTCGATCCGCATCTTGCGGTCGGAGCCGACCAGCCGCTTGCGGTAGGCGCCCATCATGTCGCCGCGCTCGACCTCGGGAATCGGCGCCAGGAAACGTTCCCACTTGTCGGGGAACATCTCTGAGACGCCGAACTGATAATACCATTCAAGCTCAGCGCGGGTCAGCGTATAGATGCCGCGCACCACCAGTTCGCTGACGCGATCAGGGTGTGTCTCGGCGTAGGCGAGCGCCAGTGTCGAGCCCCAGGAACCGCCGAACACGAGCCATCTATCGAAGCCGGCCATTTCGCGCAGGCGTTCGATGTCGGCAACGAGATGCCAGGTCGTGTTGGCCTCCAGCGAGGCATTCGGCGTCGACTTGCCGCAGCCGCGCTGATCGAACAGGATGACATCGTAAAGCTTGGGGTCGAACAGCCGCCGGTGTTTTGGCGAAATGGTGCCGCCCGGCCCGCCATGCAGGAACACCGCCGGCTTGGCGCCCTTGGTGCCCGACCGCTCCCAATAGACCTGATGGCCATTACCGACGTCGAGCATGCCCGAGTCGAACGGTTCGATTTCCGGATAGAGGGTGCGCAAGCTCATAGTTTCAGGCCCTGTTGCGGCCAATTGGCCGTTTCGTGATCGGGATGTTGGAAGGAGATGATCTGCTCCTGTCGCGCGTAATAGTCTGGATCCTGGTGGACGGGTTGCTCGAAGATCGTCTCCACCCAAGGCAGCCGTGCCGCATAGTTGACCTGGATCCGCGGCGCCAGATCGGAGCGGTCGTCGAAGGCGCCGATGGCGATCTCGAGCCCGCCGGGCTGCCGGTAGGTCAGCGGCGTGCCGCACCGGGCGCAGAAGCCGCGATCGATGTTGACCGACGACTGGAAATAGCTGGGCTCCTCACGGGTCCATTCGACACCATCCTTGGGCACCGTCACCAGCGCGCCGAAGAAGGAACCGAACTGTTTCTGGCACATCCGGCAATGGCAGATGGATGGGCGTCCCAGCGCGCCCTTGATGCGGAAGCGCACGGCGCCGCATTGGCAGCCGCCGGTTCGGACTGTCTCGGTCATGGTCTTTCCTCCGGCGGCCATTGGTCGGTGTCGTGGTCGGGATGCTGATAGGAGATGAGCTCGGCGAGATAGGGGGCCGAGCCCATATCCGCCATCGTGTCCTCGCCCGGCAATCGCGGAATGGAATCCACGTAGGGCAGTTTCGCCTCCGTGCCCCATTGGATGGTCGGCGCGATACCAGCCGGATCGTCGAAGGCGGCGATCGCCAGCGCCATGCCGTCGGGCGCCTCGAAGGTCAGCGGCGTGCCGCATTCGGCGCAGAAGCCACGCCAGGCCGCATTGGAGGACCGGAACCGCTTGGGCTCGCCGCGCGTCCAATCGACCTTGGCGCCGCGCACCGAGACGAGCGGCAGGTAGAAATTGCCGCTCGCCTTCTGGCACATGCGGCAGTGGCAGACCGAGGCGTCACCAAGCGCGCCTTCGACGCGAAAGCGCACCGCGCCGCACTGGCAGCCGCCCGTATAGACCGGCCGGTTGTCGAGGCTCATCGACTTTCACTCCGATCCATGGGCTCACTCCGGATCATGGCAGACCGCCTCGACATTGTTGCCGTCGGGATCGAAGACGAAGGCGCCGTAGTAGTTGGGGTGATAGTGCGGGCGCAGGCCCGGTCCGCCATTGTCCTTGCCGCCGGCTGCAAGGGCGGCGGCATGGAAGGCGTCGACCTCGGCGCGGCTGCGCGCGGTGAAGGCGACGTGCTGGTGATCTCGGGGCTTTTCGCTGGCCGCGCTCAGCCAGAACACTGGCCGGTCGCGGCCATAACCGCCGACCTTGGCGCCACCGGTGTATTCCTGCGGCACCATGTAAAGCAGCGAGGCACCGAGCGGCGCCATCGCCTTGTCGTAGAAGGCTTTTGAATTGTCGAAATCAGACACGGTGATGCCGAGATGGTCGATCATGGAACGAGCTCCTCCATTGCCGGTTCGCTCGCCGGCATTTCGGCATTGGCCAGGCCGGCCTCAATGACGATGTGCTGGCAGACATTGTCGATATCGCGGATCACGTCGTCGTTCCAGAAGCGCAGCAGCCTTGGCGGGCTGCCGGCACATTGGACTGTCGAGATCAGCTCTCTACGGCCCGCCAACCTCTCCACTCCGGCCATAACAGCAACCACTCTCACCGCTTGATCTCCCACGTCGTCATGCGCTCGCCGGTGACCGGGTCCTTGCCGTCCTTCAGCTGCACTCCCTTGGCCAGCAGTTCATCGCGGATGCGGTCGGCCTCGGCCCAGTTCTTCGCGGCGATGAACTGCAGGCGCCTGGCGATGGCCTGAGCGATCGCGACCTCGTCGACCTTAGCCGCGCCGACGTCGAAACCGAGGAATGCGAGCGAGGTTTTCAAGGAAGCCGCAGCGCCATTTTCGCCAACGCCGCTGAATTCGGTCGCCTCGCCTGCAAGCTGGGTCAGTTGCTGGAAGGCCGCGTAGGTCGCGAGGTCATCCGACAGCGCCTCCACCACCTCCACCGGCAACCGACTTCCCGCGGCCGGCGCCAGATCCGCCGCTCGTTTCCATTTGCGCAGCGTGTTTTCCGCCTCCTCCAGCTTGCGCACGGAAAAGTCGATCGGTTCGCGATAATGCGTCATCAGCATCGCCAGCCGCAGCACGTCGCCCGGCCATTTGCGACCACCAAAAGTGTCGGTCTCCAGCAATTCGTGGATCGAGTAGAAATTACCGAGGCTCTTCGACATCTTCTGGCCCTCGACCTGCAGGAAGCCGTTGTGCATCCACACATTGGCCATGACCGACGTGCCGTGGGCGCAGCGCGACTGGGCGATCTCGTTCTCATGGTGCGGGAAGATCAGATCGAGGCCGCCGCCATGGATGTCGAAGACCTCGCCGAGATAGGCAGCCGACATGGCCGAGCATTCGATATGCCAGCCGGGCCGGCCCCTGCCCCACGGACTTTGCCAGCCCGGCTCTTCGGCCGAAGACAGTTTCCACAGCACGAAATCGCCGGGGTTTTTCTTGTGGGCGTCGACGGCGATGCGGGCGCCGGCCTGCTGCTCGTCGAGATTGCGTTTCGACAATTGCCCATAGTCCGGCATCGACGCCGTATCGAACAGAACTTCGCCCGCCGCGACATAGGCATGGCCGCGTCCGATCAGGCTTTGAATCAAGGTGATCATGTCCGCCTTGCCGTCGGCGCGGGGCTCGACGAATTCGGTGGCGCGCGGCTCGACCGTCGGCTCCAGGCAGCCAAGCGTGGCGACGTCCCTGTGGAACTGGTCGGCGGTTTTTTCGGTAACCCGCCGGATCGCTTCGTTGAGCGACAGTGTGCCGGCTGATATCTCGCCGCCGAAATCGCGCAACGCGCGCGCGTTGATCTTGTCGTCGACGTCGGTGATGTTGCGCACATAGGTGACGTGCGTCTCGCCATAGAGATGGCGCAGCAGACGGAACAGCACGTCGAAGACGATGACCGGCCTGGCGTTGCCGATATGGGCGAAGTCGTAGACGGTCGGGCCGCAGACATACATGCGCACATTTCGCGGATCGATCGGCACGAAGTCCTCTTTCGCGCGCGTCAGCGTGTTGTAGAGGCGCAGGCCCTGCGATGCGTCAGACATTCCAAGCCTTCCCGGTTTCAGAACTTCTTGTCTGGATGGAGCCAGCCCCGCGCCGAGGCGCAAATCAGACTCCAGCCTGCTGGCCGGGGCGTTTGTCCAATCTGGGGAAGATGAGGCGAAAACGTCCGGACCAGCGCGAGGCTAGCCAATAATGCAAATGCCACAAATGGCGAAAGACGTTTTCATGGGCGGCTTTATCGCCCCGACCAGTGTTGCCGTCAAGTCGCTGATCCCGGGAAAAACATCGCGAGGGCTGGCAAACGCATCGCCCGATTACACGGAATCAGCCAATGAAACATTTTATTAAACATGTCGGCACAGTCATGAAACATTCGCCGGCTAGATCAGCAAGCGTCACGATTTGGTCGGATTCGGCGACCAAGTCGCATACACGAAAACGTTATCTGGGAAGAGAAACATGCCTCGAAGCAAGCAGGAAGCCAATCGCGCCAAGCAACCGGCGCTGGCCAACCACTATCGTGCGATCGGTCCGGCAGCCATCGTCGCCGCCCTTCTTCACACCGCCAAGAAGAAGAAGCCGGCGCAGAAGATCGTATCGCCCCGCGCCGCCTGAAGCGGCGCCCCGGCCGACACCGAGGGCGCGAACAAGCGCCCTGAACATAAAGACCCCGACTGGCTTCGCTAGAACAGCGTCATCTGACTGTCGTCCGCGCCGGGTTTCTGGCGCCTGACTTTCTCGGGTTCCGGCCCAACCTCGCCCCTCTCTTGAATCTCCGGTCCGGTGTTGGCGACCTTGTTGACAAGGCCGGAGACAGGGATCGCCTCGAAGAAATCGGGCTGTGCCGGCCGCAGCAGATGGGCGACATCGCGCGGTTCGCGCGTCCGGCAATCCAGCCAGCGGGCAAAGTCGGAGACATCGATCACCACCGGCATGCGGTCATGGATATGGGCGATGTCGGCGTTGGCGTTGACGGTCAGGATGGCGCCGGTGTCCATCTCCGAGCCGCCCGGCTCGGCATAGGTTTCGATCAGGCCGGCAAAGGCGACCAATCCGCCATGCCGCGGCCGGATCCAATAGGGTTGCCCCTTCCTGCCTCCGGTCTGCCGCCACTCGTAAAAGCCGGATGCCGGCACCAGCGCACGGCGATGGCGCATGGCGGCCTTGAACGAGGCCTTTTCGACTGCGCCTTCCGAGCGCGCGTTGAACAGCAGCGGAAACTCCCTGGTGTCCTTGACCCAGGCAGGAAGGAGCCCCCAGCGCACCAGCATCGGCTGCCGATCCGGCAGGTTGGAGCCTGCAGCCCGCGGCACGCCAGCAGTCGCCATCAGGACCGGCTGCGTCGGCGCGATGTTGTAGCGGGCCGGGAAATCTTCGAGCTCGGCAAGGCCCAGGAAGGCGGCGGTCCGGTCCGGCGTGGCGGTCAAGGCAAAACGTCCGCACATGATGGAGCCTTTCGAATGGTTCGGCTCCGAAAGTGGCTATGGAACCGGTGTTGCGCAACCGGTAATGCTTCCTCTTACCGGGCGGTCCACAACAGACCGGCCCGCGAATGAGCCTGATCATGAACGAAGCACGAAAGACACTTCCCGCCGTCTCGGTCGCCGTCGTGCGGGGGGACAGCATACTCCTCGTGAAACGGGCAAGGCCGCCTTCGCAAGGGCTCTACGCCTTTCCCGGCGGCAAGGTCGAAGGCGACGAGACGCTGGAGGATGCGGCACGGCGTGAACTGATGGAAGAGACCGGCTTGCGCGCCACCGGCTTGCGGCCGCTTCGGGAAATCCACATCGACGGCAGGGACGACAGCCACCCAGTCGACTATCTGCTCACGGTATTCGGCGGCGCCTATGCCGGTGGCGAGGCCGTGGCCAGCGACGACGCCGAGACAGCCGCCTTCTATACACTCAAGGAGATGACCCTGCTGCCGCTTGTCGGCTCGGTATTCGCGGTCGCAGAGGAACTCCTCGGTCCCCTTCAGACCCACTGAGCCGTCACTGAAAATCGCCTTGCAGGAGACAAATTGTTTCGTCACAAGGCTTATGTTGTCTCGCCAGCCATGACGGCTTAAGCCGTTCGACAGACGATAACGGCCTAAGCCGTCGGGCAGAGAAGATTTATGAACCGTCCGTCAATACTCCTCGCCATTTGCCTTGCTGTCAGCGCGGCTGTCCCGGCGCGGCCTGCCTTCAGTGCCGAGTCGCCGTTCGAGCCGGGGCTGATGCGGCTGGCGGAAGTTCTGGGGTCACTGCATTTCCTGCGCAATCTGTGCGGGGAGAAAGGCGACCAGTGGCGGGACGAGATGGAAAAACTGCTCGATTCGGAAAACCCTGACCCGGAACGCCGCGCCCGCTTCATCGCCAGCTTCAACCGCGGCTATCGTTCCTTCGGCGGCACCTACACCCAGTGCACCGCTTCGGCCACTGAAGCCATCAGCCGTTATATGAAGGAAGGTGAGACGCTGTCGCGCGACATCGCCTCGCGTTATGGCAACTGAGCATCCATCAACAGATATCAGGCCCGTCGCGACCGATGATCGCCATATCCGGCTTGTGCCTGTCTAAGTCTTGGTGCAATCCTGATGTTGCACTTCTGCAACAGCGTTAATCAAACGTTACCACGCGAATGCGGAATTAACTCAAACTGAAGGTTTTCGCCCCGCAGGCCGGCCTAATCGGCTAAGTTTGATCCGGGTTGAAACGCAGCTTCGCCAAACACAGTCGGCCCCTGTAACAGACGATCTAAAAAATGTCGTATTTACAGATACTTACTTGGAGCTGCCTATGAATGGAACAGATCAAGCCTGATCCACACTGATGGGTTGCCGCTTGAAAGGGTGGACATCGCTTATGGAACATGCTGCCAACGACATCGACGCGCTGGTCAGGGAAGAGAAGCGCCTGACGGCGGTTGAGAGCCACAGCGAAGCCTGGGCGGAAGGCCTTTCGGCCGGCATCGAGCCCGAGATCATTGCCGAGGCGGCACTCGAAACGGCATTCGGCGAAATGCTGCGCGCCAATGGCGAGACCTCGGCCCTTGCCCTGCTGGACCGTATGCGTGAAAAAGTGATTGCTGGCGCCTTCGAACCCGAGCGGCTGCGGCACTGAACCGATATCAGGTTCTTTGACGATTGGATGCCGATCGGGCACCATGCCCGGAGCAGGGAGATACGGGCAGTGAATTTTCCGATGTCAGGCAGGCCGAAGGGCCTTGTCCTCTACATCCGCCTCGCTGCTTGCTGTGGCGCGATTGCCTTGGCGACGTGCCTGGCCAGCAGCCCTGCCTATGCACTGAGCGAGATCAAAAACGAAGAACTCCCCTCGCCGGTCACACCGTCGACGGATGGCGATAGTTCAACGCCCGGAAGCACAGTTCCGATGCCTGACCCGGTGGGAACATCGCCTTCGAGCAGCCAACCGGCCGCTCCCGACGCCGCGGAGCCTGACACTCCGTCGGATGGCGGCAGCAACAGGCCGCGTGTCGATCCCGAGGCGCCCCTGCCGGAAGTCGTCTACGACCTCGGCAAGCTGCCCGAGCCGGTGCGGCGCATGCATGACCTGATCATCGAAGCCTGCAAGAGCGGCGACATCGAGAAGCTCAGGCCCTTGATCGGCAAGGGCGACAGCATGACCCAACTGTCGCTTGCCGATATCGATGGCGACGCCATCGCCTTCCTCAAAGCGCTGTCGGGCGACCCTGACGGCCAGGAGATCCTGGCTATTCTGGAGGAGGTGCTCTCCGCCGGCTACGTCCGTGTCGATGCGGGCACGCCACAGGAACTCTATGTCTGGCCGTATTTCTTCGCGCTGCCGCTCGACAAACTCGACGCCAAGCAGCGGGTCGAGCTGTTCAAGATCGTCACGGCCGGCGATTTCGACGACATGAAACAGTTCGGCGCCTACATCTTCTATCGCGTCGGCATCACACCCGCCGGACAATGGACCTTCTTCGTCGCCGGCGATTGAAGCCATCGCCTGCCTGGTTGCGTCAGGATGCAAGCATCGCAGACGATGTTGCTATTTGAGCGGGCTGGCAGGTTCTTCGCTGATGTCAGCATCAGGCCAAATGCGAATGCTCTCATTTCGAAGAGCCGAAATGGCGCCGCAAGCCATGTCAGCCTCCATCAGTAGGATCTCGGCTGCGTAATTCAACTCTTCCGCATCCCGAAGCTTGTTAACCACCCAAACAACCTTGCGCTGGATATCCTGTCCATATGCAGCCTGGGCCTTGGCTACAGCGTCGCTCGGGATCTCCCGGTAGGCGCTGATCAACATCCCCAGATCAATAGCATCGCGATAGCCGACAGCACGGTCTTGGCATCGATCGGCATTCGCCAATAACTTCTCGGCGAACATGTCCGAGGGGGTCAAAGAAGGTACATTTAGATCGTCGTCGAAACGACCTTGCAATGGGATGCGGGCTTCACGAACGATTTCAAACTTGATCAATTGCCTCCTCAACTTTACCACGGTCCTCAGGCCATACTGATCAATCCGAAAATCCCGTACAGCTTCGACTGGTTCAGGAAAGAATGCCCTTACACCGCGTTCGACTGCTGACATTCGCAATTGGCGATAGCCGTCGACGTCCGCGCACAGAAAATCGACGTCCAACGACCGCCTATACTCGCCCAATTTCAACACAATCGCCGTCCCGCCACCGAACCAGCATTGGGCTGCGGTCAGGAAATCGCGGTCCATAAGCGCGAGGGCTTCAGCGATAATCCTGTGTTCCGGCTTTCTGAATTCCTTCATGGCTTCCGCTCGCGAAATGTCCGGTTTTGAGGTTGCAAATGCGAGGCGAAAACCAGCACAGGAGGACAATTCAGCCGGCAGTCAGAAGGATACCGTGACCGAATTCGCTGGCGAGATTCTGGATAAGCAATTTCTCGCGCGTCGTAAGCCGTGTCTGATCGACAAAGCGCCAATTGCGCTCGTACAACGCAAATGCTTCGTTGGCCGGGATCAGTCGCGCGGCATCGCGATTCCACAAGAGCGCTTGCAGCTCTGGAAACTCGGCGGGGTCAATCATAGGCGCGCTATGTGCCTGCATAATGCCTTGAACATAGTGTGGAACGCTTAAAAATCAAAGACGTGACGCACAGCCACTGGTTGCCTAACCAGGCAGCGCCTCGGAGAACTCCACCGCCCTGCCCTGGCCCGGCGTGGCGATTTCGCCTTCCCACATGACGCGCTGACCGCGGATGACGGTGCCGACCGGCCAGCCGGTCACCTGCTTGCCGTCATAGGGTGTCCAGCCGGCTTTCGAGCCGGCCTGCGCATTGGCGATGGTCTCGCGCCGCTTCATGTCGACAATGGTGAAGTCGGCGTCGTAGCCGGCGGCGATGCGGCCTTTCCGGGCCATGCCGAAGATGCGCTGCGGGCCATGACTGGAGAGATCGACAAAGCGCTGCAGGGTCAGCCGGCCGGCATTGATGTGGTCGAGCATGATCGGCACCAGCGTCTGCACGCCGGTCATGCCCGAGGGTGAAGCCGGATAGGATTTTGCCTTCTCGGCCAATGTGTGCGGCGCGTGGTCGGAGCCGAGCACGTCGACAATGCCCTGCGCAATGCCATGCCAGACGCCGTCGCGGTGGCGCTTGTCGCGCACCGGCGGGTTCATCTGGATCAGCGTGCCGAGGCGCGCATAGTCGTCGGCGCTCAGCGTCAGATGGTGCGGTGTCGCCTCGCAGGTCGCGACATCCTTGTGCTGTTCGAGGAACAGTATTTCCTCGGCGGTCGAGATGTGCAGGACGTGGATGCGGGCGCGGACGTCGCGCGCGATGCGGACCAGCCTTTCGGTGCAGCGCAAGGCGGCGATCTCGTCACGCCAGACCGGATGCGATGACGGGTCGCCCTCGATGCGCTCGTCCAGGCGCTCGCGCAGGCGGAACTCGTCCTCCGAATGAAAAGCAGCGCGGCGGCGGGTGTTTCGCAGGATCGAGGCGACACCTTCATCGTCCTCGACCAGCAGGTCGCCGGTGGACGAGCCCATGAAGACCTTTATTCCAGCGGCCCCCGGCAAACGTTCGAGGTCGCCGACGTCCCTGGCGTTGTCGCGGGTACCGCCAACCCAGAAAGCAAAATCGCAATGCATGCGGCCGCTGCCGCGCCGGACCTTGTCGGCAAGCGTTGCCTCGCTGGTGGTCAGCGGGTTGGTGTTGGGCATTTCGAACACGGCGGTGACACCGCCCAGCACCGCCGCGCGCGAACCCGTTTCCAGGTCTTCCTTGTGCTCCAGTCCCGGCTCGCGGAAATGCACCTGGCTGTCGACGACGCCCGGCAGGATATGCAGGCCCCGGCAGTCGATCGTCTCGCCAGCCGAGGCCTGGCGCAGATTGCCGATCGCGGCGATGCGCCCGCCCGTCACGCCGACGTCGCGCAGCCCCTCGCCGTCATGATTGACCACTGTGCCGCCTGTCAGGATGAGGTCGTAGGTCATGGTGATGCTCTCTTGCGGGGGGAGTGTCAGCGGCTTACGTAATGGCCAACCGTTTTGCAAGATCAGGCTTTTATCCGCCCCATGCCCTTTGCCCTGCTGAAAGACCGCGCGCTCATCATCGTCTCCGGCCCGGATGCCGAACACTTTCTGCAAAACATCCTGACCACGGATCTCGATGCGCTTGGCAATGGTGAGGCCAAGCCGGGCGCGCTGTTGACGCCGCAAGGCAAGATCCTGTTCGACTTCCTGATCTCGCGGGCCGGCGAAAACGCCTTCCGCATCGAATGCCGTGCCGACGTTTCAGACGATTTCATTCGCCGGCTGATGCTCTACAAGCTTCGCGCCAAGGTCGAGATTGCCAAGTCGGAACAAACGCTTGTCACCGTCGCGTGGGGAAAGGAATCAATCGCCTCAGAAAGTGATTCAACCGCGGTCGCCGACAGGCGCTTTGGCGACGAAGGCGTCACGCGCTTCTATGCCGGCACCGCGGATACCGGCGACATCGCCGCGTGGCAGGCCTTTCGCATCGCCCACGGCATTGCCGAGAGCGGACCCGACTATGCACTCGGCGATGCGTTCCCGCATGACGTGCTGCTCGACGAGATGGGCGGTGTCGGCTTCAAGAAGGGCTGCTATGTCGGCCAGGAGGTGGTCTCGCGCATGCAGCATCGGGGCACGGCCAGGCGGCGCGTGCTGATTGTCGAGGCCGGGCTTCCCTTGCCCCCCGTCGGCACCGAACTGACTGTCGAGGGGCGGTCGGTCGGCACGCTCGGCTCAAGTGCCGGCACATCAGGGCTCGCCATTGCCCGCATAGACAGGGTCAAGGCGGCGTTGGACGTTGGCCAACCGATTCTGGCGGCCGATGCTCCGGTGACGCTCACCATTCCTGCCTGGGCCAAATTCAGTTTCCCGCAGGATGCCGCCGGCACGGAGGAAACCTGATGGCGGCGGACCGCGCCGGCGCGCCACCACGCGCCTGGCAGCGCATGCTGTCAGGCCGCAGGCTCGACCTGCTCGACCCCTCGCCGCTCGACATCGAGATCTCGGACATTGCGCATGGGCTTGCCCGCGTTGCCCGCTGGAATGGCCAGACCCGCGGCGAGCACGCCTTTTCCGTCGCCCAGCATTCGCTGCTGGTCGAGGCGCTGTTCAACGAACTGGTGCCCCAGGCTTCGGCCGACGACCAGTTGGCGGCGCTGCTGCACGACGCCCCCGAATATGTCATCGGCGACATGATCTCGCCATTCAAGTCGGTGATGGGCGGCAGCTACAAGGATTGCGAATTGCGCCTGCAGCGCGCCATCCATCTGCGTTTCTCGCTGCCTCCCGAACCGGCCGCCGTCCTGCGCAAGGAGATCAAGCGCGCCGACCAGATCGCCGCCTATTTCGAGGCAACGCTGCTCGCCGGCTTTTCGAGCGCCGAGGCGACGGAGTTCTTCGGCCGCCCGCGCGGTTTTTCCGCGGAGCGCTTCGACTTCGCGCCACGCTCGGTGACCTCGGCGCAGAATGCCTTCCTGAAGCGGTTTTCGGCGATCGAGACGTCAAGACATCACGTTGCGACATCCGCGCTAGGGTAGAAAACGCTAAATTAACCGGAAGCGTCAACAGTGTGGTGTTCGATCAAGCACCGCAGGGGCGCCTCATGCCCGTCGTGGATGTCAAGGATGGTTCGGTCGTCCCGGAACGGGCGGCCGGAGGCGTGGAACACTCTCGCCGCATGCAAGATGAGCTGCGCGAGCAGAACGAACGCTTTTCAGCCGCTGTCGAAAACATGTCGCATGGCCTATGCATGTTCGACGCCGATGAACGCATGATCATCTGCAACCGCAACTACATCGACATCTTCCACCTCGATGCCAAGGTGATGCGGCCAGGCATCCGCTTCATCGACATCCTGCGCCATAGCGTCGACCTCGGCGTCGCCTCGCAAAGCGCCGATGAGCTCTACGCCATCCGCAAGCCCTATATCGACCAGGCGAAACCTTCGGCCTACGAAGAAGTCCTGTCGGACGGCCGCATCATCCTTATCTCGCACCGGCCGCTGGCTTCGGGCGGCTGGGTCTCGATCTACGAGGACATCACCGAACAGCGGCGCGCCGAGCAGGATCTCAAGGAGCAGCATCGCCGCTTCGACGCCGCGCTCGCCAACATGTCGCAAGGCCTGCTGATGTACGACGCCGACGGCAAGATGATCGTGCGCAACGGGCGTTTTCTGGAACTGTACAATGTCACGGCGGCCGACTTCCCGCTTGGAACGACGCACCGCGACGCCCTCGAACGATTGCTGGAACTCGGCATCTACACGAAGATCGACGTCGACAGCGAAGTCGCCAAGACCGAAGCCTGCCGGCGGGCGGGAAAAATGCATTCGACGTATCGCCATCTCGCCGACGGCAGGACGATTCTGGTCGTGCGCCAGCCGATGAGTGGCGGCGGTTGGGTGGCGACGTTCGACGACGTCACGGAACGCCGTTTGGCCGAAGAGCGCATGACCCATCTTGCGCATCACGACACGCTGACTGGGCTGCCGAACCGATCGATGTTTCGCGAACGGCTCGACCATGCGCTGGAGGATGTGGCCGCTACGCCGCTCGCGATCTTCTCGCTCGACCTCGACCGTTTCAAGGCTGTGAACGACACCTGGGGACACCCTGCCGGTGACTGGCTGTTGAAGAGCGTAGCCGAAAGACTGCTGCGTTGCCTGCGCAACGATGCGGACATGATCGCCCGTTTCGGCGGCGATGAGTTCGTCGTCATCCAATCCAACTCCGTGGGCATTGCCGATGCCGAGAAATTGGCGAAGCACATCGTCGAGGCAATCGCAAAACCATTTCGCGACAAGAGCCGCGAGATGCATGTCGGCGTCAGCCTGGGCATCGCCGTTTTCCCCGCCGATGGCCGTGACGCCGACACGCTGCTGAAGAACGCCGACACGGCGCTCTATCGGGCGAAGAGCGAAGGGCGAAACCTCTATCGCTTCTTCGAACCTGGAATGGACGCCGCCGTGCAGGCCCGGCGGGCGCTTGAAGTCGACCTGGAGACCGCGCTGCCGCGCCAGGAGTTCGATCTCGATTTCCAGCCCATCATGAACATCGCCTCGGGCGAGATCATCGGCGCGGAGGCCTTGATGCGCTGGCATTCGCCGGCGCGCGGCAAGGTGGTGCCGGACGACTTCATTCCCGTCGCCGAAGAGACAGGGCTGATCGTGCCGCTTGGCGAGTGGGCGCTGAGGAAAGCCTGCGCGACGGCGGCTAGCTGGCCGCCGGGTTTGCGCATTGCGGTCAATGTCTCGGCGGTGCAGCTCAAAAGCAGCGGGTTTGCCCGCGCCGTCATCTCGGCGCTGGCTTTTTCCGGCGTCCCGGCCGGACAGTTGGAACTGGAAATCACCGAAACCGTACTGATGGACGAGAGCAAGGCCGTGCTGAAAACGCTGCGCCAGTTGCGTGAGCTCGGTATCCGCATCGCGCTGGACGATTTCGGGACCGGCTATTCCTCGCTCGGCTACCTCAGGCGTTTTCCGGTCGACAAGATCAAGATCGACCGATCATTCATTCGCGACATGGGCAATCGCGACACGGCGGCGATCGTTCGCTCCATCATCGGTCTCGGCACCGAACTTGGCATCGTCGTCACCGCCGAGGGCGTCGAAACCGAGAGGCAACTCGACATGCTGCGCGACAACGGTTGTGTCGAGGCGCAAGGCTATCTGATCGGCGTGCCGTCGAAGGCGGCTGACATCCAGCGTCTGTTGAAAGCGCGTGCGCCGCGCAGCCAGACCGGCTAACGCATCGGCGCAAGGTCAGCGCAGCGTCTCCAGGTATTTCTCGTGGAAGCTGACATAGCCGGGCTCGACCACCTTCAGGTGCCGCTCGATCAGCGCGTGAAACCGCGGCAATTGGTGAAACGGCACGCCGGGATAGGCATGATGCTCGGCATGGAACGGCATGTTCCAGGCCAGCTTGCGCACCGCCCAATTGGTCAGCGTCGTCCTGGTGTTTTCCAGCATGTTCGCGACGAACGGGCAGCGGCCGTGCTCGGCCAGCAGATAAAGCCGCAGGAATGGCTGTCCGAGCAGAGCCGGCAAGATCCAGACATAGAACAGCACCGTTGCCTCGAACCAGATGGCAAGCGCCAGGACCACGACATAGAACCCGATCATCGCACGTGCCTCGGCGCGCACTTTGGGCAGGCCCTTTGGCGGCACATAGCTATCGTGGCAGTCCCCACGCGCATTGGTGTACAGCGTCTTGAAATGCCCCCACCACACCGGCAGGCCCGAGACGTGGACAATGTATTGCCGCAAGGTCTCAGGCTTCGGGAAGGCAAGCTCGGGATCGTTTTCCGGATCCTGCGTGTACCGGTGGTGAGCGAAGTGGAAGTAGCGGAACCAGTCGGCGGGCAGCCCGATGGCCAGGCTGCACAGCCGCGCCACGCCGTCATTCAGCCGCTGCGTATTGAAAGCCGTTCGGTGAACCGACTCGTGCAGCAGCGTGAACAGGAACACGATCAGGATGCCTTGCGGCAGCATCAGCAATGGCCAGAACGGCACCTCGGCCGCGATCAGCGATCCAATGATGACAATCGCACCCAAGTGAGCGCCGAGCTGGAACAGGCCCGCGACATCGGATTTGGCCGTCAGGCGAATGCGCTCTTCTGTCGTCAGCGACGCGATGATGTCGCGATGGTCCATCGGCTTCGATCCAGGCTGGAGATTGATGAAAACCACTCTAGTCCGCGAAAAAGCTTTCCAAAAACGACGATTCCTGCGATTTGGATAAGCTAAGCTTATCTATCTGGCGATCATGGTCACATCCCCATCCCTGAAAGGGCTCCAGGCTTTCGAAGCCGCCGCACGTACGGGCAGCTTTGCCGCGGCGGCGGAAGAACTTTCGGTCTCGGCTGCCGCCGTCAGCCAGCTTATCCGCACCTTGGAGGAGCAGATGGGCCGCAAGCTGTTTCAGCGGATCAACCGGCGCGTTGTCCTCACCGAGGCGGGCGTGGAAATGTTGCCGCGGCTGACCGTGGCTTTCCAGGAGATCGGCAGCGTCTCGCGCGAACTGGGCGGCGATGCATTCCGCCCGCGTCTGGTCGTATCGGTGCCGCCATCCATGGCCATGGGCTGGCTTTCGCAGCGTCTGGCCGGCTTCGTCGCAAGCCATGGCGCCGCCGACATATCGGTGCGGGGCGATGACGACCCGGTGCCGTTCGACCGCGAACTGATCGACATCAGGCTCTCCTACGGTCCGCACTATCGCGAACATCCGACCGAGGATATTGCCAGGGACGCGGTCTATCCGGTCTGCGCGCCAAAGCTTGCCGGCATGATCAAGGCAGGCGGCGAGCCGCTCGCCGGGCTGCCGCTGATCCACACGGATTGGGGACCGACCGGTGCTTCGTTTCCGTCCTGGCGCAACTGGTTCGAGGCGACGAATGCCCAATCTGGCCGGGCATTGCGGCGCGGCCTGTCGGCCAATTCGTCGCGCGCGGCCCTCGACCTCGCGATTTCGGGGTTGGGCGTGGCGCTGGCGCAAGGGATTTACTGTGCCGAGGCGGTGGAGGACGGCAGGCTGGTGCGGCCCGCCGCGAGCGCAATCGCCCTGCGACAGCCCTACTGCCTGACTGTCCCGGAGCGAAGCGCAAGGCGCGATGTCGTGGCCGCGTTCCGCGCTTGGCTGATCGATGAATGCCGGCGCGCCGTGGACTCCCCGGCGCTGCGCTGACCCAGGAGGGCGATGGCTAGAGGTGCCCGCTCAAGGCCACCACCATGTCCTTGTTGGTCGCCACGGGCACGATCTCGAACTCGACCAGATCAGCCCATTCGATGACCCATCGCTGCAGGAGCGTGACATCATCGGCCTCCACCAGCAGGAAACAGCGGCTCATATCGGCCGCGATCCAGCTATGATGCACGACAAGCTCCTCCGGCTTCAGGCGGCCCCGGTCGCGGAACCGGCGATAGATTTCCTTGCGGTCGCAGCCGGTGAAATCCTCGATGACGATGAACAGCATCTCTTCCCTCGGTCGATTACCGCCCCGGCCTGTCCAGCCGCTCCAGGAACCACTGCGTCAACCGCACCCAGACTTCGTCCTTCTCGCCGGAATCCTCCCAGCCATGGTCGAGGTTGGGGTTGTCGTTGACCTCGATGACGAAGACGCCGTCCTTGGTCTCCTTGAGGTCGACACCGTAGAGGCCGTCGCCGATGCAGCGCGCCGCCTTCACCGCCGTCTCGACGACATGAGACGGCGTCTCCTTCAGCGTGAAGGTCTTGATGCCGCCCTGGTCGGGCTTGCCATTGGCCTTGTGGTTGACGATCTGCCAATGCTTCTTGGCCATCAGATAGTGCACGGCAAACAGCGGCTGGCCGCCGAGCACGCCGACGCGCCAGTCATATTCGGTCGGGATGAATTTCTGCGCGATCAGAAGATCGGAATCCTCGAGCCATTCGGTGGCAAGCGTCTTCAGTTCCTCGAAATTGGCGCATTTCTTGACACCGCGCGAGAACGACGAATCCGGGATCTTCAACACCAGGGGAAAACCCAGCGTCTGCGCCGCGAGTTCGAGATCAGAGGCGCCGGCGATCATCACCGTGGGCGGCACCGGCACTTTGTTGTAGGCCATCAGTTCGTTGAGATAGACCTTGTTGGTGCAGCGGATCATCGACAGCGGGTCGTCGATGACAGGCATGCCTTCCTGCTGGGCGCGGCGGGCGAAACGATAGGTGTGATTGGAAATCGAGGTGGTCTCGCGGATGAACAGCGCGTCGTAATTCGCGAGCTTGGCGAGATCCTTCCTGGTGATGGGCTCGATTTCGACCCCCATCTTTTCGGCGATCTTGGCCCAGTAGCGCAGCGAGGAGATTTCCGACGGCGGCAATTCCTCATGCGGATCGACCAGCGTGGCGAAGGTGTAGCGCGCCGGCGTCCGGCCCTTGGTGTCGCGCCACTCTCGGTTGGTGTAGGTCTCCAGGCACTGGATGAAGCTTTTTTCCTCGTCCTCGGTCATCCGCGCCAGCGGGTGGAAGCCGATCTTGCGGATCGAGGCCCATTCGGCGCTGTCCTTGATGTGGACTTCGAGCGCCGGCGCCCGGAACCAGTCGAACAACAGCTTGGCAAAACGGTCCCAGACCTTGGACGGGCCGATGCCGAAGAAGATGCAGACCTTCGCCGGAAATACGCCGCCGAGGTCCTTGCGGCATTTGTTGAGCGCCAGTTCCAGTTCCGGCAAGGCGTGCTCGTAGAGCTTGCGCTCCGACAGGTCGATCATCGTCTCGACGGTCGGGATGACCTTGTGGCCGCGCGAACTCGCCAGCAGCGACGCGTAATAGCCGCGGCTCTGGTAGCCGTAATTGTTCGACAGGTTGATGACCTTCGGCCGCTGGCCGCGGAACAGCGAGGGATGCGCGAGATAGTCGCGATTGGTGATGATCTTGTGCGGTGTCGCCACCTGGTCGAGATCGCTTTGCCTGCCGGTAAGAATGACCCAGGTCATTATCTCTTTCCCAAAGTGATGGCGGCACGCAGTCCGTCGCGGCCGAACTGCGCCATGTTCATGAAGATGCCGTAAGGCACGGGAATGTTGGCGGCATCAAGGATGGTTTCCTGCCTTTCATCCTCGACCCACGGATCGTGGATCAGAATATGGTCGCCATCATCGCCGATGGCCAGCACCCAATGCGGCACCTTCTTGCCGAACATCAGGAAGCCGCTGATCAGCACCAGCACGAGTTTGCCCCCGGCGAGAGCCGCCCTGATATCGTCGATGGTGAACGGACGGTAATTCACCGGGATACCGTAAAGTTCCGCTCGGCGGCGAAAGTCGACCTGGGCCAATTCCATGATCCGGCGCTTGTCCTCGCTACGCACCGATTGCAGGAACAACGCGCCGTAGAAGGAAACAAAGATTTCCGCCGCGAGCCCGCTTTCATACCCCGAGACAGCCAGACCGAATGGTTCGCAGCCGCCCGGCCCGGACATCATGAAGACGGTCGTCGCCTCGCGCCAGAGTCGGATTTCCATCACCGGGTCGGGTACGAAGCCACGATCGAAATTGGCCATGGCCATCATCAGGCAGCATGGACCGCAGGTGAACTCGCAGGTCTGCTGATAGAATGGCACCCTGGTGGCGACCGGAAGGTCGCCGCGCAGGGTCTTCTCATAGCGCAGCGCCGTCGCGCCGTCCTCGTAGTAACCCGGCTCCCGGCCAATCTTGCGGTATCCGCCCTGCTCGTAGATGCGGATGGCACGGCCATTGTCTTCGCGCACTTCGAGACGCAGCATCATGCGGCCGTGTTCGAAGGCTGCCTCTTCGGCCGCGGACAGCAATTGGCGGCCTATACCGAGCCCGCCGAAAAACGGTCCGACGGCTATGGAATAGAGCCGTGCCACGCCGCTGCCCTTGCGAAAAAGCACGATCGCGTAACCGCCGACGCGGCCATCGATTTCGGCGACCAGCGTCTCGGCGGTCTCGCGCTCGATGAACTGGCGGAAGGAGCGGCGGGAAATGCGGTCGCTCGAGAACACAGCTTTCTCGATGGCGGCGAGGTCATCGACGTCAGACGCGCGGGCCGTGCGGATCTCGGCAGGCATGCGGCTTGAGAAAACCTCGATTGCGTTGCGGAAACGGCCCCAGTCAAAGCGTCGCAAACACCGGCCGAAGCGCCGGTATTCATCAAGCGCTATCGCTCCTTGATTAGGGCCGAATTGTGACAGTTTCCGCGGCGGCAGGGAAGCTGACAAGCTTTGAACGGAATCGCTGTTTCAAGCCGAGATCGCCGCCGGCTCAACTGGCGAGACCGGCCAGAAGCTGCCCATACGCACTCTTCGCCACGGCCGCCAATTGCTCGCGCGGCAGCGAACCGACGACGGCACAGCCATAGCCCTTGTCCAGCCAATAGACGGCCTGCGGACCCTCCTGAGCCGAAGCGTAGGTACCCTTGGCATTCTCCGTCGATTCCGCCGTCACGAAGAGGGATATGCGCTCGCCCTTGTCGTCTTCGTAGAGCAGCATTGCCGCCTTGCTTTCACCGGCCGGCAGCAACCGGCCACCAACCAATTGGAACCCGTTCGCGCTCAGATCCGGCGCCACCAGCTTCAGGCCGACCCGGTTGGACAGCCAGGTCTGCAAATGATCCTTGTCGCTGGCCGGCACTTCCACCGCATGCAGCTTCTCGGCGGCATAGATGACATGGGCGGCGATCGCCTGTTCGGCGAGCCGATCCTCCGCCGGATCCTCCTGCCCGAGTCCGCCGATGCCGGCAAAGTAGCCGCCAAATCCGCCCGTGGTCAGAAACACCGCCGCGGCGGCGGCAAGCCACCAGCGCGAGCGTGGCACCGCTGCCTTAACAGGCGCTTCGCCGAGCACCACCTTGCGCAAGCGCGCGGGAACAGGCTCATCCAGCACGCCGGCAAAGGCGGCACGCAATGCCTCGCGGTCGGCGGTGAAGCGGACGCTCCTCGCCTTCATCTCCGGATTGGCATCGAGCCAGGCATCATAGGCGGCACGCTCATCGGCCGGCAGTTCGCCGTCGAGCGCCATGTGAATGTCCCGTTCGGAAAAATCGCGGCGGATCATTTCTCGACGATCCTTATGGCGCGGCGGCGCGCTGTGTCGTCCAGCAACCCGCGCAGTTCCTCACGCCCACGCGCGATGCGCGACATCAGCGTGCCCGCGGGCACACCCAGAATGTTGGCGGCTTCGGCATAGGAAAATCCCTCGATGGCGACCATGACCAGGGCCGCGCGGCGATCGGGGCTGATCGCCTGCAATGCGTTGATGATCTCGCGCGAAGCAATGCCCTCCAACTGTTCGGGCGGCTGGGCAACCGCCTCGCCCGCCTCGAGCGGCAGCATCGCCGCTTCGCCGCGGCGGTTCACCTTGCGCATCTGGTCGATGAACAAATGATGCATGATCGTAAACAGCCACCTCCTGGGGCTCTCTCCTGTCTGCCAGTTGTCGAGCCGCAACAGTGCGCGCTCGAGGCAGTCCTGAACGAGGTCGTCGGCAGAATCACGGTCGCGCAGAAGCGAGCGTGCGTAGCGGCGCAGGCGCGGTATTTCGCCAAGGATTGCTGCCTTCTTTTCGTCCATGACCGCTGGTTCTGAGGTCGCCCTTGTTGATTCCGATTGAACGCGCCTTCCCGGCACGGCGCAAGCGGCCAGCGCGAAGCGGTCCGCCGCTCCGGTCACCCAAGCAACGAGATAACGCTGGCTGCTGCCGGTTTATTCCCGACCGGCAAGAAAACCCAATGATTCGCGGGCGATTAGCCTTTTTCCTTCGCCGCCCGCGTCAAAAGCCGCTGATAGAACAGGCCGATGCCGATCAGCACCGCGCCAAGGCCGATGAAGGATAGCGCCCTGAGCACACCTTCGAGTTCGGACATGTCAAACAGAAAGACCTTGAGCACGGCGACCGCGATCAGCCCGGCCGAAGCAATACGCAGCACCTGCGATTTCAGCCAGACGCCAGCCGTGAGCAGCGCCACGCCGATCACCAGCCAGAGTGCCGAATAGGTATAGGTCTCCAACTGGCCAAGGCCGCTCCACAAACCAATGAACTCGCCCTTGAACAGGTGCCTCACCGAGAGCGTGGCATAGGCGAAGGCAAGCAGCGCCGCCACCAGCGCCAGCATGGCCGAATACCATTTCGGCCGCTTGCCCCTGCTATAGAGCGCCAGGCCGCCAGCGGCGACGGCCGGCAGGAGATAGGCCAGGAACAAAAGATTGAAAACCGGGATCCGACCGGTCGATTCGTCGGTGAACAACGGATTGAGCACCAGGAAATGCTGGATGACGACGAAGGCGACTGAGACCACGCCCACCGCCATCGAACCATAGCGCAGCACCGAGCTTGGCGAGCGCCGGTCGATGGCGATCAGGATGGCACCAGCGCCGATGGCGATCAGCGTGTAGATCGCCTGTTCGGCAAGCGTCGGCGCATCGCTGTTGATGACGCCGCCATGCATGGCGTGGCGCACCAGCATGGCGAGCGTTAGCAGCGCAAACAGTGCCGCCGCGGCCTCCATGGCGAGGCGCGGTCGGCCATTGGTGGTGTGGGCGAGTTGCCAGGCCGCGAAGCCGAAGGCGAGCGCCGGCACGCCATAGCCTGGCAGCAACCAGTTGAAGACCGGTGTCGTTGACAGGAACCCGGCGCCGACAATCGTCGGGTCGAAGGCGACGCGGCCAAGCACCGTGATGACGGCGGCGACTGAAATCCAGCCGAGCACAGGATAAGAGCGCCAGCGCGTGGCGAGCGCCGGCACGATCGCCGCGGCGCCGAGCAAGGTGGTGGTCCAGCCGGAATCAAAAGCCATATGCAGCATCAGGAGGCCGGCGACTGCTGCGCCACCCAAGGCAAACGACACTGCGGCACCGCCCTTGAACGGTGGTTCCTCGGCCCGCGCGATCCATTCGCCGCCGGCGGCGAGGATCACGACCAGCAGGGCCGCGACCGCGGCGTATGCAAAATCACGGTCGAGATTGCCGAAGGTGAGCCAGAGCGCCAGCAGGATGACCAGAGGCGCGATGACGCCCCATGCTGCCCACGAGGCTGCCCGGATCCACACCGAGGCGGCAAAGCGGCGGGCGGTCCACAAGCCGGCGGCAACGAAGACAAGGCCGAGGCCAATACCGATACGCAGCGTCAAGGCATTTCCGGCCGCCACCGGCAAGCCGTCAAAGCCCAGATTGCCCTGGGAGAAATCGGAGCCAATGGTGGTGGGCGGAATGATGCCGAGATGGATCATCACCGTGACCAGCCCGGCTGCGTGCAGCAGCGGCACCGCGCGCGGTCGGAAGAATGCGGTGGCGACAAGGGCGACGAGAACCAAGGCGCCTGGCAAGGCATAGCCTGCCGCGACAAATGTCGCGTCGACCGACAGGCCGAGCGCCGAAAACGCGATGAAAGCCCCCGGCACGATCGATGGCCAGTCGAAGCCGCTTTCCGCTTCGCTGCCCCGACCGCTCAGCCAGACAAGAGCCAGCACGGCCAGCGTGACGGCGTCGATGAACAGGATGGCGGAGAGGTCCGCGCCCGGCGCGTCGGTCATGTAGAGGATGGTCCAGATGCCGGTGCCGAAAAAGGCGGCCGCCATCAGCACTTGCCAGTCGCGCATGCGGGCGATGACGCCGGTGGCCGCGAGCACGATGGCGAGATAGCCGAACAATGCCCAGGGACTGGGCGCCTGCGAAGCGATCAGCACCGGGGTCACCATAGCGCCGACAAGACCGATGCCAGCCAGCGCCTGGCCATGGACGAGCGCGGCGGCGATGGTCGCAATACCGATCGCACCGAGCAGCGTGAAGGCAAGAGCCGGGCCGATGAAGCCGTAAATGCCATGGGCGGCATAGACGGTGCCGAACAGGATGAAGGCACCGGCCGCCGTCAGAATCGCCGGAATATAGGCGCCGGCAACATCTTGCACCGGCACCTTGAAGCCGGTGCGGCGAATGAACTCGCCGCCGGCGACCAGCACCAACCCGAGCACAGCCGCCATGGTGAGCCGCACGCCGGGTCCGAAAATGCCGGCCTCGATGGTGTAGCGGATCAGGAACAAGCCGCCGAGAGCAAGCGCGATGCCGCCGACCCAGACCGCCCAACGCGTGCCGAGCGCGGTTTCGACATCGGACTGCCGGGCGGCCTGGGCGGCCGCGGCCGGCACGACCTCCGGCGTTTCCGGTGCTGCCTCGGGCGCGCTCCAGGGACCGGGCACACTCTCGCCGGCCGGGATTTCCACCTCCATGGCCTGTACCATCGCGGGTGCCGGATCGCTGATTGCTGCCGGGGCGATGTCGGCCGCGGGCGCGGACACCGATGACGTGTGCGCCTTGCCCTCGGCCGCCTCCTGGTCCGACAGCCTGACCACGGGCGGCACGACGCCCGAAAGCACGAGACTGCGCAGCGCGCCAAGCTCGCGCTCGATCAGACCGATCCGGCTCTGCTGGCGCGAAATGATGACGAACAAGGCGATGATGGCGACAAGGCCGATCAGGCTTTCAAACATGGCGGTTCCCCCAAACCAGGCCAGTTTTCACTGACATTTCGTCTCACTGACATTCAAATGCGGCGGCCAAACGGCTGAAAACTCAACGTGCCGCCAGATTGGCTGCCGGAAATATCGAACATGTCTCGGTACCGAAAGCCAGCAGCTTGCCGCCGGCGTCCTTCAGCGTCGCCTCGGAAACGGCAAGCGTGCGGCCCTTGTGAACCACCTTGCCTTCACAAACCACCTCGCCGGTCCTGGGCGTGATCGGCCGCGTCAGGTTCACCTTGAACTCGGCCGTCGTGTAGGCCTCACCCTTTTCGAGCAGCGTCTGAACGGCGCAGCCCAACGCCGAATCGAGCAGCGTCGCCGCCCAACCGCCATGCACGCTGCCCAGCGGGTTGAGACGGCGTTCGTCCGGCACGCCGCGAAATACGGCGCGGCCTTCCGACACTTCGGTCAAGGCGAAGCTGAGCTGGAAGGAGATCGGCGGTGCCGGATATTTGCCGTCGATGATTCGCTGAAGCAATTCCAGGCCGGTGTATTTCAGGATGTCGGCATGAGGAATGGTGCCGAGGCCGAGTGGCGAGACCCGGCCCGGATAGAGTTCGACTTCGCTCATCTGATGATTTCCCCGGCCGCGTTCTCTCCGGCGATGGGCTTGTGCGTCGCGTGGTGCTTGCGCAGCGCTGCAAGAAAGCCGGCGCGCGCGTCAGGCTGATCGATGCCGCGCGGCTCGTAAACATGGCGGGTGAAGAAGAAACCGGTCAAGCGGAAGGCGTCCGCGATCGCCGCATGGTTCGCGCGCATGCCGGAGCCGCGCTGCAGAAATGCAGGCAGCACCAGCATCTTGTCGTGCCACGGCGCGCCGGCTTCACGCGACACCGCGCGTCCCGACTTCGGCGAGACATAGGCAAGATCCTGCCTTGTACCGGTGGCGGCGCATTGGCTGAGATCGAGGCCGAAGCCGAGTTCATCAAGGATCAGAAGTTCGAAACGCGCCACCAGCTCGCCGGCGGCATCGGCATCGTCCAGGTGGACGATCATCACCGAAAGCGCCTCGAAGAGGCCGCCATGGGCGTCACGCTCGGGCAGCAGGCGCAGATGCGCCGCCATGGTCTGAAGGCCGTAGACGGCGATGGCACTGTCCATCAGCCGGGCGGCATTCATTTCGATCGCTTCGGCCTGGAAGGTGCCCAGATGCTCGTCGAGGCGCGCACGCCACAAGAGATCGACGCGATTGCCGGGCTGGAGAACGGGCTGCTGCTTGCGCGAGCGGCCGCCGCGCACGAGGCCGAGATGGCGGCCATGCGCACGCGTCATCACCTCGAGAATGGCGCTGGTTTCGCCATGCTTGCGGGTGCCGAGAATGATTCCCTCGTCGCGCCATTCCATGCCCGAGCTTTTCACCCGTTGGATGGCGAAATCAAGATGAGGCGCTGGTGCTCAGACGGGCTGGCTCCGGGACAGCGCGCAAAAAACCGCCCACAGCGATACGCTGCGGGCGGTCTGGTAAGGTCAGTCGATCCGTTAGAACGAGCGCTGGAAGCGGAGAATGCCGCCGACGCTGCTCTTCTTGTTGGCCTTGGTCCAGTTGTTGAAGTCGACGTCGTCGAATTTTCCTGCATTGAGGTAATCGACTTCAGCCGTGACCGTAAAGCCGGGCACAACGGTATAGGCAACGTTCGCGGCGATGCCGAGATTCTTCCAGTCGTCATAGGAGATCTGGGCGTTGAACGAGGTCTTGTCGTTGAACTTGTAGGTGCCGCCACCCCAGATTGCCCAGTTGCCGCCCCACTGTTTGTAGAAGCCGCGACCGTGTGCATCGATGGCGTTGTTCGCATCGTCGGTGAGATTGTCGTCGGTGCCGTAGCCAGCCATGATGAACAGCGACAATTCGTTGGTTGCCTTGACGTCGAGGCGAACCTTGCCAGCGACTTCTTCGTAGTTGCTGTCATAGGCCACGACGCCGGTGATCGCACCCCAGTCGCCCTTGTACTTCAAGCCGCCGACGACATGCGGAACATAGCTGTCGATGGTGCCCACGACGCCGGCGCCTTCTTCGAGGGAGACCATGCCCGAGAAACCGTTGCCTGCGTCGAAGTAGTATTGGACGACGTTGCTCTCCTGCCCGCCGTAGGGCACCAGCGTATCCTGGATGACGTTGCCGGCATAGCCGATGAACGTGTCGAAAGCCGTATCGTCCTTACCGACGCGCAGACCACCGAGTTGGATCCAGGCGAAACGCAGCGAGAGCGACTTGTTACGGCCCGTCCAATCGGTGCTGGCCGAATCTTCATAGTCGCCCGAGGAGTTGCCGTAGTTGAAGCGGGTCTCGGTGTAGGTCTTCAGGGTACCGAGCTCGGTTTCCTGACCGGTCCAGGTCTTCAGCGTGAAGCGGGTGTTCTTGTAGTAGGTCGAGTGATCGTCGTTGGCGTTCTGATGGTCCTGGACATGGTTGACGCCATCGAACGAGCCGGAATCGCCGACGCCGATATCATAGCGGACATAGCCGCCGATGCGCAGGCAGGTCTCGGTGCCCGGGATATAGAAGTAACCGGCGCCGTAGACGTCACAGATCTTGACGTATTCGGCCGGTTCCGGTTCGGCGACGACGACCGCGTCCGCGGCGCGCGCGCCAGACACCGCGATCAGTGCCGCGGCTGAGCCGAGAAGGAGGCTCTTGATGTTCATTTCTGACCTCTCCAGTCAAGTTAATAAGATGGCTTCTGAATTGTGGCTGGCGGATATGTTGTCCCGCTTCACCCGACAATGAAAAAGGGCTCGCACCGCGTCCCCTTTTCGCGGCGAACATACCCACCAATCTTCCGCCTTCAATGACAATTCCACAAATATGCCGGATTCAGACCACAGATTAAATCTGTGTTGCACAAATAACACTAACCCACCAGGACCAATTTTCAAATCGGCACAAATGGTACATTGTCATTTTTATGTAATAATTGGGTATTTTTTTGATTTATTCATCTGATGCTGTAATTTATTCTATTATTTTCATGTAATTAAATACGATTTCTAACAAAAACATTGGATAACTTATCTTTCGACGTCAGATCCCTGAATCAAATCTGACCAATCCCTCGGACTCCGCCGACGCCAGAAGGGCCGTGTGAAGTTGCCCGCCGCAGTGACTTTTTTTGATCCATCGGAAACTCAACGCCGTCCGATGTCGGCGCATCACGCGCTTCCCCTCACGCCTGACACTCGCGATTGATCAGCACCGCATCGATCACCTGCCAAGATTCTTCGATCTCGGCCCGGGCGACGTCTATGTGGCCGGCGGCGATGATCAGCGCCTTCCACAGCGCCCAGCCACGCCCGCGCGCCCAGGTCGCCTCATCTGCCGCGAGGCAGGCGCGAAAAGTGTCCCGGCTCTCGCCTTCGAAAAGCGTCCAGGCAATTGCCAGATCGCAGGAGGGATCACCGACACCGCAGGTGCCAAAATCGATCACCGCGCCTAGCCTGCCCTTTTCGACCAGGAGGTTGCCCCGGCTGACGTCGCCATGGAACCACACGGAAGGACCTTCCCAGGCCGCGGCAAGGGCTATCTCCCAGACAGCGGTGGCGGCGCCGGTATCGATGCGGTTGCCGAGCGCCGAGATCGCTTGCCTTGTCTCGCCGTCATAGACGGTCAGCGGTCCGCCGCGAAAGAAATTGTGCTGCCCAGGCGCTGGCCCATCGGTCGCGTCCACGTATCTCAACGCAACCAGGAACCGAGCCAGGTCCGCCGCGAATTCCGACAGATCCGCGATACGTTCCCGTTTCGCGGTCTCGCCCTCGATCCAGCCATAGACGGACCAGTGCCAGGGATAGCCCTCGGCCGGAGCGCCCATCGCCAGCGGTACGGGGATGGACAGTGGCAACAGCGGCGCCAACCTCGGCAGCCAGCGATGTTCCTTTTCCACTTGCAGGGAATAAGCGGCGGCGCTCGGCAACCGCACGGTCATCTCGTCGCCGAGATGAAAGGTCCTGTTGTCCCAGCCGCCAAAATCAACCGGCCTGACCGCAAGATTCTTCCAATGCGGGAATTGCGCGGCAATCAGCCGGCGCACCAAGGCGACATCGATCGCGACCTCAAGCATGATCTTTCCCGAAAACAGACCCTCTTGTTCGGGATCATGCCCTAATGAGGAAACTCCAACCCCATCTCGCGATAGCGCTCGGGATCATCGCCCCAGTTCTCGCGCACCTTTACGAACAGGAACAGGTGCACCTTCTGCTCCAATATGCCTGATATTTCCATCCGCGCGGCCTGCCCGATGGCGCGGATGGTCTCGCCCTTGTGGCCGAGCACGATCTTCTTCTGGCTGTCGCGCTCGACAAAGATGGTCTGGTCGATGCGCACCGAGCCGTCTTTCTTCTCTTCCCATTTCTCGGTCTCGATGTGCGAGGAATAGGGCAGTTCCTGATGCAGCCTGAGATAGAGCTTTTCGCGGGTGATCTCGGCCGCGAGTTGGCGCATCGGCAGGTCGGAAATCTGGTCTTCCGGATAGTACCACGGGCCGGCCGGCAGCGCCTGGGCCAGATAGTCGAGCAGGTCCTTGCAGCCGGAGCCGGTCAACGCCGAGACCATGAAGGTGCGCTGGAACGGCACTTTCTCGTTCGCTGCCGCTGAGAGGGCCAGAAGCGCCTCCGGCTTGACGCGGTCGACCTTGTTGAGGATCAGCGCCATCGGCTGGCGCACGTCCTTCAGCCGTTCGAGGATGGCATCGGCGTCGCCCCTGATGCCGCGTTCCGCATCGATCAGCAGCAACACGATATCGGCGTCCTTGGCGCCGCCCCAGGCGGTGGTCACCATTGCCGTATCCAGCCGCCGCTTGGGCTTGAAGATGCCCGGTGTGTCGACAAAGACGATCTGCGCGTTGTCGTGCGTGGCGATACCGCGCATGATGGCGCGTGTCGTCTGCACCTTATGGGTGACGATCGAGACCTTGGCGCCGACAAGTTGGTTGACCAGCGTCGACTTGCCGGCATTGGGCGCGCCGATCAGCGCGACGAAGCCGGAATGCGTGACAGGAGCGGCTGCAGTGTCTTCGGCGGTCATGCCGCACTCCCTTCATGAACCCAGACGCCCTCGCGAACCAGAAGGGCGGTGGCGGCGGCCTGTTCGGCCTCGCGCTTGGAGCGGCCGCTGCCGGTTGCCGGCTGAAACGCGCCGACCTTGACGCTGACGGTAAACAGCGGATCGTGATCGGGGCCTTCCCGGCCGTCGACCTGATAGGCGGGAACAGCACCCGCCGCCTGATGCGCCCATTCCTGCAATTCGGTCTTGGCGTCGCGGCGTGCCGCGCCCGAGGCTTGCGAACGCGGCTGCCAGTATTTGTGAATGAACACGCGGGCCGCTTCCAGACCACCGTCGAGATAGAGCACGGCGATCAATGATTCCAACGCATCGGCGCGCAGGTTAACGCGCTTGCGTCCCTCGAGCCCTCGCACGTCCGACCCGGCACGGATCAGGTCCGGCAGCCCGATATGCTCTGCGATATCAGACAGCGCCTCGGCATTGACCAACGCATTGAGGCGCAGCGACAACTCCCCTTCCGCGGCATCGGGAAAGGCAGCCAACAGCATATCGGCGACTACAAGGCCAAGAACCCGGTCGCCGAGAAATTCGAACCGTTCATAATCGGCGCCCGCATTGGCACCGCGCGCACTGGCATGGGTAAGCGCACGCTGCAGGCGCTGGCGGTCGGCGAAGGCATGGCCCGTGCGTTCCGCAAGCGCTTCGGCGAGCGCATCGGCGGTCAACCGTTTTGGCGCCGCCATGGCCCTAGTTGACGAAATGGAACAGGCGCGAAGCGCGCATCAGCGACGGCCATTTCCAGATTTCGAGCGGGCTTGCCTTGCCGGCGATCGAGAAGAAGACAAGGTTGGCGCGGCCGACCAGGTTCTCGGCCGGAACATAACCGACGGTGAAGCGGCTGTCGGCGGAATTGTCCCTGTTGTCGCCCATCATGAAATAGTGCCCCGGCGGCACGTCGAATTCGCGGGTGTTGTCGCCGATCGAGTTCGGCGACAGGTCCAGCGTGTCGTAGCTGACGCCATCGGGCAGCGTCTCGCGATAGACGTCGATGGGATAATCCTTTTCCGTGATGTCGGGATTGTCGATCTGGCCGGTCTTGACGCGCGGCACGCCGACGCCGTTGATGAACACTTGGCCATCCTTCATCTGGATCTTGTCGCCGGGCAGGCCAATGACGCGCTTGATGTAGTCGACGGACGGATCCGGCGGGAACTTGAATACCACCACGTCGCCACGCTTGGGCTCGGAGCCCCAGATGCGGCCCGAGAAAATGTCCGGCCCAAAAGGCAGCGAATAGCGTGAATAACCATAGGACCATTTGGTGACGAACAGATAGTCGCCTTCCAGAAGCGTCGGCCGCATCGAGCCCGACGGGATCGAGAACGGCTGGAACAGCAGCGTGCGAATGACCAGGGCGAGCAAAAGCGCCTGGACGATGACGCTGACGGTTTCGCCAAGCCCGCCGGATTTCTTCTGGGATTTTTCAGCCACGCTCATGTCGTCCTCGATTGTGCGTTGGATGGTATAGAGTCTCGGCGCGCGCTGGGCAACGTCAATGCCGGTCGTCAGATGCAATCAATGTGGCGCTTCTTCGACGGGCACCGCCTCGATGATCACAAAGGCTTGAGCGAGCGGAAAATCATCCGTGATGGTGAGGTGGATGACAGCCTGATGGCCTTGGGGCAGGATCTTTTCCAGCCGCGCCAGCGCCCCGCCGGTGAGCGCGATGGTCGGCGCACCGCTGGGCAGGTTGACGACCCCCATGTCACGCCAGAAGACCCCTTGTGCCAGACCGGTGCCCAGTGCCTTGGCGCAAGCCTCCTTGGCGGCAAAGCGCTTGGCGTAGGACGCCGCGCGGGCGCGCCGGTTCTCCGAACGCGCCTGCTCCACCTCGGTGTAGATCCTCTGGATGAAGCGCTGGCCGTGGCGCTCAAGCGACTTCTCGATGCGTCTGATGTCGATCAGGTCGCTGCCGATGCCGATGATCATTGGGCAGCGGAACCGACGCTTCCGCCGGGATGATGCGAATGCTCACGGCGTCTTGCGCGCTCGGCCAGCCGCTTGCGCCTCTGTTCGCGGAAGACATTCATGCCCCAGCGCGTGATGCCGTAGAACACCAGGCCGAACACCAGCCCGAGCGGCACCGCCCCGATCAGCATCGGCTCCAGGACGGGATGCCATAGTTTGGCGAACGAAAGCGTGTGCATCATCTCGCCCAGATGCGCCGGTGGGCCATGCGCCGGCAGGCGATCGTGCAGGATGAGCTTGCCGGTTTCCCAGGATGCGCCCCACAAGAGCGGAAAGGTCAGCGGATTGCCGAAGAAAACAGCTCCGAGAGCAGCTGCCACCAGATTGCCGGCGATCACCCAACACAGAACGGCGGCAATGATGAAGTGGAAACCGACGGGGAAGAACGAAGCAAAGACACCTGCGGCGACGCCCGCCGCCACCGCGTGCGGGGTGGCCTTCAGCCGCAGAATGCGCTTGGAGAAATATTGAAGCGAGCGCGAAAACGAACGGCGCGGCCACAAATAGGTGCGCACCCGCTCGAAAAGGCCATCAGGCTTGCGGCGACGAAAAAGCACTGTCTTCCTATTCCCGACAATTCACAGCCTACACGCCGGCTGTTCCAGCCGGGCTTCGACCACCATATCTTGCGCTTTACGGTCGCCAGAAGGCAATCGCGACTTTGATATAGCCATCCGCAACCCCGACAACAACCGGAGGCCGTCCGCGCGGTGGCCGCACCGCCAGATTTTGGTAAGGTCCGTCTCCTCCAACATCGGACAATCGCGGCGAATTTGAGAAGCGGTTTTCGGCTAATTGTCGCAGCCAAATGATCGATACGCTACCGCAGATACTGGCTGACTTCGACCAGGTTGCCATCCGGGTCGCGGAAATAGACCGACATCATCGGGCCCCGCGCGCCGAGGCGTTCCACCGGCCCGAGCTCCACCGTCACGTGATTGGCTTCGAGACCGGCAAGGAATTCATCGAGCGGCCGCTCGGTGATCAGGCAGAAGTCCCCGGATCCTGGCGTCGGCGACTGGGCTTTCGGCTCGAAGGTGCGGCTGACCTCGTGGACATTGATCTTCTGGTTGCCGAAGGCAAGTGCTGTCGGCCGGCCCGGCGTATCGACGCGTTCGAAGCCCAGCACGCGTTGATAAAAGGCGCAGGTTGCGTCGAGCGACGCCACCGTCAGCACGAAATGATCGATGCCAACGATCAATGCGACCTCCTCCTCAGATGTTGCGGCTGCCGGGCTTGATGGCCGGGATGGCGGCAAGCTCCGGCGGCAACCTGTCCGGCGGATAGGCTGGAACCTCGTATTCGGCAAGCGCAATCAGCGGCACGCCGACATGGGTCTTGCCGGCCGAACGATCGATGATGCAGGCGGCCGCGACCACCTCTGCGCCGAGTTGGCGCAAGCAATCGATGGTTTCGCGGATCGACAATCCGGTGGTGACGATGTCCTCGACGATGACGACGCGGGCGCCTTGGTCGATCTCGAAGCGCCGCAGGCGAAACTCGCCCCCTTCCCGCTCCACCCAGATCGCCGGCACGCCAAGGTGGCGCGAGGTTTCGTAAGCCGGGATCAGCCCGCCGATCGCCGGCCCGACGACATAGTCGATCTTGCCCGGCACCGCGGCGCGGATCTTCTCGGCCAGCGCCTTGCACAGCCGCTCGGTCTTGTCGGCATGCATGAACACCCGTGCCTTCTGCAGGAAGACCGGACTGCGCAGACCCGACGTCAGGATGAAATGACCCTCCAGAACAGCGCCAGCCTCGCGGAATATGCCCAGCACTTCGTCGGTATTCATCTCGTCCCCCATGGATCGGCTATCGCTAGCCATTGACGCGCCGCGCATCGCTGACGCTCGAATTGTCCTTGAGCTGCGAGAGCAGCCGGTTGAGATGCTTGAGGTCCCAGACTTCGAGATCGATCAGCATTTCGGTGAAATCGGGCGCGGTGCGCACCATCGACAGCGTATGGATGTTGGCGTCGTTTGAGGCAACGACCTGGGCGATGTCGGCGAGCGAGCCCGGCGCGTTGATGGCGGTGACCGAGACGCGCGCGGGAAACCGTTCCTTGGTGCGTTCGTCGATGTCCCAACGCACGTCGATCCAGCGCTCCGGCTGGTCGTCGAAAGCCTGCAGCGCCGGCGACTGGATCGGGTAGATGGTGATGCCGGTGCCCGGCTGGACGATGCCGACGATACGGTCGCCAGGGACCGCGCCCTCCGGCGCGAAGCGCACCGGCAGGTCGCCGCGCACGCCGCGGATCGGCACGGCGCCGGCGCCTGGCTGGTCCTTGTCCTTGCGCGCGGCCCGGCCAGGTATCTGGAACAGCATGCCGGCGGCGTTGCGGATCTTCGACCAGCCCTCCTCGCGCTGCTTGGGAGCCGCAGGGGTGACGCGCTCGTCCTTGTAGTCAGGGAAGACCGCCTTCATGACATCGGTGGAAGCCAGTTCTCCGCGACCGACGGACGCCAGCACATCCTCGATGTCCTTGCGAGCCAACCGGTGCAGGACGGGCTTCAGGTTTTCCTTGGTGAAGGTCTTGCCGGCTCGTTCGAAGGCACGCTCAAGGATACGCGCGCCGAGACCCGAATACTGCTTGCGGATGGCATTCTTGGTGGCGCGGCGGATGGCGGCGCGCGCCTTGCCGGTGACGACGACCGATTCCCACGCGGCTGGCGGCACCTGCGCCTTGGAGCGGATGATCTCGACCTCGTCGCCATTCTTCAATTCCGTCATCAGCGGCATGATGCGGCCATTGACCTTGGCGCCGACGCAGGTGTCGCCGACATCGGTGTGGACGGCATAGGCGAAATCGATCGGCGTGGCGCCGCGCGGCAAGGCAATCAGCATGCCCTTCGGCGTGAAGCAGAACACCTGGTCCTGGAACAGCTCCAGCTTGGTGTTTTCGAGAAAATCTTCCGGATTGTCGCCTTCGGCCAGTTGCTCGATGGTGCGCCGCAGCCAGGCATAGGCGTTGGTCTCCTTCGAGATCGCATGGCCGGCGCCGTTCGTCTTGCCACCGGTGTCCTTGTAGATGGAATGGGCGGCGACGCCGTATTCGGCGATCTTGTTCATCTCGCGGGTGCGGATTTGCAGTTCGACGCGCTGGCGCGAAGGGCCGACGATGGTGGTGTGGATCGAACGGTAGTCGTTCTGCTTCGGCGTCGAGATGTAGTCCTTGAAACGGCCGGGCACCATCGACCAGGTGGTGTGGATGGCACCCAGCGCGCGATAGCAATCCTCGACGGTGTCGACGACGACGCGGAAGCCGAAAATGTCGGACAGTTGCTCGAAGGACAGCGCCTTGGCCTCCATCTTGCGGAACACCGACCATGGCTTCTTCTGCCGGCTCTTCACGCCGGCGTTGATGGCATGCTTCTCAAACAGTGCCGACAGCGCCTTTTCAATGTCGGTCAGTACGCCCTTGTTGCGCTCGAAGATCTCGGCGAGGCGGGCGGTGACGGCGCGGTAGGCTTCCGGATTGATGAAGCGGAAGGCGATCTCTTCCAACTCCTCGCGCATGCCTTGCATGCCCATGCGCCCGGCCAGCGGCGCGTAGATGTCCATCGTCTCCTCGGCAATGCGCAGGCGCTTGGCCTCGGGCATGTGATCAAGGGTGCGCATGTTGTGCAAACGGTCGGCGAGCTTGACCAGCAGCACGCGCACATCTTCCGAGATCGCCAGCAGAAGCTTGCGCAGGTTCTCCGCCTGCTCGGCCTTCTTGGAGACGAGATCGAGCTTCTTAAGCTTGGTCAGGCCCTCGACCAGCTTGCCCATTTCGGGGCCGAACAGATCGTCGATCTCGGCTCGCGTCGCCGTGGTGTCCTCGATGGTGTCGTGCAGCAGGGCGACGGCGATGGTCGCCTCGTCCATGTGCATCTCGGTGAGGATGGCCGCGACCTCGAGCGGGTGCGAGAAATAGGGATCGCCGGAAGCGCGCTTCTGGTGGCCATGCTTCTGCATGGCGTAGACATAGGCCTTGTTGAGCAACGCCTCGTTGACGTCAGGCTTGTAGCGCTGCACGCGCTCGACAAGCTCATACTGACGCATCATGGGCTAAATCTCTCGGCGATGAAATGAATCATGCGCCGTACTGTCGTACGGCGCATGTCCGGTACCAACTGTCGCAAATACCAGATTCATACATTATGCCAAGTGCGGCCAAAACTGCATCTGGTATTTGCGACAGTTGGTACTCGATAGCCACGAAACTGCCGGGACGGAAGGGCCGGAAGATTGTTCCAGGCGCTTCCGGAGAGCTGTCTTAGTAGTCGTCGCTCTTTTCCGGCGGGACCAGACCTTCGATGCCGGCCAGCAGGTCTTCCTCGGTCATGCGATCGAAGGTGACGTTGTCCTCGGCGTCGTCGGTGTCGGCGGCGGCGACGGCACCGCCAGTCTGGTCGGCGATCACTTCGCCATCGGCTTCGGGCTCGTCGACCTCGACATGCTTCTGCAGCGAATGGATCAGATCTTCCTTGAGATCGTCGGGCGACAGCGTCTCGTCGGCAATCTCGCGCAGCGCAATGACCGGGTTTTTGTCGTTGTCGCGCGGGACGGTGATCTGCGCGCCCTGGCTGATCTGACGGGCGCGGTGGCCGGCCAGAAGCACCAGCTCGAAGCGGTTGTCGACCTTGTCGATGCAATCTTCAACGGTTACGCGGGCCATGGATTGCCCCTTTCATGCCTGGATGTGACGGAAAACAGGCGCGGTGCATAACCCGAACGGCGCCAAAATACAAGCATCATGGCGATGCAGGCCCACAGGGCACTCAATCCCTCCATCAAACTGCGGATTTGGCAAAGCCGGCCGCGTCCACGGTTCGGCTCTACGATCACAATTGCTTGCAGTGCGCCAGACGCCCTTGGATTGCCACCAAACTGGCGTTATCTCGGTTGGTCCAAGGTCGGCCGGTTTTCATGAGCCTGACCAATAGTCGATACCGCATTTCGTTTAGACGGCGCTTATTTCGAAAAGGATTATTTCCATGTTCGACCCTCGTGAAAAAATCGCCCTGTTCATCGACGGCGCCAATCTCTACGCCACCTCGCGCGCACTCGGGTTCGACATCGACTATCGCAAGCTTTTGGCGAGCTTCCACAAGCGTGGTTACCTGTTGCGCGCCTATTATTATACCGCGCTGGTGGAGGACCAGGAGTATTCCTCGATCCGGCCGCTGATCGACTGGCTCGACTATAACGGCTTCAAGGTGGTGACCAAGCCGGCCAAGGAATTCACCGACTCGACCGGCCGCCGCAAGATCAAGGGCAACATGGACATCGAGCTCACTGTCGATGCGCTGGAACTCGCCGACGTCGTCGACCACTATGTCATATTCTCCGGAGATGGCGATTTCCGCACGCTGGTCGAGGCGCTGCAACGGCGTGGCCGCAAGGTGTCGATCGTCTCGACCATGGCCTCGCAGCCGCCGATGATCTCGGATGACCTGCGCCGCCAGGCCGACCATTTCATCGACCTGGCGACGCTGAAGAACGAAGTCGGCCGCGATCCCTCCGAGCGGCCCGTAAGGCGGCCCGAACCGGCCGAAGTCGAGGAGGACGACTACTGAGGCCGGTCGACTTGACCGTCCTCTCCGCTTCCGAACCCAGCCGCGACTGCCCACTTTGCCCGCGGTTGCATGACTTCATCGCCGAATGGCGGCAGCGCGAGCCGTCCTGGTTCAATGCGCCAGTGCCGACCTTCCTGCCACCGGGCGGCGAAGACACCGTCCGGCTTCTGATCGTCGGTCTGGCGCCTGGCTTGCGCGGCGCCAACCGCACCGGGCGCCCGTTCACCGGTGACTATGCCGGTGACCTGCTCTATTCGACACTGATTGCCCACGGTTTTGCACGCGGCGAGTTCAAGGCGCGGCCCGATGACGGGCTGGAACTCGTCGGCACTGCCATCACCAACGCGGTGCGCTGCGTGCCGCCGGAGAACAAGCCGGTGGGCGCCGAGATCACCACCTGCCGGACATTTTTGGTGCCGACGATCGCTCGCTTTCCAAACTTGCGCGCCGTGCTGGCGCTGGGATCGATCGCGCACCAGTCGACCGTGCGGGCATTGGGCGGGCGCGTCGCCGCCTATCCGTTCAAACATGGCGGGCAATTGCCCGCCGGCGGCATTACGCTGTTTTCGAGCTATCATTGCTCGCGCTACAACACCAATACAGGCGTGTTGACCGAAGGCATGTTCGTCAGGGTGTTTGGCGACATCGCGGCATTCCTGGAGACCTGAAATATCGGTCGTCGGACGGTCTCCGGTGCCAGCCTACACCGGCAACAGGGCATCCGGTTTCACGTCGCCGATCGACGCATAGGTATGTGTTTCCTTCACGCCCGGCAGCGGCAGGATGACGCGTTTGAGAAAGTCCTGATAGTCGGCCATCTCGGCAATGCGCGCCTTCACAAGATAGTCGAAGCCACCGACGACCATATGGCATTCCAGAACCTCGGGCGCCTTTGCGACCGCCTCGGCGAAACGATCAAAGATATGCGGGGCCGTGTGATCGAGCCGCACCTCGATGAAGACAAGCATGCCTCGGCCAATCTTTACCGGATTGAGCACCGCCCTGACGGCGGTGATGAACCCGTCGCGAAACAGGCGCTTCACGCGCTGGCTGGTGCCGGTCGGCGACAGGCCGACGCGCGCTGCCAGATCAAGCGTGGTGCTGCGTCCATCTTCCTGCAGCAGCCGCAAAAGACTGCGATCGACGGCGTCGAGGTCGCCCGATTCAGGATTCACGTTCAAGCCACCTCATTTGCGTGAACTACACGTCAATTTTCGAAAAACAGCGTATTTAGTCGCGGCCATTTCGACAATAGGCTGCGCTTCATCGCAAGGTCGGGGCTGTCTCCTCCTGGCGGCATGAATATGGTGGCAGAACATGGCGGACGTCCGAGACACGGGAAACACAAGGCTTGCGGTGATCGCCGGCCTCGCCATGATCGCCATCTATGCCGCGCAGTTCGTGGCCGCCCGCTTCAGCCTCAGGGAGCATCTGACGGCCACCGACATGGCCGGCTTGCGCTTTGCCGGTGCCGGCGCGGTGTTCCTGCCGATCGTCTGGAGGCGCGGCCTGGCGACCATGACGGCGCTGGGCTGGCGGCGTGGATTGACGTTGGCGGCGCTGGCCGGATTGCCCTATCCGCTGATCATCAACTGGGGCCTCACTCATGCGCCCGCCGCCCATGCCGCGGCGCTCTGCCCCGCCTCGATCGTCTTCTTCTCGTTCCTATTGTCGCTGTTCAGGGAAAGCGCGTCGCGCCGGCGGATCATTGGCGTCGCCACGATCATCGCCGGCTTGTTGCTGTTCATAGCGCCGGCGCGCACCGGCGCCGGTGATGTCTTGTTCGGGGATCTGCTGTTTGTCGGATCGGGCGCGATGTTTTCCACATATGCCGTTCTTGTGCAGCGGTGGCGTATCGAGCCGGTGACGGCGACCGCGAGCGTCGTGCTTTTGTCCTGCCTGCCGCTGCCACTTCTCTATGTCTTTGCGCCAAGCGGCCTCCATGCCGCCGCAGGCGCCGAAATCGCCAGCCAGATCGTCATTCAAGGTCTTCTCGCCGGCGCTGTCGCAATGTTCCTTTACACTTACATTGTCGACCAATTGGGCTCGCAGGCTGCATCGCTGTTCCTGCCGGGTGTGCCGATCGCCACCGTGATGGTCGGCATGGTCGTGCTTGGCGAGACCCCGCTGGCGATCCAATGCGTGGCCATCGCCATCATGGCCGCCGGGATGGGTTATTCGGCGATGGGTCGACGCATCACCAGGGAAAATCTGGCTGTTCCGGCACCAGCTGGATCGTAAATGGTTTCAGTGGCATCAAGGTATGGGGGCAAGCAGCGCCGCCAACTTCTGCGGCCCGCCCTGCAAAACGTTCAGGTCGACGTCCCCCTCAATGCCGTCCACGCGTCCCCGGTTGTGGTACTGCCAGTAGACCCAGTCACGGCGGTCCGGCTCCATGAGCAGAGAGCGCAGCCAGAGTGGGCGAGCGCTGATTTGCCCGGCATAGGCAGCTTCGGCTTCATCCGTCAGATAGACGATCGCTGGCTTGCCGAAGGCCGCCTCGACGGGTCCAAGGAAAGCCTGCAGTTCGGCGTTCAGTTGCTCGGGCGACGGGCGCTGCGGACAGTTGCCGCCGAACTCGATGTCGACGACCGGCGGCAGCAACGGCTGATCGCGCGGCACCACCGAGATAAAATTCCTGGCCTGGTCGGCGCCCGGACGGCAGAAGGTGAAGAAATGATAGGCGCCGACGGCGAGCCCGGCGGCGCGGGCCTCGCGCAGGTTGCCGGCGAAGGCTTCGTCGACATGGTCGCCGCCCTCAGTCGCCTTGATGACGGCGAAAGCCACATCATCGGCGGCAACGCGCCGCCAGTCGATCTTGCCCTGATGATGGGAGACGTCGATGCCCCTGACCGGATATCTGCCGCGGTCGGGAGAATAGGTGTGGAAATAGACCAAGGCCCCCGCCGCAACGATACATGCCAGGGCAAGACTGGCGAGGCCCCAGAGAACAATCCGCTTCTTCAAGACCATCCCCTGTTGGGCTTGCCGATTGTTAGACCTTGAAGCCCCGGCTGTTGGCTTTTTTCAGGCCGTCACCTGATCACCCGCGTTCCTTGAGCAGCCGGCCCTTTTCGCGCGACCAGTCGCGTTGCTTCTCGGTCTCGCGCTTGTCATGCAGCTTCTTGCCGCGGCCAACGGCAAGCAGCAGCTTGGCGCGCCCCTGATCGTTGAAATAGATTTTTAGCGGCACCAGCGTCATCCCTTCACGGTCGACGCTCTGCGACAGTTTTGCCATCTCGCGCTTGTTGAGCAGCAGCTTGCGGCGCCGGCGCGGTTCGTGGTTGAAGCGGTTGGCCTGCAGGTATTCAGGCAGATAGGAATTGATCAGCCAGATCTCGCCGCCTTCTACCGAGGCATAACTGTCCTGGATGTTGGCCTGGCCCTGGCGCAACGATTTGACCTCGGTGCCAGTCAGCACCAAGCCGGTCTCGATCGTGTCGAGCACCTCATAGGAAAACCGCGCCTTGCGGTTTTCCGCAACGGTCTTGTTGTTGGGATCGGCTTTTCTGACTTGATTCATGATGTGGAGAGGTGGCGCCTCATCCTCAATTAATCAAGCCGGCGTGCTTCATGGCCGCATCGATCTTTTCGGCCGTCGACTGCTCGATGGTGACCAGCGGCGAACGCAGCACGTTCTCGACCTTGCCCAGCTTCGACAGCGCGTATTTGGCGCCGGAGACGCCGGGCTCTATGAAGATCGCCTTGTGCAGGGGCAAGAGACGGTCCTGCAGCTCGAGCGCCTTGGCGCTGTCGCCGGACAACGTTGCCTCCTGGAATTCGGCGCACAGCCTCGGTGCGACATTCGAGGTCACCGAAATACAGCCGACGCCGCCATGCGCATTGAAGCCGAGTGCCGAGGCATCCTCGCCGGAAAGCTGGATGAAATCCTTGCCGCAGGTCATGCGCTGCTCGGACACCCGCTCGACCTTGCCGGTCGCGTCCTTGACGCCGACGATGTTCTTGAAGTCATGCACCAGCCGGCCCATCGTCTCCGGCGTCATGTCGATCACCGAGCGCGGCGGGATATTGTAGATGATGATCGGCAGCTTGGTCGCCCGGGCGACGGCGGCGAAATGCTCGTAGAGACCGCGCTGTGTCGGCTTGTTGTAGTAGGGCGTGACGACCAGGGCGGCATCGGCACCGGCCTTTTCGGCATACTGCACAAGCCCAACAGCTTCCTCGGTGTTGTTGGAACCGGCGCCGGCAACCACAGGGGCGCGCCCCTTGGCAACCTCGATGCAAACCTTGACGACGTGGCGGTGCTCGTCATGCGACAGCGTCGGCGACTCGCCGGTGGTGCCTACGGGGACGAGGCCAGTGGTGCCTTCGCCAAGCTGCCATTCGACGAACGCGCGAAAGGCTTTCTCGTCGAAACGCCCGCTCTTTTCGAACGGTGTCACGAGCGCAGTAAGCGAGCCTCTCAGCATGTCGTCCAACTCCTTGGGACTTCTAGGTTCATGCATGTCGTCGTCCCAAAAGCGGTTACCGGTTTTGGGACGACATGCATCGGGTTTTATCGTGCGCGCCTTCTAACCGAAAGCGAAGCCGCGCACCATAGTCTCGACATTGTTGCGCGGCAAGCATTGCCATGGTGCCAGCAAGCGTTATTCGAACGGCCTCGATAACCCTTTGTTTACGAGCCCTTCACGACCTAAGTCTAGGCTTCGAGGCTTCTTCGCCTGCTGGTAAAATGCTGGACTAAGGAAAGACACGAAGGATCATGCCGACCGGTCGGCCCCGCCTGTTCGCGCTTCTTGGCGCCATCGCCGCGCTGATGCCCGGCGTGGCGATCTGTGGCAGCGCCGATGTGCGGGTCACTTCGGCCATTCCGATGCCTGGCGTACAGGACAAGGCGCAACAGGCCCCCACCCCCGGCGTCACGCTCTTGAAAAGCGGCCTGGATGCGCTGGCAGCTGGCGATATTCCCGGCGCGCGCGGTGTGCGCGATGCCCTCCCCGCACAATCGCTCGACCAGCACATATTGGCCTGGGCGATCGCGCTCTACGGGGGCGACAAGGTTCCGAGTGGCGATATCGCGGCGGCCGCGAAGATGCTGCCCAATTGGCCAGGCACCGTTGCGTTGCGCAAGAACAGCGAGCGCGCGCTCTATCGCGAGAACCCAGCGGCGGACATCGTCATCAAGGCTTTCGACGGCAGCCAGCCGCAGACATTCGAAGGCGTGATGGTTCTCGCGCGCGCCTATGTGTCGTCCGGCAACGCCAAAGCGGCGCGATCGGTGTTGTCGCCGTTCTGGCGCACCGCGATCCTGGACGCCAAGGACGAGGCGGCTCTGATCAAGGAGTTCGGCGCCCTTGTTCCCGCCGCCGATCACCGTTTTCGCATGGAACGCATGTTCTATGCCGACCGGGTGAATTCCGCCTTGCGTGTCGCCGGCCTCGCCGGCGCCCAGCAGCTTGCCGACGCCTGGGTGGCGGCCGACAGAGGCGACAAGAATGCGGCCAAACTGCTGAAGGCGGTGCCGGTGGCGCAGCGTTCGGCCGGCTATTTCTTCGCGCAGGCCGAATATCTGCGCAAGCAGGAGGATTTTGCGGGCGCAGCGGCGGTTGTCATGAAAGCGCCGGCAGACCGTGAATCCCTGGTCGATCCGGACGCCTGGTGGGTCGAACGCCGGGTGCTGTCGCGCGAACTGGTCGACCAGGGCGACATGAAGACCGCATACAAGATAGTCGCCATGCATGCAGCCGAAAGCGCGGCCAATGCAGCGGAAGCCGAGTTCCATGCCGGCTGGTATGCGCTGCGCGGCCTGAGCGATCCCAAGCTCGCGGCGACGCACTTCGCGCGCATCGCCGAGCTAGCTCAGGGGCCGATGACCCTGTCGCGCGCCTATTACTGGCTCGGCCGCTCGGCGGAAGTCGGCGGCCCCGGCAATGCCAAGGATTATTTTGGACGTGCGGCGACCTACGGAACGACGTTCTACGGCCAGCTAGCCGCCGAACGCGTCGGCCGGCAGGCGCTCAACATCGTCTATCCCCAGCCAAGTGCCGCCGACCGGCAGAACTTTGCCGGCCGCGAGGCCGTCTCCGCCATCAAGCGCCTGCAGGAGGCAGGCTACGACCGTTATGCCGAAACGCTCTATCGCGACCTTGCCGGGCAGTTGACCAGCCCGGGTGAACTGGCGCTGCTCGCTGTCCTTGCGGAAAAGCAGAACAACCATTTCATGGCGCTGAAAGTTGGCAAGATCGCCGGGGCGCGCGGCATCGATGTCGGTGCGTTGTCGCATCCGCTCGGCGTCATCCCCGATTCGGCCAATATTTCCGGTTCGGGCAAGGCGCTGGCCTATGCGATCGCCCGCCAGGAAAGCGAATTCAACGTCGGTGCCGTATCCAGTGCCGGCGCGCGCGGCCTGCTGCAGCTGATGCCGGGAACCGCCAAGCAATTGGCGAAGAAGGCCGGATTGCAGTTTTCGCAGACCAGGCTGACAAGCGACGCCGGCTACAATGCAACGCTTGGTTCGGCGTTCCTTGGCGAACAGCTCGATCGCTTCAACGGCTCGTACGTATTGACCTTCGCGGGCTACAATGCGGGCCCCGCCCGGGCCAGCCAGTGGGTGGCGAAATACGGCGACCCGCGCGGCAAGGACATCGATGCGGTGGTGGACTGGGTCGAGCGGATTCCCTACACGGAAACAAGAAGTTACGTGCAGCGCGTGATGGAGAATTACGAGGTCTACAAGATGCGTATTTCCGGCAAGTACGACATTGTAGGCGATCTCGTGAATGGGCGCAGCTGAGGCTCTTGCTCTCCCCGTGCGAGGAGAAGGAGGAGCCTTTCCCGTTTGACCCTCCAGCGCTCCGTCTATAGCAGTCGTGGACGATCTCGCGGCTAAGGCGTCCGTTCCATGTCGAGCAATCCAGATTTCTCCGACTTCTTCTATGCCGCGCCAGATGGGCTGAGGCTTCACGCGCGTGTCTATGGCGAAGCGAGTTCCGCCCATTGGCCGGTCGTCTGTCTGCCTGGCCTGACGCGCAACGCGCGGGATTTTCACGAGCTTGCGCTCTATCTCTCAACGCGATCCGCCCTTGCGCGCAAGGTTGTCGCTTTCGACTACCGCGGACGCGGGCAGTCGGCCTACGATCCCGATGTCAGTCACTACAATGTCGGCATCGAAGCCGGCGACGTTCTTGCCGGGCTGGCCGCACTCGGTATCGAACAGGCGGCCTTCATCGGCACCTCGCGCGGCGGGCTGGTGATCCATGTCCTTGGCGCGATGCAGCCGGCGGTACTGAAAGCCATCGTGCTCAACGACATAGGGCCAGTGATCGAAGCCGCCGGCCTCGCTCACATCCAGTCCTATCTCGAACGCACGCCAAAGCCGAAAACCTTCACCGAGGCGGTGGATGCCCAGCGCAATGTTCATAGCCAGGACTTTCCAGCGCTTGCTGAGGGCGACTGGGAGCGAATGGTGCGCGCGCTCTATCGCGAGACGAATCAAGGGCTGCTGCCCGATTTCGATTCGAAGCTGGTCGACACGGTTGCCAATCTCGACCTGTCACAGCCATTGCCGCCTCTTTGGCAGCAATTCGATGCGTTGGCGGCCATTCCGCTGCTCGTCATACGCGGCGCCAATTCAAGGCTATTGTCCCAGGAAACGCTGGAGGAGATGCGAAAGCGTCATCCTCCCGGCACCAGGACAATCACCGTACCGGATCAGGGCCACGCACCCTTCCTGGAGACCGGTAACCTGCCCAATGAGATCGCGCTCTTTCTGGATCAAGCAGAGGCGCAGAAAAATCCGGGGTAAGCCCCGAGAGCAACCAAGGTCTTGGGGTCATGGCGGAGAGGATGGGATTCGAACCCACGAGAAGCTTTTGACCTCTACTCCCTTAGCAGGGGAGCGCCTTCGACCACTCGGCCACCTCTCCGTTGCGCCGGTGGATAAAGAAAAGCGGCGGCACAATCAACAAGCCCGCGTCATTAATATGGAAAAATAAGAGCGTACCGGACCGCGGCTTTGCGCGATGCGGGGATTCTGCGGCAATTCCTGGCTGGTAGAACTGGTCGCGGGTTGCGCCTTGGTGCAGATCGAGCGTTGAATTGCCTGGACTAGGCGGGGGCAATCGCGTGTTCATCCTGCCTCGCTGGCAAATACCGCCGGCAGAATCCAGTAAGGCCACCGGATCGGCCGATCCTGACCTTGCACCGTCCCAAGCGGCACGTTAGCAAGAAGGCTCCCTTCCAAGCGAGCTTTCGACATGCTTCAGCGCCCTGCCCTCTCACCACTCATCGCCGCGCTTCCGTCGACCGTGCCTTTTGTCGGCCCCGAAGCGCAGGAGCGTGAACGCGGGCGCGCTTTCCGTGCCCGCATCGGCGCCAATGAGAGCAGCTTTGGCCCCTCGCCGCGCGTGATCGCCCGCATGGAGAGTGTCGCGCGCGACCAGTGGATGTATTGCGACCCGGACAATTACGACCTTAAAGTTGCGGCGGCCGCGCATCACAATGTGGCTGTCGAGAACGTCGTTGTCGGCGAAGGCATCGACGGCCTGCTCAGCCTGGTGGCGCGCATGTATGTGGCGCCTGGCGATGCGGTGGTCACCTCGCTCGGCGCCTATCCTACCTTCAACTTCCACATTGCCGGTGTCGGCGGCCGGCTGGTGAGCGTCCCATACGAGAACGATCGCGAAAGCCTGGACGGTCTGCTCGCGGCGGTCGTCAGGGAAAAGGCGCCGCTGGTCTATCTGTCCAACCCGGACAATCCGATGGGCAGTTGGTGGGAGGCCGACGAGATCATCGGCTTCATACAAGCCCTGCCGGAAACCACCATGCTGGTGCTCGACGAGGCCTATGGCGAGCTGGGACCGGCCTCGGCCCTGCCGCCGATCGATATTTCGCGGCCAAACGTCATCCGCATGCGAACCTTTTCGAAGGCCTACGGACTTGCCGGCATACGGTGCGGCTATGCGTTGGCCGAGAGGCTGGTGATCAGCGACTTCGAGAAGATCCGCAACCACTATGGCGTCAGCCGCATGGCGCAGATCGCCGGCGTCGAGGCGCTCGCCGACCAGGCCTATCTCGAGGCGGTGGTGGCCCGGGTGGCCGCCGGACGGCGGCGCATCGCTGATATCGCCGAACAGAACGGGTTGAAGCCGCTCGCCTCGGCGACCAATTTCCTCACCATCGACTGCGGCCATGACGGTGCTTTCGCCCTGAAAGTGCTGCAGGGACTGTTGTCGCGCGACGTCTTCATCCGCAAGCCGGTGGCGCCAGGACTAGACCGCTGCATCCGCGTCAGTGTCGGTCTCGACCACGAATTGGATATCTTCGCCGAGGAATTGCCGGGCGCATTGGCGGCGGCGCGGGGAAACTAGGGCACTTCCGGGCGCTCAGGAGCCATCGCTACGCCGAGCAGATGCCTGGCACGCGTCAGCACATCCGACAGTTCCGCGGCTTCCTTGTCATTCAGGCTCGCGGTCAGGCGGGCGAGATCACGATCCGTAGCCGCATGAAGTGCGGCAAGCGCGGCCTGGCCGCGCGCGGAAAGCGAAAGAACGCGCGATCGTAGCGGCGCGGGACCGGTGCACATTTCAGTCAGGCCGGCGGCAGAGAATTTGCGAAGGATTCTAGTGACATAGGCAGGATCCACCTGAAGGCCCCGAGCGATTGCGGAGGCCACCGGTTCGAGATCGAGCCGAAGCGCTCGGGCCAGAAAGCCTGTCTTGCCGCCAGGTTTGGTGGGGCAATCGCGGGGGTGATGACCGAGCTCGAACAGCACCCGCGCCTCGGTCAGCGTATAGGCACTGTGCATCAACGTCTCGTCGAGCAACCCTATCAGCCCGGTATAGAACCGGTTGAAGCGGCGGATATCGCCGACCAAGGCATTGCGATCGCTCATGCCAGAAGCCTCCGGGAAATTTCCAGACCGCAGGGATGATGGCCAGAAAATTGACCCAGTCAACCATTTACTGGATCAAGTCACTTATTTCCGCAAAAACTCCCGGTCTTCGATTGGATAGTACCTCAAGCCAGTTGCCTTCGTTCGGTGCCGCGCCAGACTCTATGCAAGGGAGTGAGCCATGAAAGACCGGAAAAGGGCGGTTCAGGCGCGCATATACGGCAAGGTTCAAGGTGTCGGCTACAGGATCTGGGCGCGAGGCGAAGCGACAAGGTTCGGGCTGCTGGGCTGGGTGCGCAACGAGAGAGACGGCTCGGTGACGGCATGGCTTACCGGCGCCGACGCGGCGGTTGCGGACATGATCGAGCGGCTACGGCAGGGCCCGCTGGGAGCGGCGGTCTCGCGGATCGATGTGGAAGAGCTGGAGAGTTGGACCACGCCTGGAGATTTCAGGATCATTGCGTAGGAGCATTTCGCTCTCTTGAATTAATTGAACGTTCGTTTTATTACTACCGCCGTCAGCGAGGCGATGATGGCACGCACCACAGGATCAGACGGCGGGCGAACCGAGGCGGCAATCCGCGAAGCGGCGGTCAATCTGATAGCGCGCTACGGCTATCAAGCGATGTCGATGCGCCAGTTGGCCGCCGAGGTCGGCGTCCAGGCAGCCGCGCTCTATCGCTATTTCCCGACCAAGGAAGAGCTGCTGTTCACACTGATGCGCGAGCATATGCAAGGACTTCGCGAAGCCTGGGAGCACTCCAGGCCGGCCGGCGCGGATCCGGCGCGGCAGCTTGCCGCCTATGTGCGCAACCACATCGCCTTTCATATCGAACGCCGCCACGCCACGCATGTGTCGAACATGGAATTGCGCAGCCTGTCGCCCGACAGGCTGACGCAGATCCTGCGCATGCGCACGGCCTACGAAAAGGAACTACGTTCGATCCTGCGCGATGGCGCCGAGGCGGGTATTTTCAGCGTCGAGGACACCGGCCTGACGGCCATGGCGCTGATCCAGATGATGACCGGCGTCATTGTCTGGTTCCGGCCGGGCGAGCGATTGTCGATCGCTGAAGTCACGGCAACATATCTTTCGATGACAATGCGCCTGGTCGGCGCGAAGATCGATGGGGTCATGCGGCAGGAGGAACGGCATGTACACGAACACGCTCAGCTTCGGGCATGACGAGGACATCGAGGCGCTGCGCGACCTGGTCCGGCGCTTCGCGCAGGACAGGATCGCTCCGCTCGCAGCCGACATCGACCGGGAGAACGAATTCCCCGCGCATCTGTGGCACGAACTCGGCGCGCTCGGCCTGCTCGGCATAACCGCCGATCCCGATTTCGGCGGCAGCGGCATGGGCTATCTCGCCCACGTGATCGCGGTCGAGGAGATTTCGCGCGCCTCGGCATCGGTCGGCCTCTCCTATGGCGCCCACTCCAATCTCTGCGTCAACCAGATCAACCGTTGGGCAACACCGGCACAGAAGGAAAAATACCTGCCGCCGCTGTGTTCGGGCGAGCATGTCGGGGCGCTCGCCATGTCGGAGCCCGGCGCCGGCTCCGACGTGGTGTCGCTCAAGCTGCGCGCAGACAAGCGCAATGACCGTTATGTGCTCAACGGCACCAAGATGTGGATCACCAACGGTCCGGACGCCGAAACGCTGGTCGTCTACGCCAAGACCGACCCGGAACGGCAATCGCGCGGCATCACTGCCTTCATCGTCGAAAAGGCGATGCCGGGGTTTTCGGTGGCGCAGAAGCTCGACAAGCTCGGCATGCGAGGCTCCAACACCGGCGAACTGGTCTTTTCGGATGTCGAGGTACCGTTCGACAATGTGCTGCACGAGGAAGGACGCGGCGTCGAGGTGCTGATGTCTGGCCTCGACTATGAGCGCACCGTGCTTGCCGGCGGGCCGATCGGCCTGATGGCGGCGTGCCTCGACGTGGCGATCCCCTATGTTCACGAGCGCAAGCAGTTCGGCCAGCCGATCGGGGAATTCCAGCTCGTGCAAGGCAAGCTTGCCGACATGTATACGGCGATGAACGCAGCGCGCGCCTACGTCTACGCCGTCGCCGCCGCCTGCGACCGCGGCCAGACCAGCCGTAAGGATGCCGCCGGCTGCGTGCTGTTTGCCGCCGAGAAAGCGACGCAGATGGCGCTCGACGCCATCCAGCTGCTTGGCGGCAACGGCTATATCAACGACTATCCGACCGGCCGGCTGCTGCGCGACGCCAAGCTCTACGAGATCGGGGCCGGCACCAGCGAAATCCGCCGCTGGCTGATCGGCCGCGAAATCATGGCGGAGGGAGCGTAGCATGGCCGCGCTGCAAACCCAGATTTCTCCTTCCTCCGAGACCTTCCGTGCCAATGCCGAGCGCATGCGGGCTCTGGTTGCCGACATCGCCGAAAAGGCCACGGCCGTCGAGCGGGGCGGCTCGGACGAGGCACGCGAGCGCCATGTCGGCCGTGGCAAGCTGTTGCCGCGCGAACGCCTGGCGCAATTGCTGGACGCCGGTTCGCCTTTCCTCGAGATCGGCCAGTTCGCGGCCTGGTCGATGTATGGCGAGGAGATTTCGTCGGCCGGCCTGATCGCCGGCATCGGCCGTGTCGAGGGCACCGAGGTGATGGTCGTCGTCAACGACGCCACCGTGAAGGGCGGCACCTATTATCCGCTGACGGTGAAGAAGCATCTGCGGGCGCAGGAGATCGCACTGCAAAACAACCTGCCTTGCGTCTATCTGGTCGACAGCGGCGGCGCCAATCTGCCCAACCAGGACGAGGTCTTTCCCGACCGCGAGCATTTCGGCCGCATCTTCTACAACCAGGCCAACATGTCGGCGGCCGGCATCCCGCAGATCGCCTGCGTCATGGGCTCCTGCACCGCCGGCGGCGCCTATGTGCCGGCGATGTCGGACGAGACGATCATGGTGCGCAATCAGGCGACCATCTTCCTCGGCGGACCGCCGCTGGTGAAGGCGGCCACCGGCGAGGATGTCAGCGCCGAGGATCTGGGCGGCGCTGATGTGCACACCAGACTTTCCGGTGTCGCCGATCACTATGCACTGGACGACGAACACGCGCTCGCCATTTGCCGGCGCATCATCAAGAACCTGAATCGGAACAAAGCTGTAAGCCTGAAGTTACACAAAGCGATTCCGCCGCTTCATCCGGCGGATGAGCTTTACGGCATCGTCCCGACCGATCTGCGCCAGCCCTATGACGTGCGCGAGGTGATCGCGCGCGTCGTCGACGGCTCCGAATTCGATGAGTTCAAGCAGAACTACGGCACGACGCTGATCACCGGCTTTGCCCATCTCCACGGCATGCCGGTCGGCATCATCGCCAACAATGGCGTGCTGTTTTCCGAGAGCGCGCTGAAGGGCGCGCACTTCATCGAATTGTGCTGCCAGCGCAAGATCCCGCTGGTTTTCCTGCAGAACATCACCGGCTTCATGGTCGGCAGGAAATACGAGGCGGGCGGCATCGCCAAGGACGGCGCCAAGCTGGTGATGGCGGTTGCGACCGCCAGGGTGCCCAAGGTGACCGTCATCGTCGGCGGTTCGTTCGGGGCCGGCAATTACGGCATGTGCGGCCGCGCCTACTCACCTCGCTTCCTGTGGATGTGGCCCAACGCCCGCATCTCGGTGATGGGCGGCGAGCAGGCGGCGACGGTGCTAGCCATGGTCAAGCGCGAAGGCATCGAGCGCAAGGGCGGGGAATGGACCGCCGAGGAGGAGGCGAAATTCAAGAAGCCGATCCTGATGAAGTACGAGCATGAAGGCCACCCGCTCTATTCCTCGGCAAGGCTCTGGGATGACGGCATCATCGATCCGGCCCGGACACGCGAGGTGCTGGCGCTCAGCCTGTCGGCCGCGCTCAACGCCGAGATCGAGGAGACACGCTTCGGTGTGTTCAGGATGTGATGATGAGCGCCACGGGCGACCGGATCAGCGTTCACACCGGCGACATCACCAAGCTGGCGGTCGATGCCATCGTCAACGCCGCCAACTCCTCGCTGCTCGGTGGCGGCGGGGTCGACGGAGCCATTCACCGCGCCGCCGGGCCGGAACTCGAATTCGAATGTCGCATGCTCAATGGCTGCAAGACGGGCGATGCAAAGCTGACCAAGGGTTATCGGCTGCCGGCCCGCCATATCATCCATACGGTCGGGCCGGTTTGGCAGGGTGGCGGCAAGGGTGAGGCAGAACTGCTCGCCTCCTGCTACCAGCGCTCGCTCGAAATCGCTTTTGCCAATGACTGCCAGACAATTGCCGTTCCAGCAATCTCGACTGGTGTCTACCGGTATCCGAAGGCTGAAGCGACTGCGATCGCGGTCCGAACGGTCGGCAGCTTCCTTGCACGGAACACATCGCCGGAAACCGTTACTTTCTGCTGCTTCGATGAGCCGACTTCAGAACTATACCGAAGAGCCATTGCTGCTCTGGGGGAAAGTTGAACTGTATGGACCAATCGATTCATCATCATAGCCAAATGAAAATTTCTACCGGCGAACTGGCGGCGGCACCGAATGTTCGCTATTGCTCACACTGGGTTGGGCAATTGGGCTGGGGTGAAAATGGTTCGGAAATATTGTCGCAAGTCGGCAGCGTCGATACTTGCAGGATTACTAATGTTCTCGGCGACTGGCATGAGCAGGGCCAAATCGCTTGCAGGCAGGAAAGACCACGTTCGTTTCCCGGTGCTGACCGGACTGCTTGTCGTAACGACAGTCGCCGCCGCGACGGCGGGTTCACTGGCGGGAAGCAAGGGAGACGTGCATTTTCCACCGACCATGGGCTCGGATCCGAAAAGCGAATGCAACGTGGCGTACAAAGCCTATATCGCGGCGGGCGGTCATTCGGCCTACGCCACGACCTTTTATTCGCGCGTTGTCGACCTCTACATCATCTGCGGGACGAAGCTCAACGCGCCGTCCCAGAAGGCCGCGGAAGAAATGGCGCTGCGCAACTGCCAGGCCGGCTTGACACGGTGGAAGCTCAAGACCGCGAGCGGCGGCTGCGCCATCTCGGCGTCGAAGTAGGCAGGGCCGAACGCCAGCTGGAGCACTCCCTTGGTAAGGGAGAGGTCGAGGGAACGTCTGCCAGCATAGGTCGGCGGGACAGCGTGCCTCTCGTGGGGGATATGTCCGGCAGGACTGAGGCGAGCGCGAAGCAAGGCCTGCGTCGCTCGAAGCAAATTCGCCGCTGGAGGCTCCATGTTTAGCAAGATCCTGATCGCCAATCGGGGCGAGATCGCTTGCCGCGTCATCCGCACCGCCCGCAAGCTCGGCGTGCACACCGTCGCCGTCTATTCGGATGCCGACGCGAGATCCCTGCATGTCGAAATGGCCGACGAGGCGGTCCATATCGGCCCCTCGCCTGTCGGCGAGAGCTATCTGCGCGGCGACAGGATCGTCGCGGCAGCACTTGCGACGGGTGCCGAAGCGATCCATCCGGGCTATGGCTTCCTCTCGGAAAACCCTGACTTCGTCGATCAGGTCACAGCCGCAGGGCTCACCTTCATTGGCCCATCGGCCGCTTCGATCCGCGCCATGGGGCTCAAGGACGCCGCCAAGCGGCTGATGGAGAAAGCCGGCGTTCCGGTCGTGCCGGGCTATCATGGCGAGGCGCAGGAGATCGTGCTGCTTGCCTCGAAAGCCCGCGAGATCGGCTATCCCGTGCTGATCAAGGCGCGTGCCGGCGGCGGCGGCAAGGGCATGCGGCGCGTCGAGCATCCCGATGATTTTTCCGAGGCGCTGTCCAGCGCCCGGCGCGAAGCCAAGGCCGCCTTCGGCGACGACCGCGTGCTGGTCGAAAAATACGTCGACAAGCCACGGCATATCGAAGTGCAGGTGTTCGGCGACAATTTCGGCAATGCCGTGCATCTCTACGAACGCGACTGCTCGGCGCAACGCCGCCACCAGAAGGTGATCGAGGAGACCCCCGCCCCCGGCATGACGCCGGCCTTGCGCAAGGCGATGACGGAGGCGGCGGTGAAGGCCGCCAAGGCGATCAACTATTCCGGCGCCGGCACCATCGAGTTCATCGTCGACGCCTCGCAAGGCCTCAAGGCCGACCGCTTCTGGTTCATGGAAATGAACACCCGCCTGCAGGTCGAGCATCCGGTCACCGAGATGGTCACCGGCACCGATCTCGTCGAGTGGCAGTTACGCGTCGCCAGCGGCGAAAAACTACCGAAGACACAAAGCGAGATCGCGCTTTGCGGCCATGCCTTCGAGGCGCGCATCTATGCAGAGGACGCGGCCAAGGGGTTTCTGCCGGCGACGGGCACGCTGCACCACCTGAAATTTCCGGGCGTTGCCCCCGAGGGTGCCGCGATGCGCATCGAGACCGGCGTGCGGGCTGGCGATGCCATCTCGCCCTATTACGACCCCATGATCGCGAAGCTGGTCGTCCATTCCGGGGACAGGCAGGCGGCGCTGGAGGCGCTCCGCACCGCGCTCGCGCAAATCGAGATTGCCGGCTCCACCGTCAACGCCGCTTTTCTTGCCGCTCTTGCCGCCGATCCGGATTTTGCGGCGGGCGACGTCGATACCGGCCTGATCGGCAGACACCAGGAGATGCTGACGGCGGTCGCGCCGCCGACCGGCGAAGTCATCTCGGCTGCCGCGCTGGCGGCCTCGGGTGCCGGAGCATTGCCGTCGTCGGACGACCCCTGGTCGTCGCTTGCCGGCTATGCGCATTTCCACGGGGTTGCGCGGCGCATGCGGCTGAAGTTCGGCGACGAGGCCATCCTGGCCAAGGTTTCAATGCGGCCGGACGGACGCTTTCAGGTGGCGCTCGATGCGCCGTATGACAGCACCAATTCGCATGACCTTCGGGCCGTTCCCCGCCTCGCCCGCTGGCCTGGCCACATCACCGTGTTCGAAGGCGCTGTCGCCTATACTTTCACCGTGCCGGATCCCCTGGCCAGGAGCGATGAAGCCGCTGCCGCCTCCGGCAGCCTGCGCGCGCCGATGCCGGGTCTCGTCAAGCTTGTGCGCGTGGCGAAAGGCGACGCCGTGATCAAGGGACAAATTCTGCTGATCCTCGAAGCGATGAAGATGGAGCACACCATCGCCGCCCCGCATGACGGGGTGATCGCCGAGATCGCCGGGGAAGGGTCACAGGTCACCGACGGGGCGGTGCTGGTGGGGTTCATCGAGGACCAGAACGCGTCGACCGCCGCCACCGGCCGATAGCCGGAGCGCATCGCGGACCGCAAACAGAAATGGCCGGGAAGAACCCGGCCATTTCCTTGGACTAGAGCGGTTCAGAGTTTGATAGAATCTCTGACCCGCTCTAACTTCTTGTTTTTACGCAATTCTGGACGGAAAACCGCTACACACTTTTCCTAGAATTGCTCTAGCCGATCGTCGGAGCGATTACTGCGCGATCGGCGCGTACTTGCCGTCATGCCACTGGTTGATGTCATAGCTGGCATTTTTGAGGTCGCCCTTCTCGTCGAAGGTGACGTCGCCGACAACGGTGCTGATCGGCGTGCCGTTCTTCAACGCTTCGGCAACCTTGGCCGGATCGTCGCTGCCGGCACGCTTGATGCCTTCGGCGAAAGCCTGGACCACGGCGTAGGAGAACAGCGTGAAGCCTTCCGGCACGAAGCCGCCGGCCTTGATCTTCTCGACGGCCGCCTTGGCTTCCGGCTTTGCCTGCGGATCCGACGGGAACACGAACATGGTGCCCTCGCCGGCCGGGCCGGCAACCTGCCAGAACTCCGGCGAGGCGATCGAGTCCGGCATGATCAGCTGGAACTTCAGGTTCTGTTCGGCCGACTGACGCAGGATCAGGCCAGCCTCAGGATGGTAGCCACCGAAATAGACGACATCGGCCTTGAGATCCTTCAGCTTGGTGACAAGCGCCGAATAGTCCTTCTCGCCGGGGTTGATGGCGTCATAGTAGACTTCCTTGAGGCCACCGGTATTCATGGTTGCCCTGACGGCGTCAGCCACGCCCTGACCGTAGGCGCTCTTGTCGTGCAGGATGACCACATTCTTGCCGGCATACTTCTTGGCGATCCATGGGCCGATGAAGGCGCCCTGTGCGTCGTCACGCGTATAAAGACGCATGATCGTCGGCCAGCCGGACTTGGCCGCGGCGTCGGTCAGCACCGGGTTCGAAGAGGCCGGGCTCATCATCAGCGCACCGGCTTCGGCATAGACGGCCGAGGCCGGAATGCTCGAACCCGAGCAGGCATGACCGTCGATGAACTTGACGCCGTTGGCGATGATGCGGTTGGCGACCGAAACGGCCTGCTTGGGGTCGCACTGGTCGTCCTCGATGTCGAGCTTGATCATCGAGCCGTTGACGCCGCCCGCGGCGTTGATGGCATCGGCCGCGGCCTGTGCGCCCTGCTTGAACTGATCGCCGATGGTCGCGAGTTGTCCGGTCATCGGGCCGACCACCGATACGGTGATGTCGTCGGCGAATGCGACAGGCGCGCTCATCATCAGGCCGAAAATGGCCGCGCTCAAAATACTCATTTTTTTCATGACAATAGAACTCCTCCACTAACGCGCGGCCGCCCCGGCCGCGCTTCTTCCAGAGAGGCGGGACAATTTCATCCTTCACCGGGCCTGTCTAGGCGCATTGGCGCCGCTCGATTGGGCCTGCGCGGTCTCATCCACGCAAAAAGCCACGCCAGCCTTGTTCCGGCTGGTCGTGGCTTTTTGCCTGTCAGGCTGTTTCCCCGGCGCCCCCCGCGCTGTGAACCCAACCCACCTTCCCTGTCTTCCTGTTGGCCATGATCTTGCCGAAGCCCCGATTCCACTTTCGGGATCATGGTCCGTCGCGCGGCTTGGACCTGTCGGCCTGCCGCATTCTTTTTGTTATTGGCCCGTGGCCTGGCTGTCTGCGCAGCCTTGTCCCTGTTGGCCCGACCGTCTTTTAGCGGTCTTGGCCGGAGCGTCCCCGTCTGGCGGGACTCAGTGCATCGTCATCCATTCGCGGGCTTCGCGCAGCGCCTTGGCGATCTCGACCTTCGACATGGCCGCCGAGAGTTCCGAGCGCAGTTCCGCGGCGCGGGCCGAACCCTTGATGGCGGCGATGTTGAACCATTTGTGGGCGGCAACGACATCGGTCTCGCAATCGCGACCGGTCGCATACATCATGCCCAGTTCGAAAAGAATGTCGGCCTGGGCAGTTGCCCCCATGGCGCCGAAGCCTGCTTCAAGCATTTCAAAACGTGCCATTTTAGTCCCCTGTCTGGCTCCCGAGAGCTGCCTCCGTTTGTCTTGTCCGGGGCGCTCTTTCGATGCTTTCGAGAATGCCGCGCAGGCTTGAATCCGTCGTTAAATGGCGTGCTTAATTTGAGGAAAACAAAGCTAAAACAAGAGGTAAACACGGAAATTCGTTAAGGATACGAAACCAGCAATTCGGCTGGTTTTCGCCAAATTTGACGAAAATTTTCGGGACCCCGATCAACACTCCGCTAACCACGGGAAACAAACACGACGCGGCGATCGTTTCCGTTTCCGTCCCGACAGAGCGAATTCAGCCGCTTTCAAAACGCCAAAGTCTTCCGTTGCGGCATCGCTTTTGTTTTGACGGAAGCTGGACTAGCTTACGTTTGCGTAAGCGGCAGACCGGCGAGGCGGAGCATCCGGCCGGCTATCCAAACGGAGGAAGACATGTTTCGAAAAGTGAGCCTGGCCCTGGCGGCCACTTTGATGCTGAGCGGCGCGGCATGGGCCGATCCGATCGAGGGCAACTGGAAAACGCAGGCAGGCGACACCGCGGCCATTTCAGGCGGCGATTCATTTTCCATTACGCTCAAGTCCGGTAAATATGCCGGCAAGACCATCGGATCGCTCAAGGCGGCCGGCGACAACAAATATACCGGCAACATCACCGATCCGGCAAACGACAAGACCTATTCCGGCAAGGCGACATTGGCTGGCACCTCGCTCAAGATGAGCGGTTGCGTGCTAGGCGGACTGATCTGCAAGAGCCAGACTTGGCACAAGCTCTGATCGTCCATCTCCTTGCGATCTCAAAACGGGGCCCGGCGGGCCCCGTTTTCGTTTTATCGACGCGCTGACCGTGACCCTCGATGGCCGTTCGGGCCGGCGGCGACCCAGCCAATGTCCCGTCAATCAATTTGAACCGCAGATGAACGCCGGCATCAGAGCCGGTTCAGAGGCGTCAGGGCATTCTCCTGCGTGTTGAAGGAGACACGGACCCAATGCTTGCTCGCCGCTTCACCATCGTCTGCCTGCTGATGAGCCTGTTTGGGATGTTCTTCGCCATCCTCGTCGCCGAAGCGGCCCGGTCCCCCCGCTCCTGGGAGGAAGCCGCCAGAATGTGCCACCTCGCCTGCCCGACCAACCTTCGCCACTGAAACAGAGAACCAGACCTCGAAAAGAAAAGCACAGACATCATGAACCGCATCGCCGCCAACCTCGCCAAGACCCTCCGGCTCCTGCCGAGGGCGGCGCTTATCCTGGTGCTCCTGGCCGCTCCGGTCCTGGCGGTGCCGATGATGCGCGCCGATGCCGGCTCGACGATCGAGGCGCCGGCGCTCAGAAAGTCCGGCGTCGGGTTCGTGCTGCTGGTCAGCCTGCAGCGGGGTTGAAGAAAAATGGCGCTTTGAGCGCCTTCAGCGGCGAGCCCCCTCCCAACCGCCTCCCCAAGTCTCTATATTGAGTCATGGAAAAGCGAATCTACCCCCAAGCCATCGAATCAGTCGTCATGCCCGAGCCTTTTGGCCGGCAAAGCTTCGACAATGCCGAAAAGGCCGTTGCCGCGCTGAAGGTGCTTTACAACCGCAACACCAAGTTCCTTCGCGATTCCTTCGCAGCCCTTGCCGCCGGCGGCGACAGCAGCAAGCGCTGCCGGGCCTTCTACCCCGAGATCGGCGTCACCACGAGTTCGTTCACCCAGGTCGACTCGCGCCAGGCCTATGGCCACATGCCGACGCCCGGCCATTTCGCCACCACGGTGACCCAGCCGGACCTGTTCGAGACCTACCTCATCGAGCAGCTTCGGCTGATCATGCGCAATCACGGCGTGTCGGTGACCGTCTCGGAATCGACCACGCCGATTCCCCTGCATTTCGCTTTCCTGGAAGGCACCTATGTGGACGGCGCCGCTGCCGAGCGCATCAAGCGGCCGATCCGCGACCTGTTCGACGTGCCGGATCTCGACGGTACCGACGATCAGATCGCCAACGGCACGTTCGAGGTCGCCTTCGGCGAGCCCCGGCCGCTGGCGCCGTTCACGGCGCAGCGCATCGACTATTCACTGCACCGCATGACGCACTACACCGCAACCAGCCCGCAGCATTTCCAGAACTTCGTGCTGTTCACCAACTATCAGTTCTACATCGACGAGTTCGTCGCCCGCGCCCGCGACCTGATGGAAAAGGGGGGCGACGGCTACACAGAATTTGTCGAACCCGGCAACGTCATCACCCGGGCCGGGCAGAGTGCGCCCAGCGAAGGCGTAGCACCACAGCGCCTGCCGCAGATGCCGGCCTACCATCTGAAGAAGCCCAACCATGGCGGCATCACCATGGTCAATATCGGCGTGGGTCCTTCCAACGCCAAGACCATCACCGACCATATCGCGGTGCTTCGGCCACATGCCTGGGTGATGCTTGGTCACTGCGCCGGGCTGCGCAACACTCAGGCACTGGGTGATTATGTGCTGGCGCATGCCTATGTGCGCGAGGATCACGTGCTGGACGACGATCTGCCGGTCTGGGTGCCGATCCCGCCATTGGCCGAGATCCAGGTTGCGCTGCAGGAAGCAGTCGCCGAGGTCACCGGCCTGTCTGGCTATGACCTGAAGCGCATCATGCGCACCGGCACCGTCGCCACCATCGACAACCGCAACTGGGAACTGCGCGACCAGCGCGGACCGGTGCAGCGCCTGTCACAGTCGCGCGCGATCGCGCTCGATATGGAATCGGCCACGATCGCCGCCAATGGTTTCCGCTTCCGGGTGCCCTATGGCACGCTGCTGTGCGTTTCCGACAAGCCGCTGCATGGCGAGTTGAAACTGCCTGGGATGGCGACCGAGTTCTACAAACGCCAGGTGGCGCAGCACCTGACCATCGGCATCAGGGCGATGGAGAAGCTGGCCGAGATGCCGATGGAGCGGCTGCATTCGCGCAAGCTCAGGAGCTTTTCGGAGACAGCGTTCCAGTAGGCGGTCGCGCGAAGCCTCGGCGAGGCAATTGGTCGTCTTGCTCAGGCCGTAATTTGGCGGACAAGCAAAATCGAACGGATCGGCAGGCGGCATTCGGCAGACACGACCTCAATGACAACAGGCGCGCGCTTGAACATGACGGCTGGGCTGGTATTCCTGGCGATAACGGTATTGTCGGCCGCTTTGTTGGCCGGGTTTTTCGGCGCGCTGCACCCCGCTTTCGATTCCTTCTCGCATTTCCGCATTCACTTCAGTGTGCTGATGGCGCTTCTGGCGCTGCCGCTGCTTGCGAGTTCCTACCGGCTGCAGGCGGCCGCGGCACTGCTCTTCGCCATCGCCTGCCTGGCCACGACGGCAAACGCACTGCCCAGGTTGTGGCCGCAGCCAGCAGTTGCCAAGCCCGCCGACCAGATCGTCTACAGCCTGCTGCAGATGAACCTGCGCTTCAACAACCCGACGCCGAAGAAAGTGCTCTCACTGATCGGCCGCACCAATCCTGATGTGATCACCCTCGACGAAGTGTCGGCGATGTGGACGACCGAGCTTGGCTACATCGCCAGCGCCTACCCCTACCGTATCCTCTGCCCCTACCCGAACGGCATGTTCGGCGTGGCGCTGCTGTCGCGCCGGCCGTTTGCCGCCGACACCGCGCCGCGTTGCGAGCCGCGCGGCGCGATGGCGACCGCCACCATCGACTTTGGCGGGAGCGATGTCGATGTCGCCGCGATCCATTTGAGCTGGCCCTGGCCGAAGGAGCAATACTGGCAGATCGGCGAACTGGCGCAGCCACTGGCCGCGCTCGGCGAGACCGCGATCCTGGCCGGCGACTGCAACGCCGTGCCCTGGAGTGCGGCGGTGCGGCGGGTCGCGGCGCTCGGCGGGCTGACACTGATGCCTTCAGCCGGCCCGACCTGGATCCACCGGACACTGCCCGACTTCCTGCGCCGCTATGCGGGCCTGCCGATCGACCAGGTGTTCAGCAAGGGCGGGCTGAAGATCCTGTCATCGACGCGGCTGGAGGATACCGGCTCCGACCATCTGCCGGTGCTGGTCGAATTTACGGTTCGATCGGATCAGAAGCAGCCCGGGGATGGGCACGCCACGGCGCTCGCGGCGAGCGGCTTGTCAGCCAAGCCGCAGGGCTGACTTACACGCGCCGCGCAGCGCAGAAGCGTCGAGATGGCGAATGGATTGCGCGTTCAAGGTTTCCCGATCAAGGCAGCGATCAGATGTTCGACATGGCCGCCATCGCTATGCTCGCGCCGGTCGAAAGCGTTTTGCCTGGCCTCATATTCCGCATAGACGGTCTTGATGCGAAGCCGAGCCTCGCGGCGCGTCTTGTCGCATGATGGGTCGTTGGCAACCCGCAGGCCGGCTATCGACCGTTCCGTAGCGCGCATCATCTTCTTGGCGATGCGCCCATGCGTTTCCTCATGGGCGCGAACACCGGCGAAAAATCTGTTCCACCGCCTTTTCAGCGCCGGCGTCATGGGCGAACCAACGCGAGGGAAGGTGTAGAACAGATTGAGCGTGCCGTTGACCCGCCGCAGCCGGCAGAAGCCGTTGTCCTGCCCCCCGCCGAGATCCCAGTCGACGGTATAGGCAGTTGTGGCGATGGCATGCGTCATGAAGCCATGCTTGGGACCCTTGCTGTCCATCGCCTCGATGAAGGCCGTACCCGAGCTTCCCTTGATGTCGTAGGTCCGCGTCTGGACGATTGCCCTGGTGCCAGCCCAGGCCTCCGGCGCACACAGTGTTCCGATGACGATGAGGCATGTCAGAACTGTCCGGCGCATCGGCCTTCTCCTTGTCCCTGGAGAAGGGAACCACAAGCCGGTGATCGTTTCAACGGTTCCGCTGTGCTGCATGCCCTCGCAGCCAGCACTCCGCTGCATTTTTTGCCGCCGCGCCCTGGGCGGCCTAGCGGCGCAGGGGTCACATGCCCTGGTAGACGGGTCCTTCACCGCCTTGCGGCGGCACCCAGTTGATGTTCTGGTTCGGGTCCTTGATGTCGCAGGTCTTGCAGTGGACGCAGTTCTGCGCGTTGATGACGAAGCGGACGTCCTTGGCCTGCGGATCGGCGGCGGCGTTGCCGTCCTTGTCCACCCACTCATAGACGCCCGCCGGGCAATAGCGCGTGGAAGGTCCGGCGAAGACATCGTGCTCCGACCGCTGCTGCAGCGCCATGTCGCCGACGATGAGGTGCACCGGCTCGTTTTCCTCGTGATTGGTGTTGGATAGAAACACCGAGGACAGGCGGTCGAAGGTGAGTACGCCATCCGGCTTCGGATAGGCGATCTTCTTGTGCTGGGCGGCAGGCTCGAGCGTCGCATAGTCGGCCTTGCCATGCTTCAGCGTGCCGAAGGGCGAGACGCCGAACAGCGTGTTCAGCCACATGTCGAGGCCGCCGAGGCCGACGCCGATGATGGTGCCGAAACGCGACCAGAGCGGCTTGACGTTGCGCACCTTCTTCAGGTCCTTGCCGATGTCGGTCGCCCGCCAGGCTTCCTCGTAGGCGGAAAGCTCGTCATTGGCACGGCCGGCGCCGATCGCCTTGGCGACATGATCGGCCGCCAGCATCCCAGACAGCACCGCATTGTGGGAGCCCTTGATGCGCGGCACGTTGACGAAGCCGGCCGCGCATCCCATCAGCGCACCGCCCGGGAACGACAATTTCGGCACCGACTGCCAGCCGCCCTCGGTTATGGCGCGCGCGCCGTAGCCCAGGCGCTTGGCGCCCTCGAACGTGCCTGCGATCGCCGGATGGGTCTTGAAGCGCTGGAATTCCTCGAAGGGCGACAGATAGGGGTTCTTGTAGTTGAGGTGGAGGACGAAGCCGACAGCCACCTGGTTGTCCTCCAGATGATACAGGAACGAACCGCCGCCGGTCTTCATGTCGAGCGGCCAGCCGAAGGAATGCTGCACCAGACCCGGCCGATGGTTCTCCGGCTTGACCTGCCAGAGTTCCTTGAGGCCGATGCCGTATTTGCCCGGCTCGCGGCCATCGGAGAGGTTGTATTTGGCAATCAGCTGCTTGGCGAGCGAACCGCGCGCGCCCTCGCCGATCAGCACATATTTGCCCATCAGCGCCATGCCCGGCGCGAAGCCCGGACCGTGCGTGCCGTCCTTCTCGACGCCCATGTCGCCGGTAACGACGCCAGTGACGGCGCCTTCTTCATTGTAGAGCAGGCCGGCGGCGGCAAAGCCTGGATAGATCTCGACGCCAAGCGCCTCGGCCTTGCCAGCCAGCCAGCGGCAGACGTTGCCCAGCGAGACGATGTAGTTGCCGTGGTTGTTCATCAGCGGCGGCATCAGGATGTTGGGCAGGCGGAACGAACCGGCGGGGCCGAGCACCAGGAAATGGTCCGCCGTGACCGGCGTCTTGAAGGGATGACCATCCTCCTCGCGCCAGCCGGGCAGAAGTCGGTCGATGCCGATCGGATCGACGACGGCGCCCGACAGGATATGGGCGCCGACCTCGCCGCCTTTTTCCAGCACGACGACGGAAAGCTCGGGATTGACCTGCTTGAGGCGGATGGCCGCGGCAAGGCCGGCCGGTCCGGCACCGACGATGACCACGTCGAATTCCATGCTTTCGCGTTCGATATCGCTCATCAACCCCTCCGCACTCGCTTGCCGCCGTTGGCGTATCTTGCTGGCTCCTGCGCTGCATAGCGCATCAATTGGCGACAGGAAACCGGCGCATACGTGACAATGCGGATTTGGCCAAAAAGTCGCGCATTCCGCGGCAGCCAAGCCGTTTCCGCGCGGCGCGGCCCCTCAAGCTTGCGTTTTCTATTGTTCGACGGCTTGCTTATCGGCCATACTTCCCGCCATGCGCATTCCCGGGCCAGGCGGCTTCTCTTCGACGCGCTTTCCATCAACGCCCTGCCGGGCCTGCCGGGCGGTTATTTTGGCCCTTCTGGCGTTGGCGCCGGGCCATGCCGTCGCAGATGAAGTGAAGGTCTGGGCTACAGGCGCGTACTCATTCTCCGACGAGCTTGGCGGTTTCCGCATCACCGGGGCTTCCGGCATCGGAACCAAGGACGACCCGCTTGTCATCACCGAAGAGCTGAATTCGGCGACACCCGTGACGCTGACCATCCGCACTACAAAGCCGATCCAGACATTCGGCAAGGCTGGAGAGTTTGCCAACGGCATCATGTATATGCGCCTTGAGGTGCTCAACAACAGCGGCCAGGCCTGGATCGAGTTCCAGTTCGAGCTGCAGGAAATACTGGATCAGCCAAGCGTGTTCGGGGACGGGCTTTCGTTCGACCAGCGCAACAAGACGCCGGACAATATCTGGTCGAGCAATTTCGCCGATTTCGACCGCGACTTCGAACCCTATGACCGGCTGCTGTTCAAAAACGGCAAGGTGGACCCGTTGAAGACCGCCAGCTTCGAGTTCCTGATGACCGACTACACGCCGCGATGGACCTTCTATCTCGTGCAGGATCCGCGCATTCCCACCGGCTAGACCGTCGCGAACCGCCTTCGCCGAGGTTGCAAATTGACGCCGCCCGGACGATGGTGCGGCCATGACTGCCGCCTCTCCCAACAATCCGGTCGATTTCGCCGATCTGCTCGCCTTCTATGCCAGCGTGGGTGTGGACGAGGCTCTGGAGGATGCGCCGGTAAACCGGTTCTCGGAGGCCGCGCCGAAGCCGGCGGAGCGCATGCCGACCACGACGCCACGCGAAAGCAGCGCACCGGAGCCGCCCGTGGCTCCGCCGCGCCTCGATGGGCGCGCCGTGCCGGATGCTCCGGCCCCGCGCCCGCCGACCTCGGCCGTGCCGGACGAGGCGCAGGCGGCGCTGGCTCGCCAACTGGCGACCGCGGCAGTGTCCCTGGACGAACTGCGCCAGCACATGGCCGCTTTCGAGGGCTGCAATCTCAAGGCGACCGCCAAGAACCTCGTATTCGCCGACGGCAACCCGCAAGCCGCTGTCATGCTGGTCGGTGAAGCCCCCGGCCGTGACGAGGACATTGAAGGCCTGCCCTTCGTCGGCCGCTCGGGCCGCCTGCTCGACCGCATGCTGGCCGCGATCGGCCTTGACCGCAACTCGGCCTACATCGCCAATGTCATTCCCTGGCGGCCACCCGGCAACCGCACGCCGACGCCGCACGAGACGGAAATCTGCCGGCCGTTCATCGAGCGTCAGATCGAGCTGATCAATCCCAAGGTGCTGATCAATCTCGGCGGTCCATCGGCCAAGACCTTGCTCAACACCTCGGAAGGTATCCTGCGGCTGCGCGGCAACTGGCGCGTCCACACCACGGCGTCCGGCATTGCCATTCCGGCCATGCCGACATTGCATCCGGCCTATCTCTTGCGGACGCCCGCGCACAAGAAGCTGGCGTGGCGGGACTTTCTCGAGGTGAAGGCGAAGCTGCGGGCGCTCGGCTAGCGATGACCTCGCAGGTAATTGAAATGCCTTCAGCGTCCGCCTAGTCATGCGGCCATGACAAGCTCGCAGACCTCCGCCGGCAGTCTCATCCGCGAATGGCGCACGCGCCGCCGCATGAGCCAGCTCGACCTCGCCGTGGAGGCCGAAATTTCGCAGCGGCATCTCTCCTTCGTCGAAAGCGGACGCGCCGCACCCTCGCGCGACATGGTGCTGCATCTGGCCGAGCAACTGGCGATCCCGCTGCGGCAACGCAACCAGTTGCTGCTGGCCGCGGGCTTTGCGCCCAGCTTCGGCGAACGGCCGCTCACCGATACGACGCTGGCGCCGGCGATGGCGGCGGTCGAGACCGTACTCAAGGGGCATGAGCCATTTCCGGCGCTGGCGGTGGACCGGCACTGGAACCTGGTTTCGGCGAATGCCGCGATCGCCCCTTTCCTTGCCGATGTCGGCGAGGCTTCGCTGCTGACACCACCGGTCAACGTGCTTCGCCTCAGCCTGCACCCCGGCGGCATCGCGCCACGCATCGTCAACCTGCAGGAATGGCGCACGCACCTGATCGAGCGTCTCAAGCGCCAGAACGATGCCACCGGCGATCCGGTGCTGGTCGAACTGGAGCGCGAACTGCGCGGCTATCCTTCAGGCGTCAAGGGCAGCCGGCCGGCGCCGGTCGAGCCGAATGCGATCGTCCATCCGCTGAGGCTTGCCCATGGCGATCAGGTGCTGTCGTTCATCAGCACCATCACGGTCTTCGGCACACCGCTGGATGTGACCTTGTCGGAACTGGCGATCGAATCCTTTTTCCCGGCCGATGAGCAGACACGGGCGGCGCTGGTACGCCTGGCAAAGGAACGGTCGGAACGGTCCTGATCACCCCTGCGGCAGGGCCGCCTTGCGGGTGCGGGTGCGTTCCAGACCCAGTTGCCGTTCGCGCCAGATGATGAAGATGCCGGCGGCCACCACGATCGCACCACCGACCAGCGTGCCGGACGAGGTCACGTCACCGAAAACGAGATAGCCAACCACGATCCCAAGGATCATGGAGGTGTATTCGAAAGGCGCCACGACCGAGGCTTCGGCATGGCGATAGGCCGCGGTCATCAAGATCTGGCCGAGGCCGCCACAACAGCCTGCCATGATGAGCAGCGCGGCTTGCGTTGGCGTCAGCGATTGCCAGCCGAAGGGCAGCGTCAGCAGCGAGAGCACACTTGCCGTCGACGAGAACCACAGCACGATGGTGGCGGTCTTCTCCGTCTGCACGAGATTGCGCACGAGCAGCATGGCGACAGCCGAGATTGCCGCGGCCATCAGCGCGGCCATGACGCCCAGCACCTCCTGGTCGTCGAGCCCTTCATCCGAATTGAGCAGCGTCAGCTCCGGCCAGGAAATGATGAGCACGCCAATGAGGCCGATCGCGACGGCGCTCCAGCGATAGACGCGGATCGTCTCGCCAAGGAAGACCGAGGAGAACACCACGACCAGCAGCGGTTGTGCATAGTTCAGGGTGATCGCCTCAGGCAACGGCAGCCTGGTAAGCGCGAAAAAGCCGAGCCCCATGGCACCGACGCCGACGACGCCACGCGCGATGTGGTTGAAGGGACGCTTCGTGGCGAAAGCGGTGGCCAGATGCCCTTTCAATGCCAGGAAGGCGATGATCGGGAAGATGGCGAAGAAGGAACGGAAGAAGACGATCTGGCCGGCTGGCACGTCGCCTGCCGCCTTGATGCAGGTTTGCATGCCGACAAAGACCGTCACGGAGACGATCTTCAGCACGATGCCTCTCAGCGTGCCGTGGCCGCCCGTCGTCTCTGGTTGCGCCCCGGCCCCTGATGTCACTTCGGCAATGCATCTCTGCCCGCCGTCGAGGGCACGTTGCGGGTCTCGAAATGGCAGAACGGGAGATCGTCGGCGCGCCGAACGGAAGCGCCCATCCCGAATTTCGGTGTGACGGCGGTCATGACTGCCTCGCGACGACGAAAGGAAGGCCTGAATTAGGCTCTGCCGCAGTTTTGTCGAGGGTGTGTTTCGTGTAAAGAGCGCGGACTTTGAATTTTTTGGACCAGTCAAACCATGTCCGGTCCCCGGAAAAGACAGGAAAAGCCAGGGAATGCGCACTGATACAGGCCAGGTCTTCAAACTCGAGGACTACCGCCCCAGCGACTACCTCATTCCGGAAACCAACCTTGACTTCCGTCTTTCGCCGCAGGCCACGGTCGTCACCGCGATACTGACCGTCGAGCGCCGCGAGGGCATATCGGAATCGGCTCCGCTGGTGCTCGACGGCGATGGATTGACGCTGAAGCGCGTCGAGATCGACGGCAAGACGGTGAAAGCGGCGGATCTGCTGGCGAGCCCCGACCAGCTGACGCTGCTCAAGCCGCCGGCCGCACGTCGTTTCCAGCTGCTGATCGAAACCGAACTGGCGCCTGCCGGCAATGAGGCTCTTATGGGCCTTTACCGTTCGAACAACGTTTACTGCACGCAGTGCGAGGCGGAGGGTTTTCGCCGCATCACCTACTTCCTCGACCGCCCCGATATCCTGTCCGTCTACACGGTGCGGATCGAGGCGCGGCGCGACGAGGCGCCGCTGCTCCTGTCCAACGGCAATCCGGTCGAGAGCGGCGATCTCGCCGATGGCCGGCACTATGCCAGCTGGCACGACCCCTTCCCCAAGCCGTCCTACCTGTTCGCGCTGGTGGCCGGCAATCTCGGCCAGGTCGCCGACAGTTTCGTGACCTTGTCCGGCCGCAAGGTCGAGCTCGGCATCTATGTCGAGCCCGGCAAGGAGGCGCTCGCCGGCTACGCGATGGACGCGCTGAAGCGGTCGATGCAATGGGACGAGGAGGCGTTTGGCCGCGAGTACGACCTCGACGTCTTCAACATCGTCGCCGTGTCGGACTTCAACATGGGCGCGATGGAGAACAAGGGCCTCAACATCTTCAACGACAAATACGTCCTGGCCGACCAGGAGACGGCGACGGACGCCGATTTCGCCAATATCGAGGCGATCATCGCGCATGAGTACTTCCACAATTGGACAGGCAACAGAATCACTTGCCGCGACTGGTTCCAGCTTTGCCTGAAGGAAGGGCTGACGGTCTTCCGCGATCATGAGTTCTCCGCCGACCAGCGCTCGCGCGCGGTCAAGCGCATCGCCGAAGTGCGCACGCTGCGCGCCCACCAGTTTCCCGAGGACCAGGGACCGCTGGCGCATCCGGTGCGGCCGCGCCGCTACCGCGAGATCAACAATTTCTATACGGCGACGGTCTACGAAAAGGGGTCCGAAGTGGTGCGCATGATCCGCACCATTCTCGGGGCCGAGGCCTTTCGCGCGGGAATGGACCTCTATTTCGAACGCCACGACGGTGAAGCCGCGACCATCGAGGACTTCATCAAGGTGTTCGAGGAGGCGTCCGGCCGCGATCTTTCACAATTTGCGCTCTGGTATCACCAGGCGGGCACGCCCAACCTGACCGTGAGTTCGACGCACAATCCTGCCGCGCGGGAATTCACGCTCGAGATCGAGCAGTCGGTGCCGCCGACACCGTCGGAAAGCCGCAAGCGGCTGATGCATATACCACTCGCCTTTGGGCTGATCGGCGCCGGCGGCAAACCTGTCTGTTATAGCGGCGTCGAGGGCGCGAGCGTCGAGGACGGTGTCATCCATGTCCGCAAGCGCCGTCACATGGTGCGCTTTTCCGGCGTTGCCGAACGACCGGCGGTGTCACTCAACCGCGGCTTTTCGGCACCAGTGACGCTGTCGGTCGAGCAGAAGGCGGCTGACCAGTTCTTCCTCGCTCGCCATGACAACGACGCCTTCTCGCGCTGGCAGGCCTTCAACACCCTGCTCACCGATGCACTGATCGCGGCCTTCCGCCAGACCCTCGGCGGCAAACAGCCGGACTTCGCCTCACAGCTGACCGAGCTTGCCGGCAACATCGCCAGCGACGAGACGCTGGAGCCAGCCTATCGGGCCCTTGCCCTGGCGCTGCCCGGCGACGCCGACATCGCGCGTGACATCGGCAAGAACATCGATCCGGACGCCATCCATTCAGCTCGCCAGGCGCTAGCGCTGGCGATCGCCACGGCTAACGGCGAGATATTTTCCGGCCTCTATGACAGCCTTGCCGACAAGACCGCTTTCAGCCCCGACGCGGCGAGCGCGGGACGACGCGCCTTGCGCAACATTCTGCTGGATTATCTCTCGCTGCTGCCCGGTGGATCGGCATTGGCGGCCGGGCATTTCCAGTCCGCGACCAACATGACCGACCGCGCGGCCGGATTGGCAGTGCTCGCGCATCGTCACCACGGATCGCCGGAGGCGAAAATAGCGCTGGCGGCTTTCGAAAAGACATATGCGTCCGACCCGCTGGTCATGGACAAATGGTTCCAGATCCAGGCCGGCGTGCCGGGGCCGCAGGCTGTCGACACGGTCCGCTCCCTGACCGCTCATCCGGGCTTCTCGATGGGCAATCCGAACCGGGTGCGCTCGCTGATCGGCACATTCTCCAGCGCCAACCAGACCGGCTTTCACCGCGCCGACGGGGAAGGCTACCGTTTCTTCACGCAGACGGTGCTCGAGGTCGAAAAACGCAACCCGCAAGTGGCGGCAAGGCTGGCGACGGCGCTCAGGTCCTGGCGTTCGCTCGAACCGGGCCGGCAGGCAAAGGCCAGGGAAGCGCTGGTTTCGATCGCCAATGCCGAAAACCTCTCGGCGGATCTGCGCGATATCGTCGAGCGCACGTTGGCGTGAATGCAGACTCCGCTGCCTATGGGGGAGTTCTCCTGTGCCCGGCGCCTATCAAACCGACTGATGGGGCTGTGCCTTTGCGGTCAACTCGATTCCAAGGGCCTTCATCACTGCAATCGTGGTTTTTAGTGTCGGATTGCCGTTCTCACTGAACGAGCGATAAAGCTGTTCACGCGAAAGTCCCGTCTGGCTCGCTATTTGGGCCATGCCCTTAGCGCGCGCAACGACACCCAGCGCATGCGCGATATAGCCAGAATCTTCGGAAGCAAACGCTTCCGCCATGAATGCCGCAATCGCCTCATCGGAGGTCAGGCCTTCAGCCGGATCAAAGGTCGTCAGTTTCTCAGCCATCTCATTCGCTCCATTCTTGTGCCAGACGTTTCGCCGTCTTGATGTCCTTCTTCTGGGTGCCTTTGTCACCGCCGCACAGGAGGACGATGATCGTGTTGCCCCGCTTCTGAAAATAGACGCGGTAGCCGGGGCCATGGTGGATACGCAACTCGCTTATCCCCTCTCCCACAGGCTCAACGTCTCCCGGATGCCCATAAGCAAGACGGTCAAGCCGGGCAAAGATCGCGCCACGAGCGCGCTCATCCTTTAGCCGCATCCACTATTTTCGGAACGTTTCGGTCTGCTTTAGATCGATCATAGGGATTTGTAGTTTATAAACTACATCCCGTCAAGGAAAGCTCAAGGATCGGTCCGCTCTTATCCGACTCGCCTTCTGTCACATAGCCCTCGCCATAGGGTCGCGCTCAAAAAGGGCATTGGGTCGATTCAGCATTATTTAAGTCGATTTTTAATCTTTTTTCGCCGGACCACTGGACAAGGCGAATCACCTTTGATTCTTTAATGGCGATTCGGAAGTGCGGTGTTGCCGGGTCACCAGCACATAGAAATGCGGCATACTGGAAATCGGGGAGTGCCATTTATGGCGAAGGCGGACGCGTGGGGCGCGCCCGGTGGGATGGCTTTTGCGCGTCGCGAGACGCGCAGCGACGGCCTTGCCGGGAATACGCGGCTCATCGCCGAACCGGCCTACAAGCGGCTTCTTGCGGCTGAACCGCTGCTGCGCCGGTCGATACCGGCCCTCATCGTCATCTTCCTGCTCGTCATCGCGGCGCTGCGTGTGCTCTCGCTGATGAACGAGCGCGACGATGTCGAGCGCGATGCCAAGGCGATCCTGACGCTGGCCGCCGCGCAGCTCGCCAGTTCGCTCGCCACCACGTCGGACACGCTGCCGGGCGCCACCCAGGACCTGCTGGAGACCACCAGCCGCCAGGGCGCGATGGGCCGCAGCCACGTGTTGGTCGTCACCGACAGTGCCTTCAGGATCACCGCGGTGACGCCGCGTTCGGTGCCCTGGCAAGGCCATTCGCTCGACGGCCTCGTCCAGGGCGGCCAGCCTTTGTTCATGTTCGGCGATCGCGCCGGTGTCATAGAGGTCAACATCGGCGGTCAGGACTGGTACGCGGCGGTCAGCCTGTCCAAGGACAGGAAGGGAGCCGCCGCGGCGCTTGTGCCGCAAGAGGCGGTCTTCGACACTTGGCGCAAGACAGTCTCGCTCAACGTCACCCTGTTCGTGCTGACGGCCGGCGTGCTGATCATCATCCTCTATGCCTATTTCGGACAGGCGGCGCGCGCGCAGGCAGCCGACCGCATCTATCTCGAGGCACATCAGCGTATCGACATGGCGCTGGTGCGCGGCCGCTGCGGCCTTTGGGACTGGGACATGGTGCGTGGCAAGATGTACTGGTCACGCTCGATGTACGACATGCTCGGCTACGAGCCCTGCGAGACGATGCTGTCCTTCGGCGAGGTCGACGAGATCATCCATCCCGAGGACGGCGACCTGTTCGAACTCGCCAACAAGATCGTCGCGCGCGAGATCGATCATATCGACCAGGTGTTCCGGATGCGGCATGCCGATGGCCAATGGGTGTGGATGCGCGCCCGGGCACAGGTCATGGATCCGGAAGCGCCGGAGATCCAGCTGATCGGCATCGCGGTCGACGTCACCGAGCAACGGCATCTGGCGCTGCGCTCCGAAGCGGCCGATCTTCGCCTCAGGACCGCGATCGAGAACATCAATGAATCCTTCGTGCTTTGGGATTCGGCTCAGCACCTGATCATGTGCAATTCCAAATACCAGCAGGACAACGGGCTCTCGGATCGCGACGTAATGCCAGGTGTGACGCGCGCGTCCCTGGAAGAGCGGATGCTGGCCTTTGCTTCGGAACGCCGGCTTGCCAATACCAATGGTCCGCAGGGCGGCGCCACGTTCGAGCGGCAGCTGTCCGACGGCCGCTGGCTTCAGGTCAACGAACTCCGGACCAGGGACGGCGGCATCGTCTCGGTCGGGTCCGACATCACCCAGATCAAGCTGCACCAGGAAAAGCTGGTCGACAGCGAGCGCCGGCTGATGGCGACCATCCATGATCTCAGCCTCGCCCGCCGGGCAGAAGAGGAACGGGCGCGCGAGTTGGTCGACCTCAACCGCAAATACATGAAGGAAACCGAGCGCGCCGAAGCGGCGAACCGGGCCAAATCCGAATTCCTGGCCAACATGTCGCATGAACTGCGCACACCGCTCAATGCCATCATCGGCTTCTCCGAACTGATGGAACAGGGGCTGTTCGGCCCGCTGGGCTCAGAACGTTACGAGGAGTACGCCACCGACATCAACAGCAGCGGCAAATACCTGCTTGGCGTCATCAACGACATTCTCGACATGTCCAAGATCGAGGCGGGCCAGTTCTCGCTGGACCAGGAGCAGATCGATCTCGGTCCGCTGATCAGCGAGACGGTGCGTGTCGTGTCGCTGCAGGCGGCGCAGAAGGCGATCACCGTGGAAACGCGTATCGCCGACGCGCTGACGTTGTTCGCCGATCGCCGGGCGATCAAGCAGATCGTCATCAACCTCCTGTCCAATGCGGTGAAGTTCACCGGCCAGGGCGGCCACATATCGGTCAGGGCCCGCAACACGTCAGGCGCGCTGGTGCTGACAATCGAGGACAATGGCTGCGGTATCCCGAAGGAAGCGCTCGGCAAGCTGGGGCGCCCCTTCGAGCAGGTCCAGAACCAGTTTTCCAAGAACCATGCCGGCTCCGGTCTTGGCCTTGCGATTTCACGCTCATTGGCCGAGTTGCAGGGCGGTGCCCTGAAGATCCGTTCCACCGAGAGTGTCGGCACGATCGTCTCGGTGCGCATTCCCGTGAAGAAGGCGCCAACGGCGGTCAAGGCCGCGGCCTGAGCGACGGGCTCCGGCCGACGATGTCGGAGCCCGCATCAACCAATCCTACTGCAGGCCGCCGTCGTTGCCTTCGTGATCCCATTGGCGGTCATGGCCAAAGCGGCCGCGCTTCGGCAGTTCGCCCTTCTCGATCTTGCCGTCATTGTTCTTGTCGAGCACGGCGAAAAGCTTCCTCTCGCGGCCGCTGATGTCATCAGCGGTCAGCGTGCCGTCGCCCTTGCTGTCGTAACGGGCGATGATGCGCCTGGCCATGCGTTCGAAGCGTGCCTTCTCCAGCGCGTCGGCGAGTTGAGCGACAGTCAGTTTGCCGCCATTGTCGGCGACAAGCTTCTTGAGCCGCGCGTCCATGACATTGGAGAACTGATCGAAGGTGATGGTGCCGTCATTGTCCTTCATCGCCTTGTCGAGCCGCATCATGGTGCGCTGACGCATATTTGCGCTGCCGACATTCTCGGCATAGGCGGCGCCGCCGACGGCTCCGGCCAGGGCGATGAAGGCAAGTGCGAGCTTGATTGTCTTTCTCATGATTTTCTCCTGTTGCATCGTCACCCCCGATGCGGCCGGATGGTCGTTGGTCACGAACCCCCGGCACGAAGCAAAAGGTCGAGATCCTTCCTGACCTTTTGCGACGTCTCCTTGAGATGTGCTTCCAGCACACCGAAATCCGGCAGGTCGGTGACCGCCAGAAGCAGATCCGAAAGCCCCGGCGGAACGTCGTCACGTTCGAAGGGTCCGGTAAGGCACAGCCGCGTCATCTGGGTCAGCGCCAGATAAAGGGCGTAAGCATCGCCAAGGTCCTGCCTGATCGCGGCATTGGCGAAACGGGGCGTCAGGCGAGACAGGATCTCGGCCGTACCGGTGGCGCGCGGTCCGGCCTCGACCTGCCCGGTGATGACAGCCACCTGGGCGATGAATTCGAGATCGATCAGACCGCCCGGGATCAGCTTGATGTCCCACAGGTCGCGGGGCGGCTTTTCCTGCTCGATCATGGCACGCATTTCCGAGGCCTCGGCCCTCGCCTTTGCCGCATCGCGCGACTGGCCAAGCACCGCGGCAACTTCCGCCTCGACCTCACCGCACAAGCCATCATCACCGGCGATGGCACGCGCCCGCGACAGGGCCATGTGTTCCCAGGTCCATGCTTCCTGGCGCTGGTATTTTTTGAAGGCATCGATATGGGTGGCGACCGGTCCCTTGTTGCCGGACGGCCGCAAACGCAGGTCGAGTTCGTAAAGCACCCCTTCCGCCGTCGGCGCCGATACCGCCGATATCAGCCGCTGCGTCATGCGGGAGTAGTAATGCGACGGCGCCAGCGGTTTGTCGCCATCGGAATCCTCGGCGTCCGCATCGTGATCGTAGAGCAGGATGAGATCGACATCCGACCCGGCGGTCAACTCGCGGCTGCCAAGCTTGCCCATGCCGAGCAGCGAGACCACACCGCCGGCGATCGTGCCGTGGCGCACCGCGAATTCGGCGGTCACCGCTTCCAATGCCGCCGCGATTGTCAGGTCCGCCAGATCGGAGAAAGCGCGGCCGGCGCGGGCCGGATCGATGGAGCCCGCGAGCAGCCGCACACCGATCAGGAATTTCTGCTCGGAAGCAAATATGCGCAGCCGGTCGAGCACGTCCTCATAAGCCCTGTCGCCTTCGAGGAAGGCGGAAAGCCGCGCCGAGAGATAGGCACGGTCGGGGAGCTCGGTCAGCAATGCCGGGTCGAGCAAGCCGTCGAAGACATGCGGCCGGCGGGTGATGATCGCCGCCAGCCGGGGCGCCGCGCCCATGATCGTCGCCATCAGCTTGAGCAGTGCGGGGTTCGACTGCAGCAGCGAGAACAGTTGGATGCCGGCCGGCAGACCAGCGAGGAACTCGTCGAAACGGACCAGCGCCTCGTCAGCCCGGCGCGTCTGACCAAAGGCCTTGAGCAGTGCCGGCGTCAGTTCCGTCAGCCGCTCGCGCGCCTCCGCCGACTGGGTGACGCGATAGCGCCCGAAATGCCAGCCGCGGATGACCCGGCAAATGTCGCTTGGCCGCTGAAAGCCGAGACCGTGCAGGGTCTGCAGCGTATTCGGGTCGTCGACGTCACCGGTGAAGACAAGATTGCCGATGCCGGCCGAAAGCTCGGGCGCGGTTTCGAACAGCGCGGCATAGTGGCGCTCGACCTGCTGCAGCGAGGCACGGAACGCCCCGGCAAACGCGGCCGCGTCGGCAAAGCCCAGCATGCGGGCGATGCGCTCAAGCCCCTCATCGTCTTCCGGCAGCATGTGCGTCTGCTCGTCGGCCACCATCTGGATGGCGTGTTCGACCCGGCGCAGGAACCAGTACTGGCGGGCGAGCGCGTCACGCGCATCCGACGTGATCCAGCCCCGGGCCGCGAGCTGACCGAGCATGGGCACGGATTCGCGGCCGCGCAGCTCCGGGAAGCGGCCGCCGGCGATGAGCTGCTGGGTCTGGACGAAGAACTCGATCTCGCGGATGCCGCCGCGCCCAAGCTTGACGTTGTGCCCCTTCACGGCGATCTCGCCGTGACCCTTATGGGCATGAATCTGGCGTTTGATCGAATGGACGTCGGCAATCGCGGCGTAGTCCATGTATTTGCGCCAGATATAGGGCTGGAGTTCCTTGAGAAAGGCATCGCCGGCCGCCAGATCGCCTGCCACCGGGCGCGCCTTGATCATCGCGGCACGCTCCCAGTTCTGGCCGCGCGCCTCGTAGTAGCGCAGCGCGGCTTCAACCGGAATCGCCAGCGGGGTCGAGCCGGGATCGGGACGCAATCTCAGATCGGTGCGGAAGACATAGCCGTGCTCGGTGCGATCCTGCAGGATGCGCACCAGCCGGCGCGTCAGGCGCGAGAACAAATCGGTGGCGTCGAGGGGATCGACCACGGCGGGCGCTTCCGGATCGAAGAACACGACGAGGTCGATATCGGACGAGAAATTCAGCTCATGCGCGCCGAGCTTGCCCATTCCAAGCAGGATCCAGCCCGATTGATGCGACGGGCTGTCGAGGTCTGGCAGTCTGAGCTTGCCCTGGCCATGCGCGTCACGCAGCAGGAAATCGACGGCCGCGCGGGTGCAGGCGTCGGCGAGATCGCTCAAGCGCCTTACTGTCAGCGACGTCTCGGCCTCGCCCGAGAGATCGGCTAGCGCGATCAGGAAATGCGCCTCGGCCTTATGCTGACGCAGCTCCATCATCAGGCCGGATTCCGAGACCGTTTCGGCCAGCGGCGCCTGGTCGATCGCGGCGGTGATCGCCTTCAGGCGGGCCTCGATCGGCAGGTCGAAGAGGCCGTCGAGGATTTGCGGCCGGCGGCGCGCCGTATCGCGCAGGAACGGCGAAAGGTCGAAGACGGCGGCCAGGAAATCCTGCGCCGTCCCCTTGCCGGCCAGGAATTTGGCCGCCCGTGTCAGCCCTTCTTCGCGCGCTGCGTCCGCGATTTCGGCCAGTTCCTGCCGCGCCCGCCCCTCGTCGAGCGGGACAAGCGGGGTTTCCAGGCTCAGCAACCAGTCTGTCTTGCTCCGCTTGGCAACGGCCGCCATCAGTGGTCCTCGCGTGTGGGGAAACTCATGACCACGGATAGTCCCGGATTGCCGGCCAACAGGTCAAGCCGGCCGTAATGGAATGTCATGACCGCCTTGGCGAGACTGAGGCCAAGGCCGGAACCAGGCTGCGAACGGCTTTTCTCCAGCCGCACGAAGCGCTCCGTCGCCCGGGCGCGATCGGCATCGTCGGGAATGCCCTGGCCGTTGTCGGCGACGGAAAGCCTGATCTCGCCATGCGTGCGTTCGAGCGCCACGCGGACCGCCGGCTTGGACGTGGCATCGGTCGAGTACTTGATCGCATTGTCGACGATGTTGGAGAGCGCCTGGCCGATCAGTTCGCGGTTGCCGTCAACGGCAAAAGCACCGTTCACCTCGGCGTCCAGCGAAACGCCAGCCTCCTCGGCCACCGGCTCGTAGAGCTCGACCACATCGCGCACGGCAGCCGCCAGATCGACGCGGTTGGTGTGCTCGGAAGAATATCCAGCCTCCAGCCGGGAGATCATCAGGATGGCGTTGAAGGTCTTTATCAGCTGGTCGGACTCGGCGATGGTGCCCTCCAGCGCCTGCCGATAGTCCGACGTCTTCTGCTTGCCAGAAAGCGTCGCCTCGGCCCGGTTGCGCAGCCGGGTCAGCGGCGTCTTCAAATCATGCGCGATGTTGTCGGAAACCTGTTTCAAGCCTTCATTGAGCGTGGCGATCCTGGCCAGCATGGAATTGAGGTTTTCGGACAACCGATCGAATTCGTCGCCGGTGCCCGTAACCGGCAATCGGCCACTGAGATCGCCGCCCATGATGCGACGGCTGGCCTCCGACACGCTGTCGATGCGCTTCAGCGCGGCGCGGCCAACAAAGAACCAGATTAGCAGTCCGCCGAGCCCCATCATGCCGAGCGCCAGCATCAGCGAGCGGCGGATAACGGCGCGAAAACGCTCCGGTTCGCCGAGATCGCGGCCAACCAGCAGGATCATCTGATTGGGCAGCCGCAGCACCAGCGCGATGGCATTGTGGCCCTTCTCGCCTTCAGCCTGCACCGCGTTGTCGCCCGTTGAAGGAGACGTCGTCTGGTCGGACGCTCCGCTGCGCAAACGATCAAGCTCACCTTCGCCGAAGCGCTTGTAGGAGAACGGCTCGGTCGTCCAGCCCTCGGTATCGATCACACCCGGCTCCAGGGCCTGCACATTGCCGGTCAGGATCTGGCCATTGGTGTCGGCGATCAGATAGAGGTTGGCGCCAGGCTGGCGGGAGCGGTTTTCGACCACACGCACCAGCAATGGCAAGCCGCCCTTTTTGTAGGCGCTGGCCAAGCCTATTATCTCATCATTGATTGTGTCCTGCGTCTGCCCGGTCAGCATGCTCGCTGACAGCGACGTCATGTAGAAGACCAGCAGCACGGCGCACAGCGCGAAAAGCAGGAAATAAAGCGCCGAAAGCCGCGCTGCCGTCGTCTTCATGATGGCGGGCACGGAAAGAGCCATGCTGTCGCCTAGCCGCCCTTCAGCATGTAGCCGGCGCCTCGAACCGTGTGCAGGATCGGCTTGTCGAAGCCCTTTTCGATCTTGCCGCGCAGCCGCGAGACGTGGACATCGATGACATTGGTCTGCGGATCGAAATGATAATCCCAGACATTTTCGAGCAGCATGGTGCGCGTCACCACCTGGCCGGCATGGCGCATGAGATATTCGAGCAGGCGGAATTCGCGCGGCTGCAGCGTGATCTCACGCGCGGCCCGGCGGACAGAATGCGACAGCCTGTCGAGTTCAAGGTCGCCAACCCGGTAGACGGTCTCGGCCTCCTTGGCGCTGGCGCGTCGGTTCAGCACCTCGACACGCGCCAGAAGTTCGGAAAAGGCATAGGGCTTGGTCAGATAGTCGTCGCCGCCGGCACGCAGGCCGGTGACCCGGTCATCGACCTCGCCCAGCGCCGACAGGATGAGCACTGGTGTCGTGTTGCCCCTGGAGCGGAGAGCGGCAATGACCGACAGGCCATCGCGGCGCGGCATCATCCGGTCGATGACCATCACGTCGTAATCACCCGCATCGGCAAGCGCGAAGCCGGTCTCGCCGTCACCGGCGACATGTGCCGTATGACCGGCTTCCGTGAAGGCTTTCTGCAGATAATCCGCAGCCTCGCGGTCGTCTTCTATGACGAGAATCTTCATAGGGCCGTTATACGCGATTTCGCTGGAAGATTGAGTAGCCGGCATCTGCATTCTAGCCTTTGCCAAAGCGCATCGCGATCAAGATGATCGAGAGCGTGCGCGATAAAGTCCTTGTTCCGTGGCGTCGTTGCGCCGGACATGCCAGTTCCCGGTCATGTCGTTACCCCCCGCGACACCGAACCGACCGGCTTCGGGCACGAGAGCGTGATGTGGGCACCCATATGCGGCGCGCGGCAGCGGGCGATGGGAAGCCCGCTGCCACTGAAGAAGAGCGCGATGACTGACTAACGGGCTCTCCTTCTTGCTTTCCCATGCGGCGACTCGGGGGTGTTGAAACCGCCGCATTGGAAAAGTCGTCTCAGCCCTTGGCCACCGGCAGCGCGACGAAGCGGTTGTTGTCGTCGCGGGTGATCTGCATCAGCACCGCCTTGCGTCCGGATTTGACCGCATCGGCCATGGCCTTGGTGACGTCGTCGGTGCCGTTGACCTCCGCCGAGTTAACCGCGGTGATGACGTCGCCCGGCTGGATGCCGCGATCGGCGGCAGCGCTGTCGGGGTCGACGTCGGTCACCACCAGACCCTTGCCGTTTTCAGACTTGGTGACGGTGAGGCCGAGATCGGCGAGCGTGTCCGGCTTTGCCGGAGCGGAGGGTTGCTGCTGCTGGTCGCCCGATGCCTGCTTGTCGCTGATGGGCAGTTTGCCGAGATCGACCTTGACCGTCTGGCTCTTGCCGTCACGCCACACGGTGACGTCAACCGATTTGCCCGGCGAATAGGCGCCGATCAGGCGGGCGAGTTCCTTCGGCGAGGCAACGTCCTTGCCATCAACCTGGGTGATGACATCCCCCGCGGTGATGCCGGCCTTCTTGCCGGGGCCATCGTCCTGGGCGCTCGAAACCAGGGCGCCGTTGTTGGACTTCAGACCGAGCGATTCGGCGATGTCGGAGGTGACCGGCTGGATTTCGACGCCGAGCCAGCCGCGCTGGACCGCGCCATTCTTCATCAGATCTCCGACGACCTGCTTGGCGGTCGAGGCCGGAATGTCGAAGGCAATGCCGACGCTGCCGCCCGAAGGCGAGAAGATGGCGGTGTTGATGCCGACCACCTGGCCGTTGAGATTGAAGGTCGGGCCACCCGAATTGCCGCGGTTGACCGATGCGTCGATCTGGAGGAAATCGTCATAGGGGCCGGCGCCGATATCGCGGCCGCGCGCCGATACGATGCCGGCGGTGACGGTGCCGCCGAGGCCAAACGGGTTGCCAACAGCCACGACCCAGTCGCCGACGCGAACCTTGGAATCGTCGGCGAAGTCGACATAGGTGAACTTGCCGCCACCATCGACCTTGAGCACGGCGAGATCGGTGCGCGGATCGGTGCCGACCAGCTTGGCGTCGAGTTCCTTGCCGTCATTGGTCACCACGGTGAAGGCGGTGCCTTCTTCGACGACATGGTTATTGGTGACGAGATAACCGTCTTCGGAGATGAAGAAGCCGGAGCCCTGCGCCACCGGACGCGGCTGGTCGTTGTTGCGATCGCGATGACCGAAGCGGCGCTGACCTTCATCGTTCTGGCCACCCTGGTCACCAAAGCCGCGGAATTCCTTGAAGAAGCGGCGCAACTGCGGATTGTTGGGAAGATTGTCGAAACCGCCCTGATCGTCGGAACCGTCATCGGCGGTCGGTTGCAGCTTGGCCTTGACCTTGACGCTGACCACGGCTGGCGAAACGCGCTCGACGACATCGGCGAAGCTCGGAACCTGGGGAGCCTCCACACGCACGGCGTCAGCCAGAACGGGGCTGGTTCCACTGGTCAGCGCGCCAACGCCGATCGCGCCGGCGACAGCGATGGACGCGGCGGCAGCCAGAAGACGCTTGCGGGTGCGGGAATATGAATTGGGGGCAATATTCATGGTTCTCTTATCCTCTTTCAACGGACGCGCCTTGATCGGCATCCTCAAGAACGAGAATTAGAGCGGCGCACATTACGACGCCATTTCCGGCACATGAAACTTTGGTAATGTTGGCGCGCGGCGCAGACGTCAGTCGCGGTCCAGGATCGTGTCCAATGCCGCCTGTTCATCGGCTGACAGGGATTTTGTCGCCAGCGTCCGGCGCGACCGCGCGGTCAACACAATGAATACGCCTCCCACCAGCAGCAACAGCACGGGCGTGCCCCACAGCAACGCGTTGCGCAGGTCGAAACGCGGCTTCAACAGAACGAACTCGCCGTACCGGGAGACCACATAGTCCATCACCTGCTGGTCGGTATCACCGGCAACAAGGCGCTGGCGCACCAGGATACGCAGGTCGCGGGCAAGGTCGGCGTCGGATTCGTCGATTGACTGGTTCTGGCAGACCATGCAGCGCAGGCCTTCCGACAGCGCCCGCGCCCGTGCCTCCAGAGCGGGGTCGGCCAGCATCTCGTCAGGCTTCACCGCCATTGCCGTGCCGGCGAAGAATAATGCCAGCAGGAGGACAATCGAGGTCAGCGAAAACCTTGCCTTCATGGCAGGACCACCGGCGCCACCGCCTGCTTGCGGCGGCGCGAAGGCGCGCCGACCCGCAGGCGCCTGTCCATCAGCGACATGGCGGCACCCGCCATCATCACCAGGCCGCCGCCCCAGATCAGCGTCACCAGCGGCTTCCACCACAGGCGCACCACGACCGAGCCGTCCTTGCCCTCGTCGCCGAGCGAAATGTAGAGCTGGGAGAGGCCGATGGTCTTGATGCCGGACTCCGTCGTCGTCATCTGCCGCACCGGATAGAAACGCTTGGCGGAGCTAATTTCGCCGACAGGGCTGCCGCTGACGCCGATCAGCTCGAAACGGCCGCGATCCTCGCTGTAGTTCGGCCCCTGGGCCGGATAGAGGCCGACGAAACGCACCGTGCGGCCGGAGATTTCGACGGTTTCACCAGCACGCATGGACAGGATCTTCTCCGTGCCGAAGCAGAGCGTGCCGACAATGCCGAGCACCGTCAGGCCAAGGCCGAGATGCGCCAAAGCGGTCCCGAAGACGGAGCGTGGCAAACCAACCAGGCGCCTGACCATGACCGGCGCGGCGACATTGCCTAAGCCTGCCTTGACGGCGAGGTCAGTCAGCGCGCCAAGGATCAGCCAGACCGCGAGGCCAACGCCAAGCGCGGCAAGCACCGAAGCGCCGTCGATGAACAAGGCAGTGACCAGCGTCGCCAGAAGGGCGGCCGCAAACGCGAGCATCAGACGCTGCGCGACGCCAAGGACATCGCCGCGCTTCCAGGCCAGCAGCGGCCCAAAGGGAACCATCACGAGCAGCGGCACCATGAGCGGGGCGAAGGTGAGGTTGAAGAACGGCGCGCCCACCGAAATCTTGTCGGCCGAAAAAGCCTCGACCGCCAGCGGATAGAGCGTGCCGACCAGCACGGTGGCGGTCGCCGTGGTCAGGAACAGATTGTTGAGGACGAGCGCGCCTTCGCGCGAGATCGGATGGAACAGGCCGCCTGCGGTCAGCCTTGAGGCGCGCAGCGCAAACAGCGCCAGCGAGCCGCCGATGAACAGCGTCAGGATGCACAGGATGAAGACGCCGCGCGTCGGATCGGTGGCAAAGGCGTGGACGGACGTCAGGACGCCCGAACGCACCAGGAAAGTGCCGAGCAGCGACAGCGAGAAGGTCAAAATGGCGAGCAGCAGCGTCCAGATCTTCAACGCCGAGCGCTTTTCCATCACGATGGCAGAATGCAGCAGCGCGGTGCCCGCCAGCCAAGGCATGAAGGAAGCGTTCTCGACCGGATCCCAGAACCAGAAACCGCCCCAGCCGAGCTCGTAATAGGCCCAATACGATCCCATGGCGATGCCGCCGGTCAGAAACATCCAGGCGACCAGCGTCCATGGCCGCACCCAGCGCGCCCAGGAAGCATCGATGCGGCCCTCGATAAGGGCCGCGACCGAGAAGGAAAAGCAGATCGAGAAGCCGACATAGCCGAGATAGAGCAGCGGCGGATGAATGGCGAGGCCAAGGTCCTGCAGGATCGGGTTGAGATCGCGGCCTTCGATCGGCGCCGGATTGAGTCTGACGAAGGGATTGGACGTCACCAGGATGAACAGGAAGAAGGTTGCGCCAATGGCGCCCTGCACGGCAAGCACGTTGGCGCGCAGCGTCGCCGGCAGGTTGGAGCCGAAAGCGGCGACAAGCGCGCCGAAGAAGGTCAGGATCAGCACCCAGAGCAGCATCGAGCCTTCGTGATTGCCCCAGGTTCCGGTGATCTTGTAGATCAGCGGCTGCAGCGAATGCGAGTTCTCCCAGACGTTCGCCAGCGAAAAATCGGAACTTGCATAGGCGCTCGCAAGTGCCGCGAAGGACAGGGCCGTCAAGGCAAAACCAGTCACCGCGACCGGACCGCCGACCGCCATCAGGCGCTGGTTGTTCAGCCGCGCGCCAAACAGCGGCACGATGGTCTGCACCAGTGAAAGCGCGAACGCCAGAACCAGGGCGAAATGTCCGGTCTCAACCATTCCCGCTTGCTCTCCCGCCGGGATTACTCACTCTTGCTCTCCTGCCAGACACCCTTGGCCTTCAGGCCGGCGGCAACTTCCTTGGGCATGTAACGCTCGTCGTGCTTGGCCAGCACGCTGTCGGCGACAAAGACGCCGTCGGGGCCAAAGGTGCCCTCGGTGATGACGCCCTGCTCTTCGCGGAAAAGGTCGGGCAGGATGCCGGTATAGGTAACCTTGACCGATTTGTGGGTGTCGGTGACCGAAAAGGCAACCGTCGCGCCCTGGCCGCGCTGGATGGTGCCTTTTTCGACCAAACCGCCGAGCCTGATGCGCTGGCCGGGCTGCACACTGGCAGTGGTCAGATCGGCCGGCATGTAGAAATAGGACGCTTTCTGGCCAAGCGCGTAGAACGTCAGGCCGGTGGCGGCTGCGAGGAAAGCCAAGCCGCCCACAATCACCGACAATCGTTTCTGCTTGCGCGTCATATCCAATTCTACTCCGTCGCCGTCAGGCCGAGCGAGGCGCCAAAGGCGGTGAATTTCTTGGCTTCGTCACTGTCGGCCCCAAAGACCGCAATGGCGCGGCCCAGCGCATCGCGCGCCTGGTCGGTCTTGCCCAGCACGACATAGGAACGAACAAGCCGCATCCATCCTTCCGGGTCGCGCGGATTTTGACGAAGTTTGTCGTCGAGGCCGGCGACCATGGTGTTGATCATGGCTTCCCTGTCCTGCGGCGACATGGAGGATGCCGCGTCGACATCGCCGGCATCGGGGCCTTTCGGGGCCGCGCCGGAAGCGACTTCGGAGCCGGATTTGGCCAGTGCCTGTTCGACGGCGCCGCGCCATGGCGAATCCGGCGGCAGTTTACCGAGCATCACCTGCCAGGCCGCGGCCGCTTCCTTGCCGCGGCCCTCCTGCGCCAATGCCATCGCCAGATAGAAGCTGGCTTTCGCATTGGCCGGGTCAAGCCTCAAGGCCGCCTCGAAGGCATCCTGGGCATCGGCCGAAACAATACCGCCCGCGGCACCGGCGATCGCCTCACCGAGTCCGGCCTGGCGTACGGCGCTGTCGCCGTCGAGGCGTATGGCGTTGCGGTAGGCCGCCGCGGCGTCGGCAAAGCGCTGCATGCGCAGATAAACCGGCGCCAGCACATCCCAGCCCCGCCCATCGGAAGGGTTGGCCGCGAGGTGGGCTTCGGCGCGCGCCACCAGCTCATCGACCGAACTGTCGGCCGGGTTCTTGGCCAGCCGCTCGCTGAGCGGCTGCGACGGCAGGTCAGGCGAGCCGATCTGGCTGTAGAACCCCCAACTGACCAACGGGACCGCCAGCACGGCCACGGTCGCGACAAGCCGTGCCGTGACCGACGCCGCCCTGCCGGACGTCTTGCCGGTTATGTCAGCGTTACCCAGGCGAAGGATGCGGCGGGCGATCTCGGCGCGCGCCTCGGCTGCCTCAGCGGGCCGGATCAAGCCGCGCGCGGCATCGCGGTCGAGTTCGGCTAATTGATCGCGATAGACTTCCAGGTCGTGGTCGCCGCTCGATGACGCGCCCTTGGAAGCCCCAGCCAGCGGCAAAAGCACCGCCAGACTGGCGCCCAGCGTGAGAATTGCGGCTATGACCCAGAACAGCATGGTTCTTCCAATAAAGGCAGAGCCCTGCCCTGCCAACACAGGCATCCTGCGACGCTTTGACGGCAGGCGCACCGAATGTCCTTGATCGACATCAACTGGCCGGGTCGCAACCGGACCCGGCGTGCTAGGTCAATGGTGTCCAGCCGCCGTCGGCATTGCGGCAGGCTGTTCCGTGCGCCGTGACACTGGCGCTGCCGGTGAACACCGTCTGCGTGTACTGGCGGCAATCCTGCGAACCAACGCGGTAAGGTTGGGCTGGAACGACCTCGCCATGGCGCGAGGCCTGATCGCCCTTCCACGCCACCTTCTGCCCGCTCGTCGTGTATTCAAGCGCCTTGTATTCGGCCTCGAGCGCGCTGCGCTTTTCCGTGTCGCTCAGGCCATTGCCGACAGACCCGCCAATGAGGCCGCCGCCCATGGCGGAAATGATCGACTTGGTGACGACCTTGCCGCCGGCCGGGGGCGTCGAGGCCGGGGTCGCGGCCACGGTCGGGCCCTTGCCGCTCAAGGTGGTGCAGCCCGACACGGCCAGCAATGCGGAAACAAGCGCGACGCGAATCTTCATGCCAACAACCGGTATTCCTGAGTTGGAGCTTGCCATGGATGCGCCTGGCATCATCTGAGAAGTGGGCATGGCCATACTATTGATATTTGTCGGAAATTTGGCCGCCGCCGGCCAGTATGAGGTCAATCGATATGCCGCCATAGCATGTGCCACCCGTTGGTGTCGATTGGTCTGGGCAAACGTCACTGAAGGCTCCGCAATCGCACCGCTGCCTTCAGACCACCCATGCCGGAACGCCCCAGATCCAGGCCACCTCCGTACTCGTTGACGAGGTCGGCGACGATGGCGAGGCCCAGGCCCGTTCCCGGCTTTGTCTCGTCCAGGCGCCGTCCGCGCTTCATGGCTTCGCGCGCCTTGTCCTCGGGAATGCCAGGGCCGTCATCCTCGATGCTGATCTCGAACAGGCTCTCATCCTTGCTGACCAAGGGCACGACCGAGACCGCGACAGCACTCCTTGCCCATTTCATCGCATTCTCGAGAAGATTGCCGAGCAGTTCCTCGAGGTCCTCGCGTTCGCCGGCAAAGACGATCTCGGTGGCCGGCAGCGACAGCGATAGGCTGGTCCGCGGGTTGAGCTTCTGCAAAACACGCACCATGCGCTGTACCAGCGGCGCCACGGGCGTGCGGTAGACGACGCTGTCGCGCTGCGCCGCGACGCGGGCGCGCTGCAAATAGTGATCGATCTGCTTTTGCATGGAGGCGGCCTGCTCGGCGATCAACTGCCCCTTGGCGCCGCCAAGCGCCCGGCCCTCGTTGAGCAGCACGGCGAGCGGCGTCTTCAGCGAATGGGCGAGGTTGCCGACCTGGGTCCGCGAACGCTCGACAATGCGTTTGTTGTTTTCGATCAAAGCGTTGGTTTCGTTGGCCAACGGTTCGATCTCGGCCGGGAAGCGGCCGTCGAGCTTCTGCGCGGTGCCCTCGCGCACCATGGCGAGTGCGTTCCTGACCCTGCGCAGCGGCTGCAGCCCGAGCAGGATGGCGATGGCGTTGATGGCGATCATTCCGATGCCGAACAGGCTGAGATAGGTCAGCAGGCGACGCTGGAAGGTCCCTATTTCCTGCTCCAGCTCGGTCTTGTTTCCCATGACGCGGAAGCGCGCGGCGCGGTTCTTGGCATCGAGAACGAATTCGCTCTCGAATACGACCAGTTCCTCGCCGTTGATGCCTTGCGCGGCATAGCTGCGCTGGAAATTGGCGTTGAAGGGAACGTCCGCCACATCGGGCGACGGGATGGTCCGGGTCATGGACGAAGAATGAAGATCGCCGTGCACGCCTTCCGAGGCGGGCTCGACGGACCAGTACCAGCCCGAATTCGGTTCGGAGAAACGGAGGTCACCAAGGTCGGGCGAGCCGGTCAGCGCGCCGCTGTCGGAAATGCCGATCGAGCCGATCAGGTTGAACAGATGCGCCGACAGCAAACTGTCGAAACCCCGCTCGCTGGCCTGGCGGTAGAGCGTGGTGATCAGGGTGAAGATGACGACCAGGGTCAGGATCGCCCATACCGTGGAAAAGGCGATAACGCGGAACGTCAGCGAGCGCGGCCAAGCGCGTAGCGAAAGCCGTCTGCCCACGGTTGGGTTGGTAGGAAGCGGTTCCGCCTTACGCCTCCGGCTCACGCATACGGTAGCCCATGCCGCGCACGGTTTCGATCATGTCGATGCCCATCTTCTTGCGCAGCCGCCCGACAAAGACCTCGATCGTGTTGGAATCGCGGTCGAAATCCTGGTCGTAGAGATGCTCGACCAGTTCGGTGCGCGAAACGACCTCGCCCATGTGGTGCATCAGATAGGCAAGCAGCCGGAATTCGTGCGAGGTCAATTTCAGCGGCACGCCATTGACATCGGCCTTCGAAGCCTTGGTGTCGAGACGCAGCGGCCCACAGGTCAGTTCCGACGAGGCGTGGCCGGCGGCGCGGCGGATCAGGGCCCTGACCCGTGCCAGTACCTCCTCGATGTGGAACGGCTTGGTGACGTAGTCGTCGGCGCCGGCGTCGATGCCCGAGACCTTGTCGCTCCAGCGGTCACGCGCGGTCAGGATCAGCACCGGCATCTTGCGGCCGCCGCGACGCCAACGCTCGACCACGCTGATGCCGTCCATCTGCGGCAGGCCGATGTCGAGCACGACGGCATCGTAAGGCTCCGTGTCCCCGAGGAAATGACCCTCCTCGCCATCGAAGGCACGGTCGACGACATAGCCGGCATCGACCAGCGCATCGGAAATCTGCCGGTTGAGATCCTTGTCATCCTCGACGACGAGTACGCGCATGCGGGGACCAATGCCTGTTGACTGAGGTTTCAGATATAGGCCGATTCCGCCGGCCTGGGAAACGGAGCCCTGTAGGACGAGAAGACTGCGTCAGTTCTGCGGAACGACGATTTCGGAGCGGCGCGGACGCTGCCCGTCCTTGCCCGGCACGAGCACGACGATAACGCAAACCGCCTGGCCGCCACGCGTCGACGCCGAGGCCTTGGCGAGTGTTCCGCCATTCTGCTGGGCCACCTGCTGACCGATCGCATAGCAGTCGGATGCGGCCAGGACGATCGGGGTGGGCTGATCGGGCGCGATCGCCGGTATCGCCATTGCCTGCGACGCAAACAGCCCGGCGGCACTAAGCGCCAGGGTCGCGGTTCGGAAATGGGAGCGAAGCGTTTTCATGACCGGCGTTGTAACGCATCGGTGCTGAACGTGAAATGAACAGTGAACGGCCCTGAACCCATGCTCGCCACACCCCTGCAACGCGAGATAGACAATCTGGATTCACCGCCCCACCAGTGAACCCCGCGAAAGCCCAGTCTAGACTCCGTTTCGATGATATTGAAAGCGCGTCAGGCGTTTTCCTGCGTCAGCGCTCGGAATCGCAGCAGACCATGATGGACAAGCAATTCCTCATCATAACGCGCCTCGGTGAATTCCAGCGACAGCCGCGTCTGTCCACGCGGGCCGATCACCAGCACCGCGTCGGCAAGGCGCGCCTTGATGGCGGCCATGATGGCAAGCGTTTCGGCTTCACCATGGGCCTTCGACCAGACATGCAGCGTGATCAGCTGGTCGTCGTTATTCTCGGCGCCGGTATCCCAGTCAAAAGCCGAGGTCTGGCCTGAAGTCACATAGGGAAAGGCGGCGGTGTCGGTTGCCCGCTCGAGCAGCCCGGCGCCGCCGAGCAGCGTCGACAGCGACGCATCGCTTTTCAACCTGAGGAACAGGGCCTGCTGCAAATCACCGGGCGCGGTCATCGTTCTTCCCCTCGCCTGTTGCGCCACCGACCCTTGCCTGCCAGAAGCTCTTCCGCGTTCTAGACGCTTTGCCATATATAACCATTTCCCGCACGGACAGGTTTGCCGATTCGTCGTCTCGATGATGAATGCCGATGATCTCGAAAATACGACTTGCCGACAATCTCCTCAGCGGACGCGGCATAGCGATACCGGTTGCGCACCGCAAGCATCATCAACGCCCGGCGCCGGGCCATTTTCCCAGATTCGGGAGCTGACCATGCTCGATCCACAAAAGGCCAAGGCCGCGTCGCGTCTGCTGGTAAGCCATTGGGACCATGGCACCCATCTCGACGCCATACCTGAGGAGCTTCGCCCGAAGACACGGACCGAAGGCTATGCCATCCAGGCCCATGTCATGGATCGTTCGGCGGCCCCGCTTTTCGGCTGGAAGATCGCGGCAACCAGCCTTGCCGGTCAAAGGCATATCAATGTCGACGGCCCGATGGCCGGGCGCCTGCTGGCAGAGAAAGCGGTCGCGGTTGGCGGGACCGTCTCGCTCGCGACGAGCAAGATGCGGGTCGCCGAGATCGAATTCGCTTTCCGTTTTGGCCGGCAGATCCCGCCGCGCCCGGCGCCTTATGAAATCGCCGAGGTGATAGATGCCGTGGCAACCTTGCATCCGGCGATAGAAATACCGGACTCGCGCTACGACGATTTCCGCGCCGTCGGTGCGCCACAGCTGATAGCGGACAATGCCTGTGCCAATCTGTTCGTCATCGGCCAGCCCACGCAAGACGAATGGCGTGACGTGAACCTCGCGGAACACCCGGTGACCGGTCTTGTTTCGGGCAAGTCGCGGCACGACGGAACCGGCGCGGCGGTGTTAGGCGACCCGCGTATAGCGCTCACATGGATCGTCAACGAACTGTCGGGCCTCGGCATAGCGCTCCAGCCGGGACAGGTGGTGATCACAGGCACTTGCGTGACGCCGATACGCGTCGAGGCTGGTGATGAAGTGATCGGCGATTTGGGCAAGTTTGGCCGCGTCTCGGTACGGTTTGTCTAGACCGGCTTGCTCTCCCGGTTCAGCCTGACCACGAAGCTCCTCACCGCCAGAACCAGCACGGTGATGATGATCAATATCACGGAAAGCGCCGCGATCGCCGGGTCGATGTTGTCGCGCAGGCCCATCCACATCAGGCGCGGCAGCGTGATGGCGTTGACCGAGGTGATGAACAGGGTGACGCCGATCTCTTCCCAGGAGAGTACGAATGAGAGCAGTGCCGCGGTGACGATGCCAAACTTGATGTTGGGCATAATGACGCGCGTGGCGCGTTCCCACACGCTTGCACCGAGACCGCGCGCGGCAAGGTCGATGCGCCGATCGAGCTGACTGAGCGAAACCAGGATCAGCACGGTCGCGAACGGCACCGTCATCACCGAATGCGCCATGGCAACGCCGAGCCAGGTGTCGTAGCCGAAGAAGGAACTGACGCCTGAGATCGAGGTGAGCAGGAAGTAGAGCGTCACCGCCGAGACCACCGGCGGCACAACCATCGGCAACAGCACGAAACCGACAAGGGTGGCGGTGAAGCGCGGTTGGAACATCCAGACGCCGAGGCTGAAACTAAGCGCCAGTACGGTTGAAATAGCGCTGCTGACGATGCCGATCCGGATCGAAAGCAGGATCGATTGGAGCCAGCGCGGGTCCTCGATCAGCGAGCGATAGTGGCGCAGCGACAATTCACCCGTCGGCATTGCCAGCATGCGGCTCGGCGTCAGCGAGACCGGAATGACGGCCAGCAGCGGCAACAGCAGGAACAGCGCCACCAGCACGGCGAGGATCAGCGAGACGGGTCCGGGGCGATAGGTCGGCATCACGCTACACCAGTTGCTTCGGTTTGACGTATCGGAAGAGCAGCGCCATCAGGGCGCCGACGAAGACCACCAGCACGACGCTGATCGCGGCCCCCAGTCCCCAGTCCGGGCTCTGGAATATCCGGAGATAGATCAATTCGGCGATCATCACGCTGCGGCCGCCGCCGAGAATCGCCGGCGTGACGAAGAAGCCGAGCGAGAAGACGAAGACGATCATCGCGGAGCCGATGATGCCGGAGCGCGTCATCGGCACGAACACCGTCCAGAAGGTGCGCATGCGGCTGGAACCCAGCCCGCGCGCCGCGAGCAGCACGCGCTCGTCCAGGCTGCGCATGGCTGACGCCAACGGAAAGACGGCGAAAGGAATGAGGAAATGCGTCATGCCGACGATGACGCCGAATTCGTTGCGCACCAAAGTCAGCGGTTCGGAGATGAAACCGATGGACTGCAGCCAGGTGTTGATGAGGCCGCGGTTGGACAAAAGCGCCACCCAGCCGAAGGCGCGCGTCAGCACCGAGATCCAGAACGGCACCAGGATGCAGAATTCGGCGATGAGGCGCTGCGCTGGGCTGCCGCGCACCCAGACGACCGTGATGGCATAGGCGGCGGCGACCGACACGATGGTGACGATGGCCGCGATGCGCAGCGTGCGGATGAACACCGACTGCACCAGATCGTCGGTGAGCAACGCCTGGTACTGGCCAAGCCCGGGCGTCGGCAAGGTGAAGCTCCACTTCACCACGCCGAGAAACGGCCAGGCATAGGCCAGGACGAGGAACAGGAGCAGCGGCGCCATCAACAGCGCCGCGCCCATCCTGTCGGAGAGAACACCTCTCATGTCAGCTCAGCAACGCCAGTGATCAGGCGGAGATGATCTTGGTGTATTCGTCGAGGGCCGCGCCGTAGTTCTTGGCGTACCAGTCCATGTCGAGCGGGATCTGCTTCTTCATGTTCTCCGGATCGACGGGGTTGATGCGCTTCTTGTCGGCGGGAATCAGCGCGTCGGCCGCCGGATTGGCCGGACCCTGGCCGAGCTTGTCGAACATGACGAGCTGCTTTTCCGGATCCTGGGCGCTGGCGATAAACTTCATCGCCGCATCCTTGCCGCCTGGGTTGTTCTTGAGCACGGCCAGCGCACCGGGCGAGATCAGACCCTGGTCCCAGATGAACTTGATCTTGCCGCCGGAATCCTGCTCGATCAGCGAGGCCCGTGTCGACCACACGATCGCCATCGACGCTTCGCCATTGAGCAGCACGCTCTGGCTCTCGGCGCCGCCGCCCCAATAGGCGACGACGTTTTCCTTGAAGGCTGATATCTTGTCATGCGCACGCTTCAAGTCGAGCGGGTAGAGCGACGCCGGCGCGATGCCGTCGGCCAGAAGGGCCGCTTCCCAGCTCGACACGCCCCATTTGTAAAGGGAACGCTTGCCGGGGAATTTCTTCACATCGAAGAAATCGGCCATGCCGGTCGGTGCATCCTTGCCGTATTTCTCGGAATCGTAGGCGATGACATAGGAGAAGAAATAGGTCGAGGCGGCATAGTCCCAGCCGAAACCGGGACGCATCTTCTTCTTGTCGACGATATTGTAGTCGATCGGCTCGAGCATGCCTTGCGCGCCGAGCGTGATGGCCGAGAACGGATCGACGTCGACAAGGTCCCAGGTCGGGGCGCCGCTCTTGGACTGCGCGGCGATCGCGCCTTCGGTCGGGCCCGAGCCGTCCATCTTGACGGTGATGCCGGTGTCCTTGGTGAAAGCCTGGCCATAGGCGGCGTCGTAAGCCGTGATCGCGTCGCCGCCCCAATTCACCAGCACCAGTTCCTTCGCCGCCGCGAAGGCTCCGGTCGAGCGCAGCAGCATCGGCGAGCCTGCAAGCACGAGTGCCGCGAGTTGCGTGAACTGGCGGCGCGAGATCTCGCCGCGTCTCGTCCTCTCGGACAGCGTTTCGATGGCCTGTTTCTTGGTGTCGTTCATGTCAGTTCCCCTTTGTTTTCGTTGACTTCAATCCGGAAACCGGTGCGGCGGATCAGGCCGCACCGGCGCTCATTGTCCTCCATCCGGAAGGAGGAAGCCCTTTTCCGCCGGCCATGTCAGCCAGACGGAATTGCCCTTGCTGAGAGCAGCCGCCGCGACCTCGTTGGGCACCGAGACGGTTACCTTGGCACCATGGCGCGTGGTGAGGTCGAGCTTGGTCGCCGCCCCCAGATAGGTCGAGGCGATCGCGGTCGCGGCGATGCCGTTCTCTCCAGCTGCCGCCTCGGGCGCGATCGACATGTGTTCGGGCCGGATCGCCAGGATGGCGTCACCGCGGACTTTCGCGGCCTTGCAGTGCATGCTGACCGCGCGGTCCTCGCAAAGGCCGGTCGAGCCGTGGTCGGCGGGCTTGACCCCCTTCAGCGGCAGCATGTTGATCTCGCCGAGGAACTCGGCGACGAAGCGATTGTCCGGCCGGTCGTAGACCTCGTCCGGCGCCCCGACCTGCAGCAGTTTGCCGTGGTTGAAAATGGCGACGCGCGACGACAGCGCCAGCGCCTCGCTCTGGTCGTGGGTGACGAAGACGAAGGTGGTGCCGGTCTCCTGATGCAGGCGCTTCATCTCGGCCTGCATCTGGCCGCGCAGGCTCTTGTCCAACGCCGAAAACGGCTCGTCGAGGAGGAGCACGCCCGGCTCGAACACCAGCGCGCGGGCAAGGGCGACGCGCTGCTGCTGGCCGCCGGACAGCTGCGACGGCAGTTTCTTCTCGTGGCCGACCAGACCGACGCGCTCGATCATCTCGCCGACGCGCTTCCTGATCTCGGCGGCCGATTTCTTGCGGACCTTGAGCGGGAAAGCGATGTTGGCTTCGACGCTCATATGCGGAAACAGCGCATAACCCTGGAACACCATGCCGGCGGCACGCTGCTCGGCCGGGCGGTCGGTGATGTCGGCGCCGTCGCTGAAAAGCCTGCCCTCGCTCGGCTGCACGAAGCCGGCCAGGATCATCAGGAAGGTGGTCTTGCCGGAGCCGGAGGGGCCAAGCAGGGTCAGGAACTCGCCGCGCCCAATGTCAAGCGTCAGATTGTCCAGTGCACGGAACGAGCCGAAGCTCTTGCCGATCCCGATTGCCTTGATCTCTGCGGCCCGGCCGGGTTGTAGCATCCTGCCTCTATCCTTACCGTTGAGCCAAATCGTAGGCAGGGCCGAAGCTCACCGCAACCGAATAGTTTTCGCCTGATCGGCAAATTTGATTCACGGGTGGATGGAGGATGGCGTGGCTGGAACCGCCAATCTCCCCCTCGTGGGGGATCTGCTAGTCTTAATTCGCCTAGAGCCTGTTCTCCGATAGCTTTGCCCTCAACCAATCGCTGAAGGCATTGAGTACCGGATGTCCCGCCTTGGCATGCTCGAAGACCAGGAAATATGAGCGTGGCGAGGGGACCGACGCCTCGAACGGCTTGACAAGGCGGCCTTCGCTCAGCGCCCGGCGGCCTGTCAGTTCGTCGCCCATGGCAATCCCCTGCCCGGCGACCGCCGCCGAAAAGACGAGGTTCATGTCGGAAAAGAAGATGCCGCCCTCGGTGTCGGGATTTTCCACCTTCGACAATGCCAGCCAGCGTGCCCAGTCCTCGGTGTCGCCGAGATGGAGCAAATTGGCGCGCAGCACGTCGGCGGGCTTGGAAAACCCACCGACCTTGTTGAGCAGCGTCGGGCTGCAGAGCGGCGTGAACGAGACCTCGCAGAGCAGTTCCACCGCGCGGTTCGGCCAGTTGCCGACGCCAAAGGCGATGAAAGCGTCGGCCTCCGGATTGCTGACGTCATCGAGGCGACGAGGCGTCAAGATCGAGAGTGCCACGTCCCGATACATTTGCTGGAACTCGCCGATATGGGAGCAAAGGAACATCGAGGCGAAGCCCGGAGGGCAGGAAATGGCAAACGAACCGCCGACGCCCGCACCGCTGTTTTGCGCCCCCGCGTCGCCGAGCACGGTTAGCGCCTTCCTGACATCGGCCGCATAGCGCTGGCCGCGCGGCGTCAGCGCCACGCCCTTGCCGATGCGTTGCAGGAGATCGAAGCCAAGGTCACGCTCGAGCAACCGCAGTTGGTGCGAGACGGCGCTGCGGGTCAGGTGCAGTTCGTCGGCGGCACGCCAGACGCTGCCATGCCTGGCGAAACTGTCGAGGGCGCGTAGCGCCTGTGTCGAAGGAATTCTCAAGAGGTGAACCGAATTTGCACGAACCGGGAAAACATATCACTTTTTGGCGAGCCGCTTCACTGCTTTCTTCTAGAGCATGGACAAACCGGTGACGACATCGGCGCAAGAGACCGCGCTTGCCTGCCTCGACGGCATCCAGCCCCTGCTGTCGGCCTGGACACGCACCATCTTCGATTTCGGCGAGACCGCATGGCGCGAGTACCAATCGGCCGCCTGGTATGTCGATCGGCTCAAACGCGAGGGATTTTCTGTCGAGGAAGGCTCGGGCGGCATGCCGACCGCCTTCTGCGCCCACTGGACAAACGGCGCCGGACCGACAATCGGCATGTATGCCGAATATGATGCCGTGCCCGGCAATTGCCAGGACGCCGTGACGGTGAGGCAGCCGCGACCTGGCCTTGGCGCCGAGGCCGGCGGCCATACCGACCCGCATTCGGGGCTCGGCATAGCAAGCCTCGGCGGGCTGCTCGCGACCAAGGCCGCGATGCAGCGCCACGACATTCAAGGCACGCTGCGCTTTACCGGCGAGCCGGCCGAAAAGGTGCGCGGTTCGAAGCCGATCCATGCGGCAAAAGGCTATTATGACGGCCTTGCCGGCATGATTTCCTTCCATCCATTTTACATGCTGCCGCTCTGCAACACCGCTCGCTGGGATACGCATTGCGGCGCGGCCTATGCGATGATCTATCGTTTCGTCTGCGACGAACCCGAAAACTGGATTCGCGCAGGCGACGGCGCGCCGATCCCGCAGGCGCATTCGGCGGTCAGGGCACCGGGCGCGAACGATGCGCTGATGACCATGTACATGGCCTCCAAGGCGTTGCGCGATTCCATGCTGCCGCATCAGGGCGGCTGGTCGATCAGCGAGGCGATCCTGACGGCTGGCCAGGCCACGGCCGACAATCTGCCGGCGGGCCTGGCGGAAATCCAGTACATGATCCGCGTGCCGACGCTTCGCATGGCCGAGCAGGTGACGGCGGTGCTCGACCGCAACGCCGCGGCCGCGGCCGCGATCAGCGGCTGCCGCTACGATCGGCACTGGGTGTCGAAGTCGCGGCCGGGGCTGGCCAACCACGCCATGGCAGGGATTACCTACGAAGCCCTGTCGACGGTCGGGCCGCCACGCTGGGACGAGGCCGCCAGGACGATCGCGCGGGAAATCCAGGTCAATGCCGGCGGCACCGCGACCGAAAACCCCTTCATCGATGAGCTGGAGCGGCTGATTTCGCCACAGGAGGCCGAGGCGATCTTGCGCCGCGACCTGCCGCCTTCCCAGGTGAATTCGACCTCCGACGACTACACCGACATGAGCTGGCACGCGCCGACCGCGCGCTTCTATGTCGCCCGCCCAGCGCTGCGCTCGGCAAACGGCCACGCTTTTCCGGCATGGGTGATGAATGCTCTGGGCGGCATTCCCGCGACGATCGATCCGATGGTCATCTGCGCGGCCAAAACGGTCGCGCTGGCGGCGCTGCACCTGCTCGAGGACAAGACCGCCCGCGACGAGGCGATGAATGAGTTCACCACCCGCACCGGCGGCGGCATCGGCGGCTCCAACTGGATCGCGCCGCTCTGCGACTACGAGCCGCCGATCAACTTCCGCTGGCCGGAATATGTCACCACGCCGCGCGGGCGCGACTGGTGGATACCAAACAATGCGCGACCGACCAATTCTTGAGAACAATCCACGAGGAGAACCGCATGACCGTTCATGACCGCATCGTCGCCGAACCGTTTTCGCTGCAACGCCGCAACCCGGTCGGCGGCACCAAGCCAATGACATCATGGGGCTTCGCCAACGAGACCGACGTCTTGACCGACGTGCTGCTCGGATCGCCGAACTTCCTGCGTCACCTCTCGACCAGCTCGCTCTCGCGAAAACATCTGCGCGAGGCGCCCTGCAATGTCCAGATCGCGCAGGCCCAGCACAAGGATCTGGTCGCGGCCTACGAGCATTTCGGCGTCAATATCCATTGGCACGAGCCGACGCCGGAGCTGCCGATGCAGGTCTATTCCCGTGATTCCAGCGTCATGACGCCTTATGGCGCCATTATCACCGCCATGGCCAATTGGTGGCGGCGCGGCGAGAACTATGCCGCCATCCGCACCTATGAAAAGCTCGGCATCCCGATCTACGACATGGTGACGGCCGGCACCTTCGAAGGCGGGGACTTCAACGTCATCGAGGACGGCGTGGTGCTGATCGGCTGCGGCGGCGCCCGCACGCAGGAGGAAGGCGCCCGCCAGGTGCAGGCCTGGTTCGAGAAGGAAGGTTGGGAGACGCGCATCGCCTTCATCGACGAATATTACGTCCACATCGACCTGATGGTTGTGCCGATCGCCGAAAAGCTCACCGCCGTCTGCCTCGCCTGCACCGAACCCGGCATCGTCGACTGGCTGAAGGGCAAGGGTCACGAGATCATCGACGTGCCCTTCCAGGACACGATGGCGCTCGGCTGCAATTTCATGTCGCTCGGCAAGGACCGGGTGATCGCGCCGACCTCCAGCCAAACGCTGATCGGCCAGCTCAAGGCGCGCGGTTTCGAGGTCGCGGCGGTCGACATGAGCGAGATCTCCAAGACCGGCGGCGGCATTCACTGCATGGCGCAGGCGCTGAAGCGCGAACCGGCCTGATAGCCCGGGAAAGCCAAATCCTCTTCGCTCGCCCGATCGAGAATCTGGCGGGCGAAGAGCCGGTCCGCCAGCTACCGGCTCTTCCATCGATAAACCTTGCAGTTGTGTCCTCGCCGCTCTTGTGGGTGTCGGCAAAATGGATGAATAGTCGGAACAGGGCACCGCCCTGAAATTGCCCGCTTGCGGTTTTCAGGTCGCGCCAGAGCCGAGCCGGGTTTTAGAATGGTCAACCCTGAACCGCGCAAGAGAAGAGGTCCGATCGCCTCCCGCCTTCTGGCGCTGGACGCGTGGCTCGATTCCTCGCTCTATGAGATCGGGTTCAAGGCGCGCGAGTTCTGGGAGGCCGCGACGATCTTCTCGCGGCGCTTCCGTCTCAAGGGCTGGCGCCGTGGCTTCATCGAACTGTTGAGCGAAGGTTTTACACTCGGCGCCGGCGGCATGGTGGTGATGCTGGCGCTGGCGATACCCGCTTTCCAGGACACCACCGGCGACTGGCGTGCCCAGGGCGACTTCGCGGTCACCTTCCTGGACCGTTACGGCAACGAGATCGGCCAGCGCGGCATCATCCAGCGCGATTCAGTGCCGGTCGACGAGATGCCCGACCACGTCATCAAGGCGGTGCTCGCCACCGAGGATCGACGCTTTTTCGACCATTACGGCATCGACGTGCTCGGCCTTTCCAGGGCGATCTTCGAGAATGTGCGGGCAAACTCGGTCGTCCAGGGCGGCTCCAGCATCACCCAGCAGCTGGCCAAGAACCTGTTCCTGACCAATGAGCGCACGTTCGAGCGCAAGATCAAGGAAGCCTTCCTGTCGCTGTGGCTGGAGGCCAATCTGTCGAAGAAGGAAATCCTGCAGCTCTATCTCGACCGCGCCTATATGGGCGGCGGCACGTTCGGCATCGAGGCGGCGGCGGATTTCTATTTCGGCAAGAGCGTCAAGGACCTGAACCTTGCCGAAGCGGCGATGCTCGCCGGCCTGTTCAAGGCCCCGACCAAATACGCGCCGCATATCAACCTGCCAGCGGCACGCGCGCGCGCCAATGTGGTGCTGTCCAACCTCGTCGATTCCGGCTTCATGACCGAAGGCCAGGTGCTGCAGGCCAGGCTGCATCCGGCCGACGTCGTCGACCGCGGCGAACAGAAGAGCCCCGACTACTATCTCGACTGGGCCTTCGACGAGGTGAAGAAGATCGCCAAGCCCGGCCAGCACTCGCTGGTCGCCCATACCACCTTCGACGCCAACATCCAGAAGGCGGCGGAAGAGTCCGTCGAGTTCCACCTGCGCCAGTTCGGCAAGGAGTACAACGTCACCGAAGGCGCGGTGGTGGTCATCGAGACCAATGGCGCGGTGCGGGCGATCGTCGGCGGCCGCGATTACGGCGCCAGCCAGTTCAACCGTGCCACCAAGGCACTGCGGCAGACCGGCTCGTCGTTCAAGCCCTATGTCTACGCCACGGCGATGGAACACGGCTTCACGCCGAACTCGATCATCTCGGGTGGGCCGATCAGCTGGGGCAACTGGTCACCGCACAATTACAGTGGCGAGTCGGCGGGTAACATCACCCTGATCATGGCGATGGCCAAGTCGATCAACACCGTGCCGGTGCGACTGGCGAAGGACCATCTCGGAATCGCGCCGATCAAGGCATTGGCGGAATCGTTTGGCGTGGAGTCGCCGCTCGAAGGGCACAAGACGATGGTGCTCGGCACCTCGGGCATGACCGTGATGGACCAGGCGACTGGCTACAGCGTCTTTGCCCAGAACGGCTTCGTCGGCTCCAGGCACGGCATCACCCAGCTCGTCACCCGCACCGGCGACGTGGTGTATGACTGGACCAAGGACGCGCCGCCACCGCATCGCGTGCTCTCCGAGCAGGCGCTGAAATCCATGAACACCATGCTGGCGGCCGTGCCAGTGATGGGCACGGCGCGGCGGGCACAAATTCCCAACATCGTCGTCGCCGGCAAGACCGGCACGACACAATCCTACCGCGATGCCTGGTTCGTGGGTTTCACCGGCAACTACACGGCGGCCGTGTGGCTGGGCAATGACGATTTCACCCCGACCAAGAACATGACCGGCGGCTCGCTGCCGGCGATGGTGTGGCAGCGGCTGATGGTCTATGCGCACCAGAACATCGACCTGAAGCCGATCCCCGGTATCGACAAACCCTTCGTCGACGAGGAGATCGCGGCCAAGGCCGCCGAGGCGCAGAAGAAGAGCGAGGAGCAGGCAGCGGCCGACGCCGCCGCCGAGCGGCCGCCGGTGCTGTCCAGCCGAACCACGCAGACGCTGCGGGACATGAGCCAACTGTTCCAGATGGCGCCCAAACTCGAGGCCCCCACTCCACCCGAGACGCTTTCGGCCCTGTGACATCCGCCCGGTGAGACAAGACCGACAGGCAAAACCATCACGCCGGCTTGCCACAGGGCCCTGCGCCGCGATATCCCCGAACGGCAATCCTCGCGCACCCGGCCCTTAATGCTCAAGAATGCTTTCCTGATGCTGATCTCGCTTGCCATAGCTGTTGGCGGGGGCGGTGCCAGCGTCTGGTATGCGCTGAAGATCCAGGACGGCGTCGGCGCGATCAGGATCGGCCAGTGGACCGCCTTCCCCGACATCGGCACACCGGCCGCGGATCCCTATTCCAAGGCGCGCGTGGCGCGCGAGGGCGTGCTGGCGCTCGGCCGCGCCGAAGGCCTGTCCTTCGTGGCGGAAAATGATGCCGCCGGCGACCAGCTCAAGCGGGAATGCACCTACAGGATCGAGGGGGGATTTCCAACAGCCCGGTTCTGGACGCTTTATGCCGCCGATCAATCGCTCGGCGTCGTCGAGACCGGAAAATCGCGGCTTGCGGCACTTCAGTCCTACGAGGTGCTGCGCCAACCGGACAATTCCGTGACCATTTCCGTCGGCCATCACCCGATGCCGGGCAACTGGCTTCTGACCGACGGTTCTGGAAGGATGTACTTCGTCCTGACCTTCTATGACACGCCAATCGCCAGCAGCACCGGCCTGTCGGACGTTTCGCTGCCCAGGATCGTCAAGGCAGGCTGCGATGCGTAGTTTGCGTGCCGCACTGCGCAGGCTTCTGCATGCCATCCTGCTCGGCCTCGTCGGCGCCGGCATCGTCCACATTATCGTCCTGCTTCTGGTGCCGGAATTTTCGGAACGTGATGCCTGGTCGCGTCTCTCCCTGGCGTCGGATCTCTACAGGATGAATCGGCTCGACGCCGAAGCGGGCGGTGCGCCGGTGGTGAAGTCGGTCGACCCGCTGTTCTATGCCACGGCCTGCCGCTTCGACCTCGAGGAGGGAATGGTGCGGATCAAGGCACCAGGAAACGTCCCCTTCTGGTCGGTGTCGGTCTATGACCGCAGCGGTCACAATGTCTATTCCTTCAACGACCATACGGCGACGGGCGGCAAGCTGGATGCAGTCGTGCTGACGCCGGCGCAGATGATCGACGTGCGCAAGGACCTGCCCGAAGACCTGCAGGGAGCGATTTTTGTCGAGGCGCCCATCGACGAAGGCATCTTCGTCATCCGCAGCTTCGTGCCCGACGAGAGCTGGAAGCCGATCGTGTCGCGCTTTCTCGATCAAAGTTCCTGCGAGCTGCAGGATTTCTAGGCCGCCGACCAGAGGTCCAGAGCTGAAGGGCTGGCGGACCAGGCCACAGCCTTAAGGCTTAGTGATGCGGCACCGGCGTCCGTGGCGATCCCGGCTTGTCCGGGCCTGCGGGCCGCGCTTCGCCGGTGTTGGGCCGCTCATAGCGGATGCCGGGAAATATGATCACGGCCGCCGGTATCTCGGTGGTTTGCTTGGCTCGATTGGTCGGTGCCGCACGCGGCACGAAAGACAGTACCATGCCCATGGTTCGCGCATTCCTCTCGGTTTCCCCGGAGCACAACGCAACGCCTCCAAATATCATTAAGGCCGGCAGAGGGTTAATGGAGCGTTTACCTAGCACCCTGAAATGTCATTAAAATTCTCTGTAATGCGCTGAACGTTCAAAACGGGAACCTAAACGCTCCCTCTCCCAGTCCGGTTGGTCCCATATCAGCCAGACCTTTTTGTTTTCAGCCTCCCTAAACATTCCATTACCGCGTGACTGGCTTGGGTCGAGCGCTACGTTTCAGGATCTTTGGGAGGAGTAGCCACTTTCTTTTTGCGGCTGCAGAAATCCTTGATCATTTCCCATTTCGTCGGTTCGGAAGCAAAGCCTTTATGCCATTGCTCATATTCCTTCGGATCTGGGAGTAATGCCTGCACCTCTGGCGCGGAATAGTCAGCTTTGGCAACTTTCGGCAACCGCCAGAAAATGTGATGCCGATATTTCCTGCGAACCCCTTGGCCGTGCTTAGTCAGGGCCTCTGCCAACTCTCTGCAGAAATGGATGCAATCGTTGCAATAGCTCTCAATCGCAAAAAGCGTCTGTTTGTATTTCTCATCAGCACCACCTTCGAACGGAATGCCGAGATAGCGGATCAGGATTTCATCGTCTGGCCTTGCAGGCCCTTCATACCATTTCGTTATCATGTCGTTTCTGGACGCCGTCGATGTGTTGAGCGCGTCGATCGCAGTACTCACCGCGATCGCGAGCGACAGCGTTTTCGTATCGAGCGTGAGTTTTTCAAAGACGATGCTTTCCAACCGATCCATCGGAACTTTTGAGATCGGCAGTGTATGCAAGTCTGCCTGAAACAGAAATTTCTCCTGTTGCTCGCCCTCCTTCGCTGCCTGCCGTTTCGCCATAAACTCCTCGAACTGGTTTTCCATTTCGCGGAACCGGACCAGCATCCCAATCAAATGCTGCTTCTTCAGCGCCATAAAGCTGTTTCCGATTGAGAAACACAGGGCTTGCGCGGCATTCGTGGCTCTCAACGTTGCCACTACCTCGCGACGCTGATCTCGACGGAAGATCGCAATCTGCGCGCCCCAGGCACCAGCGAACGAGGCCGCTACGCCAACAATCGCGGTACTGACGTTTTGGCTGGAATTCAGGTAATGCCAAAGGCTTGTAAGCTGACTCATTTGCCCCCCTCACCGCTACGATTCTCGCCTGTTGCGATAGGTAATGACCAAGGGGCGGCTTGACCAGAGACAGGAATTTGTTCTTATTTTGTTCTCATGACTCACGATCCAATCGACACGCTGGGAAAGGCGACCCGGCACAATATGCTCGTTAAATCGCTAAGACGGATGCTTGGTAGAACAAGGGCTTAGGTTAACGGAGCGCTAACGGATCGCCGCTAACTTGATCTTTGTTCCCCAGGTCGGAGTTCCGGCCGAGACAATCGCCCAACCGGCACGGTCCCGGTTGGGCATGTGCAAGCTCGTGTTGTCAGGCGTATCCTTCGTGTCATCTTCGGATTTCAGGCAAATCGCGATCAGGACGGAATCGGGAAAAGCCGAAAGGTTGTTCCGCGCCGCCGTGTCGGCGTTCTGTTCACTGACGCGCCCGTCGCGCCGCGAGATCGGCCAGCTCGAGGACCTGACCCTGCCGCTGTTCGACGATGTGTCCGTCGAATCGCGACGCTACGTGGCAGCCGCCCTTTCCGAATGCGAATATGCACCCGCGGCCCTGGTGCGGCGCCTCTGCGAGGAACCGGTCGACATCGCCGCTCCGCTGCTCATCCGCTCACGCGCCGTCAGCGATATTGACCTGATCGCGCTGATTGGCCGGCATGGGCTGCCGCATGCGCGCGCCATAGCGCGGCGCAAGGAGCTGAACCCGACGATCGCCGATCTGATCAGGGCGCTTGAAAGACCGACGCTGGTGCGAGTGCGGGATCCGGAAGCAGCCCCGGCGCAAGGCCTTGCCGTGAAGACGCAGGCGACGGCGGACAGCGCCGAAACCCCACAGGCGCCCGGCGTTGCCGCCGAGAACGCGCGGCGCAGGCTGCGCTCAATGATGCACACCGGCGACGAAGCCTTGGCCGCGAAGGTCGATGCGTTCCCAGGTGCGGATACCTATGTCAAACTGCGCGAGACGGCACTGACCGGAAACGCCGCCTTCTTCCAGACCGCGCTAGCGGACGCCCTCGACATTGATTTCTCGATCGCGCAATCGCTGATCGCCAACCAGAACTATGCGCCGCTGCTTGCGGCGCTGCGTTCGCTCGACTTCAGCGAGGACCGGGCATTCCTGATCACGGTTGCCGTCTATCCCGGCCTGTTCCCGCATCCGCAGGCCATCCGCACCTATCTCGACCGTTACCGCCTGCTGCATCGCGATGCGGCCCTGGAGACGGTGCGGGGATGGAAAGCCGAAACCCTGTCGAAGGCGGGTCGCAACGTTTCGCCGACGAACGGCGACAGCCGCAAGGACTCGAACGGCGACGAAGCCGACGCCCCCGGCCTCAGGGCGTCTTCACGGAAATAAGCTCCTCGACGGGAACGCTCCCGGCCTCGATCTCGACCACCCAGATGTCGGGATCGAATTTTTTCTCGCGCTCAAGTCTCGCATCCAGCACGGCGGCATCATCGCCGGTGGCGAGAAGGCTGAAAAAACGGTCCTCGGGCTTGGCCGAATCGTAGCTTGTCTGCGGTGCCGGCCCGTAGAGAGCCGTTTCACCCATCCTGCCCCGCGCCAGGATGAACACAGCCCCGGCCTCGATCGCACCGCGATTGACCACGGCGGCAAATCCGCCAGCGCTGAAAACCCGGCGCAACAGGGCCGACACCCACAGATCAGCGGTTACACGCATGGAAGACTCCCGACGACATGCGGGCTCTCTATCGAAATTTCCCATGCAGGGCGAGCCGTCGTTTCGGCCGTCAGTTGGTCAGGCCGATCTCGCGCATCTTGACGTAGACGATCTCGTCGGGCTCGCCGGTCTGCGGCAGTCCGAACAGCGACTGGAATTCCTTGATCGCCGCCTTGGTGCGTGCACCGACGACGCCATCCAGTTGCATGTCGTCATTGCCGAAGGCCTTGAGCCCGGCCTGGATCTTGACGATGCGGGGATCGGGTCCTTCGGTGGAGGCCGGGGCGGAACTCGCCTGCCCGGAATTCGTCTGCCCAGAATTCGTCTGCCCAGAATTCGTCTGCAACGACACGGGAACGGCGGCCGACGGCATGGCGGGACGAGGCTGCGGTTTGGGCACGGCGGCGGTCTTCGGCGTTGCCCCCAGCTGGTCCAGCAGCAGCGCGTCGATCTCGCCCGAGGCGTTCAGCCCGACCTTCTGCTGATAGGCCTGTATGGCCTTGCGCGTGTTGGGGCCGGAAATGCCGTCGACGGTGCCGGAATAGAAATCGAGATCCTTCAATATGCCCTGCACCTGCTCGACCACCGGATCGCCCTTGATCGGGGCGGGCGCAGCGTTGGGCCGCACGATGTTGATCGTCGTCTCCGGCTCGTCGGCTGCGTGCGGAAAGCCCTGGAAATTGCGTGTGGCGAAAAATGCTCCGGCGTGCGGGAAAGGCTGATACCACAGTGCATTCGCCGAGACGTAGAACAGCGTCACCAGGAATGCGGTCGATCCTCCCACCAGGACGGGATTGCGCGAAATCATGCCGCCGACGGCGATGGCGCCGTCCTGAAAGGCGTTGCTGCGGCGTTTGACCGCCTTAGGCTGTTTTGCGGAGCGAGCCATTTCCGTCCCCTTTCGCCCTCGTCACCGGCATCGTCAGCACTCCGGTTTGGTTGGCGGGGCGTCCCTTCGGCCCGCTGACCGGCAGGCTGATGGTCACCGTGGTGCCCTCGCCCGGCATGCTTTCGATCGACATGGTCCCTTCATGCAAGGCGACCAGCCCCTTCACCAGGGAAAGGCCAAGACCCGTCCCCTCGAAACGGCGGGTATAATCGTTCTGGATCTGCATGAAGGGCTTGCCGAGATTGGCGAAATCCTCCTCGGCGATGCCGATGCCGGTGTCCCTGACCCAGAAATGCAGACGTGAGCCGATCCGCTTGGCGCCGACGACGACGTCGCCGCCGTCGGGCGTGAACTTGATCGCGTTGGAAACGAGGTTGATGAGCATCTGCTGTACGGCGCGGCGATCGGCGTTGATATCGCCTGCGTCAGGGGCGATCTGCGTCCGCAGGTCGATATTCTTGGCCTGCGCCTGCAGCCGCATCATCGACTGGCACATGTCCACGGCTTCCACGAACCGGAACGGCTCCGGTTCGGTGGCGTAGACGCCCGATTCGATCCTCGATACGTCGAGTATGGATGTCACGACTGCCAGCAAATGCTGGCCCGAATCCCGCACGAGGCCGACATATTCCTTCTGGCGCGGGTCCTTGAAGGCGCCGAACATCTCGTGCAGCAGCATATCGGAGAAGCCGATGATGGCGTTCAACGGCGTGCGCAGTTCATGGCTCACCACTGCCAGGAACCTGCCCTTGGCCACTTCGGCGGCCGCCGCCGTCTCATTGGCTTGCGCCAGTTCTTCGCGCAGCCGCGCTGTCTCGTCATTCTCGCGCAGGACAAGCGTGAAGACGTCGCTTTGTTCCTCGCCGCGCACCAGTTCGAGCGCGAATGGCTGATAGTTGTCGGCCACAAACCCATTTCCGTTCTGGGTGCCATTGCCACTCTGGGGCAGCCTGATGCGCAATTCGAGACGGCGCGACAGTGCGCCGTCTCGCATGTCGGCCAGGGCGCTGAGATAGGCGACACGGTCCGACAGGTGGACGCGGTCGAAGAGGCCCGTTCCGGACAACAGTTCAGGCGGCAATTTCAGAAGCGTACGCGCCTTGGCGGACGCATCCACGACTTCGCCGTGGCGGGCGATCCGCAAGACCACCGCGTCGATGATGTCTTCCAATCGGTCCCCTGTATCGACCGTATCGGTCGCGCCGGCGGTACCGCGAAAAGCCGATATGCGCGGGATGAGGGTCAGCGCCCAGGCCAATGGCACCAGCCAGTGCCAGGCGGCGATGTGCGCGTCCGCGAATGGAAGGAAGGCGGCCGACAGGGACTGAATGGCGATGGCGATGGCGGCCGAGGCGCCCCCCCACAATGCCGCACGCCGCGACGCGCCGATCCACCAGGCTTCGAATGGCAGCGCCAGGGCAAGCATGGCGACAGGTGAACTCAATCCGCCTGCGGCACCGATGAGACCGCCAAGGGCAATCGCCGCCATCGCCAGCGCGATCGGTCCCGCGGCGGCCATCTTGCCGGTCGCGGCCACCAGGAGGGCGACGAACCAGCACAGACCGAAGGCGGCGAAAATGGCGGCCATGGTCACGGCGGCCCCCATGCCCGATGTAACCAGCGTGACCGCGGCACCCGCTGCAAAGAACGGCGCGGCCAGCATCACGCCTATGAAACGGCGCTGGCGCTCGCGGTCGCTGCGCCCGAGAACGCTGGGATGAACCATGCGTTCACAACCGGCCGCCATTGCGCCAGGCAATTCAGCGTATCTGGCCTCGATCGGCATCAACTCAACGCACTCGCACTCGTCGGGAACAGCTCTGCTTTTGCAGATTGTCTTGATTGGCTTTGAAACTCGCATCCAGCGTTTAAGGAATGGATAAGGCAGGGCCGACCAAGGCCGGCCCTGCGGCAAATATCGGGATGACGGCCACCGAAAATCCGGGCAAATGCAGCCATAGTAAACGGAGGGTTATTCGCGAACGCCCCCCATCAGCGGCCAAGCGGCAGGAACGGGATCGCCTTGATTTGCGAAAAATGTCATATAAACAAATAGATAGATGGTTATCGGATGGTAACGATAATCGTCCCGATATGAAACAAATCGACAGCAAAAACGCTTCGTTTCGAATTTGCCTAAAATTTGAGGAAAATTCTCGGCGATCATGCAAGCCGTCTTTCGTCCCTGTGTGCCAATATCCTGCCCATAAAAGAGGTCATGCCATATGATGCATGATCCGGTCACGACGAGAGGCAAGGCATGTTCTTCCTGATAAGAATGGCTTTCTGGTTTTCACTTGTGCTGCTGGCGCTGCCGCTGGGCGTCGGGTCCGATGAAACGGGCCAGGAAAGCGTCGGGCCGATCCAGGCCCTGTTCGCGGCGCGCGACGCCGTCGGCGACATCGCCGGAATCTGCGAACGCAAGCCCGATGTCTGCGAAACCGGCAAGTCGGCGATGCACACCATCACCGCACGCGCCAAGGAGACCGCCAAGATCGCGGCCGCGATGCTGGACGACAAGTCCGCCGGCCCCGACACCTCGACAATGACGGGCAGCGTGCCGGACGAAATCGTCCTGCCCCAGACGGTCAACCTGCCGATAAAGAATTAAGCCGTCTCGACGGCGCACCGCGGATCGTTTGCCCTCTCGACGCCCGCGGTGTCCTTGTTTTTTCCGTGACGCGGCGCCGCCGCGTGACTATATCCGGGTCATGACGACCACGATCCAGACGATCCGCGACGACTTCTCGTTCCTCGAGGAATGGGAGGACCGCTATCGTTACGTCATCGAGCTCGGCGAAGCGCTGCCTCCCTTCCCCGATGCGGAGCGCAACGCCGCCAACAAGGTGCCGGGTTGCGTCAGCCAGGTCTGGCTGACCACCGAACGGGGTTCGGGCGCCGATCCCGTCATCACCTTCACGGGCGATTCGGACGCCCATATCGTGCGCGGACTGGTCGCGATCATGTTGGCGCTGTTTTCCGGAAAAACAGCCAGCGAAATCCAGAAAACCGACGCTGAAGCAACGCTGAAGGCACTCGGCCTCGACGAGCACCTGTCCCCCCAGCGCGCCAACGGCCTTCGCTCGATGGTCAAGCGCATCAAGCGCGACGCCGAGATGGCGCTCGCGCAGACTGCCTGACAGGCTTCTTCACACCTTTCCTGGAATTGCTCTGGCCCTCAAAATCAAACGGCGCCCGAAGGCGCCGTCCGATTTCAGGTCCAATCCGGCAGTATCGGCTACCGCGCCTTGCGCTTGCGGCCGAGGCCCATCTTCTTGGCAAGCTGCGAGCGGGCCGCCGCGTAGTTCGGGGCAACCATCGGATAGCTTGGGTCCAGGTTCCACTTTTCGCGATACTGATCGGGCGTCAGATCGTAGTGGGTCATCAGGTGACGCTTGAGCGACTTGAACTTCTTGCCGTCTTCAAGACAGACAATGTAGTCGTCGTGAACCGAGCGCTTCGGGTTGACAGCCGGCTTCTGCTTGTCCGCAGGCGGCTGTTCGACGGTACCGCCCACACGCCCAAGAGCGGCGTGGACATCGGATATCAGGTTCGGCAGTTCGCCGACCGGCACGGGATTGTTGCTGACATAGGCAGCCACCACATCGGCGGTGAGCTCGATCAGCGCATCATTGTTTCTGGAAGGTGTTTCGACAATATCCATGGTCTTCAGGCCCCAACAAGAGTTACGTCGGTCTGCGCCCTTTTTTACAAGCAGGGCATTGCACGAATTTTTTGCAGATAGAGCATCCGCGATTCGTGTCACGGGGACATCAATGCGACCACACGTCAAGTAAGTCAATTCGCTCTTTGCATTATATTTAGGAATGTTGATCAACTATTCCGGGATCAGCTTCAATCTTTCGTGCACCATGTAATTTTTCGATATTTCGGTCGCCAAACGGACAAAGGCTGACGTTGGGTCAGCTAATCGTTACATTCGCGATAACTCACAAAACAAGCTTCAATGCTCCGGTTTGCTTGACGAGCACACCGGCAAGCTTGGTTGTTCACACCTGTCCACAAAACCACAGGTTGCCAAACCATTCCCCGGTCAAGCAGGCCACTCCGGGGTCAAAACGGCACGATGTATCCGCCATAGGCCCAGCCGGTGACGAAGACGCCGTTCCTGGCGGGGTCATGCCAGACTTCGCACCAGCGATAGCGAACCGTCTGCTGCTCTTTCCATGCCGCCTGGCCGGCAATATCGAGCAGATCCATGCCGCCAGTGCATCGTCCGGTCATCTGCAGGACGGTCCCGTTCGGGTATGCGGCCTGCTTCTGGGAGATGCCCGACGGATATTTGCGCACATTGAGCGTATCGCCGAACGACACATTGGCCACTTGCCAAGCTGCGAATACGGTCGCATGAGACTGGCCGGCAAAGATCAGAGTCAACGAAGCGACGGCGAAGACCGCGGCAATACGAGACCGAATAGTCATCTTCTCTCCTCCCGACCATCTCAGGGCCCGACACCACCTCTACGCAACAGCTCTTGAACCCGCGCTGATCTGCGCGTTCATACATCGTTCAAGATATTTCCAGAGCGAGACGCAATGACCAGGACTTCCCGATTTCCGACCGTCAACCCGCCTGCGCCCGAAAAAAGGCCGGTCTCGGATACGCATCACGGCATCACGCGAACCGATGACTATGCCTGGCTGCGGGCGGATAACTGGCAGGAGATGTTCAGGGACCCTTCCTTGCTCGATCCTGGGATCCGCGCCGAACTCGAAGCCGAGAATGCCTACCAGTCGGCGCTGATGGCCGACACGTCGGATCTGCAAAAGCAGCTTTTCAAGGAAATGAAGGGCCGCATCAAGGAAGACGATTCTTCCGTTCCCATGAAGGACGGGCCTTACGCCTATGGGTCTTCCTTCAAGCTTGGCGGCGAGCAGCCGCGCTATTTCCGCATGCCGCGCGACGGCGGGCCGGAGCAGATCCTGCTCGACGGCGACGCCGAGGCCGAGGGCAAGGCCTATTTCCGGCTTGGCGGCGTCGATCATTCGGCCGATCATCGCAAGCTGCTGTGGGCCTTCGACGACAAGGGGTCCGAATTCTACACGCTGCGTGTGCGCGACCTTGCCGATGGCAGGGAACTCGCGGACCAGATTCCCGCCACCGGCGGTTCGGGCGTCTGGGACGCGGGCAATGACGGGTTCTTCTATACGCGCCTCGATCCAAACCACCGGCCGTCGAAAGTGCTGTTCCACGCCCTGGGCCAAAATCCTGAAAACGACCGCCTGATCTATGAGGAAACCGACCCCGGCTTCTTCATGAACGTCGACGGGACCCGCAACAATCAATGGGTCATGATCGGCATCAACGATCACGAGACTTCGGAATATCGCCTGTTGAGCGCCAGCGATCCGTTTGCCGAGCCGAAGCTGGTGTCGGCGCGCGAGACCGGCCTTCAGTATGAGCTGGAGGAAGGCGGCGACATATTCTTCATCCTGACCAATGCGGACGGTGCCAAGGACTTCAAGATCATGACGGCGCCGGCGAGCGATCCTGTTCGCGCCAACTGGCAGGACCTGGTGCCGCATGAACCGGGCCGGCTGATCCTGTCGGTGATCGGCTTCAAGGACCACATGGTCCGGCTCGAGCGCAAGGAAGGCCTGCCGCGTATCGTCGTGCGTGACCGCACCAGCGGCGAAGAGCATCTGATCTTCTTCGACGAGGAAGCCTTCTCGCTCGGCCTTTCAGGGTCCCTGGAATACGACACCGAGATGATGCGCTTTTCCTACTCGTCGATGACGACGCCGTCGCAGATGTTCGACTACAACATGCGCACCCGTGAGCGGGTGCTGCTCAAGACCCAGGAAGTGCCGTCCGGCCACGATCCGCATCAATACGTCACGAGGCGGCTGATGGCGCCCGCGGCCGATGGCGAACTGGTGCCGATCTCGCTTCTGCACCACCGCGACACGCCGCTGGACGGCTCCGCGCCCTGCCTGCTCTACGGTTATGGCTCCTATGGCATTGCCGTGCCGGCCGCCTTCAATACCAACTGGTTCTCACTCGTCGACCGCGGCCTAGTCTTTGCCATTGCCCATGTCCGCGGCGGCAAGGACAAGGGTTATGGCTGGTACGATGACGGCAAGCGGGCACAGAAGATGAACACCTTCACCGATTTCATCGCCTGCGCCCGTCACCTCGTTGCCGAGCGCTATACCGCGCATGACCGCATCGTCGCGCAGGGCGGCTCGGCCGGCGGGATGCTGATGGGCGCCATCGCCAACATGGCGCCGGATTGCTTCGGCGGCATCGTGGCCGAGGTTCCGTTCGTCGACGTGCTTACCACCATGCTCGACGCGACGCTGCCGCTGACCCCGCCGGAATGGCCGGAATGGGGCAATCCGATTGCATCGGCCGACGACTACCGGACGATCGCCGCCTATTCGCCCTACGACAATGTCGCCGCGCTCGGCTACCCGCCGATCCTGGCGCTCGCCGGTCTTACCGATCCGCGCGTCACCTATTGGGAGCCGGCCAAGTGGGTGGCGCGGCTGCGTGACCGCAAGAGCGGCGATAATCCGGTGCTGTTCAAAATCAACATGGATTCCGGCCATGCCGGTGCCTCCGGCCGGTTTTCGCGCCTGGAGGAGATCGCCTATATCTATGCCTTCACGCTGAAGGTGACGGACAAGGCATAGCTTACGGAGGAACGCCGCGGTGATCGATCTGTCCATATTGATAGCCTATATCGCAGTTGTGTTCGGCTTCGTCTTCATTCCGGGTCCGGCCACATTGTTGACGATCGCGCGCGCGACGAGTTCGGGAACGAGGGTCGGGATCGCCACCGGCGCCGGGATCGCGGCCGGCGATGTGTTTCATACCGTCATGGCGATGATCGGCATCTCGGCGATCATCGCCACATCGGCGACGCTGTTCAGCCTCGTGAAGTATATCGGCGCGGCCTACCTCGTTTACCTCGGCATTCGCGCCATCATCGAGAAAGCGCCGACCGATCCGACCGCCGGCGCGCTTGCAATCTCCGCCGGCAAGGCGTTTCGACAGGCTGTCCTGGCCGAGGTGCTCAACCCCAAGACCGCGCTTTTCTTCCTCGCTTTCCTGCCTCAGTTCGTGCGGCCCGAAAACGGATCGGCGATGGTTCAGTTGGCCGTATTGGGGATCATCTTCGTCGTGCTGGGTCTATTCAGCACGGTTGTGTTCGCGGTGAGCGCGGGGCGGCTCGGCAGTTTCCTGCGCCGAAATCCGACAGTGCTGAAATGGCAGGGCAAGGTTGTCGGCGGCATCTATTGCGCGCTCGGTGTCCGCCTGGCCTTGCAACAGCGCTGAGGTCAGGCAGCCACGCGTCTGCCGGCAGGCATGATGATCATGACTTTTTGAATTCCGCGCGGCTCATTTCCGCTCGCAATTGCGACGCTCGCGCGTTACCCAAAGCACGACTTTTCCGGGCCACGAAGCCCACACTCGCACAAGGGTCCATCATGCTGCTCGTCGACGTCTATCTCGACAAATCGCCGATCCAGGGCATCGGCGTGTTTGCCAAGCACCACATTGCCAAGGGCACGCTGGTCTGGAAGCTCGACCCCCGGTTCGACCGGATCATCGACGTCGAGACCTATGAGGGCGAGACCGGGCCAGTGAAGAACTATCTCGACCGCTATTCCTACCCCGACCGGCGCGATCCGGCCTATATCGTCTTCGAAGCCGACGACGCCCGCTACATGAACCATGACGACGAGCCGAATTGCGATGTCTCGTCGCCCGAGGAAACCTACGCCTTGCGCGACATCGCGCCCGGCGAGGAGATGACCTGCAACTACAACCATTTCTTCGAAACGGGGTTCGATTTCCTCGGCGATCGACACCTGCAGTCCGAAGACTAGTTCGTGCTTTTCTTGCGCGGCGGATAGCCGTTGGGATGCGGCGGTACCGCCTTGAGATAGGCGGCAATCGCCGCACGGTCGTCCGCCGTCAGCTCGGCCATGTTGCGCTGCACATCGACCATCGCGCCGCCAGCGGAATCGAAATCCGGCGTGAACCCGGTTTCGAGGTAGTTGGCAATGTCGGCTTCCGACCAGTTGGTGATGCCACTCCCACCCGAAGTGATGTTCGGCACGACGCCCGAGCCCTCGGCTGCCACAGCACCGGCCAGCCATTCGCTTTTCCTGATGCCGCCAGCCAAGTCGCGGGGCGTATGGCATTCGCCGCAATGACCTGGTCCTTCGACCAGATAGCGGCCTGCCATCACGGGTTCCGGCGTGCCGCCAGGCAGCGGAATGACAGGCTGGTCGCTGAGATAGAGGCGCTTCCATAGGCCAATGCCGCGCCGGATGTTGAACGGGAACGCCAGCGAATTGCCCGGCGTCTTGCCGGCGACGGCGGGAAGCGTCTTCAGGAAGGCATAGAGATCGGCAATGTCGGAAGGTTTCATGCGCGCGTAGGACGCGTAGGGAAACGCCGGATACAAATGATGACCCGAGGGCGATACGCCTTTCAACATGGCGTTGGCGAGATCCTCGGCCGACCATGCGCCGATGCCGTCCTTGGGGTCTTGCGAAATATTGGGCGGAACGAAGGTGCCGAACGGCGTCTTGAGTTCAAGGCCACCCACGAGCTGAAGCCGTGCATCGCCCTGCGACCCAGGTTTCGCATGGCAGGAGGTGCAGCCGCCTGCATAAAAAATCCGCTTGCCCCGGGCAGCATCACCGGGGCCGAGTTGCGCCAGCGCCGCTGCATCAAGCTTGACCGGCGCCGACAGCAGCCAACCGGCTGCCGCGCCGGCGACGCCCAGAACGAGGGCCGCGCCGACGAGCTTCTTCAGCCATGCCATATCAGGCAATCAGCCCTTCTTGACCCTGTAGCTCTGATGGCAGGCGCCGCAATTCGACCCAAGAACGCCGACTTGCGCTTTGAGCGCATCGACATCGCCAGGAGCCGCCGCGACCGCGGCCTTGACGTCGGAGAGATACTTATCCTCGGCCGCCTTGAAGCCGGCCATGTCTTCCCAGATCTTTGGGGCCGCCGTGGTGTCGCCGGCATCGCTGCCCTTCGGGAACAAGGCCTCTACGTCGAATTTCTCGGCATTTGCCTGCACTGCCTGCAGCTGCGTCAGCACCGCGGCGGCATCAAAGGGTTCCTCGCCCTTGACCACTTTCGCCAGACCGCCAACGATCTTTCCGCGTTCCTTCATCAGAGCCTGCCGGTCGAGGATCGGATCGGCAAAGGCCGCCGACGCGGCGAGTGCGAGCATGGAGATGGCGATGACAAGCTTTCTCATTCATTTGGCTCCGTGATGAAGGCATTCAGGACAGGACGTTAACGGACGTGGCGGGAGGAATATTCCCTTCTCGCGGCATGAATTTTGTATGACCTTTGCTTGTGCGGCACCTCGTTACAAAAAAGAAAAGCCCCGTCTTGCGGGGCTTTTCTGGAGGCCTGTCAGGCTTTTTCGTAGAGTTCGAGAACGTGATCCCAGTTGACCAGGCTGTCGACGAAGGCCTCGAGATATTTCGGCCGGGCGTTGCGGTAGTCGATGTAATAGGAGTGTTCCCAGACGTCGACGCCGAGGATCGGCGATGCGCCATGAACGAGCGGGTTTTCACCGTTTGGCGTCTTCGAGATCGCCAGCTTGCCGTCCTTGACCGAAACCCATGCCCAGCCCGAACCGAACTGCGTCGTGCCGGCGGCGATGAAGTCGGCCTTGAACTTGTCATAGCCGCCAAGATCGCTGTCGAAAGCCTTCTGCAGCGCGCCAGGGAGCTTGTTGCCGCCGCCGCCCTTCTTCATCCACTTCCAGAAATGGATGTGGTTGTAGTGCTGGGCGGCATTGTTGAAGAGACCGGCGTTCTTGCCGAACGACTGCTTGACCACCTCTTCGACGGAAAGATCGCCAAGGCCGGCTTCGGCGGCGAGCTTGTTGCCGTTGTCGACATAGGCCTTGTGATGCTTGTCGTGGTGATACTCCAGCGTCTCTTTCGACATATAGGGCTGCAAGGCCTCATAGTCGTAGGGCAGAGCGGGCAATTCGAAAGCCATGGGTAGTACTCCCTCGTGGAAAAATCCGGTGTGGATACCGGAGTAAGATAGGTCGGGATTGAGTTGGAACAACTCCGGAAGTGAAGCGCCGGTTCCCTTTCTAAGCGGGTTCCCGGGAACTGTCACACGCTTTTCCCGCCGCGGGCCGCGCAGCGACAAAAAGGCCCGACTGGCATCTCAGCCAGCCGAGGTCGAATGCGCCCAATCCCAATAGAGTTCGCGTGCCTTCTTGGCTACCGGGCCGGGCTGCAGGTCGCGGCTCTCGATGCGGGTTACCGGCACCACCTTGGAGTGGTTGCCGGTCGAGAAGATTTCGTCGGCTTCGAGGAAATCCCGCACCGACAGCGTCCTTTCGGTCGTCCTGAACCCATAATCGCCGAGCAGCGTCATGGTCCGCGAGCGGGTAATGCCGGACAGGAAGGTTCCGTTGGGCGCCGGCGTCAGCACATGGCCGTCCTTGACCAGAAAGATGTTCGAGCTTCCGGTCTCCGCGACATTGCCCAGCATGTCGAGCACAAGTGCATTGTCGAAGCCGCGCGCCTTGGCCTCGAGGATGGCGCGGCCGTTGTTGGGATAGAGGCAGCCGGCCTTGGCATTGGTCGGCATGGTTTCGATGGTCGGCCGCCGGAACGGCGATACGGTCACGGAAAAACCGGTCGGCGAGATCATCGGCGATTCATAGAGACACAGGCAGAAACGGGTCGAGGCGGGATCGGCCGGCACGCCCATGTAGCCGCCATGCTCGGCCCAGTACATCGGCCTGATGTAGACCGCCGTCTTGCCGTCGAATTTCTTCAATCCGTCCCAGGTCAGCCCGACGATCTGCTCCGGCGTCATGTTCGGCGCGAGGCCGAGCGCGATCGCCGAGGCATTGACGCGTGCGGCATGAAGTTCGAGATCGGGCGCCACGCCCTCGAACCAGCGAGCCCCGTCGAACACGCTGGTGCCGAGCCACATGGCGTGGCTGCGCGGCCCCAGAATGGCGACATTGCCTTCGTACCAATCGCCATCGATGAAAGTCCATGTCGCGGATTGCGCCGCCGCCGCCAGTGTCATCGCGTTTTCCCGTTCCGGTCAATCTTATGTGACAGCCATTGGAAGATGCTTTGACAGGCCTCGTCAACCATCATCAGGGAGATTTGTTGAGGCCAGCGACGGGTGCGGTGCAATCAAGGCTTGCACCTTGTCCCGCCTCGCCTCAAAACTGTTGCCATGCAATACGCCGCCTATGTTTTCGACGCCTACGGCACACTGTTCGACGTGCACGCCGCCGTGCGCCGCCATGCAGACGCGATCGGCCCGGACGGCCAGCTCCTGTCCGAAATCTGGCGCGCCAAGCAGCTCGAATACTCCTGGGTGCGCACGCTGATGGGCACCTATGCCGACTTCTGGCAGTTGACGGAACAAGCGCTGGACTTCGCCTTGCGCAAGGTCCCTTCGGCCGATCCTGGTCTCAAGGCAAAGTTGCTGGAGGCCTATTGGAGGCTGGACTGTTACCCCGAAGTGCCAGCCGTGCTGAAGGCGCTCAAGGCTTCCGGCGCCAGACTGGCTATCCTCTCCAATGGCTCGCCCGAAATGCTTGAAGCGGCGGTAAAGTCCGCGGCACTCGACCAGGTCCTGGACGACGTCTATTCGGTCGATGCGGTGCGGCGCTTCAAGACCGACCCAGCGGTCTACGACATAGTCGCCACCGGCTGGCGCCTCTATCCAGGCGCGGTCTCCTTCCAGTCTTCCAATCGCTGGGACATTGCGGGCGCCACCAAATTCGGTTTCCGCACGGTTTGGATCAACCGCTCCAACCAGCCGGAGGAATACCGGGACTTGCCGCCGGCCCTGATCCTGCCATCGCTGGAGGCCCTCGTATCCGGCAGCTGACAGACCTGTGGCCCCAACGCCACAGTGGCGGCGCAGTCACAGCTTCGCCTTTGTTTGTCCACGTTCGGGCCAGAATCGGAACCGCCTATCGCCTCAGGTGTTGTTAGGCACCCGCGGCGGACGTCGGCGTGTTGACGCTTTGTTGCGATTTGAGTCTTAAAGAAGGCAGCCATGTCCATAACCGAAATCGAATCCTATCGCCTGAGCCGTCGCGGCTTTCTCAACGCCGCAGCCCTGGGCGCCGCCTCGATCGCGGTTTCGGCATGCGCAACCACCGGACCGGGGCCGGCCGAGCCGCCGCCACCTACCTATGTCGAGCCGCCGCTCGCCGACTATGCGTCTATGTACGCGGCGGTCAACGATGGCGGCTTCGATCTGCCGGCCATCCCGGTCGACAGGATCGACCCGCAGTTCCTGCGCCAGATCGTGCCCGACCCGACCGGACAGAAGCCGGGAACCATCGTCGTCGATACGACAGGCCACTTCCTCTATCTGGTTCGCCCGGGCGGCCAGGCCATTCGCTATGGTGTCGGGCTCGGCCGCGCCGGCTTCGAATGGTCGGGCGACGCCGTCGTCCAGTGGAAGCAGAAATGGCCGAAATGGACGCCTCCGGATGAGATGATCGCGCGCCAGCCGGAATTGAAGCAGTACAGCGCCGACAATGGCGGCATGCCCGGCGGCCTGAAGAACCCGCTCGGGGCGCGCGCGCTCTATCTCTTCCAGGGCAATGTGGACACGCTCTATCGCCTGCACGGCTCGCCGGAATGGCGCTCGATAGGCAAATCGGTGTCATCGGGCTGCGTGCGCCTGATGAACCAGGACATCATCGATCTCTATGACCGCGTGCCGTCGAAGAGCCCGGTCATCGTGACCAGCAACGCCAGCCAGCCCATGGTGGCGACGGCGAACCACAAGGCCATCCCGATCGACGCCGGCGTGCCGGATGGATCGGTGCTGCTCGGCCCGGTCAAGGCGGTCACGGACGCGATCTTCTGAGCTCACAGGGCAGCGGCAACGCCGCTGCCCGATCCTACCGCCCCCGCGACAAACTCCCCAGAATCCCGCGCACAATCGCACGTCCGACCGACGAGCCGACCGATCGCACCACCGACTTGATTGCGGCTTCCGCCACCGTCTGGCGATTGGACGGCCGCGGCGCCGGCGCGCGCCTGCCACCGGACTGCGGCGCTGGATCGTCATTGCCGAAGCCTGGGATGGTCCAGCGCGAGCCGCCGGTGTCTGCCTGCTGCGCCTCGGCGTCCTGCGCCTCCTTGGCCTTCTTCTGCAGCATCTCGAACGCCGATTCGCGGTCGATGACCTGGTCATACTGGCCGGTGACCGGGCTTTCCCCGATCAGCTTCTGCCGCTCGGCGGGGGTAATGGGTCCAAGCCGCGACGACGGCGGACGGATCAGCGTGCGCTGGACCATCGACGGAATGCCCTTGGCCTCCAGGGTCGAGACCAGCGCTTCGCCGGTGGCGAGCTGGGTGATGGCGGTGGCGCAGTCGAAATCGGGATTGGGCCGGAAGGTCTCGGCCGCCGTCCTCACCGCCTGCTGCTCGCGCGGCGTGTAGGCGCGCAGCGCATGCTGCACGCGGTTGCCGAGCTGGGCGAGGACCTTTTCGGGAATATCCAAAGGGTTCTGCGTGACGAAATAGACGCCGACGCCCTTGGAGCGAATCAAGCGGACCACTTGCTCGACCCGGTCGATCAGCACCTTCGGCGCCTCGTCGAACAAGAGGTGCGCCTCGTCGAAGAAGAACACCAGCTTCGGCTTGTCGGGGTCGCCGACTTCGGGCAGTTCCTCGAACAGCTCCGACATCAGCCAGAGAAGGAACGTCGCGTAGAGGCGCGGATTCATCATCAGCTTGTCGGCGGCCAGCACGCTGATGGCGCCGCGACCGTCGCGGGTCGTGCGCATGATGTCGGCGATGCGCAATGCCGGCTCGCCAAAGAAGTTCGCCGCGCCCTGCTGCTCCAGCACCAGCAACGTGCGCTGAATGGCCCCCACCGATGGCTTGGTGACGTTGCCGTAACGGGCGCTGATCTCTTCTGCACGCTCGGCAATGTTGGCGAGCAGCGCCTGCAGATCTTTCATGTCGAGCAGCAGCAACCCTTCCTCATCGGCTATGCGGAAGGCAATGTTCATGATGCCTTCCTGTGCGTCGGTCAGGTTCATCAGCCGCGACAGCAGCAGCGGTCCCATTTCCGAAATGGTCGCGCGGATAGGGTGGCCCTGCTCGCCGAACAGATCCCAGAAGATGACCGGGAATTCCTGGAAGTCGTAAGGGTCGAGCTTCACCTGTTCCGCCCGCTTGACCAGGAAATCCTGCGCGGTGCCCATCATGGCGATGCCGGAAAGGTCGCCCTTGATGTCGGCGCAGAAGACCGGCACGCCGGCGTTGGAAAATCCCTCCGCCAGGATCTGCAAGCTGACGGTCTTGCCGGTACCGGTGGCGCCGGTCACCAGGCCATGGCGATTGCCGTATTGCAGCAGCAGATTTTCAGCTCGCTGATAGCTGTCGTCGGGCTTGCGGCTGGCGCCGATGAAAATACTGGTGTCGTCAGCCATATGTCGGGTCTCCGCAAACTGATGTGCCCAAAGCCAGCCTTTGCCCGAAGGTATAGTGAGGCTGTTGCACAGCGACAATGACAATTGTCCAACGCGGGGCCGATCATCCAATCCAGGCCAATCGTCCAAATCGGACCAATCGCCAGGATCGGATTTTGGAACTTGCGAATTTCGATGGTGTTTGGCAATCGTCCATGGTCCGCCCACCCAAGCCGACCTATATCAGGTGGATCGAATATCAGGTGAGTGGGATTCGGGCCTTGCACCTGCATTGCGGTAACCGACCGGGGACCGTAGACTGGGCTGGCCGGGCTGGTGCGGCCACACAGAACGAGGACGACGAATGGGCGCCGGAGCCTTGACCAGGGATGTTGAGCCAATGGATGCGGAGCGTCAGCGATGGCTGGCCTTGGCGGAAAAGGCGTTGGCCGGCGCATCCTTCGAGGAAAAGCTGATCTCGCATACCGACGACAACATCCGCGTCGAGCCGCTCTATGACCGCGCGACCGGAGCCGAACCGATCGTGCGCGCCAATCCTCAATCGCCCTGGATCGTCAGCCAGCGCGTCGACGACCCCGATGTCGATCGCGCCAAGAGCCAGGCCCTGGAAGACATCGCGCAAGGCGCGACGGGACTGTCGCTCGTCTTCGAAGGTGCCCCGAACGCGTTCGGCTATGGCCTGCCGAGGACGGCGCAGGCACTGGAGACGGTGCTGGAGGGCGTGCCCCTCAACAGGGTCCAGGTCCGCATCGACACCCACCCCTGGAGCCGCCCCATGGCCGACTGGCTGGTGGCGTTCCTGAGCAAGCGGCGCTCCGATCCGGCAAAGCTCAACCTTTCCTTCGGCATCGATCCGGCGGCAGTCCTCGCCGGCACCGGCCGGCTGCGCATGTCGATCGAGGCGCTGCAAGAATCGATGCCGCAATCGCTGGCGCATTTCTTCTCGATGGGCGTTCCGGGTGTGCTCCTGGAGGCGGACGGTCGCGTTTTTCACAATGCCGGCGCCACGGAAGCGCAGGAACTCGGCATCATGCTGGCCTCGGCGGTCTCGTATCTGAGAATGTTCGAGAAGGCGCGGCAGCCGCTCGTCTATGCCGCGCCTCATATCGGTTTCGCGCTCAGCGTCGACCAGGACCAGTTCCTGTCAATCGCCAAGGTGCGGGCCTTGCGCAGGCTGTGGGCACGGGTGCAGGAGGCCTGCTCGATCCCCAATTCCACGGCCAACATCCATGCCGAGACATCATTTCGCATGATGACGGCACTGGACCCCGAAACCAACATCCTGCGCACGACGATCGGCTGCTTCGCCGCGGCGGCGGGAGGCGCCGATTCGATCTCAATCCTGCCGCATACGATCGCGCATGGCCTGCCGGCGGCTTTTGCCCGCCGCGTCGCGCGCAACGCGCAGTTGATCATGGCCAATGAAAGCCATGTCGACCATGTCGCCGATCCCGCCCATGGCTCCGGCGCCGTCGAAGCGCTGACGTCGGATCTTTGCGAAGCAGCGTGGGCGGAATTGCAGGCGATCGAGGCAGAGGGTGGCGTGCTCTCCAGCCTTCGGGACGGACATATCCAGCAACGCGTCCGCGCTGCCGCCGTCCAGCGCGGCATTGCCTTCAAGTCAGGCGAGCGGGCCATGATCGGCGCCACGCTTTATCCGTTGAAAGGCGAGCGTCCGGTCGAGACGCTGGACGCTGAGCGGCGAGCTGCCTTCACCGAGGGCGTCGTCCTGTGCGAGCCGCTGCCTCCAGTCCGCATCGATCAATCCATCGGGGCCGCTTCTTGATTCCGGATTTCAGTCAGATCGGCTGGGTGCCACCGCGCCGCGCGCCTGTCGAGGTCAAGGGGCAGCGGACGACGCCGGAAGGCCTCGTCGTCAAGCATCTCTACAATCAGGGCGACCTCAAGGGCCTGCCGCATCTCGACACCTATCCCGGCCTGCCGCCCTTCGTGCGTGGCCCCTACCCAACCATGTATGTCCAGCAGCCCTGGACGATCCGGCAATATGCAGGCTTTTCGACCGCCGAAGAGTCCAACGCCTTTTACCGGCGCAACCTTGCCGCCGGCCAGAAAGGTCTTTCGGTTGCCTTCGATCTTGCCACCCATCGCGGCTATGACTCAGACCATCCGCGTGTCGCCGGCGATGTCGGCATGGCGGGCGTGGCCATCGATTCCATCCTCGACATGCGTCAGTTGTTCGACGGCATTCCGCTCGGCGACATGACCGTGTCGATGACGATGAACGGAGCCGTGCTGCCGATCATGGCGCTCTACATCGTGGCGGCGGAAGAGCAAGGCGTCGCACAGGAAGATCTGGCGGGAACCATTCAGAACGACATTCTGAAGGAGTTCATGGTCCGCAACACCTACATCTATCCGCCGAAGCCCTCGATACGGATCGTCTCGGACATCTTCTCCTACACCTCGAAGAACATGCCGAAGTTCAACTCGATATCGATCTCCGGCTACCATATGCAAGAGGCCGGCGCGACCGCCGACCTGGAGCTCGCCTATACGATCGCCGACGGTATCGAATATGCCCGCGCCGGCGTCGCGGCAGGGCTCGGCATCGACAGTTTCGCGCCGCGCCTGTCCTTCTTCTGGGCGATCGGCATGAACTTCTTCATGGAAGTGGCCAAGCTCAGGGCCGCGCGCCTGTTGTGGGCGACGCTGATGAAAAAGAATTTCGCGCCGAAGGACGAGCGATCGCTGTCGCTGCGTACCCATTGCCAGACTTCCGGCTGGTCGCTGACGGCGCAGGATCCCTACAACAACATCATCCGCACCATGATCGAGGCGATGGCGGCGACCCAAGGGCATACCCAGTCGCTGCACACCAATTCCTTCGACGAGGCAATGGCGCTACCGACCGACCATTCGGCGCGCATCGCCCGCAACACGCAACTTGTCCTGCAGAAGGAGTCCGGCACCACGCGCATCATCGATCCGTGGGGCGGTTCGGCCTATCTCGAGCGGCTGACACACGATCTGGCGGCGCGTGCGCTTGCTCATATCGAGGAGGTCGAGGCTCTCGGCGGCATGGCGGCGGCGATCGAAAAGGGCATACCCAAGCTGCGCATCGAGGAAGCGGCGGCCCGCACGCAGGCGCGCATCGATTCCGGCGAGCAGATGCTGGTCGGCGTCAATGCGCATCGCCCGGAGAACGACATCGAGGTCGATGTGCTGAAGATCGACAATGCCGAGGTCAGGGCCCGGCAACTCTCGAAGCTGCAACGGCTGAAAGGCACGCGCGACGTGGCCGCCGTCGAAAGCGCGCTCGATGCGCTGACACGTGCCGCACAAGGCGAGGACAATCTCCTTGAATTCGCCATCCGCGCCGCGCGCGCCAACGCCACTGTCGGCGAAATCTCGTTCGCCTTGGAACGAGCCTATGGCCGCCATGTGGCCACGGTGCAGACCATTTCCGGCGTCTACCGCAAGGCGCTCGGCGACAATCCGGTGGTCGACCGGCTGCGGGACAAGCTTGATGCCTTCGAAAAGAAAAATGGCGGCAAGCCGCGCATTCTCGTGGCCAAGATGGGACAGGACGGCCACGACCGCGGACAGAAGGTGATCGCCACGGCTTTCGCCGATCTCGGCTTCGACGTCACCGTCGGCGCCATGTTCCAGACACCGGAAGAGATCGCGAAACTGGCCGTCGGGCACGATGTCCACATCATCGGCGCCTCGTCGCTGGCGGCGGGACACCTGACGCTGATCCCCGAATTGCGCGACGCGCTGAAAAAGCTCGGCCGCGGCGACATGCTGATCGTGGCCGGCGGCGTCATCCCGCCGCAGGACCATGAGGCTGTGCTGAAGGCGGGGGCTGCGGAAATTTTCCCGCCGGGCACGGTTATTCCGGAGGCGGCCGAGAGGCTGCTGCATCGGCTGCTGGCGCGTTGAGCGAAACATTGTAGCGCCGGAAAGGTTGTGTCACAATGACGAACGCAACCAAGGGTAACGGCCCGTGAAGACTATTGTCCGCAAGCTCGACGACGGATCAGGTGTCGTGATCTTGCCGCAGGAAATGCTGGACAACCTGAACATGCGAGTAGGCGATCAATTCCAGATCATCGAAACCGATGACGGCGTCATTCTAAGACCGATGAGAAGTGACGACGTCGAACGGCAGATGCGCGCTGCTCGTGATGTCATGGACCAGTATGAGGCCGTATTGCAAAGGATGGCCAAGTAGACGGGCCTTGCGTCAACTCTCTGAGAGCTTGACGATCTCCCACTCCTTGCCATTGACGCTGGCGACGTCGCCGACCTTCTTGCCGAATAGCGCCACTGCCATCGGCGAGACATGCGAGATGCTGCCCTTGGCGGGATCGGCTTCGTCCTCGCCGACGATCTTCCAGTGCACCTTCTTGCCGTCATCGCTTTCCAGCGTGACACCCATGCCGAAGCGGACGACGTCGCTGCCGGGCTCCGGTACGGACAGTTCGGCGTTCTCCCGCCGCGCGGTCCAGTAGCGCAGGTCACGCGACACGACCGCGATGCGCTCGCGATCGGCCTTTCTCTCGGCTTTCGCCAGCACGTCGCGCAAATCGGCCAGATTGTCCTCGATCTGCGCCAGGCCGCGCTCGGTCACCAGGTTGCGGTGCGTGCTGATCGGCCTCTCGCCAACGCCGGCGATGGCATTCTCGCTGTCTTCCTCGCGGGTAAAAGCTCTGCTCATCTCCTGAACTTAGGCGCCGAGTGGCCGCTCGACAAGCCATGCCCCCCGAGAACGGCTGCCCAGCGTCTGGCATGATTCCTGCGGTGTCAGGACTGGACACTGGGGTGTCGGGACTGAACACTTGGATTGTGTGCCGATGTTGAACAGACGAATGCTGCTGACTCAGACCGCCGGCTTTGCCGTGATGGGCCTCGCGCTCGGCAAGGCGGCGGCCGCCAGCCTGACCGGCATCGAGAAGGCCTCGATGCGCGGTTCCATCAATGCCACGGAACTTGGCGTGCAGCCCGGCACGTTTGACGACCAGAGCAAGGCCTTCGCCAAGCTGCTGCGCGATGCCAACGGCCGCGACATGCCAGTCTTCCTGCCGCCCGGCACCTATGTGGTGTCCAATCTCTCGCTGCCTGGCCGCGTGCGTCTGTCCGGGGTACCGGGTGCGACGCGGATCGTCTATGGCGGCGACGGCCATCTGTTCATGGCGGAACAGGCCGACCATATCGAACTCAGCGGGCTGGTCTTCGACGGTTCGAACCGCTCGATGGGCGACTATGCACAAGGGCTGCTCGATCTGCGCCGGGTCGCTCACCTGGTGGTGGATAACTGCCAGATCACCGGAAGCGGCAAGAACGGGCTGGCGCTGGAACACGCGGCGGGCAGGATCGAGCGTTCGGACATATCAGGAGCGGCGGACGCCGGCATCTATTCCGTCGAAGCCGCAGGACTGGCAGTCACCGGCAACACCGTCTCCGATTGCGCCAATGGCGGCATCCTCGTGCACCGCTGGCAAGCCGCGGAAGACGGCACCATGGTCACCGGCAACCGCGTCGAACGCATTGGCGCGCGCAGCGGCGGGACCGGCCAGAACGGCAACGGCATCAATGCCTTCCGCGCTGGAAATGTCGTTATCTCGGGCAATGTGGTTTCGGACTGCGCGTTCTCGGCGATCCGCGCCAACAGTTCCAGCAATCTGCAGATATCGGGCAACACCTGCGCACGCTCGGGCGAGACCGCGGTCTACTCCGAGTTCTCGTTCGAGGGCGCCGTCATCTCCAACAACATCGTCGACGGTGCGGCCAACGGTATCTCGATCGTCAACTTCAACGAAGGCGGCCGCATGGGTGTCTGCTCCGGCAACATCGTGCGCAATTTGTCGACATCAGGCCCCTACACCGCCGACCCGCCCGGTTTCGGCGTCGGTATCGCCGTCGAAGCCGACACCATTGCTTCCAGCAACGTCATCGAGAATGCACCGCTCTACGGCATGTCGATCGGCTGGGGGCCGTATCTGCGTAATGTCGTGGCCACGGGAAACATCATCCGCAAGGCAGGCACCGGTATCGTCGTCAGCGTGGTCGAGGGCGCCGGCACCGCCGTCATCTCCGACAATGTCATCGACGGTGCGTCGAACGGGGCGGTTGTCGGCCAGCGCTGGGCCGAGCCGGTGACGTCAGACCTTACCCAGACCAGCAGCAGCGGCTTTGCGCATCTGACCGTCGAGCGCAACCGCGTCAGCTGACCTCAATTCAAGGCTGGCGTCGGCCTCAGCGCCCCGACCTTGGCGCCAATCCGGCTTTCGATTGGCGCGTTCGCCAGGTCCAACAACTTCGCGGCCACGGTTTCGTCCGCCCGCAGCAGCCTGGCGAGGACGGCAGCGGCGATTGCGTCGCCAGCGCGCCCGGCACCGTCATCGCATTTGACGGCGATACCGAGACCGAGTTCCGGAAGCGCGGCACAATGGACGCCCTCGGCCCCGCCTTTGGCAAAAATCCGCCCGGGAGCGGCTTCCATCAGCAACAGGTCCGCACGGCCTGTGCCCGCGACGAAGAACGGCTCCGCCATACAGGCCGAAAGCAGTCGCTTCGCAGCTTTCGCCCGCTCGGGGCCAAAGCCCTGTCCCGTCGCCATGCGGGCAAAGCCGAGCGCGAAACTCCTCAGCGGCACCGCATAGGTCGGGATCGAGCAGCCATCGGTCGCGCGTTCGTCGGCGCCGTGGACAGCGCCGGTGACCGACTGCATGGCGTCGCGCACCATTTCCTGCAAAGCGTGCCCCGGCTTGACGTAGCCGCGATGCTCAATGCCGGAATGCACGCAGGTGCAAAGGAAGCCGGAATGCTTGCCGGAACAGTTGTTGTGAAGCGCATTTGGTGAACCGCCGGCACGTGCGAGCGCAATCTCGGCGTCATGGTCCGAGGGCCAGTGGGTGCCGCATTCGAGCGCCGACCTATCCAGCCCGGCCCCGGCCAGCATGGACCGCGCCAGGTCGACATGTGCCGGCTCGCCGGAATGGGAGGCACACGCTAGCGCCAGTTCGCGGTTGCCGAAGCCGTAGGCATCGGCGGCACCCGTTTCGACAAGCGGCAGGGCCTGGATCGCCTTGACGGCAGAGCGGGGAAAGACCGGCTTCGATGTGTCGCCGATCTCCAGGACCGGCTTGCCGCCGGCATCGAAGACGGCGACGGCGCCGCGATGGGCGCTCTCGACAATGGCGCCGCGCAAGACTTCGATCAGAACCGGATTGGCCATGTCACCTCCCGTGAATGCCGGGGCGGTTTACCTGATCCGATCAAGAATGGAAACGTAGTTGGCGACAGCCGCGCCGCCCATGTTGAAAATGCCGCCGAGTTTTGCGCCCGGCACCTGGATGCCACCGGCTTCGCCAACAAGCTGCATGGCGGTCAAGACATGCATGGAGACGCCGGTGGCGCCGATCGGATGGCCCTTGGCTTTCAGGCCGCCGGAAGGATTGACCGGCAGGCGACCGTCTTTTGCCGTTGTGCCATCCAGCGCCAGCTTAGCGCCCTCACCGGGCTTGGCCAGTCCCATCGCCTCATACTCGATCAGTTCGGCGATGGTAAAACAGTCATGCGTCTCGACGAAGGAGAGATCGTCGAGCGTCACGCCGGCATTCTTCAAAGCGCGGGTCCAGGCCTGCTCGCAGCCTTCGAAGGCCAGGATGTCGCGCTTCGACATCGGCAGGAAATCCTGTACGTGTTCGTTGGCGCGGAAGGCAACGGCGCGGCGCATCTTCAGTGCCGTCGCCGTGTCGGCAAGGACAAGGGCAGCGGCGCCGTCGGAAACCAGCGAGCAATCAGTGCGCTTCAAGGGTCCCGCGACGAACGGGTTTTTCTCGCTCTCCTGCCGGCAGAAATCGTAGCCTAAATCCTTGCGCATCTGGGCATAGGGATTGTCGACGCCGTTCTTGTGGTTCTTGGCGGCGATCATGGCGAGCGCATCCGACTGGTCGCCATAGCGTTGGAAATAGCCCTGCGCGATCTTGCCGAAGACGCCGGCAAAGCCGGCCGGCGTGTCACCGTCCTCGGGCAGATAGGACGCCTTGAGCAGGTTCTTGCCGATCTCGGGCCCGGGCGTTGTCGTCATCTGCTCGGCGCCGACCACCAGAACGACCTGGGCAGCGTTTGCATCGATCGCGCGGATGCCTTGCCGGACGGCGGCCGAACCGGTTGCGCAAGCATTCTCGACGCGCGTGGCCGGCTTGAAGCGCAGCCGGTCATCGGCCTGGAGAACCAGGCTTGCGGTGAAATCCTGCGCCGAAAAGCCGGCGTTGAAATGGCCAAGCACGATCTCGTCGACCTCGTCCGGGCCGATGCCGGCATGATCGAGCGCGTCCGTCGCGACCTTGACGATCAGGTTTTCGAGCGTCTCGCCCTCGAGCTTGCCGAAGCGCGAATGTGCCCAGCCAACGATACATGCGGTCATGCCGGTCTCCATCCTTGGCGCCAGCCTAACATGTGGGCTCATGGCGCACTTCGTCTTTATTGTTCAAATATAAACATTCCTGCTCGAACCGTGAAGAGCCGCCGCGCAACAATCGCTTGGTGCAGGTCGCGTCAGCATCGATTTTTTGTTGATTGACGCGTCAATAAAAAATAATCTCCCGAAAAGATCGGGAACAGCATGCCAAAGGTCGGAATGGAGCCATTGCGCCGCAAGGCGCTCATCGACGCGACGATCTCGGCGATCGGCGAGCGCGGCTCGCTTGACGTGACCATGTCCGAGATTGCCGGACGCGCCGGTGTGTCTTCGGCCCTTGCCCATCACTATTTCGGCGCCAAGGACGAGCTGCTGTTCGCGACGATGCGGCACATCCTGGCCGAACTGACCATCGACATGCGCCGCGCGCTTCAATCCACCACCTCCCCGCGCGAGCGCGTGTCGGCCGTGGTCGCCGTCAATTTTTCCGACATCCAGTTCCAGGCGGAGACCATCGCCGCATGGCTCGCCTTCTATGTCGAGGCGCAGCAATCGTCCTCGCTGCGCCGGTTGCTCAGAGTCTACGCAAGGCGGCTGCATTCGAACCTGATGAGCGGTTTGATCGGTATCCTGCCCAGGACCGAAGCCGACCGCGCCGCGGAAGCGACGGCGGCAATGATCGACGGGCTCTACATCAGGCGCGCGCTGAAGGATGGCGTGCCCGACGCCGCGACCGCGATCGCGCTGGTCGAGGACTATCTCGAAACCAAACTTGGCGGACAGCACAAACAGTGACAGCGAAGCGACCCAATTTCCTGATCGTCATGGTCGACCAGCTCAACGGGACCTTTTTCCCGGATGGGCCAGCGGAATTTCTACACACGCCGCATCTGAAAGCGCTGGCGGCGCGTTCGGCGCGCTTTGCCAACAACTACACCGCCTCGCCGCTTTGCGCACCGGGCCGCGCCTCGTTCATGAGCGGCCAGTTGCCGTCGCGCACCGGTGTCTACGACAATGCCGCTGAATTTACCTCGTCGATCCCGACCTTCGCCCATCATTTGCGTGCCGCCGGCTACTACACCTGCCTGTCGGGCAAGATGCATTTCGTCGGACCGGATCAGTTGCACGGTTTCGAGGAGCGGCTGACCACCGACATCTATCCGGCGGATTTCGGCTGGACGCCGGACTACCGCAAACCCGGCGAGCGCATCGAGTGGTGGTATCACAATCTGGGTTCGGTAACCGGCGCCGGCATCGCCGAGACCACCAACCAGATGGAGTATGACGACGAGGTCGTGTTCCTCGCGTCTCAGAAGCTCTATCAGCTTTCACGCGAACAGGACGATGCAAGCCATCGGCCATGGTGCCTCACCGTCTCGCTGTCGCACCCGCACGATCCCTATGTCGCGCGCAAGCAGTATTGGGATCTCTATGAGCATTGCCAGGCGCTGGACCCGGAAACTGGCTTCATCGCGCATGACGAGCAGGATACGCATTCCCAGCGGCTGTACCACGCCAGCGACTATCCCTCTTTCGAGATCACACCGGAGCAGGTGCGTCGTTCGCGGCGCGGCTATTTCGCCAACATCTCCTATGTCGACGACAAGCTCGGCGAGCTCCTCGACGTTCTCACCCGAACGCGCATGCTCGACGACACGATCATCCTGTTCTGCTCCGATCACGGCGACATGCTGGGCGAGCGAGGCCTGTGGTTCAAGATGAGCTTCTTCGAAGGCTCGGCGCGGGTGCCGCTGATGATCGCCGGCAAGGGCGTGCCGGCCGGGCTGATCGACGCGCCGGTCTCCAATCTCGACGTGGCGCCAACGCTTTGCGACCTCGCCGGCATCGACATCGGGTCGATCGCGCCGTGGACCGACGGCCAGTCGCTGCTGCCGCTCACCAAGGGCGGGCAGCGCACGGCACCGGTGTTGATCGAGTACGCCGCGGAAGGCTCCTATGCGCCCTTGGTGGCAATCCGCGAGGGCCGCTACAAATTCGTCCATTGCGAACTCGATCCGCCGCAATTGTTCGATCTCGAAGCCGATCCGCTGGAGCGGGACAATCTCGCCGATGATCCCGCCAATGTGGCGTTGGTGGCCGAGTTCATGGACAAGGTCAGGGCGCGTTGGGACATGGCCGGCTTCGACGCCGCCGTGCGCGAGAGCCAGGCGCGCCGCTGGGTGGTCTATCCGGCGCTGCGCAATGGCGCCTATTACCCCTGGGATTTCCAGCCACTGCAGAAGGCGTCAGAGCGGTACATGCGCAATCACATGAACCTCGACAATCTCGAAGAGAGCAAAAGGTATCCGCGAGGCGAATGATGACAGATCTTCTCGTTCCCACCCTCGATCATCTCATGCAGGCCTATGCCGTCACCTCCCAGGCGACACAGGTCACGCCGCTGCTGGAATCGACGGCACTCGCCAAGGAAACCGGTGCGGCCCGGGTCTTCATCAAGCCGGAATCGCTGCAGTGGGCCGGATCCTTCAAGGTTCGCGGCGCCTATTGGCGGCTGAAGCGGCTTTCGCCCGACGAAGCAAGGAAGGGCGTCGTCGCCTATTCCTCCGGCAATTTCGCGCAAGGGCTGGCGGCCGCCGGACAGGCGCTCGGCATCCCGGTCACCATCGTCATGCCGATCGACGCCCCGGCCGCCAAGCGTGATGCGACATCAGGCTATGGCGCCCGCGTCGTGCTGACCGATCATGGCGATCGGGCGCGTGAAGAGGTCGCGGCCGCAAAGGCGCGCGAGATCGCGGAGACCGAAGGTCTGGCTCTGCTGCATCCGTTCGACGATCCCGAGATCGTCGCCGGCCAGGCGGGCGCCGGCCTCGAGGCGCTCGACCAGCTGTCGGCCAAGGACGCCAGCGCCGATCTTTTGTTCTGCTCGGTCGGCGGCGGTGGGCTGATCGGCGGCGTTTCGCTCGCCTTCCACTATCTGTCGCCGGCGACCGAGATCATCGGCGTCGAGCCCGAAGGGTTCAACGGCATGGGCTCGTCACTGGCGCATGGCTCGATCGAGACCATGCCGATTGGCCCGAAGTCGATCTGCGACGGGCTGATGTCGCGCCGGCCCGGCGACGCCCCCTTCGCAGCAGTCAAGGCAGCGGGTGTTCGCGGCATCACCGTCGACGACCAGTCGGTGCGGCGGGCAATGAAGATCGCCTTCGAGCGGATGAAGCTGGTGCTGGAGCCTTCGGGCGCGGCGTCGCTGGCGGCACTGCTCGGTGGCAAGGTGGATGTGGCGGGAAAGACCGTCCTTGTGGTGGCAACCGGCGGCAATGTCTCGCTCGCCGATTTTATGGCGCATATGAACGATGCTTGAAGCGGATTTCGTCATCATCGGCTCCGGCTCCGCCGGCTCGGCCATGGCCTATCGCCTGTCTGAGGACGGCAAGCATTCGGTCATCGTCATCGAATTCGGCGGCACCGATCTCGGACCTCTGATCCAGATGCCGTCGGCGCTGTCGATCCCGCTCAACATGAACCTCTACGACTGGGGGTTCGCCAGTGAGCCGGAGCCGCATCTGGGCGGCCGCGTGCTGGCGACGCCGCGCGGCAAGGTGATCGGCGGCTCGTCCTCGATCAACGGCATGGTCTATGTGCGCGGCCACGCCCGTGACTTCGACCATTGGGCCGAACAGGGAGCGGCCGGCTGGGGTTTTGCTGACGTGCTCCCCTATTTCAAGCGCATGGAAGATTCCGACGGTGGCGAGGATGGCTGGCGCGGGCACGGCGGCCCGCTGCATGTGCAGCGCGGCTCGCGGCGCAATCCGCTCTATGGCGCCTTCGTCGAAGCGGGCCGGCAGGCAGGGTTTGAACTGACCGACGACTACAATGGCGCCAAGCAGGAAGGCTTCGGCCCGATGGAGCAGACCATTCTGGGCGGCCGCCGGTGGTCGGCGGCATCAGCCTATCTAAAGCCGGCGCTTCGGCGCAAAAACGTGAGTCTGGTCAAGGGCTTCGCGCGCCGGGTGATCATCGAGAATCAACGCGCCATCGGCGTCGAGATCGAAGCTCACAAACAGATTCAGGTCGTTAAGGCGCGACGCGAAGTGATCGTCGCGGCGTCGTCGATCAACTCGCCAAAAATCCTGATGCTGTCCGGTATCGGCCCGGCCGGGCATTTGCGCGAAAACGGCATTGCCGTCGTGGCCGACCGGCCCGGTGTGGGCGGCAACCTGCAGGACCATCTGGAGCTCTACATCCAGCAGGAATCGACCAAGCCGATCACCCTGAATTCAGTGCTGAACCCGTTCTCCAAGGCGATGATCGGGGCGCAGTGGCTGTTCTTCAAATCGGGCCTGGGCGCCACCAATCATTTCGAGGCGGCCGCCTTCGTGCGCTCGCAGGCAGGCGTCGACTATCCCGACATCCAGTACCACTTCATCCCGGCGGCGGTGCGTTATGACGGCAAGGCGGCGGCGAAGTCGCATGGCTTCCAGGCGCATGTCGGGCCGATGCGCTCGAAGTCGCGCGGCTCGGTGACGTTGCGCTCGCCGGATCCGAAAGCGAAGCCGGTCATCCGCTTCAACTACATGTCGCATCCGGACGACTGGGCGGAGTTCCGTCACTGCATCCGCCTGACCCGCGAAATCTTCGGCCAGTCGGCCTTCGATGCCTACCGCGGACAGGAACTCTCGCCGGGCAGCCATGTGCAGTCGGATGACGATCTCGATATGTTCATTCGCGACCATGCCGAAAGCGCCTACCACCCTTGCGGCACCTGTCGAATGGGCCGGGTCGATGATCAATCGAGCGTCGTCGATCCGGAATGCCGGGTCATCGGCGTCGACGGATTACGGGTCGCCGACTCCTCGATCTTCCCGCGCGTGACCAACGGCAACCTCAACGCACCATCGATCATGACCGGCGAGAAGGCGTCCGATCACATCCTTGGCCGTACACCGCTCGCGCCGTCCAACCAGGAGCCATGGATCAATCCGCGCTGGCAGGCGTCTGACAGATAGGCCATGATCCGGGCAACGGATCGAGCCGCCTCGATAGATTGAGCCGCCCACTTGGGCGCAGACGATTTGGAGATCCCCATGCGCGCTCAGCCCACGGCTTCGCACTATGTCAACGGACGCTATATCGAGGACGAAGGCGGCGCGCCGCTGCCGGTGATCTATCCTGCCACGGGCGAGACCATCGCCATGCTGCGTTCGGCGACGCCGAACGTGCTGGAACTCGCTATCGAGGCCGCACGCGCCGCACAGCCGGCCTGGGCGCGGCTCAAGCCGGTCGAGCGCGGCCGCATTCTGCGCCGTGCCGCCGACATTTTGCGCGCCCGCAACGCCGACCTTGCCCGCATCGAGACGCTGGACACCGGCAAGGCGATCCAGGAGACGCTGGTGGCGGACGCGCCTTCAGCAGCCGATTGCCTTGAATATTTCGCCGGCGCGGTCGCCGTCTTCAACGGCGAAGCGGTCGACCTCGGCGGACCCTTCGCCTACACGCGCCGCGAGGCGCTTGGCGTCTGCGTCGGTATCGGCGCCTGGAACTATCCGATCCAGATCGCCGGCTGGAAATCGGCGCCGGCGCTCGCCATGGGCAACGCCATGGTGTTCAAGCCATCGGAAAACACGCCGCTTTCGGCGCTGGCGCTGGCCGAGATCTACTCGGAGGCCGGCCTGCCCGACGGGCTGTTCAACGTCGTGCAAGGCTATGGCGATGTCGGCGCCGGGCTGGTCGGCCATGATGTCGTCGCCAAGGTTTCGGTGACCGGCTCGGTGCCGACCGGGCGCAAGGTCCTGTCGCTGGCCGGCTCAGGGATGAAGCACGCGACGATGGAACTCGGCGGCAAGTCGCCGCTGATCGTCTTCGACGATGCCGATCTCGAAAACGCCATTGGCGGCGCCATGCTCGGCAATTTCTATTCGAGCGGCCAGATCTGTTCCAACGGCACGCGCGTCTTCGTGCAGAGCGGCATTCACGACCGCTTTGTCGAGCGGCTGGTCGAGCGAACCAAGAAAATCCGCATCGGCGATCCGCTCGATCCGGATACGCAGATGGGTCCGTTGGTCAACAAGGCGCAGCAAGACAAGGTCGTCGGCTATATCGCGGCTGGCAAGCAGGATGGCGCCACGCTCGCTTGCGGCGGCAACGTGCCGTCGCTGCAGGGCTTCCAGGGCGGCTTCTTCGTCGAGCCTACGGTCTTCACCGGCGTCACCGACACCATGCGCATCGCCCGCGAGGAGATTTTCGGCCCGGTCATGAGCGTGCTGAAATTCGACGGTGAGGACGAGGTTATAGACCGCGCCAACGACACCGAGTTCGGCCTTGCCGCGGGCGTGTTCACACGCGACCTGCCGCGCGCCCACCGCGTCATTGCCGAGTTGCAGGCCGGAACCTGCTGGATCAACGCCTACAATCTGACCCCTGTGGAAATCCCCTTCGGCGGGGTCAAGCAATCGGGCATCGGCCGCGAGAATTCGCTGGCGGCACTGGCGCTCTATTCGCAGCTGAAGTCGGTCTATGTCGAGACCGGGGACGTGGCAAGCCCGTACTGATCCCGCCTACTTGTCCACCGTCCCATCCAGATACTGGGTCAGCGCACAGACCAGATGGTAGAAGATGCTCGCCGGCACGTCTGACGCCAGCGAGCGGCCGCGTTCGTCGATGCGGTCGATCCAGAGGCCCAGCGGCGCCGGGTCGATGTGCCAGCGGAACAGCCGGCCGACGCGCGCCTCGATCTCCGGCTTGAGATCAGGGCCGCCCGAGCCATCCAGCGCGATCGCCGCCTTGAGCGCTTCGGCCTGCGGCCAACTGCGCGACATCAGGTCGAGCGGCAGGCCCTGCCGCGAGACTGCCCCATAGGCAAGGCCGGTGGCGCGGTTAAGGCCGTTGGCGATCGCCGAGGCATAGAGTTTTCGGGCATAGACGCTCAGCTCGGCCTGGCCGCTTCGATCGGCAAAATCGACCAGCAGCGATGCCCATTCGAAGTGATGGCCGGGTTCGGTCCAGGTTCCCTTCTCTCCCAAGACCGGTTTCCATTCGGCATCGAAATACTCGCCGAGCGTCCAGCTCTCGGCGTCGAAGAAATGGCTGCGGAAGAGGTCGATGATGCGGGCCGCGCGTCGCAGATGCGCGCGCTCTCCGGTCGCCTGGTGCCAGGCCAGGAAAGCTTCGAGCAGATGCATGTGCGGATTGGAGCGCCGCTCGCCGGCCCCATCCGATGTCTCGAGGAACCCCGTCATGCGGCTGTCCTCCAGATGCGCATCGAGGAAGGCGAAGGTCTCCTCGCCGAGCCGCAAGGCATCGGGATTGCCCGACATATGCGCGTGCGCCAGTGCCAGCAGAATGCAGGAATGATCGTAGGCGTCCTCGACCGGGTCGGCGACGGAGCCATCGACATTCAGCGTGCGCACCCAACCGCCCCGTTCGGTGCGGCCCTGCCCTGCCATGAAATCGATGCCATGCGCGATCAGCCGGTCGGCCGGGCCGGTCCAGCCACGTTCCTTGGCAACGGCGAAAGCATAGACCTGCCTGGCCTGGGTGCGCATGCGCTTGGGCTTGACGAGCGGCCTGGTGTCGAAACCCAACGCCTCGTGGAAGCCGCCATGGCGCTCGTCGACGCCTGATGTCGACCATAGCGGCAAGGTCTCCTGGAACAGCCAGTGATGCACGCGCCGCCGCCAGGCGCCGCTTTCGATGACGCGGTCGTGCGCTGGCGTGAATCTGGTTTCCAGCCGTCCCGATTTTTCGAGTTGTTCGACGATCTTCTTGACGTGCTGGCTGTGGCTCACCGGGGCAACGAAAGTGGCATCCGCCGTCGAGACGATGGCAACGTCCTTCATGCCGATCGCCGACAGCAGGCGGCCGTCGCTGCGGATATAGGAATTCTCACAATCGATGGCCACGACATCACCGACGACGACGTTGCCTCGCTCGTCAGCGGGACCGACGTCGAGGAGCGATTGCCAGGAGCCGAGATCGTTCCAGCGGAAACCGGCCGGCACCATGGCGATGTCTTTTGCCCGCTCCATGATGGCATAGTCGATCGAGTTCGACGGGATGGCCGCGTAGAGCTCCAGCGGCATATAGAGGCCGGACAGGTCCGATGTCGCCGCCTTGTAGGCCGCTTCGGTAGTGCGCCAGATATCGGGCTGGAATGCCTCGAAGGCGTCGCGCATGGCACCCGCCCGAAACAGGAAGATGCCGGTGTTCCAGTAGAAATTTCCCGCCTTGAGATAATCATTGGCCGTCGCGAGGTCGGGCTTCTCGACGAAGCGCGAAACGTCGAACACCCCGCCCTTCTCGGCCGATACCTCGATATAGCCGTAACCGGTTTCCGGCTGGGTCGGCTTGATGCCGAACACCACCAGGCGGCCGGCGCGCGCCGCCTGCGATCCCGCTTCGATACTTTGCCAGAATTGCCCCGCCGTCGCTATTTCATGGTCGGAAGGCACCACCAGCACCAGGCTGTCGCCGAATTCCGACAGAGTGCGCAGCGTCGCCAGTGCGACGGCGGCGGCGGTGTTGCGTCCCGCGGGCTCGAACAGCGGGCCGCCGCCGGCAAGATCGAGACCGGCCAAGTCGGCATGGACACGATCGGCGTGACGTTCCGAGGCGATCAGGAAGATCGGCGTCTCGCCAGCCGGTCTCGCCGTCAGGCGGCGCAAGGTCTTGGCCAGCATGGAGCCATCGCCCGACAGATCGTGGAACTGCTTGGGATTGTCCTCGCGTGACAGCGGCCATAGCCGAGAGCCAACGCCGCCGCTCATGACAAAACTGACGATCCGCTCGGTCATTCAGGTCTCGCGCTCGGGAATTGGAGGTCGATTGGGTAGCACAGACGCCCTTTAAGCGGTATTTGCCCGATTGGAAATCCGCTCGGCCGCCAGTTCGATAAAGGCCTTCACCAGGGGCGAAAGGTGGCGGCTGCTCGGATAGAGCACATGCAGTCCGCCGGCCGGTGTCGTGTAATCCTCGAGGACGCGCTGCAGGCGCCCCTGATCGATCAGCCCTTCGGCCATCGCCTGGGGCAATTGGGCGACACCGAAGCCGGCGAGCGCGGCCGCAACCACCGCCTGCATTTCATTGGCGGCGAAGCGCCCGGCGACCACGACCGTCTCCTGGCCTCGTGGTCCATCCAGCACCCAATGGGCGCCCGAGGCCGATGGACCCGCGATGACGCATCGATGGCGCGCGAGATCCGCCGGACCTTCCGGCATTCCATATCGTGCGAGATAGTCGGGGCTGGCGCAGAGCAGCCTGCGCGCGGCGCCGAGCTTGCGGGCGATCAACGTCGAATCCTGGAGGGTGCCGGTGCGAAAGGCGAGGTCGATTCCGTCCTCGACCAGGTTGAGCTTGTCGTCGGTGAGGCGAAGCTCGACATTGGTCTTCGGATACAGCGCCAGAAAGTCGACCACGGCGCGGATGAGGAAATAGCCGCCAAAGCCTACCGGGGCCGAAATGCGGATGGTGCCCGACGGTTCCGCCCTCGCCTCCGCCAGACGCAGATTCGCCTCCTCGATCGTGCGCAGCCCCTGGCTGCTTTGCTCATAATACAGACGCCCGGCATCCGTCAGGTTGAGGCTGCGTGTCGTGCGCTGCAACAGGCGCACGCCGACCTCGCGTTCGAGCGCGGCGACACGGCGGCTGACCGACGTCTTGGGCATGGCAAGCAGACGCGCGGCGGCGGTGAAGCTGCCGGCCTCGACGACGCGAGCAAACACGATGACATCGTTGAGATCGATCATTGTGCTCACCAGTGAGACAAAGTTTTCCAACTATAGGCAGTTATGCATCAATCCGACAGAGCCTAATTTTGCTCCAGGCAGACAAGCCGGACAGAGAAAAAGGAGCAGACGAAATGACCAGCAAACGAAACATTCTTGTCACCGGCGCCACGGGCCAGCAAGGCGGCGCGGTAGCGCGTGCGCTGTTGTCCAGGGGCCATCACGTCAAGGGACTGACGCGCAAGCCGGGCAGCGAGGGCGCGCGGCAACTGGCGTCGGCGGGCGCCGAGGTGGTGGCCGGCGATCTCGCCGAAGCGGGCTCGGTCGTGAGCGCCGCAAAAGGCGTCGACACCATGTTCCTGATGGGCAACAGCTATGAGGCCGGTCTCGAGGAAGAGACCCGTCTGGGGATCCTAGCCGCCGATGCGGCGAAGACCGCCGGCGTCGGACACTTGATCTATTCCTCCGTTGCCGACGCCGACAAGAACACCGGCATCCCACATTTCGAAAGCAAATATCTGGTCGAGAGGCATATCGAGCAGCTCGGCATTCCCTATTCGATCAGCGCGCCGGTGGCCTTCATGGAGAATGCCGTTGCGCCGTGGTCGATCGGTGCGCTCAACCAAGGCATCCATGCCTTCGCCATGCCACCCAAGCGCGTCCTCCAGCTCGTCTCGCTGGTGGATATCGGCGCCTTCGTGGCCGCTCTGGTCGAGCGGCGGGAAGAAGTGTTCGGCAAACGCTTCGATTTCGCCGGCGACGAATTGTCAGGCGAAGAGCAGGCTAAAATCCTGTCCGGCGCCATCGGCCACCAGATCCGCTATCAGGAAATCCCGATCGCAGTCGCCCGCCAGCAGAGCGAGGACGCGGCGCTGATGTTCGAATGGTTCGACCGCGTCGGCTACGACGTCGATATCGCCGCCTTGCACCGGGAATTTGCGGAGGTGCGCTGGCACGGCTTTGCCGACTGGGCGCGCGATTTTGACTGGGGCGTGCTGACGGCCGCAGCGCCCGCAGCGGGGCGCTGACCTAGAAAGTCTGGTTGTAGGCGCCGACCTCCGGACTGCGGCGCAGCACGGCGTCGACGGCATCGAACATCTGCCGGCGACGCTCGGACGAGACCGGGCTTTCGACGACCACGACCAGTTCCGGCTTGTTCGACGAGGCGCGCACCAGACCCCAGGTGCCGTCCTCGGCGACGACGCGGACGCCATTGACGGTGACGAGGTCCATGATCTTCTGGCCCGCGAAACTGGTACCGTCCCGCTGCATCGCCTGAAAATCGGAGACCACCCGTTCGACGACGCCGTATTTCACATCGTCCGCGCAGTGCGGCGACATGGTGGGCGTGCCGAAGGTCAGCGGCAGCGCACGGTAGAGATCGGCCATCGAACTGGCCGGGTTGCGATCCAGCATCTGACAGATGGCGATTGCCGTGACCAACCCGTCGTCATAGCCGCGGCCGATCGGCGGGTTGAAGAAGAAATGGCCAGACTTTTCGAAGCCGGCGACAGCGCCGAGTTCGGCAACGCGGCGTTTAATGTAGGAATGGCCGGTCTTCCAGTAGTCGGTAACGGCGCCATTGGCGCGCAGCACCGCGTCGGTGTTGAACAGTCCGGTCGACTTGACGTCGACGACGAAGGTCGAACCCGGATGGAGCCGCGAAATATCCCGCGCGAGCATGACGCCGACCTTGTCGGCGAAGATTTCGTTGCCTTCATTGTCGACGACACCGCAGCGGTCGCCGTCGCCATCGAAGCCCAGACCGACATCGGCCCCTGTCTCCAGCACCTTGTCCCTGATGGCATGCAGCATCCGCATGTCCTCCGGGTTGGGATTGTAGCGCGGGAAGGTATGGTCGAGTTCGGCATCGAGCGGAATCACCTCGCAACCGATGCGCCGCAAGGCTTCCGGGGCAAAGGCGCCGGCAGTGCCATTGCCGCAAGCAGCGACCACTTTGAGCTTGCGTGTGATGCGCTTGTCCCCGACTATGTCGTCGAGATAGGTGGCGCGAAAATCGCGGACGAAATCATAGGAGCCGCCGCCTGTAAGGTCGAAATCGCCGGCGAGCACCATCGCCTTCAGCGCGGTCATCTCCTCAGGCCCGAAGGTCAGCGGCCGCGCGGCTCCCATCTTGACGCCGGTCCAGCCGTTCTCGTTGTGCGAGGCGGTGACCATGGCGACGGACTGCGTCTCCAGTGCGAACTGCGCGAAATAGGCCATAGGCGACAGCGCCAGGCCGATGTCCTTCACCCTTGCGCCGGCCGCCATCAGCCCGGAAACCAGCGCTAGCTTGATGCCAAGCGAATAGGACCGGAAATCATGCCCGGTGACGATGTCGGGTCCGGCGCCGAGACGGCGGATCAGCGTGCCGAGCCCCATGCCAAGCGCCTGGACGCCGATCAGATTGAGTTCCGGCGGCACCGTCGAACCGGGATGACCGAACCACCAGCGCGCATCATATTCACGAAACCCGGATGCCTTGATCAGCGCCGCGGTTTCGAATTCGAAGCTGTTGGGCCAGGCTTCGCCAACGATTTTTGGGGGCAAGACAGCAGGGCTCCAGGAGACAGAAACACGATCTATCGAGGCAGCGGCTTAGCACACAAGGCTTTAAGCCGCGTTTATCCCGGATGGAAATCCGAGCTTTCCCGCAAGCCCCGACGAAAGCGCACGAAATGCGACAGAAGTGCTGCCATTGCCGCTTGCAGGAACGAAGTGTGGCGGCTATAAGCCCGCGGTCTGGTCACGGAGTGTAGCGCAGCCTGGTAGCGCACCTCGTTCGGGACGAGGGGGTCGCAGGTTCAAATCCTGCCACTCCGACCAGAAAAAACAACGGGTTAGGCAGTCTGTAAGATGCCTACCCCACAGGTATCCCCACAGAAACAGATGAGCATTTAGGCGCCTCGGTCCATCCGGCAGACGCACAAAGGGTTTTTGAACCCCCTCGACCATGCTGCGTGACTCCAGACCGATCACTTGGACCTTCATCACGCTGAGTTCGCGAAGCATAAGTGCGAAGTGCTTCTGCTTGATCCAGTTGGCCGGGGATCAGCCATCGCGACAAACTATTGTTTTTGCAGGCCTCTTCGAGCAGCCAAGGCCGCAGCCCATCCTGAAGAAATCCGTCGGCCATGCGCTGGTCGACCAGGAACTCGCCAAAGCGACGACCGTCCTCGATCAGCAGTGTGACATCGTAGGCGCGCCAGCTCTTCTAGTCCTGTCCGAGATATTTTTCGAAGGCTGGCCGCGACCAGCTCGACGGCTGCACGATCGGCGCTAAGGCCGAACAGCTTCGGTAGCACTCAAGATACTTCAGCGCGATCGTCAGCGCGCCGTGCCCGCCCATCGAATGGCCGAAGATCGATTGGCGTGACATGTCGACCGGGAAATTCGCGGCGACCAGCGCCGGCAATTCCTCGGTGATCTAGGAGTATATGCGGTAGCTCTTCGCATAAGGCTGCTCTGTCGCGTCGAGATAGAAGCCGGCGCCGCAGCCGATCTGCCAATTGTCCTTTTGATCCGGAACGTCGGGACCACGCGGGCTGGTGTCGGGACACACGACGACCAGCCCGAGTTCGGATGCCAGGCGCCGGTATTCGCCCTTGTCCATGACATTGGCGTGCGTGCAGGTGAGGCCGGACAGATACCAAAGCACCGGCACCAGCCGATCCCTGGCCTGCGGCGGCACGAAGACGGCAAAGGTCATGTCGCAGGCGCAGACCTCGCAAGCATGCGAGTAGACGCCCTGGGTGCCGCTATGCGATTTCGACGTAGAAACGACCTTCATCAACTCTGCCTCTCGTCCTGATAATCTCAATCAGGTATAGCCACCGGCCGGACCGCTCCCGGCTCTGCGCCTTGAAACCGCACCGGCGACGCGATCGAGCTGCGCTGGCTCGACTGCGCCGCCGGTCTTACGCCTTGCTTGGAGGCTCGTTAGTTTGGGAACACAGAACCTTCGGCCTGGCGTATCTCTACCGCCCATGAACCGGACCGCAATTTGTCAGGCGGGCAGCGCGCCGGACTTCTTCGCCGTCCAGGTGGCGATGTAGTCCATCAGGCCCGGATTGAGGCAGTCATAAGGCTCCAGCCCGATTGTCTTCAGCCGGGCCCGGATGCCGTCCATACGCTTGGGGTCGACGCCCGATTCGATGATCGACGAGACGAAGGCGGTGAAGCCCGGCGGCGACCAGCCGTCCTCCTGGAAACGCTCGGGATGGATGAAGGACAGGCCCTTGAATGGATGGTCGCGCTCGACCGGCCCATGCATGTGGACGCCGCAGCCGGTGCAGGCATGGCGCTGGATCAGCGCTGAGGGGTCGACCACCTTCAGCTTGTCACCGTTCTAGGTGACGGTGACGTCGCCGGTACCGGCAACCGCCACCACCGAGAATACAGCCCCTTCAGGCTTCCAGCATTTGGTGCAGCCGCAGGCATGGTTGTGGGCGATCTGTCCCTTGACCTTCACCTTGACCGGCTTGCTGGTGCAGGCGCAGACCAGCGTGCCGCCGGCAAAGCTCGCGCTTTCCCTGGGCAACCCATTGTCGATTTTCGGATGCAGTTTCTCAGGCATTTTTATTCCTCCCTGTTTGTCATCTCGATTATGTCTCGATGACGACCTCATTTTCCATGAAGTGCACCTTCAGCAGGCGATGTACTTCGGTCAGACTCCTCCTTAGAAAATGTCCATGCACGAGGTAAGCGACCTGATCATGCGCCCGATCGATCTCCTCCAGATTGATCGTGACGCGCTTTTCTTCGCGAAAGCTGCGCCAAAGATCCTCACCAAAGTTCCGTATTCGATGGATCGTCGACTTCTCAGGGTCGACGAAGCGAATTCGAACCTCCTTCAATAAACCACCACGCTCCTGATCGACTTGCCTTCATGCATGAGGTCGAAGCCCCTGTTGATGTCTTCGAGCTTCAGCGTGTGGGTGATCATCGGGTCGATCTGGATCTTGCCGTCCATGTACCAGTCGACGATCTTGGGCACGTCGGTGCGGCCACGCGCGCCGCCGAAGGCGGTGCCCATCCAGCTGCGGCCGGTGACCAACTGGAATGGTCTTGTCGAAATCTCCTGGCCAGCGCCGGCGACGCCGATGACGACCGATTTGCCCCAGCCGCGATGCGAAGCCTCCAGTGCCTGGCGCATCACCTTGGTGTTGCCGGTGCAGTCGAAGGTGTAGTCGGCGCCGCCGATCTGGTCGGCACCGCGCTTGGTCATGTTGACGAGGTGGGGGACGATGTCGCTCTCGATCTCCTTCGGATTGACGAAATGCGTCATTCCGAACCGCTCGCCCCATTCCTTCTTGTCGTTGTTCAAATCGACACCGATGATCATGTCGGCGCCGGCAAGCTTCAGGCCCTGGATGACATTCAAGCCAATACCGCCGAGGCCGAAGACGACGGCGGTGGCACCTTGCTCGACCTTGGCGGTGTTGATGACCGCGCCGATGCCGGTGGTGACGCCACAGCCTATGTAGCAGATCTTGTCGAAGGGAGCGTCGGGATTGACCTTGGCGACCGCGATCTCGGGCAAGACCGTAAAGTTGGAGAAGGTCGAGCAGCCCATATAGTGAAAGATCTTGTCCTTGCCGATCGAGAAGCGCGACGAACCGTCCGGCATCAGGCCTTGCCCCTGGGTGGCGCGGATGGCGGTGCACAAATTGGTCTTTCGCGACAAGCAGGACGGGCACTGCCGGCATTCCGGCGTGTAGAGCGGGATGACATGGTCGCCCTTCTTGACAGAGGTAACGCCCTTGCCGACATCGACCACCACGCCGGCGCCCTCATGGCCGAGAATGGCCGGGAAGATGCCTTCGGGATCGGCGCCCGAGAGCGTGAATTCGTCGGTGTGGCAGATGCCGGTCGCCTTGATCTCGACAAGCACCTCGCCATCGCGCGGTCCCTCGAGGCTGAACGCAGCAGGAAGCCAGGCACATTTCTGCATCGGAACGAGGCTGCCTGGCCATCGGAGCGCCCGAAGGTCTATGCAGTCGCCGAAGGCGCGTTCGTTCAGCTCACACGGCGCTGGCCTCGTAAAGTTCGATCGGGAGTCCGTCCGGATCGGCGATGAAGGTAAACAAGCGCCCAGTGTAGGGGTCTGTTCGGATTGGCTCCACGTCAACGTCTCGCGACCGAAGCAGCGCGGCAGTTGCCTCGACCGACGCGACCACGAAGGCAATATGTCTTAATCCGCAGGCCTCGGGCCTGCTGGGCCGACTCGGCGGATCCGGGAAACTGAACAATTCGATCTGGACGAGGCCATGACGCAAGTCGCACTTCCAAGACCGCCTTTCGGGGCGCCACTTTTCGGCGAGAATGACGAAACCAAGCTTGCTCGTGTAGAACTGCTTGGACGTCTCATAGTCGCTGCAGATGATTGCGACATGGTGGACAGCCAGGAGCATCACATTGGCCTCGCGCAAGCGTCGATAACGCGTCGCAGGCAGAATCGCATCGGTATGCCTTGGGCGCAACTACGAGCCGACACCGGTCTTGCCTTACGTCATTGAAGCAAAAAAGTGGGGACGTAAACCGCGGCTCGCGCTGGACTACGGGCACGGCCGGATAAGAACAGGTGTGATGGCGGCGAAGGTCACAGCGCGTTCAGAGGCCCTCGGGGCACCGAATAGAGCATCGTTCCCCCTTCGAAGACGTCATCCTTTCTCCCATGATGCAAATCCGCCTAAAGTAGATGCTGAACTAGTGCCTTTTAGAAGGACGTTATCATGAGACCGTATTCGACTACTCGTCGTCCGATCACTTCGGAGCGCATCGGACGGGCTCTCGACCGCGTTGCCGAAATCGTCGCCCAAGGCGACCAAGGTGAGGCATTGCGTCCGCTATACGATTACCTGGACGGCGCTATGCAGGATCTTCGGACGAAGGACAAACGCCTCGCGGCAGTACGCGAGCGATTCACACGGTCTAAGGGTTGAATTAGGGCGCGACCTTCGGCCTAGTAGCGGTCACTGATGGTCGCCCCGAAGCTAGCCCAGCTTGAGCATTCTTCACGTCAGGACAATCCCTTAAAGATTGAGGATCGGCCAGCAGCGAGAAGCTCATCTGGTGGCCCGGTTGGCTTAGATCTATTCCAACACCAAGATAATGTTTTTATTTATCTTTTTAGCTTCTTTATCGGAAATTTGTATCACAATATGTAGCACTTCGAGGCAACTTTTTGCCCTTGGTGCAGCCGGAGCCCGACGCCATAGAGCAACATCGCTGGTGGGCGCGGAGGAGGTACGAAAACCGTTGATCTATTGGGCTTTCGTGGGACAAAATCCGAAATCTTCCCGCATCGTTCCGTATGGTTGCGTGACCGCCTAAAAGTCGAAGGAATGATTCCCTGTGCGAGCTGCGAAAGTGGGATGATGCCCGCTCGACTGTCCTAGTCCAGCCAGGCCACTGATCTAACTGGGTTTTTTCTTGTTTTGAGCTTCGAAGCCCTGCGCGCAAGTCGTCAGAGCCCTAAAGTATTGATTTTAAAAGGATATCCTCAACGACAAGAGACCAGCCTCCCTAAATCCTGTGTCTCGAAAAGTGCCGTCGCCCAAGGCTGGGGCAGCGGCGACGGCCCGCGTCCTCGGCTGACCTTATCCGAGAGTTTGACTGGCGAGGGCAAATGTCATCGGTGTGGCTGCACCGCCGACCGAAAAATCGGCGAGGCGTTTGCCGATCGACATGGTCAGCACGGTGTCATAGACCGGCATTCCGCTGTGCGCTAGAAAGGCGGCGAATTCGCCGTCTTTCATATGGGTATCGACTCTGAGGAAAGACCCGGAATGGCCGGCCACATGCGGTTGGACGATCGCCACAGCGTCGGCGTCGCTCTCCGCCACGACAGGCCCCACGACATGGCCTCGCCCGAACGGCCGGCAGAGCGCGAAAGCACTGAGCGTGTCGCCCTTGAAAAGGCCATAGCCGACCGAGTGCGCGAAAAGCTTTTCGATGAGCGCCTCACGCCTCACACCAAATCCCGCCGCGTCGAGCGCGATGACGGCGTGGATATCTTTCGCGTCCAGAGTCCGGATGTCGCCCCGCGTCCCGGATCCGGCCATCGTTGGCGCGCGGGCTATGCCTTGGCATTGATAGACGGTCTTTTCCGGCTGGAAGTCGAGCGAGAGATAGAGCCGCTTTGCGGCCCGGGTTGCATTAAGCCGCAGATCACGCCCGGTGACCTCGTCGAATATCCGTTTCATCAGCCATTGCGCCGCGCCCAGCGTCTGCAGGCGCGGCGAGGTAATGACCATGCCGACGGTCGCGAAATCGGCGCCATGTCTGAACCACATGGCCGAGCCGAGAACGCGCCCTATCTCGTCGAGCACCACGAAACCCTCACCCACGTCGCGCAGGAATTGCCAGTCCTCGGCCCGGTGCGGCCAATTCACCGACAGCGAGAGCGCGTGCAACCGGTCCAGGTCGACGTCTTCGATGCCGCTGACGCGCATCGAGAAGGCATCGATTTTCAAGCTTTCGGACGGCTTCAATTCCATGCCTCTGAAACCATTGCCGCTATGGAGAGGTCCACAACGGCCACTCCTGCCCCGCCGACGCTAAACAATCGGACCGATATGATCTGTTCGAAAGCCACGCGCCAACGCAAGATTCAACTGAAACACTTCCGCTTTCGGCACGCAATCGCGAAGGAACGCGCACATTGTTGAGCGTATCGGCCCGACGAACCGGAGTGCCAAATGCCCAAACCCAGAATATTTTGAGGTCTGGAATGGACGTCTTCGACATAATCGGCCGTCTCATCGCCTTTCCATCCGTGGCCGGCAAGCCGAACGGCGACATTGCCAGCTGGATCGAGTCCTACCTGTCGGAACAGGGAGCGACGGTCACCCTGCTTCCGGGGCCGGAAGGCGACCGCTCCAATCTCTTCGCGACGATCGGTCCTGCCGACGTCCCCGGGTATATCCTCTCGGGCCATATGGACGTTGTCCCCGCCGGCGAGCCGCAGTGGAGTTCGTCCCCTTTCGCGTTGCGCCGCGACGGCGAGCGGCTCTACGGACGCGGCACCAGCGATATGAAGGGGTTCCTTGCCGCTACGTTGGCAGCGGTGCCTGCTCTGTCGCGGCTGCGCCTCGCCAGGCCGATCCATTTCGCGTTCTCTTACGATGAGGAGATCGGCTGCCGCGGCGTGCCGCACCTCATCGCCCGCCTTCCCGAATTCTGCGCCAAGCCGCTCGGCGTCATCGTCGGCGAGCCGAGCGGCATGCGCGCCGTGCGCGGCCACAAGGGCAAGGCGGCCGCCCGTATCACCATCAAGGGGCGTTCCGGTCATTCCTCCCGGCCCGATCTCGGGCTCAACGCCATCCATGCGATGTCCGAGGCACTGAACGCGGCCGTCAGCGAGGCCGAACGGCTTACACATGGCCCGTTCGATCCAACCTTCGAGCCAGCCTATTCTTCGCTGCAGGCCGGCGTGATCGCTGGCGGACATCAGGTCAACATCATCCCCGACAGCTCGACGCTGGACCTGGAGGCGCGCGCCATACCGGGCGTCGATCCGGCGAGCCTGCTCGCGCCGGTCAAAGCGCGGGCCGAGGCGCTTGCCGCCAAGGGGTATCTGGTCGAGTGGACGCCGATGAGCGCCTATCCAGCGCTGTCGCTGCCGCAGGACGCAGCACTGGCGGCGCTGCTGGGTGAGTTGACGGGCGAGGCACCGCTTGCCGCCGTCAGCTATGGCACCGAGGCCGGGCTCTACCAGGCCGCCGGCCTGGATGCGATCATCTGCGGTCCCGGCGATATCGGCCGCGCCCACAAGCCGGACGAATATATTCTCGCCGGCGAACTCACCGCCTGCCAGCGCATGATCGAAGCGCTGGCTGCGCGTTGCGCGGGTTGAAGGGAAGCCTGGATGACATTCCTGTTCAATTCCGATGCGCGACGCGCTGCAATATTTGCAGATGCGTTTACCCAGGACTTGCCGGACGTTGCCTTCGCCACGGATGCCGCAACGGTCGATCCCAACGCCGTGCGCTACCTCATCACCTGGACCGTGCCGGATAATCTCGCCCGCTACAATAACCTGGAAATCCTGTTTTCGATTGGCGCGGGCGTCGACCAGTTCCGCTTTGATGCGGTGCCCGCGACGGTGAAGATCGTGCGCATGGTCGAAGAAGGCATCGTGCGCATGATGCAGGAATATGTGACGCTGGCCGTGCTCGCCTTGCACCGCAACCTGCCCGCCTATCTGGCGCAGCAGCGGGCCGGCGAATGGCTGGACATTCCGCAGATCCAGGCCGGGTCGCGCCGGATCGGCGTGCTCGGCCTCGGCCAACTCGGCCAGGCGGTTCTCGAACGGCTAAAACCGTTCGGCTTCCCGCTCGCCGGCTGGAGCCGTTCGCCGCGCCAGATCGACGGCGTGACCTGCCACCACGGCGAGGTTGGGCTGGAGGCGATGCTGGCGGCCAGCGACATATTGATCTGCCTGCTGCCGCTGACCGAAGACACGCGCGGATTTCTCAATGCCGGTCTGTTCGCAAAGCTACCGCAAGGCGCGGCCCTCGTTCATACGGGCCGGGGGCCGCAGATCGACCATCAAGCGCTGGTCGCCGCGCTCGACAGCGGCCAGCTCTCGGCGGCGATGATCGATGTGACCGATCCCGAACCCCTGCCCCCGGACCATCCGCTCTGGTCGCATCCGAAGATCATCCTCACCCCGCATGTCGCCAGCGTCACCCAGCCCGTGACCGCGGCACGCGCCGTCATCGACAACATCCGGCGCCACCGTGCCGGCCTTGAGCCGATTGGGCTTGTCGACCGGTCGCGCGGCTATTGAAATCCAACCAGAAAGGCCATCCCTTGTCCCTGCTCAAGACCGTCGATACCAACCCAGCCTTTTCGCCGCGCGAATCCAGGGCGCTGCCAGAGCGGCTGATTGCCGGCGACCCAGCCTTCAAGACCTGGGCGCAGGATGTCGCCAAGGACGATCTCGTCCATACCGGCGTCTGGGAGGCGACGCCGGGTGAGACGCGCTCGATCAAGGGCGAGACTTTCGAGTTCTGCCACATTCTCTCCGGCGTGATCGAGATCATACCGGACGCCGGCGAGAGGGTGACCTACCGCGCCGGCGACAGCTTCGTCATGAAGCCCGGCTTCACCGGTGTCTGGAGGACCATCGAAACGGTGCGCAAGATCTACGTGACCGTCGGATAGCGAGGCACGTCGTCGCGCGGAAGATTTTGCCGTCCCTCGTGCCTGGCACGCAACATTCGTCGGTGGCGGAACGCCGAACAGCGCATGCTGCGTGGCGCCACGCGCTAGGCTCCAGCCGGTGCCGCAGAGTGGTTGTCGATGAGCCTGAGCTTCGATCCCGATACAATTCCCCTCCCCGTCGGCCATTTCATCGGCGGGGAACTGATCCCGGCCGGGGGCGTGATCGGGATGCGTCGCCCGTCGGACGGCAAATCCTATACGGACTGCCCCGTAGCCGGCCCTGACTTGATCGAGCGTGCGGCGGACAGCGCCAAGGCAGCACTGAAGGTCAGCAACTGGGCCGGCGTCCGGCCACGCGAGCGCACCAGGGCACTCCAGGCCTGGGCCGACCTTATCGAGGCGGAAGCCGAGACGCTGGCCCGGATCGAGGCGCTGAGCTCGACGCGGCCGGTCGGCCAGCTCGTCGCCGGCGACATCGCCATCACCGCCGAACAGATCCGCTTCTTCGCCGAATTCGCCGACAAGGAAGGCAGCGAGCTCGCGCCGACCGACGATGCTAGCCTCGGCATGATCATGAGCGAGCCCTATGGCGTCGTCGGCGCGATCACGCCCTGGAATTTTCCCGTCTCGATGGCCGGCTGGAAGCTCGGCCCGGCGCTGGCCGCCGGCAATGCGGTTGTGTTGAAGCCGTCGGAAATGACGCCCTTCTCGGCCGTCTATCTGGCGCAACTCGCCGTGAGAGCCGGCCTGCCGGCGGGACTGATCAACGTGGTGCTCGGCGATGGTCCAACCACCGGCACGGCGCTGACCGGCCATCCCGACATCGCCAAGGTCTCCTTCACCGGCTCGACCCGCGCCGGCTCGGCTATCATGGAGAATGTCGCCCGCACCGGCGTCAAACCAATGACGCTGGAACTCGGCGGCAAGAGCCCCCAGCTCGTTTTTGCCGATGCCGATCTCGACAAGGCGGCCTCCGCGATCGCCGGCAGCGTCACCTTCAATGCCGGCCAGGCCTGCGTGGCCGCGACACGCCTGATCGTCGAGAAGCGCGTCGCCGACCGGCTGACGGCCGCTATCCTGGAGAAGATGAAGGCGGTGCGACCCGGCCCGACCTGGGACGCGACGACGCAATATTCGCCCATCATCTCGGAACGGCAGCGGGCGCGTATCGACAGCATCGTGCGCGCCGCGGTCGCGGCCGGCGGCGAATGCCTGACCGGCGGCAATAGCATGGACCATCCCGGCTATTTCTACGAGCCGACGCTGATCGCGGATGTCGACCAGGCCAATCCTGCCATCGTCGAGGAAATCTTCGGCCCGGTCCTGACCGTCCAGACCTTCGAGAGCGAGGAAGAGGCGCTGGCGCTGTCCAGCCATCCGACCTACGGGCTGGCTTCCGGCCTGTTCACGTCAGACCTGTCGCGCACCATCCGCTTCGCACGTAAGCTCGAAGCGGGCACCGTCTGGGTCAACCGCTACAGCCGCTCGCGCGACCACATCCTGCCGACCGGTGGCTACAAGCGCTCCGGCATTGGCAAGGACCTTGGCCGCGAGGCCTATCTCGCCAATCGCAGGACCAAGAGCGTCCTGATCAGCCTCTAGAGAGATGCCGATGAAGTCCTATTCGATCGCCCTGATCCCCGGTGACGGCATCGGCATCGACGTGACTGCCGCCGCATGGTCCGTGCTGCAGACGGCTGCTAACCATGCCGGCTTCGCACTTGCCGGAACCGAATTCCCCTGGTCGTGCAAGTTCTACCGGGACACCGGCCGCATGATGCCGGAAGACGCCATCGGAACCTTGCGCGGTTTCGACGCCATTCTTCTCGGCGCCGTCGGCTGGCCGGCGGAAGTGCCGGATTCGGTGTCGCTGCACGGCCTACTGCTGCCGATCCGCAAGGCATTCGTGCAGTACGCCAACATCCGGCCGCATCGCCTGCTGCCGGGTGTGACGGGACCGCTGCGGGCCGAAAGCTTCGACATATTGTGCATCCGTGAGAACACCGAAGGCGAATATTCGGGCGCCGGCGGGCGTGTGCATCAAGGCACGCTGGACGAGGTGGCTGTCGAGACCTCGATCTTCACCCGCCCCGGCGTCGAGCGCATCCTGCGCTTCGGCTTCGAACAGGCGCGGGCGCGGAGCGGCAAGCTCGCTTCCGTCACCAAGTCGAACGCGCAGAAGTACTCGATGGTGTTCTGGGACGAGATCACGCGCAAGCTGGCGGCGGACTATCCCGATGTCACTGTCACCAGCTATCACGTCGACGCGCTCGCCGCGCGTATGATCATGGCGCCCGAGACCCTCGACGTGGTCGTCGCCTCGAACCTGTTCGGCGACATACTGACCGACATCGGCGCGGCGATCCAGGGCGGGCTCGGCTACGCCGCTTCCGCCAACATCAATCCTGACCGTTCGGCGCCGTCGATGTTCGAGCCGGTGCACGGCTCGGCGCCCGACATCGCGCATCTCGGCATAGCCAACCCGATCGCTACCATCTGGTCCGGCGCGATGATGCTCGAACATCTTGGCGAAACAGCCGCCGCTGGCCGCATCATGAAAGCCGTCGAAGCGACAACCGCGCGCGGCATAGGCACCATTCCCGGCAAGGACAGAACGGGGGCCATCACGGCCGCCGTCGACGCCGCTCTCACCTGATTGCAAGGTCGTTTCCGATGAAAAGCCTGAACGATAAAAGTCTATTTCGCGAAGCCGGCCTGATCGGCGGCAAGTGGGTTGCTGCCGGCTCCGGCAAGACGGTCGATGTGCTCGACCCGGCGACCCAGTCGGCAATCGGCATAGTGCCCGACATGGCCGGCGCGGAGACGCGTGCGGCGATAGAAGCCGCGGCTTCCGCCTATCGGGATTGGCGGAAGAAGACCAACGCCGAACGCGCGGCGCTGCTCGAAGCCTGGCACGGCCTGATGCTGGCGCATCTCGACGATCTGGCGCTGATCCTGACCACGGAACAGGGCAAGCCGCTGGACGAAGCCAAGGGCGAGATCCGCTACGGTGCCTCCTTCGTCAAATGGTTCGCGGAGGAAGCGCGCCGCATCAACGGCCACACCATCCCCTCGCCCACTCCGGACCGCCGCATCATCGTGCTGAAGGAGCCGGTGGGTGTCTGCGGCATCATCACGCCGTGGAACTTTCCCAACGCGATGATCACCCGCAAGGTCGCGCCGGCGCTGGCCGCAGGCTGCACCGTGGTCATCAAGCCGTCCGAGTTCACGCCCTATTCGGCGCTCGCGCTCGGCGTGCTCGCCGAACGGGCCGGCATTCCCGCCGGCGTCATCAACATCGTCACTGGCATGCCAGCGGAAATCGGCAACGAGATCATGGCGAACGTGACAGTGCGCAAGATCTCCTTCACCGGCTCGACGCGGGTCGGCTCGCTGCTGATGCGCGGCGCCGCCGACAGCGTGAAGCGACTCAGCCTCGAACTCGGCGGCAACGCCCCCTTCATCGTCTTCGACGACGCCGACCTCGACCTCGCCATCGAGGGCGCGCTCGTTTCGAAATTTCGCAATGGCGGCCAGACCTGTGTGTGCGCCAACCGCATCGTCGTCCAGGCCGGTGTCTATGACGCCTTCGCCGCGAAGCTCACCGCTCGCGTCAACGCCATGACGGTGGGGCCCGGCACGCAGCCCGGCGTCGTCATCGGACCGATGATCAACATGGCGGCGGTCGAGAAAATCAACCGCCACGTCGCGGACGCGCTCGCCAAGGGTGCTGCGATCGTCACTGAGAAGCAGGCCGCCCTGCCAGAAGGATCTCAGTATGTCGCGCCGCTGGTGCTGACGGGCGCCACAAAGGACATGCAGCTTGCCGGCGAGGAAACGTTCGGCCCGGTCGCGCCGCTTTTCCGTTTCGAGACGGAAGAGGAAGCGATCGCGCTGGCCAACGGCACACCCTACGGACTTGCCTCCTACTTCTACACCGAGAATTTGAAACGCGCCTGGCGCGTCGGCGAGGCGTTGGAGTTCGGCATGGTGGGCTTGAACACCGGCTCGGTCTCGATGGAGGTGGCACCCTTCGGCGGCGTCAAGCAGTCCGGCCTCGGCCGCGAAGGCGCGCAGGCCGGCATCGAGGAATATCTCGAGATGAAAAGCTTCCATATGGGCGGGCTGGGCTAAACCCCATCCGCCGGATCAGTGGTCACTGGAGCCGGTCCAGCGCCTTGTAGTAGAGGCCGACCATCGGCAGGAACCATGGCTTGCCGGAATAGCCTGGAATGGCAGGCCACTCGAGCCCCTTCAGCGGATTGCGGTCCTCGCGGCCGAGCATGGCATCGGCCAGGATCATGCCGAGCTGGGTGGAAAGCTGCGCGCCATGACCGGAATAGCCCATCGCGTACCAGACCCCGTCATGGTAGCCGGCGCGCGGGAAGCGGTCCTTGGTCATGTCGACCAGCCCGCCCCAGCAATAGTCGATCTCGACCTTGGCGAGTTGCGGAAAAATCGCCGCGAGGCTCGCCCGCAATATCTGCCCGCTCCTGGCGTCGGAGCGCTGGTCCGATGTCGCCGAGAAACGCGCGCGGCCGCCGAAGATCAGACGCTTGTCGGGTGCGAGGCGGAAGTAGTTGCCGATGTTCATCGAGGTCACGCATGTCCGGTTGCCAGGCATGGTGGCCGTGATCTCGACATCGCTCAACGGCCGCGTGGCGATAATGAAGCTGCCCACCGAGATGAGCCTGCGGCGGAAATAGCCGAAATTCGGTGTCGTGTAGGCGCCTGTCGCCACCAGCACATTGTCGGCGCTGATCTTGCCGCGGGACGTTGTCAGCTCATGCCTGGTGCCGGCTTGCCTGCGGTCCGTCACCCGGGTGTTCTCGTGGATGACGGCGCCGTGGCGGGCGGCGGCGGTGGCAAGGCCCGCCACATAGCGGCCCATATGCATCATGGCGCTCTTCTTCGACAGCATCGCGCCATGGAAAAGCGAGCCGATCTCCGATTTGAGATCGGCCGCTGACAGCAGCGCCGTATCCGGATCCACCTCGGCATGGATGGCTTCGAAGTTGCGGGCGATCGAATCAAAATGCTGCGGCTTGGAGGCTAGCTTCAGCTTGCCGGAGCGGCGGAAGTTGCAATCGATGCCTTCTTCGGCGACCAGCGCCTCGATGGTGTCGACGGAATCGTCCAGCGCCCGGTAGATCGCGATCGCGCGTTCCTTTCCGAGTTCCGCCTTGGCCGAGAGGTAGCTGTGGGCAAGTCCGTTGTTTAGATGTCCGCCATTGCGCCCGGATGCACCCCAGCCCACGCGTTCCGCTTCCAGCACCACCATCTTGGCGCCGGCCTTCGCCAATTGGCGGGCGGCGGCGAGACCGGTGAAGCCGCCGCCGATGATGGCGGCATCGTAGTGCCCCTCGACCGGGCCTTGCGCCGCGCCGGCAAAGACGGGGGCAGTGTCGTGCCAGTAGGAGACCAGCTTCATCGGCAATCCGCCTGTTTTTAGAGACCGACCACGCCTGGAAGACCCGAAATATCCGATATTTCGACATAGCCGTAATAGGGGTTGGCTGGTTCGTGGCCGCGGTTGACCCAGACCTTGTTCTTGATACCGAGATCGTGCGCCGACATCAGGTCGTAGCGGAACGAGGACGAGCAGTGAAGGATATCGTCCGGGCCGCAGCCCAACATGTCGAGCATGTACTCGAAGGCCTTGAAGCGGGGCTTGTAGGCCTGCGCCTGCTCGGCCGTATAGACAGCATGGAAGGGCGCGCCGAGCTTCTCGACATTGGAAATGATCTGCGCGTTCATGGCGTTGGAGAGGATAACCAGCGGAATTTCCTTGGCAACCTTCGCCAGGCCCGCCGGAACATCTGCATGCGGTCCCCAGGTCGGGACACGCTCGTAGACCATTTTGGCGTCGTCGGGGTTGAACGCGACACCGTTGCGCTTGCAGGCGCGGTCGAGCGCATTGTAAACGACCTCGGCATAAGGCTTCCAGTCACCCAGGATCTCGTCGAGCCGATAGGCCGCGAAGTCCTTGATGAACGCCTGCATGGGTGGTTCGTCGAGCCTGCTGCCGTAGAGATCGCGCGCCGCTTCCGCCATCTGGAAAAAGGTCAACGTGCCATAGCAGTCGAAGGTGATGTATTTGGGCCTGAAAGAAGCCATGTCCGTCGATCTCCGGTGGAAGCACATCCGCGTTGGGGTGTATTCATCATCATAGGACGGCAGGCGACGAGCCACCTGACCGAAATAGCCTTCCCGAAAGCAGAAAGTTCCGTATCCGGCCGCTGGTTTGGCATGCTGTAGCATCCTGATGGCCAACAGGCGTGCTTCTTCGACCTCAAACGCGTCCGCCGCGGACGGCGCCAGCACAAGATGCGGCGCACCACTCGCGCTACGGCGAAAGATACCGCCGAAACCGGTGCCTTCAGACGATCTGCGGCGCGCCGATGGTCAAGACTTATGGACAGACGGAAGGATGCCTCATGCAGCAGGACCAGATCGAAATCCATGCGTTTGGACCGGACCATATCGAGGGCGCTGTGGCGCTTTCGCGTCAAGAAAATTGGCCGCATCGCCCGCAGGACTGGCAGATGGCGCTAGAGCTCTCGAGCGGCGTGGTTGCGCTTGGCGGCCATGGTCAGGTCACCGGAACCATCCTGGTGACGCCCTATGGGGCTGATTGCGCCATGATCAACATGGTGATCGTCGACAGGACTATGCGGGGCAAGGGGCTCGGGCGCCGACTGATGAACGAGGCCCTCGCGCTTGCCGAGGACCGTCCGTTGCGGCTTGTGGCGACGCGGGACGGCATGCCCCTCTATGAGAAGCTGGGCTTCGTGCCCTCTGGCACGATCCAGCAACATCAGGGCCAGGTAGCGGCGCTTAGCGCTCCCGACGAAGTGGAGGCCGCGGCCACCGTCGACCTGTCGGAAATCAAGGCGATGGACCGCGAGGCCTACGGCGCGGATCGTGAAGCTCTGATCGATGCGCTGGCCGAGCGCGGTCAATTCGCGGTCATCCGCCGCAACGGCGTCATCGAGGCCTATGCCGCGATCCGCCCATTCGGACGCGGCGAGGTGATCGGCCCGGTCATCGCTGGAAGTGTCGAGGATGCCAAGGCCCTGGTCGCCTTCTTGGCCGCATCGCGTGCCGGTGCCTTCCTGCGCGTGGATACCGACAGCAGGACCGGCATCGCCAATTGGCTCACGGGAATCGGCCTCGTCCATGTCGGCGGCGGCGTGACCATGGACCGCCCGTCCAACAGGGGTGCGGTACAGGCCCGGCCAAAAGTTTACGCACTCGCCAACCAAGCGCTCGGCTAAAGCCGGAGGATAAGAATGCTCGCCAATTCCCTGATCGAACTCGACCGCGCCCATCTCATTCATCCGGTCTCCTCCTATCGCGGCCATGAAGCGCTCGGCGTGCGCGTGCTGAAATCGGCGAAGGGTGCGACCGTGACCGATGTGTCCGGCAAGCAACTCGTGGACGGCTTCGCTGGATTATGGTGTGTCAACGCAGGCTACGGCCATGACAGCATTGTCGAGGCCGCGGCCCGGCAGATGCGCGAGCTTCCCTACGCCACCGCCTATTTCGATCTGGGCTCGGAGCCGGCCATCCGGCTTGCTTCGGAACTGGCGGAGCGCGCGCCCGGAGATCTCAATCACGTCTATTTCACGCTCGGCGGATCGGACGCTGTAGACAGCACGATCCGTTTCGTCCGCTACTACTGGAACGCCAAGGGCGAGCCGCAGCGCGACCAGTTCATTTCGATCGAGCAGGGCTATCACGGGTCGTCGGTGGTTGGCGCCGGCCTGACCGCGCTGCCCGCCTTTCACGCCGGTTTCGGCATTCCCTTCGAATGGCAGCACAAGATTCCCTCGCCCTATCCCTACCGCAACCCGGTTGGCGAAGATGGCAGCACGATCATCGCCGCCTCGCTTGCCGCGCTGAAGACCAAGGTCGAGGCGATCGGGCCGGAGCGGGTCGCCGCCTTCTACGCCGAGCCGATCCAGGGCTCGGGCGGCGTCATCGTCCCGCCGAAAGGCTGGATCAAGGCGATACAGGAACTCTGCCGGTCGTACGGCATCCTTTTCATCGCCGACGAGGTAATCACCGGATTCGGCCGCACAGGCCCCCTGTTCGCCTGTACCGAGGAGGACATCGTTCCCGACTTCATGACGACGGCGAAGGGTCTGACCTCGGGCTACGTTCCGATGGGCGCCGTGTTTATGGCCGATCATGTCTACGACGTCATCGCCGATGGCGCCGGCAATTCGGCGGTCGGCCATGGCTACACCTATTCCGCCCACCCCGTCAGCGCCGCCGTCGCGCTCGAAGTGTTGAAGCTCTATGAGAACGGCCTGCTGGAGAACGGCATCAAGGCCGGCGCCCGCCTGATGGCGGGATTAGCGGAACTGGGCGATCATCCGCTGGTCGGCGACGTGCGCGGTCGCGGCATGCTTGCGGCGGTCGAACTGGTGACCGACAAGCAGAAGAAGACACCGCTTCCCGCCTCGGCGATGCCGGCGCGGCGGGTCTTCGACAGGGCGTGGGACAACGGCCTGATCATCCGTGCCTTTGCGCATGGGGTTCTGGGCTACGCACCGCCGCTCTGCTGCACGGACAGCGATATCGATGCGATCATCGAGCGCACGCGCCGAACGCTCGACCAAACGCTGGCCGATCCAGATGTCCGCCAGGCCATGGCATGAAAGGCGGCGATTTCTTCGCATCTCGAAATATCGCCGGGGCGGACGATTTCGCAATTTTGTGCCGCAGTCCCGCGCCTTTTCGGCGAATCCAGCGCGGGGGAAGTGCCAGACTACAGTTAAGACAAGGCCAGAAAGCCCAGATTTGCGGGCACTCAAAACAGGCCCACGCCCGGGACAGCACGGAATTTTGTTGTGTTCAGCACATGTATTTCGGCCGCGCAAAAAAGGAGAGCCAGTTTTGGCCAGGGGCTTTAGCCAATTCAAATACATGACCTTCGACGTGGTCGGCACGCTGATCGACTTCGAAGGTGGCATAACGGCCTGCCTGGCTGGCATTGCCGCCGAGTCCGGTGTTTCGATCGATGGCGAAGAGGCGTTGGCGCTTTACCGGCAGGCCCGCTATATGCCCGATGCAGGCCTGTTTCCCGACGATCTCGTGCGTGTCTACAGGGTCATCGCGCCGCAGCTCGACCTGCCGGTCGAGGAAAAATACGGCATCCGTCTGCGGGATTCTGCCAGCGTCTGGCAAGGCTTTCCCGATAGCGCTGCGGCATTGGCCGACCTTGCGAAATCGCACAAGCTGATCGCGATGACCAATGCCCGGCGCTGGGCGCTCGATTATTTCGAAAAGCAGCTCGGATTGCCCTTTTTCGCCGCTTTCACGGCCGACGACACCGGCACGGAGAAACCGGACCCGGCCTTCTTCCAGAAGGTGTTCGATTTCGTGGCCTCGCTCGGCGACGGCAGGGACGACATCCTGCACGTCGCGCAAAGCCAGTACCACGACATCGGCATATCCCGGGCGCTTGGCATGACCAATTGCTGGATCGAACGCCGGCACGCCCAGAAGGGCTATGGCGGCACGATCGAGCCCGAGCGCTTTACTAAGCCGGACTACCACTTCACCTCGATGGCAGCCCTGGCGGCGGCCGTGCGGGAAAGCCTGAAGGAACGAACCTGAGCCATGCCGGAAAGCGCGCGCCAAGACGAGCATCCGGACGAAACCAACAGAAAGGGGAATGACATGACCGACAAGATCACCAACTGGACCTGCGCAGACGATGCCATGGTCGAAAGCGCCATCCGGCGAGGCGCCAGCCGCCGAGAACTTCTCAAGATGCTGCTGGCCGGCGGCGCCGCGGTTGCCGCGGGCAGCGTGGTGCTTGGCCGCGCGACACAGGCCGTCGCCGCCGCGCCTGTCTCCGGCGGAACTTTCAAGGCGGCCGGCTGGTCGTCCTCGACAGCCGACACGCTCGATCCGGCGAAGGCATCTCTCTCGACCGACTATGTCCGCTGTTGCTCGCTCTATAACCGCCTGACCTTCCTCGACAAGGATGGCGCCACGCAAATGGAGCTGGCCGAAAGCTTCGACACCAAGGACGCCAAGACCTGGACCGTCAAGCTGCGCAAAGGCGTGACCTTCCACGACGGCAAGGACCTCACGGCCGACGACGTGGTCTTCTCGATGAAGCGCCATCTCGATCCGGCGGTCGGCTCCAAGGTCGCCAAGATCGCCGCGCAGATGACCGGCTTCAAAGCGGTCGACAAGTCCACCGTGGAAATCACGTTGGCCGATCCGAATGCCGACCTTCCGACGATCCTGGCGCTGCATCACTTCATGATCGTCGCGAATGGCACCACGGATTTCTCAAAGGGCAACGGCACCGGGGCCTTCGTGCTGCAAACGTTCGAGCCTGGCGTACGTTCGGTGGTCACCAAGAACAAGAATTACTGGAAGTCGGGCAAGCCCTATCTCGACTCCTTCGAGTTCATCGCCATCAGCGACGACAGCGCCCGCGTCAACGCCCTGCTCTCCGGCGACATCAACTTTGCCGCTTCCATCAATCCGCGCGCGATGAAGCTCATTGGAGGCCAGCAGGGTTTCGAATTATCGAAGACGACCTCGGGCAACTACACCGACCTCAACATCCGGCTCGACATGGACCCGGGCAACAAGGCCGATTTCGTGGCCGGCATGAAGTATCTCGTCAACCGCGAACAGATCGTCAAATCGGCATTGCGCGGCCTCGGCGAAATCGGCAACGACCAGCCCGTCTCGCCGGCGAACATCTTCCACAATGCCGACCTCAAGCCGAAGGCTTTCGACCCGGACAAGGCAAAGTTCCACTTCCAGAAGTCTGGCCTGCTCGGCCAGTCCATCCCGGTGATCGCTTCCGACGCAGCGACCTCGTCAATCGACATGGCTGTGATCATCCAGGCGGCCGGCGCCGATATCGGGATGAAGCTCGATGTCCAGCGCGTGCCTTCCGACGGGTACTGGGACAACTACTGGCTCAAGGCGCCGATCCATTTCGGCAACATCAATCCGCGCCCGACGCCGGACATCCTGTTCTCGCTCCTCTACGCTTCGAGCGCGCCGTGGAACGAAAGCCAGTACAAGTCCGAGAAGTTCGACAAGCTCCTTGTCGAGGCGCGCGGCTCGCTCGACCAAACCAAGCGCAAGGAAATCTACGGCCAGATGCAGACCATGGTCTCCGAAGAGGCCGGCACCATCATCCCGGCTTACATTTCAAACGTCGACGCCCTCTCCAGCAAGGTGAAGGGTTTGGAGGCGAACCCGCTTGGTGGCATGATGGGCTACGCAATGGCGGAATATCTCTGGCTCGAAGCCTGAGAGGCGCCTGCCGGGGACGGTCGGCCGGCCCCGGCACTGCATTGCGCAAGATTGTTCGACCGAATGCAACCGTAGGGAGCGCTTCCATGAAGTCTGGGGTTTTCAACCTCGTGCTGAAGCGGCTGGCGGTCGCGGTCGTCACTCTGCTGATCGTCCTGTTCGCCGTGTTTTTCGCCACTAGCATGCTGCCTGGCGACACCGCGTCGATTCTGCTCGGCCAGGCGGCTACGCCCGAGGCGGTCGCTGGCCTGCGCGAGGCCATGCATCTCAACGATCCGGCGATCCTGCGCTTCCTGCTCTGGCTTTTCGGCCTGCTGCATGGCGACCTCGGCACCTCCTATGCCAACGAGATGCCGGTCGCGAAGCTGATCGGCGGGCGCTTCGTCAACACGATGGAGCTTGCCGGCATCACCACGCTGCTCTCGGTGCCGCTGGCCCTGACGCTCGGCATCACCGCCGCGATGCTGCGAGGCTCTATTTACGACCGCACCGTTACCATCCTTTCGATCGGCGTCATCTCCGTGCCGGAATTCATGGTCGCGACGCTGGCGGTGCTGCTGTTCGCCGTTTATCTCAAATGGCTGCCGGCCCTGTCCTCGGTCAACGAGGCGCATTCGCTGACCGACCTCGTGCGCATCTATGCGATGCCGGTGATTACCCTCACCTTCGTCATCTCCGCACAGATGATCCGCATGACCCGCGCCGCGGTGATGGAAACGCTCTCCACGCCCTATGTCGAGATGGCGCTTCTCAAGGGCGCATCGCGCAGCCGCATGGTGCTGAAGCACGCGCTGCCCAACGCCCTCGGCCCCATCGTCAATGCGATCGCGCTCTCGCTGTCCTACTTGGTCGGCGGCGTCATCATCGTCGAGACCATCTTCAACTATCCCGGCATCGCCAAGCTGATGGTCGACGCGGTCGCAACCCGCGACCTGCCGCTGATCCAGAGTTGCGCGATGATCTTCTGCCTTGGCTATCTGCTGCTCATCACCGCCGCCGACATCGTCGCCATCATGTCCAACCCGAGACTCAGATGATGGTGGCGCGCGTGGCAGCTTCCCAACGGTCGTTCCTGGGCCGCAGCTACAACCTCGTGGGCGTCGTCGCCGCGCTGGTCATCCTGGCGTGGACGCTGATCGCCATCTTCGCGCCCTACATCATCCCCCATTCGATCGGCGACATCGTCGACGACGACTATTTCGGGCCGATGCGCCAGGGGCTGTGGCTCGGCTCGGACTATCTGGGGCGCGACATGCTCTCGCGGGTGCTGATGGGCGCGCGCTATACCGTCGGCATATCGCTCGCCGCCGTCTCCATCGCCTGCTTTTCGGGCGTCGTGCTCGGCATGATCGCGGCCGTCACCGGTGGCTGGTTTGACGCCTGCCTCAGCCGCTTCCTGGATGCGATGAACTCCATCCCCAGCAAGCTGTTCGGCCTCGTGGTCGTCGCCGCGGTCGGCTCGTCGATCCCGGTGCTGATCCTGACGCTCGCCGTCATCTACATCCCGGGCGCATACCGCTTCGCGCGGGCGCTCGCGGTCAACATCAACACGATGGACTTCATGACCGTCGCCCGCGTGCGAGGCGAGAGCACCATCTATCTCATAGGCTCCGAGATCCTTCCCAACATCATCCGCCCGGTGTTGGCCGACTTCGGCTTGCGCTTCGTCTTCATCGTGCTCTTGCTCTCCGGCCTATCCTTCCTCGGGCTTGGGCTGCAGCCGCCGCTCGCCGACTGGGGCGCGCTGGTGCGCGAGAATATCGGCGGCCTGCCTTTCGCGGCTCCCGCCGTCATCGTGCCCTCGCTGGCGATCGCCAGCCTCACCATCAGCGTCAACCTGCTGATCGACAATTTGCCGAAGAAGATCAGGGACAGGGACGCATGACCAATCTCGTCGAGGTCAGGAACCTAAAGATTGAGGCGACGACCGATGCCGGGCGGATTGTCGAAATCATCAAGGGCGTCAGCCTCGATATAGCCGACGGCGAGATCGTCGCCCTGATCGGTGAGAGCGGCTCCGGCAAGACGACAGTGGCGCTCTCGCTCATGGGGCATGCACGGCCAGGCTGCCGGATCACCGGCGGCGAGATCAACGTGAACGGCAAGAACATGGCGGCGCTTTCCGAAAAGGAGCGCGCCAAACTACGCGGCACCGACATCGCCTATGTTCCGCAAAGTGCCGCCGCGTCCTTCAACCCCTCGTCCACGATCATGGAGCAGGTGATCGAGGTCACGCGCATCCACAAATTGATGCCGCCCGAGCAGGCACGCAAGCGTGCCGTCGAGCTGTTCAGGGCCTTATCGCTGCCGGACCCCGAAGGGATCGGCGCCCGTTATCCGCACCAGGTTTCGGGCGGACAACTGCAGCGGCTGGCCGCGGCCATGGCGCTCATCGGGGACCCCAAGCTGATGATCTTCGACGAGCCGACGACGGCGCTCGACGTCACCACGCAGATCGACGTGCTGAAGGCCTTCAAGTCGGTGATGAAGGCGGGCGGGATCGCAGGCGTTTATGTGTCCCACGACCTCGCTGTCGTCGCCCAGATCGCCGACAGCATCGTGGTGCTTAAGGGCGGCGAAGTGCAGGAGACCGGCACCACAGCTCAAATCCTTTCATCCGCCAAGCACCCTTACACGCGCGAGCTGCTGGCAGCGTTTGAACCGAAGCCGCGGCAGGCGCATGCGGACGCGGATGCCACGGCCAACCAGTTGCTGCGCATCGACAATGTTACCGCCGGCTACGGGGCGGTTCGGGATGACGGACTGCCCCTCATCCGAGCTGTCGATTCCGTCAGCCTGGTCGTGGAGAAGGGGCGCAATCTCGGCATCATCGGCGAATCCGGCTGCGGAAAATCGACGCTGGCGCGGGTGATCGCCGGCATCCATCCGGCGGCCGCCGGAGAGATCGTCTTCAACGGCGAGGAATTGCAGCGCGCGGCGGGCAAACGCAGCCAGGACCAGCTGCGCGAGATGCAGATCGTGTTCCAGTACGCCGATACCGCGCTCAATCCGGCCAAGCCGGTGGAAGACATCATCGCCCGGCCGCTGGCCTTCTATCATGGCCTCGACAGGCAGACGCGGTCGAAGCGCGTCGACGAACTGCTCGACATGGTGCGCCTGCCCAAGACGCTGCGCTACCGCCATCCATCCGAACTCTCCGGCGGCCAGAAGCAACGCGTCAACTTCGCGCGCGCGCTGGCGGCCGACCCCAAGCTGATCATCTGCGATGAAATCACCTCGGCGCTCGATACGGTGGTGGCGGCCGCGGTGATCGAGCTGCTCAAGGAGCTGCAGCGCGAGCTGGGGCTCTCCTACATCTTCATCAGCCATGACCTTTCGGTCGTCGAGGCCATCTGCGACGAGATCATGGTCATGTACAATGGCGAGCGGGTGGAGCAGATCACGCCCGACAAAGTCAAGTCAGCCACCCACCCCTATTCCAAGCTGCTGTTCTCCTCGGTGCCGAAGCTCGACCCGACATGGCTCGACGGCCTCGTCCGCGACCCCGAACTCGTCAGCCAGTACGGCCACCGTTGACGAGGCGGTAAGGCCTCACCTCGGAAACAGGGCCTCACCTCGGAAACAAACTGGGCAGCGGCATGTGCGCCTTGACGATGGGGGACTTCAGCACAACGAAGCTGAAATACTTGTCGATGCCGATATCCATGTCGGTGAGGCGCTCCATGATCGACTGATACTCGCCGATGCCGGAGGTGACGAATTTCATCAGATAGTCGTAGCCGCCCGAGACCAGATGGCATTCGATGACCTGCTCAATCTTCTCGACGACGGCGAGAAAGCGGGCGAAGTCGACCTGGCGATGGTTCTTCAAGGTGATTTCGGTGAAGACTGTCAGCGTCTGGCCGAGCTTGCCGATATTGACCTGCGCCGAATAGCCCTCGATGTAGCCCTCCGACTGCAGTCGCTTGACCCGCATCAGGCAAGGGCTCGGCGACAGATGCACCAGCTCGGCCAGTTCCACATTGGTGATACGGCCGTTCTTCTGCAGTTCGTGAAGAATCTTGATATCGATCCGATCCAGTTTCACGATTTGCCTCCGGGGAACAGTACCGCAGCACAAAATGCTGCCTTGCTGGTGACCGTCGAGACTACCACAGCCCGCTGGCCTGTCCATCCGAGGGATAGCGCTTTGAAACGCAGGGACTCGCGATTTCAATGCGGCTGTCGGAATAAAATTCTGCTTCGACTGCAACTGCAGCAGCGGCTGCCTGCGCGACGCGGTAGACTGGCGCTTCGAGGCAGAGAGAACCATGCGCGCGCCGCTGCAGCAAATCGAAACGTCCGGCAAACTGCCGCAATCGGCAGATGTGGTGGTGATCGGCGCCGGCATCGTCGGTGTCTTCGCCGCCTACTATATGGCCCGTCGCGGCCTGAAGGTCGCACTCGTCGAAAAGGGACGAATCGGCGCCGAGCAGTCCAGCAGAAACTGGGGATGGTGCCGCCAGCAAAACCGCGACGCCCGCGAGCTGCCGATGGCAACAAGAAGCCTCGACCTGTGGGACAGTTTTGCGGCGGAGACCGGCGAAGACACCGGCTTTCGCCGTTGCGGACTGCTCTATCTCAGCAATGACGAGGCGGAACTGGCCGGCTGGGCGCGCTGGCGCGACTTCGCCAGAACGGCCGGCGTTACCACGCATATGCTCGACGGTGCCGAGGCCAGCGAGCAGGGCCGCGCCACGGGGCGGAGCTGGAAGGGAGGCGTCTTCTCACCGACCGACGGCACCGCCGACCCCTCGCGGGCCGCACCCGCCGTCGCCCGCGCCATCGTCAAGCTCGGCAGCAGCGTGCACCAGAATTGTGCCGCGCGCGGCATCGAGACCGAGGGCGGCCGCCTGAGCGGCGTGGTCACGGAGAGCGGAACAATCCGAACCAAGGCAGCTGTCATGGCCGGCGGCGCCTGGGCCTCTTCCTTTTGCCACCAGTTCGGTTTCCGCTTTCCGCAGGCATCGGTGCGTTCGTCCATCCTGTCCGTATCGCCCGGCGCGGAGGGCCTGCCGGATGCGCTGCACACCGCGAAGATTTCGGCCACCCGCCGCGGCGACGGCGGCTACACGCTTGCGATTAGCGGACGCGGACGCGTCGACGTGACGCCACAGCAGCTGCGCTTCTCGTCGCAGTTCGTGCCCATGTTCCTGAAGCGCTGGCGAAGCCTCGGGCCTGGCGGCTTGCAAGGCGTGCGTTCGGGCCATGAAACGCTGCGGCGCTGGCGGCTCGACCAGCCGACGCCGATGGAGCGGATGCGCATCCTCGATCCGGCTCCGGATCAGTCGACCATTCGCCTGACCCATGCCCGCGCGCTCGAACTGCTGCCGGCATTACGCCGGACGAGGATAAACGCTGCCTGGGCCGGCTATATCGACAGCACGCCGGACGGCGTGCCCGCCATTGGCGCGATCCACAGCGTTCCAGGTTTCATCCTCGCCGCCGGCTTTTCGGGACACGGCTTCGGCATCGGGCCCGGCGCCGGGCATCTGGTCGCCGATCTGGTGACCGGGTCGGAACCGATCGTCGATGCGACATCCTACGATCCGCGCCGCTTCGATGGTTCGGTCTGGGGCAAGGTCGCCGATTTCTGAGATGTGATCCATACCGACATCCGGGCGCGGCTTTGGCAATCGCATCAGTACTCCCGGAGAAAGGCGCCGACAGGCGCTGGTCGGACAGGGGCCTGCCCGCGAAACCTGCCGACTGCATCTGGCGAGCAGCCGGCTCGTGCCGCGACGAGTTCGACCGCGGCCAACTGGCAATAGCGCCCCTGGCATCGCCCCATGCCGACGCGTGAAAGCGACTTGACCCTGTTGGCCTCGCTGCTTCCGAAATCCGCGCCCTCGTGCACAGCTGCGACAGTCACGTTCTCGCAGCGGCAGACAACCGCGTCGCCGGGAAGCGCCCGCACCATCGCGGCTGGCCAGGGAAAGGCACGAGCCAGACCACGGGCAAAGAGATCGAGCCGCTCGAGCTTGCGCAGATCGGCGCTGGCGGGAGGCGCCCGATAGCCGAGATCGGAGAGGCAAGCCGCCGCCGCCAAACGTCCCGCGATCTCGGCACCATCCGCCCCGAGCAGGCGAACCCCATCGCCGGCAAGGTAGACGCCGTTGCCGGCCCGACCCATTTCGTCGGCCTTCGGCAGCCATTGCTGCCACTGCTCGTCATAAATGAAGGTACATCCCACCAGATCGGCGAGATGTGTCTCGGCTCGCAGATGCCAGCCCATGCCGATCATGGCGCAAGGCGTATGCTGCTGCCGGCCGCCGGCGTCACGCCAGCGCAAGGCTGCGACGCCTTGACCGTCGGCCTCGATGCGCTCCAGCGTCACGCCCGCATGATAGCGGCGGCCGAGCTTCGCCCGCAGAGTCAGGCCACGCAGCGCGACCAACGGCCTGGCCGCAAGGCCCGAGAATCCGCGTATCTGCTGCCGCCAGGACGAAGTATCCAGCACCGCCGCCACATCCGCTCCGGCCTTGAGGAGCTGCGCGCCGACCAGCGTCAGCAGAGGCCCCGATCCCGCGAGCACGATGCGCCGCCCGAGCGCCACGCCCTGCGCCTTCAGCGCGATCTGCGCCGCGCCCAGGCTGTAGACGCCGGCGTTCTGCCAGCCGGGGATGGGTGCGACGCGGTCGGACGCGCCGGTGGCAAGGATCACGCTGTCATAAGAGACCAGTTCCAAGCCGCCCTCCCCCAGCACGTGCAATTGCCCATCGCGCATGGCGATGACCGAACTGCCCGCGCGGTGCGTAAGCCGGCCCTCTTCTGCCAGCCGGTCGAACAGCGCATGCAACGCGCCCGCCTTCCCCGCCTCCGACCCATAGAGCTGCTCCGGCGTGCGCACGAACCCGGCCGGTGGACGCCGATAGATCTGCCCGCCCGCGCGATGCCCTTCGTCGATCACCATTGGATGGAGTCCCGCCTCGACCAGCGTCGCGGCAGCCCGTATGCCTGCCGGCCCGGCGCCTACGATCACGACCTTCGGCGTTGAGGCGTCGCTCACGGCCAGCTCTCCGACGGCGTCGTGCGCAGCCGCATGCCTTCCACGATCGGCGTTGAACATGCGCGCAGGCGCGGTCCCTCCTCCTGCCATATCCAGCAATCCTGGCAAGCGCCCATCAGACAGAAACCGGCGCGTGGCTCTGGGCCGAACTCGGAGCACCGCAAGGCATGTCCCGACGCAAGCATGGCGGTCAGCACGGTGTCGCCAGCAAGAGCGGAACGCATTTGCCCGTCGAGAACGAACCGCACCTCGGCCCGGTTGCGCTCCGCCAGCCGGACGATGCGGCCGGCAGTGCTCATTCCGCTGCCTCTTGCAGGGAACGAGGACGCGGCAATTCGGGGAAGCGTTCGCAGACCGCATCGAACGCCGCCCGAACACCTTCCGGCCCCGCACGCCCTTTCATGCGGCGGAAGATCTCCGTCTTGGCGAAGAAGCGCCAATGGATCGGCAACGCATCCAGCACCGCATGGAGCCGGTCATAGGCGGCAGGCGTCCACTGTGCTTCGTAACCGTCGCGCTCCGGACCGAAATGGAAATGGCCGGCCGATGCCTCCTTGCCTGCGCGCGATTGCTCCGTCGCTTGCTCGTCGACCTCGCCGTTGCAGAGGACGACGCCATAGTCACGCTCGGCCGCTGCTGGCGACAGATAGCCGCGCAGCACATCCTGCGCGACCCGCCAGGGCTCGCGCTCAAGCGGGTTGCCGCGCCCACCGCCGCCGGCGGATCGGATCGCGAGCATGTCGCCGGGCTGCAGAACCGCTGTGTCGATGTTGCCCAGCCGCCGCTCGTGCTCGGTCCCAGGGTTGACGACCATGTCCGACAGGCCAGCCGCCTTGCCGCCGAGCACGCCCCAGGGGCGGAAGAAGCTGCGGTCGCGATTGCGCGCCGTGATCCTGGAGTCGGGTGCAAAGACTCGAAACGCCATCTCGGTCGCCAGCCCGCCGCGCCAGCGGCCGGCGCCGCCGCTGTCCCTGGCGAGCCCGTATTTGACGAATTCGACCGGGGTCTCGGTCTCGGTGATCTCGATCGGCGTGTTCTTGAGATAGGCGGCATCGGCGCCCGATCCGTTGGTGCCATCGCGATGCGGCATGGCGCCGCCGCCGCCGACAACCGGGTTCACAGCCGCGATGACGCTCCGGCTGGTGCGCTCGTCCGTGGTCATGACGTTGACGATGCAGTTGTTGCCAGCAGGCGCTGCCGGCAGGCGCTCCGGCACTGCCTGCGAAAAGGCGCCGAAGATGACCGAGCGCAGCCGGGCGCAGGTGAGCGAGCGCATGCCGACGGCGGCGGGGTGGACCGGGTTCAGCACCGAGCCTTCGGGCGTGATGCAGGTGAAGGGACGAGTTAGACCGGTGTTAAGCAGAATCTTCGGGTTGAGCGTGTAGAGCACATAGTAGACGCCGACGAGCAGCATGGTGTGGCGCGGGTCACCGCCCGAAGGCACGTTGAGCGACGAGCCGAGCTGAGGATCGGAGCTGGTGAAGTCGAGCACCGCCTCGTCGCCCCTGATCGTCAGCGTCAGCTTCAGCCGGCAGGGATTGGCCTCGACCGAATCCTCGTCGGCATAGTCGGCGAATTCCCAGGTGCCGTCGGGCATTGCACGTAGCACGTCGCGCGCCTGCGCCTCCGCATGATCGAGAAGCGCGGCAACGCCTTCGATGAAGCCAACCTTGCCGAACTTCCGCACCATTGCGTGGATCTTGCGCTCGCCGGTGTTGAGCGCGCCGACCAGGGCCTTGATGTCGCCGATGTTGAGATCCGGCTTGCGCACATTGGTGCTCATGATGCGCAGGATCATCTGATCGAAGACGCCCTCATTGACGAGCTTCATGGGCGGAAAGCGGATGCCTTCCTGATGGATTTCGGTCAGCGCGCGGCTGAGCGAAGCCGGCACCGCCCCGCCCATGTCGGTATTGTGGATGTGACCTCCGGTCCAGGCAACGATTTCGCCGTCGACGAAGACTGGCTTCCACAGATGCGTATCGGGTGCATGGGTGGCGACATGGCCGGAATAGGGATCGTTGGTGAAGGCAACGTCCCCCGGCCGGTAGTCGTCCACCATCGCGATGGCGCGGCGATAGGAAAGCCCGGGATACCAGGTGGCGCCGAGTTCCATCGGGACCGCGAAGGTTGCCCCCGAACGGTCCATCAGCATCACGGTGAAATCCTGCGTCTCCTTGACGAAGGCTGAATGCGCGGTGCGGTGCAGCGTATGGGCCATGTTCTCGGCCGCCGCGCGGGCATGGTTGGCCAGAACCTGAAGGTTTGTGCGGTCAAACATGGCGTCACTCCGCGAAGGTCAGTAGAAGGTTAAGGTGGCGGTCGACGCGCACCTGCGCGCCGCCTGGAATGGCGAAAGTGGTGTCTTCCTGCACCACCACCGCAGGCCCGTTGAAGGTGCTGCCGGGTACAAGGGTCTGCCGGTCATGGAGATCGACGGTTTCGACGCCCAGGCCCGTATAGACCGGAAGCCGGCGCGCCGGGCTGGCCGCAACGTCGATCTCTTCAGCCTCGGGAAAGGAGAGCGCCGGCCCCGCGCCTATCGCCGAGAGCCTGATGTTCACAAGCTCGATCGCACCCTCGGGATCATGGAAATCATAGAGCTGCTCATGGGTGCGGTGGAAAGCCTGTTCGATTGCGTCGGCGTCGCCGTCCGCCAGCCATTGCGGCGACAGCACGACCTCGATCTCATAGGTCTGCCCGAGATAGCGCATGTCGCAGGAGAGATTGAGCTCTGCGGTCGCATCGTGCCCCTGCGCCGCGAGCCAGTCGCGGCCCTCCTGTGCCAGCGCCGCGAAGGCCTCGCGAATGACGGGAAGCGACGTCGCCGACAGCGGGCTGAAGATGGTGCGGATGAAGTCTCCGCGCAGATCCGCCACCAGTCCGCCGAGCGCCGACACCACGCCCGGGCGGCGCGGCGCCATGACGCGCTTGATGCCGAGTTCGCGAGCGAGGAAGGCGCCGAGCATCGGGCCGCCGCCGCCAAACGGCATCAGCGTGAAATCGCGCAAGTCGACGCCGGCGCGCGAGGCGAGCTTCTCGACCTCGACGAACATTTCCGACACGGCAATGTCGAGGATCGCCTGCGCCGTTTGCTCGACCGACCGGCCAAGCCGCGCCGCGAGTTCGCCGACGGCGCGATGCGCCAACCCGGTATCGATGCGGAGCTGACCATAGGCCATCTCGCTGTGACCGAGCCATCCGCACACGACCATGGCGTCCGTCACCGTGGCTCGATCGCCGCCACGGCCGTAGCAGGCCGGTCCCGGCGTCGAGCCGGCCGATTCCGGGCCGATGCGCAGAACGCCTTGCACATCGACACTGGCAATCGAGCCGCCGCCGACGCCGATCGAGCTGACCGAGACGGAGGGGATATAGAGCGGAAATTCGCCGATCAGCTCACCAGTGCCGAATTGCGGCTCGCCGTCGATGATGAGCGCGAAGTCGGCCGAGGTGCCGCCGATATCGAGGGTAAGAATCCTCGCCTCGCCAGCCTGCCGCGCCAGCCACGAGGCGCCGATGACGCCGGAGGCGGTTCCCGACAAAAGCATGTTGACGCAGGCGTGCTTGCCCTCGGCGGCGTTCATCAGCCCGCCATTCGACTTCGTCAGCATCGGACGGGCCGGCACGCCGCGCCCCTTCAGTCGTTCTTCCAGCGCCGTCAGGTAGCCCGAGACGCGCGGATGGACATAGCCATTGAGAATGGCGGTCGAGCTACGCTCGTACTCACGGATGACCGGCCAGACCTCGGCCGAGGTAAAGACGAACAGGTCCGGTGCCAGACGCGTAATCACCGCCTTGACGGAGGCCTCCTGCGCGGCGTTGCGCCAGGCATGGAGGAAGGACACGATGATGCCTTGCGCCCCTTTCGCTTTCGCCGCCGCGACCGCGCTTTCGACGATAGCTATGTCCGGAGCTAGGGATTCGCTGCCATCGGCGCGCATGCGGGCCGGAATGCCGAAAACCATGTCACGCGAGATCAGCGGGTCCGGCCGCGAGCAGAACAGCGAATACATGTCCGGCATGCGAAGCCGTGCGAGTTCGATCACGTCCTCGAAGCCGGCATTGGTGAACAGCGCCATCGGCGCGCCCTTGCGCTGGATGATCGTGTTGATACCGACGGTCGTGCCGTGCACGAAGCGCGTCATGTGAGAGGGGTCGAAGCCTTCGCGCTCGGCCAGCAGGGCGAGGCCTGTCATCAGCTCGGCGCCCGGATCTTCCGGTGTCGTCAGCACCTTCAGCGAGGCGACGCGGCCGGAGTTTGCTTCGAGCGCACAGAAATCGATGAACGTTCCGCCGATATCGACGCCGACCTTCCAGTCGGCTCCGTTTTGCGTCTCATCTGCCGCGATGACACCATCCATGATGCGCCCCTTCCTGTCTGCCAACCAAGCTGGCATGACAGGCTGGCGCGGGTCCAAGATGGATGATGAGCAAGGATATAAGTCTTACTTATGCGTTCGCGCGATGCCCATCCAGCACGGCGGCACAGGCCGCGCGAATCTCGTCCCGCATCATCTCGTCGACCCGCGAAAGGGCTCGGGCGCGTGAGGTAAGCAGCGCGACCGGGAATTCCGGTCCGGCAGCCAGCGGCCTGACCGCGAGCCCGGAAAACTGGTGCCACGGCAGCAGCGCGTCGACCAAGGCGATGCCCAGGCCGGCCTGGACAAAGCCGATTGCGGAGATCGAGACGTCGATCTCGAGCGACGGCGAAAACCTGACACCCTGAGTGCGGGCTGCGTGGGCCAGTTCGTCGGCGGGACGGGTGTTGCCGCGGTAGGATATCAACTCCTCCCCGGCGAGGTCGGCGAGTGTCAGCTCGGTTTTCCGCTGCAAGGCATGCCCGGCTGGCAGCAGACATGCGAAGCCGACGCTGCCGATTACCTCAGCCTCGATATCCGGCGGCAGCCGATCGTCCAGGGCGATGCCGAGGCTGGCATCGCCGGCGCGAAGCATGTCGACGATCGCGGCGATCGGCGCGCTATGGGCTCGCAGCATCATGTTGGGGTGCTGGACCCGGAATTTGGTGAACGCACGCGGCAATATCGCCATGGCCGGCGGCGGCGAGGCGGCGACCCGCACCAGCCCTGCCCGGCCAAGACGCAAGTCAGTGGTCTTGCGGCGCAAGCCCTCAAGTCCAGCCGACAGTCTCTCGGCATCGGGAAATATCTCGAGCGCCTCCGGGGTCGGCCGCAGCCGGCCCTTCACCCGCTCGAACAAAGTGAAGCCGAGTTCGTCCTCGGCATGGAGCAGGATCTGGCTGAGCGCGGGCTGGGAAATATTCAGCATCCGCGCCCCAGCGGTCACGGTGCCGGCGCGCATGACGGCGATGAACACTTCGAGCTGCCGGGCTCGCATGGCCACTCCATAGGTAAGGGTTATGGCTTCTCTCCAAACCCATCTTTGACGCAACAGCACGGCGCGGACAAGATGGATGCTCCAAGGATCGGCCGTCAGCGCTAAGGAACGACTATGGATGTGATCGTGCTGGGCGGCGGGCTGATGGGAGCAGCTTCGGCCTATTTCCTCGCCAGGCGCGGTGCGCGCGTGGCGTTGGTCGAGCGCAACCGGATCGGCAGCGGTGCAACCGTCGCCTCGTTCGGCAACATCCGTCGCACGGGGCGGCATCTATCACAGCTTCCGCTCGCCCATCGCTCGCTCCGCCTGTGGGGCGAGGCCGAAAAAATGTTTGGCCGCGACGTCGAATTCCGCGCCACCGGCCACATCCGGCTGATCTTCGACGAGGGAAGCCTTGCCGACATGCGGGCCTATGCCGAAGCGGCGCGGCCCTGGGGGCTTGAGCTGGAGGAACTTGGCCCTAATGAAATCCGTTCCCGTTTTCCAGGCCTCGGCCCCGGCGCGATCGCAGCGTCGTTCTCGCCGCATGATGGCAGCGGCAATCCCAGGCTGATCGCACCGGCCTTTGCCGAAGCCGCCCGCAGACTGGGCGCGGAAATCGTCGAGAACGCGGAGGTCCAGACGATCAGGCACACCGGCTCCAGCTTCGCCGTCGCCAGCTCAAAAGGCACATTCGATGCCGAAAACCTGCTCAACACCGCCGGCGCCTGGGGCGCGCGCATCGCCGCGCAGTTCGGCGAAGCGGTGCCGCTTGACGCCCGCGGCCCGCAGATGGGCGTGACCGAGCCGCTGCCGCACCGGATTCTGCCGGTGGTCGGCATCTGGACGCGCGACAAGGACCATGGCGCCTATCTGCGCCAGGTCGAGCGCGGCAACATCGTGTTCGGCGGAGCTGCCGAAAGAGTGACGATGGATCTCGATCCCGGCCATGCGGCCACCGACCCCAAGCGCCTGCCCGCGCAATTGCGCGCCGTCGCGCGGCTGCTGCCGGCCATCGCGCAGGCCACGATCATCCGCACATGGTCCGGTTGCGAGGGCTATGTCAGGGACATGCTGCCGGTCATGGGACGGTCGACGACGACGCCCGGCCTGTTCCATGCCTTCGGCTTCAGCGGACACGGCTTCCAGCTCGGACCGGGCGTCGGCGATGTCATGGCCGAGCTCATCACGACCGGCCGCTGCGAAACGCCGCTGGACGATTTCAGGGTCAACCGCTTTGGCGGCGCTGCCTGAAGGAGCATCGGACTGTCAAGATGCCTCCGACCGCGTCAGCGGCATGCCCTCGCCTCGGAGTTTGGCGCACAGGTCGAGAATCTCGGCGACAAGTGCCTTTTCCCGATCCCAGCGCGCTTCGGTGGCGACTACCATATGTAGCTGTGTTCTCAATTTCTTAATGCAGCGCGGTAGTGGATTAGATTCGACCTAATCGCACGTCATTGCCGCCGACGCCTCCCTGGAAGTACTACTATGGGACGGGCGTCTTGAGGCGACGTACGTCATCAGCGGCCTCGGCCAACAGCCAGTCGCGGAATGTCGTGATCTTGGGCAGCATCGACGTCGCCTTGGGACACACGACCCAGTAGGTCTTGGACAATCGCAGAGCCGTGGCGAACGGCCTGACGAGGCGCCCGTTGATGAGGTCCCACGCTGCAAGCGTCGTGCGGGCGAGAGCGACGCCCTGGCCGTCGACAGCGGCGTCTATGACCATGCTGGCGCGGTTCAAGACCGGTCCGTGGGAGAGTTCGGCATCGACCACGCCAGCGGCCTCGAGCCATTCCGACCAATCCTTTCGGTCATCAAGATGCAGCAACGGAAATTTCAGCACATCGGACGGCTCGCGCATCCTCTGGTGCAGCTGGGGACTGCAGACCGCGAACAGTTCCTCGGAGGACAGGCGGACAACTTCATGCCCCGGCCAGTTGCCATCGCCATGCCGCACCGCAAGGTCGACATCCTCTCTGGCGAAGTCGACGTGATGCATGGTTGCGGAAATCCTGAGATCGATGGCTGGATGCGTCTCGGCAAACCGGCCAAGGCGGTTGACCAACCATTTGGCGGCAAAGTCGGGCGACGTGCTGACGGTCAGCGCTCCGGCCCGTGAGAGATGCTGGATGCGCTGCGTGCCGAGAGCTATGCTATCGAACGCATCGCGCACCACCTCCAGATAGGAGAGCCCGGCCCGCGTAATGGTCAGCTTTTGACGTTCGCGATCGAACAGCCGGAGGCCCAATTCGAGCTCCAGCGCCTTCACCTGATGGCTCACCGCCCCCTGCGTCACGGACAGCTCTTCCGCCGCCTTGGTGAAGCTCTCATGGCGTGCCGCCGCTTCGAAGGCTTTGAGGGCATTGAGCGATGGCAGTCGGCGAGCCAATTTCGCACCACATCATGAGAAAAATTGAGACTAGCACGAGAAACCATGCTTTGCGCGCGCCCGTAGATTGGCGCATTTCAGCGGCACAGGTCAACATGGATGCCGCGAAAGGATGAGAAATGTTCAATCACCCGCTGACTGACGCGCGGAGGCCTTCGCCGTCAATGGCGACACATGTGCGTCACATCGTCAACAATGTGACAGGAGCGATTGTGATGGTATCGCGCTGGATCCAACTCCACTGCCAACGCGAACAATTGGCCGAGCTCGAAGACCATCAGCTTGCAGACCTGGGTCTTAGTCGTACTCAGGTTCGGAACGAATGCGCAAAATGGCCTTGGCAGGCCTAATTCTCAACCGCCCCCGCATCGCCTGGTTGGGGCGAAAGCGGGGAGTCAGCTTTTGTTCGTGAGTGAACAATAACGGACCTTCAGACGTCCAAAATCTCATGTGCATCGCTCAGAAAGGCTGGTGCAAGCAATTAACGGCGTCCAGCGAGCCAGCGCCAGCGCAACGGATGGTGCGTCGGACTGCCGGATTGCCACGTGCCCGTCCAGGCCAACACCTGGTCAGGTTTGTCCGGCGATTTCCTTGCGCTAAAGGCGGGCTAAGGCCGCCCATTGGGACAAGATTGAAATGCCACGATTGACAGCCCCAATTCCTGGAGCGCTTCGGGAAGGGCCAACGGCACAAGCGGGGTAGCAGCGATCGATCGAGTATTCGCAGAGCGCTCGATATCCCCTTGGATCGTTCATTGTTGCTTCGGCTCCGGTCGATTCATCCGGCAAAGGTGCGGTCGTTGTGTCCTTCAAAGTAGGTTAGCGGGCGGTTAGGAGTGGCCGCTCGCGTCATCTTGCAGGAAGCCGCCCGGTTCGGCCTTATGCGGCACGTCCCAACCGAAATAGACCTGGGTTTCAAGGATGCGACCGTTCTCGACGCGATGCAGCTCGGTGTTTCGGAAAGTCTTGCCGCCGGTGCTGGTCTCATAGACAATGAAAGCCCAGTGCCCCTGCTCGGCGCCGTGAATAAATTTCATCCCGGTGCAGGCTTCACTGTTTGGCCAGCACCGTGTGAAGTAGGTCTTGCGGCTTAGCGCATTGTCCAGCGGACTGGTGAAGCTGTAGGGATCGCCGATGACCGCCTCTATCGCGTCGCGGTCTTTGTCGGCATAGGCCTGCAAAGCTATCTTAACGGCATCAAGCGGTCCAAGCATGGCTATCTCCTCATCTAAATTTGCTAAAGCAGCTTCGTAGCTCGGCAACGAACAGGTCAGGCACCTCGAGCTGTGCGAAGTGTCCACCTTGGTTGAGCTCGTTCCAGTAGAACAGGTTCGGATAGACTAACGGCGCCCAGCTTTTCGCTGGCGGCAGATCGTGCGGAAAAACACTGACGCCTACCGGCAGTTCAACAACGCCGGGATTGTTTCGCCCTTTAAGGATCGCCGCCTGCTCGTGATAGAAACGCGCCGACGACGCGCTGGAATTTGTAAGCCAATAGAGCGTGATCTCGTCGAGCATATGATCGAGCGACAGGAAGTCCTCAGGCTTGCCGGTGGCTCCGGTCCCACCGTCAAAGATGTCATATAGCCAGGCCGCCTGTGCCATCGGTGAGTCACTGAGAAGGTAACCGGCCAACTGCGGCTTGGTCGCCTGTAGCATGGCGTAGCCGAAGCCGGTCTCCTGGAATTTTTTGAATGCATCCACGGCCTTCTTCTGGTCAGGCTCCAGTTTCTCCGGGATCTTGTCGGGAATGGTCTGAGCGAAGTTCAGATGGATCGCCTCCAGCCCTTGCGGCTTCTGCTGTGCGAGGGCCGTTGTGACAAAGGCACCCCAATCTCCGCCTTGCGCGACATAACGGCCATAGCCGAGCCGTTGCATCAGTTCCGTCCAGGCGCGCGCCGTGCGGCCAGCGTTCCAACCAGGCTCACTTGGCTTATCCGAGAAGCCGAAGCCCGGTAGCGAAGGGATGACCACGTGAAAAGCGTCTTCAGCTTTGCCGCCATGCGCTGTCGGATCGGTCAGGGGTTCGATGATCTCTTGGAATAACAGGATGGTGCTTGGCCAGCCATGCGTGAGAATGATCGGGAGCGCGTTCTCCTGCTTCGAGCGCACATGGAGGAAGTGAATGCCAAGCCCGTCGATCTCGGTCTTAAACTGCGGCCAACCGTTCAGACGGACTTCGGTCCGACGCCAGTCATATCGGTCGCGCCAATATGTTGTCAGTACCTGCAGCTTTTCAATTTGGGGACCTTGGGCAAAGCCGGGCTCGGTGGCGGCTTCCGGGAAGCGAACTGTTTGAAGCCTCCGTTTCAAGTCGCTCAGCACGTCATCAGGGGCGTGGAAGGAAAATGGCGAGAACTCGTCCGGCTGCTTCGCGAAGGCGGGCATCGCGCTAAAGGCCAGCGATAGAGCGGCGCTGCGAAGCAGCGAGCGGCGTGAGAGCTGAATTGCTTCCATAGTCAGGGATCTCCTCACTGCTGTTTCGAACACTCTTGTCCTTCAGGCCTCCCAGGCTGGACCGCTTTTCCCTACTGAGTGTCGACGTACACAGGCGTTGACGATCACTTCCGTCATTGCGCTGTCGGAACCACCACCGCCAAATGCGAGCATCGCTTTCGCCGAGTCCCCTTCCTCCTAGACGTTCACGCGGACGTCCTCGAACGGATCCGCAGAGACGACGACGTTACCGGCGCCCGAGCCCGGCGCGCCCGGATTTCATCGCCTCCTGCGAATCCGTAAGAAACTCGGGCCGCTTGCCCGCGTTCATGCTAGAGACTGAGATCATGCCGGTTCCCCAAGGATCGCTCCAAGTTTGTCGAGCGCCTCGTCCCAACCCTGCTCGTGACTATCGGCCTCATCCTGGTCGCGGAGACCCTCCTGCGTGAAGGTCAGGCGTGTGCCCGTGCCGTCAGCGGAGAAATCATAGCTAATGCGGGACACGATGCCATCTGGAGGAAACGTTGCCGGCCCGTCCGTCCAGAGCCACGTATGCACCAGCCGTGTCGGCCGCTCGACAACCTCATAGGTCCCTTCAGCCGCCATCTCACCAGGCGGCCCAACCATGCGGAAGGCGAAAGTGCCGTCTTTTCGCACGTCGGCGTTCAGTTCAATCACGCGAAAATCCTTTGGCCCGAACCAGCGAGCCATGACAGAAGGATTGGTACATGCTGCAAAGACCTTTTCCGGCGATGCTCGAAAGCGTCGAACGATCTGAAGCTTTGCCCCCTTCATTCCTTGTCTCCATCCACGATTTCGCCGAGCCTGTCGAAGCTAGAGTTCCAAAAGGCGAGGTTGCGCTCCAGCCACGCCTTGGCTTCGGCCATTGGGGCCGGCACGAGACTGCAGCAGACGTTTCGGCCACGGCGTGTACGTCGTACCAAACCCGCGTCACACAACACGTCGATATGCTTGATCACTGCTGTCAGCGAGGTCGGGAAGCGTTCAGCCAACTCTCCGACGGCGACTTCCCCCTCGTGCGTCAGCCGCTCCAGAATGGCGCGGCGTGTGGGGTCCGCCAGCGATGCGAACGCCTTATCGAGGTCCGATGAAAGTTGACTCAGGTTCATCCACTGGAACTAACCGATCGGTTATTAGTTCCCTTTGGACAGATCTTCGTGGACGGGCGCGGAGTGAAAAGCGGTCCGACACGACCCCACGTCCAAAGGCCACAACGATAGGTCCTGGGCCTAATCGTTGCCCTCGTGCAGGCAATCGGACTCGCAGATTGACGAACGATCCATGCCGACCAGCGAACAATCTCGCGGATTTGGCTGTTGGAGTACCCAGTTTTGCGACCACGCCTGCATCCGAGCTCACGTCCATTCGTCCGTATACCGGATGGCGGACGTTGATCGTACATTCTCGGAATGTTCCGGCCCGGGAGATGAATGGCCGTCCAGGTTGTACCGTCAGCGCGGCCTGCGAAGTCATTGCCTGCCGGCTCACGTTTATGCGCCTGCGGAACCTTCCTGCTGAGAATAAATTGAGCCACGGCGGCCGGTTCCCCTCCGTGGAAATTGCCGGGACCAAAGACCCAATCTTGGTCGGCCCGCGCCCCCCCGAGGTGGCGCGGGCTCTCCAGCCGTTGATTGACGGACATTTCTCGGATCGACCGCCTGCCCGCGGAAGCTCGGACCACGCAGCGTGCCGTTTCCAGCTTGATCATCGACTAGCCTTGAGCGCTTTGGCTTCTCGTTCCAGCGTCTCGCGGTGGCTACCGTGCTTTGCAACCAACTCGCGGACTTGCGGGATGACAGGCCGAACTTGCTGGCGAAACAGCCGACCTCGTATTCTTCATCGCCGCTCACGCGCCTTCGATCCTGATACCCCAACTTATTTTTTCGGCGGTCTCTCACCTGCGATCGACCGCAACGCGCATCGCCTTGCTTCGTTGCAAGACGTGTCCAGGCCTCGGAACCATTTTAGGACAAGCTGATTGAATCGCGGTTGAGTGGCTATCAATCGCGGGGGCGCGAGATGCCGCAGTATCGGGTTGAGATTATGGCGGCCGGATCAGTGGTATCTTCGACCATGGTCATGGCACAGTTGCCATTCAAAGCCGCTGAAACCCACATCGGCCAGCCTGTTACCTTCAGGCGGCAGGAAAACGACTGGCTGCGTGTGACGGAGATCGAAGGGGAAAAGCGGACCTTCGCCTATGTCCGCCGGTGAGCCAAGAACCGGGCGGCGGGCGTGCCTGACGCTATTCTGTGAACGCAACCGCCTATATTTGTCTTTGATCTTGACCCGGAACCGAACAGTGATGGTGAGCTTATCGCCAGATGAGCACCCGCGCCATCAACTTCCTCCACCGATGGATCGCAAACAACGTTCCTGAAACCGCAGATGCGGATGTTATCTCGATTGACGATGGGGAGTGTCTCAGTTTGAAATTTGCGCAAACGCCTGATTCGTTTGGCCGAATTGCGTAAACGCCTATATGCTTAATGGAAAGCATGAGGAGCCGATGAGCTGGCGCGAAGATATGATCAGTCGTCTCAAGGACGAAATCGAATACCTCCAAGCGACTATTCGGATAATGCACGCGGACACCGCGACGATTGGCAACGCGTCTCCAAGCGGAAGGCTCACCAGCCTAAACGACGACGCCATTGCCCACTACGAGCGAACGATTGAGGCGCTCCAAAAGATCGTCACGAGCTTAGAGGCGAAGGATTATTAATGCCCACCGGACTTTAAGGCCAGAAGAGACCCACCGACGTCATCGGCAATGCCGTCCGCGTCATGCGCCTTGCCACCGGCGAGGAAGGCGACGACGCGCAGGATGCCGATGCCAAGGCAGCCAAAATCCTTGGCGCCAAAGGCGGCAAGAAGCGTGCTGCAAACATGACGCCAGAACGACGTGCCGAAAAGTGGTGCTGAAACGTGCGGCGCGCCCCGGTCTTTCTAAGCACGCTACCGCGTTCAGGATTGGTCATCTGATTTAGGTGAACGAGAACGCGGAAACCTCGTACGGCTCGCCCATGATTTCGCTAAGCGGTCCTTCGACCGCCGCAGCGGTGAACTGGCCAAGATCGTTGTTCTCGGTAAGTGCGCACGCCGCCAGATGTTGCGCAAATATGTTGCCCTTCCGATAAATCTTCTCAGTGGCGCGCGTGTGGATTCGGCGACCGTGTAGTCCACATCAGCGATGCCAATCCGATGGCAGAGGAGTAGCGGGCAAGCGGCTCTTACAAAAGCGCGTGGCTGAAAATTCAAAACTTTGACGCTACCCTTTTTCGTCCAAATCTATGGCTGGCTTGCCGTTCCTGGCGGTCTAGATGATCGATCCGGAGATGGCGGTACTGTCGCCATGGCGTGGGCGGACAGGCTGACGCTGGCTTCTCCGCTTTGACCCGGGATGGGCCTGGCGATGCAGTTGCGGTCTTCGCCTATGCGGACGTGACCCGGCCGCGCGCATGCTTTGCTCGGTGATCCAAGCCCCAACTCTTCCGTACCTGCCTTTCAAAAGTCGCCGAGGTTCATGGTCGAGCAAGCGGAAGTAACGAAACTCTCAATGTACCTCAAGCCGACACCATAAATAAGCGAACGCCGGAACGTTTGAGGAAATGGCAAGTTGCCCCGTCAGGAGGAACACGCACATGAACGGTGTCATTTATCTGATCGGATTGGTGGTCGTCGTGCTCGCGATCCTTTCGTTTCTAGGCCTCCACTGATGGTTGGCCCGACATGGGAGACTGGCATGGCATCTGAACCGAAACCTAACCCCGATTTCTCGCAGGCCCAGCGAGAAATTGCCGGCCGCGCCGACGAGGCGGGGCGCGTGGCCTCCGACATTCTTGGCTCGGCCAAGGAAGATATTTCCCGGAAAGCCAAGGACGTGGCCGCAGAAGGCAAGGAAGCGCTATTCGACAAGGCCCAGCTTGCACAGAATACCCTGACGGGTGCGGTCGCCGCGCTTGGCGGCGCCGTCCGCGCGGCCAGTGAGCACCTGGCCAACAGCGACCAGAAAGCGGCGGCAAAATTTGCCCTTGAAGCAGCCGGCAGTCTTGAGCGTATGTCCGCATCGCTCAACGACAAGCCCTTCGAAGAAGTCCTGGCCGAAGTCCGCGCTTTCGGTGGCAGCAATCCGGCGGCGCTGTTCGGTGGAGCAATGCTCGCGGGTCTGGCATTGGGTCGCTTTATCAAAAGCTCGTCGGGGGATGCCCACGCTAAAGATCGTCCCCAATCCGATGTGGCAGCCGGGAGGCATACGCCATGACCCCCGGCAGCCAAGAGGACCGAAGCCTGATGACGCTGATCGGAGATCTGTCGCAGCAGGTTGTTACGTTGGTCCAGACCGAGGGCAGGCTGCTCAGGACTGAGCTCTCGGAAAAGGCCGAAAAAGCTGGCGCGGGTGCAATCGAGGTTCTGGGCGGCGCCATTTGCCTTCTGGCCGCCTTGATGGTGCTTTTACAGGCCCTGGTGATCGCGCTCTCGAAGACCCCTCTCGGACCCGGATGGTCGTCGCTGCTGGTCGGCATCGTAGTCGCCGTCCTCGGCCTCTTCTTGGTGAAGACAGGCTCCGCGAATATGAAACCATCCGAATTAACGCCGGATCGCACCGCCGCGCAGCTGAAGAGCGACGCAAAGGTAATCAAGGACCAAGTCAAATGATCGAGAAAACATCCGCCGAACTTCAACGTGAGGCCGAAATCGCGCGGGCCAACGTTTCCGACACCGCTGAATCCATTCGCAACAAAATGACGCCAGGCCAACTCATCGACGAGTTCTCAGGGCTCTTTGCAAGTGGCGATAGCAGCTCGATGCTCGGCGCCCTCAAGTCCCAGGTTGGTGCCAATCCGCTTCCCGTCGCTCTCGTCGGCGTGGGGTTGATGTGGCTGATGGCGGGACAAGGAGCGCAGAAGCCATCTGCGGTCAATGGTGCCCCCCGCTCGACGGTGCGTCCCGACTTCGCGGATGATCTCGGGGCCGTGGATCGTCCTTTCGACACCGAGGGCCTGACAAGCGGCGTGTCCGGCGCCTTGTCGGGCGCAATCGACAAGGCGAAATCGATCGTCGAAGATGCGGCGGATGGCGTGCGGTCGTCCATGGCCGGGGCTGCTTCGAGTGTTTCGGACAGCGCAAGCCAATATGGTGCGAGCACCGTTGATCAGGCCAGCAAGGCAACCGCTGCGGCGGTGGATCTGATTCGCCAGGAACCGCTGGTGCTGGCGGCGGTGGGCCTGGCGTTCGGGACGGCAGTAGGAGCAATGCTTCCACGCACCGATTTCGAGGATCAACAGATCGGTAAAACAAGCGACGCGGTCCGCGACAAGGCGAACGAGTTGCTCCATCAAGGCGTGGAAGGCGCCAAGGATGTTGCCGCTCAAGCCTACCAGACAGTCAAGGACGAGGCCGACAAAAAGGGCTTCAGTACCGATCCTGCTTCGATCATCGACACAGTTGCTGACGTCGTCCAAACCGCTGGCTCGGAAACCGAAAAGGCCGTCCGCGGCAAGATCAGTGACGCAAGCAGAGAGCGGGCGAAGTGACGTTGGTGTTCGGCTTGGTTTCCCGAATGAGGGCGTTGGGTCCAGCGTTGATGGGTGAAATCAAGCCACGTTGGACCATGCCTGTCTTGCCAGGTCGCACTTTGCGACACCGTACCGCCAGCGATGACCTGTCGCGGCCCTGCGGCTCTGGTAGAAAAGCACCAGCCGATTGCCCTCGATGACGACGGTCGAATGCCCATTTTCACCTGGTTCTCCAGGGTCAAGAACCGGCCCGACCGTGCGGTAAGGGCCCTCGACCTGCTCGGCGAGCGCGAAAAAGACCCGCTGGCGGCTGCCGCGGGGCCCTTCGGGGAGAAAGCATGTGGCGTTGAGCAGAATGCGGCCGCCCGGCAACTCGACAAGCTGCGCACCCTCGATGCCCCATTCATAGTCAGGGTGCTCACGCGAATTGTGGTGAGGCAAGTCGGCATGGTCGAGTATCTTGCCAACCCGCTTCCACGGCCCAAACCACGAATCCGACTGGCTGCGCGCGAGATAAATGTCGGGCTGCGGAACCTTGGTAAACCGTGGCATGCCTGAATAGACGATGTAGCGCTTGCCACCGATGAGGGCCGGATGCGGATCGTAGATTCCGTCCTCATCCGTACCGGGAAGTGCATCGATCGCGGACCCCAGCAGGGTCCAATCGAAGCCGTTGTCCGAGACAACATGCTCACAGCGGCCGCCCGATTTCATGAACTCGGTCTGGATGAACATATGAAAGACGCCGGCCTCGAAGATCACACCGGGGGCCGCCACCCCCGATCCGACGAGCGACAGCACGATCGGTTCATGCTCGGTCCATGGCCCCTCCATCCCAGGCGCGGAGGCATGGAGAATCCTCCACGTCTCGTTCGTCACCGTGCCACTTGATCCGAACATGTGCCATCGGTGCCCATCGAAAACCGGGCACGGGTCCTTCACATCATCGACGTTCGTTGGCTGAAACAATGGGAAGACATTTGTTTCAAAAGTGACTGACATCAGACCCTCGTTAAAACTTCGATTTTGCCGACAACTGCGCTGGGCAGAATCGGTTTCACCAGGCGAGTTTCTACCGTTGCGCGAACAGGCGCAACGGGAACCCGCTGCGTTGCGCAGGTCCAGCCCGGGCGGCGTTCGGACTTGCCGCTCGCTCAGGGGCATCGAATTCAATTCAGCAGCGGAACGAGTGTCGCTTAGCCAAGTTAGCCCCTTAGCTGACATCACATCTTAAGGCCGTTATTAACATTTGTTGTACGGCCACGCCTAATAGAATTTCTTCACAGAATTAAGGGACGCTTAAATGAAAAACCGGGCAGTAGCGAAGGACCATGTAACTTCATCTGATTCCTCTCTGTTATTGTGCTTCTCTCATTTGCGATGGAATTTCGTGTACCAGCGTCCTCAACACATTCTGACTCTCGCTTCGAAATCCCAGAAGGTCGTTTATTTCGAGGAGCCCATCTTCGAGTCTGTCGCGAAGGCCTCGATGCGAGCCGATCTGATCTCGCCATCCATCACAGTCGTGACGCCGATCCTACCGCTTGGGACAGATCCGGCGGATGCCACAAAGATCCAGCGAAATTTCGTTGACCAGCTCATCGCGGCGACGCCCCAACACCTGCTTACACTGTGGTACTACACGCCGATGGCGCTGCAGTTCAGCGACCACGTCCTATGCGACGTGTGTGTCTACGACTGCATGGACGAGCTTTCCGCGTTCAAGAACGCTCCGCCTGAACTGATCCAGATGGAGCGGAAACTTCTCGAACGCGCCGATATCGTCTTCACCGGCGGCCAAAGCCTTTACGAAGCCAAGCGCGGCCTGCACCGCTCGATATTTCCATTTCCGAGCAGCATCGACTTCACACACTTTCATCAGGCAAGGGCGACCGGAGAGGACCCGCACGACCAGATCCAGATTCCCCATCCACGGGTAGGCTATTTTGGGGTCATCGACGAAAGGCTCGACGTCGGCCTGGTGGCCCAGGGAGCCCGCGGCATGCCCGACATCCATTTCGTCATGCTCGGGCCGGTCGTCAAGATCGATCGCGACAGCCTTCCGCGAGCCGCCAACATCCATTGGCTTGGCGGCAAGGATTATGCAGATTTGCCGAACTATCTCAGGCATTGGGATGCGGGGTGGATGCCGTTCGCGCTCAATGCGGCCACCCGCTACATCAGTCCCACGAAGACCCCGGAATTTCTCGCCGCCGGCGTTCCGCTGGTCTCCACCGCGATCGTTGATGTCGTACGAACCTACGGCGCCAAAGGTCTGGTTGAGATCATCGATGCAAGCGATGCCGAGGTGAAAATCCGATCCGTCCTGGCCCGACCACGCGACAGCTGGCTCTCCCGTGTCGACGCTTACCTCGTCGACATGTCGTGGGAGAAGACCTGGGTCGCAATGGCCGGACACCTCGAGCACGCCCATTCGAGGAAGAACGTCGTCGCGTTCAGACGGAGCGCTTGATAATGTTTGACTGGATGATCGTGGGTGCCGGCTTTGCCGGCAGTGTGTTGGCCGAGCGCATCGCTTCCCAGCGAAATGAAACTGTGCTGCTGATCGACCGACGCAGTCACATCGGCGGCAACGCTTTCGATTGCTACAATGAGGCTGGTATCCTGATCCATCGATACGGACCGCACATCTTTCACACCAATGCCCAGTCCATCGTCGAGTATCTCTCCCAGTTCACCGCGTGGCGGCCATACGAGCATCGCGTCCTGTCACAAGTCGACGGAAAGCTGCTGCCCATTCCGATCAACCTCGATACGATCAACCGGCTTTACGATCTCGATTTGACGTCGGAGGCGCTGGAAGGGTTCTTTGCCGCTCGCCGCGAGCGGGTCGAAGAAATCCGCACCGCCGAGGATGTCGTCGTCAGCACAGTCGGCCGCGAGCTCTATGAGAAATTCTTTCAGGGCTATACTCGAAAGCAGTGGGGGGTGGACCCGTCTCAGCTCAGCAAATCGGTGACGGCGCGCGTTCCGACGCGAACCAATCGAGACGATCGGTATTTCGGCGACAGCTTCCAGCAAATGCCCGCCGAAGGATACACGCGCATGTTTCAGCGCATGCTGGACCATCCCAATATCAAGATCATGCTGCAGACGGATTATCGCGACGTCAGGGCAAGCATCCCGTTTCGCCGGATGATCTATACCGGACCGGTCGATGAGTATTTCGACTGGAGGCTTGGCGCGCTGCCCTATCGGTCACTGCGGTTCGACCACATCACGCTGGATCAAGAGCAGTTCCAGCCTGTCGCTGTCGTGAATTATCCCCAGACCGAAGCGTATACGCGCATCACAGAATACAAGCACCTCACCGGCCAGCAAAGCACGAAGACCAGCCTCACTTATGAGTATCCGACTGATGTCGGTGACCCCTATTATCCGGTGCCGCGAGCCGAAAACGAAGTGCTTTATAAGCGGTACGAAGCGCTTGCGGCCGAAGTCCGCGACGTCTGGTTTGTCGGCCGCCTGGCGACATACCGATATTACAACATGGACCAAGTCGTAGGTCAGGCCCTTGCCACCTTTGGACGGATTCAGAGGCAGCTGGCTGCGGGCGCGTCGACCGCGGTCGAGGCAGCGGAATGAATGGGCCGCTCGAAATGTGGGGGGGTGTGGAATGCAGCCATGTTCGCGTCGGCCCAATCGTGCGCGATCAATTGTCGGAAACCGGGCATCTGCATCGGACCGAGGACCTTGAGCTGATTGCGGCACTCGGGATCCGAACACTTCGCTATCCGGTGTTGTGGGAACTGGTTGAACGCACGCCCGGCTCCTATGACTGGAGCTGGACGGATGCCAGACTCCGTCGTCTCAGGGAACTTGGTATCGAGCCGGTTGCCGGCCTGTTGCACCATGGCAGCGGCCCGCCTTGGCTGGACATTCTGGATCCCGATTTTCCGGGGAGTTTCGCGCGTTATGCGGGGGCGGTTGCCCAGCGCTATCCCTGGTTGAAGCTTTACACACCCATCAATGAGCCGCTGACCACGGCGCGCCTGAGCGGGCTCTACGGCCTCTGGCATCCGCACGGTTCGAGCGAGGCGATTTGCTTCCAATTGACTGTCGCCCAATGCCTGGCGACCGCATGGGCGATGAGGGCGATTCGCAGCCTGACGCCAGCGGCGGGTCTGGTACAGACGGAGGATGTCGGGCGGGTGTTTTCAACCGAAGCTCTGGCCTATCAGGCAGACCATGAAAATGAACGGCGCTGGTTGGCTCTGGATTTGCTGGCCGGGCGCGTCGATCATCGACACCCTTTCCATGGCCGGCTCCTGGAAGCAGGAGTCCGTGCTGCGGATTTGTCATCGCTTGCGGCCGAGCCATGCGTACCGGACATGATCGGCCTCGACTATTACCTGACAAGCGACCGGATGCTCGACGACAATGTCGACCGCTATGAGCACGAACGCGTCGGCGGGAATGGCATCGACGCCTATGTCGATAGCGCAGCAGTCCGGTCCGATCGCCGCCATGAGGCGGAGTTGGGCCATCGGATCGACGAAGTCTGGCAACGCTACCGCTTACCGATCGCGATCACTGAACTGCACAATGGATCGACCCGCGACGAGCAGGTTCGCTGGCTGGCGGAGGGATGGAAGGCGGCGCAGGAGGCCAGGGCTCGCGGCATCGATGTCCGCGCGGTGACGGCTTGGTCCGTCTTCGGCGCTGTCGACTGGAACTCTTTGCTGACCGCGCGGAGCGGATTTTATGAAAGCGGAGCGTTCGACGTTCGGGGCGGCGTCGCCCGGCCAACCGCCCTTGCACAGACGATTGCACAACTGGCCGCGCGGGGGGCCGTTGACCATCCCGTTCTTGATGGGCGAGGCTGGTGGAGGGAGGAGCATGCATCCGGGACGTGTGAGGCACGACCCCTCCTCCTCGTGGGTTTCGGCCGCACAATCTCGACCATCGAGGAATGCTGTGCTTTGCGCAGGCTTACGGTAGTCGCGGCGGCCGCAGCCCGGGTTAAGGCATCCATCGCGGATCAGCGCGCATGGGCGGCGATCCGCGTGGAAGGGCAAGGCTCCCGCAAGGATGCCGCCTCGACAATCAGGCTCGTATGCCACTATCCCGACAGCACCGAGCTCCTGCTCCAGGTCAATTCGACCGCGCCGACCATCGACATGTGCCATGCTTTTCTCGATCTGGTTATCGATGGCGAACGCGGTTCGCTCGAGATGCTGCACTCTGGACCAGGCAATCAATATAGTTTCGGCAGGCTGACCATAGGGACCGAGCGCTCGGTCCAGGCTGAAAGCTTCGTTGCTTGATCCCTTTCAGGCATCAACCCTGGGGCGCCACCGGAGACAATGCCGGCGATTTGCATGCCCCCGGATCAACTGCCCGACAAGACTATCGGCCACCCTAGAGTTAAGCCTGTTGGCAAAAGCATACCTTTGTGCCGCTTCCATGACTCGGCTCAGCTGGTACTTCTAGGAAATGGATGGGGCTTTCCCCAGCGTAACAAGGAGGCACGCGGAAGCAACGTCCACAGCAGGAACTTGGGCCGCCGCGCTGAGTTCAGTGGACATGACGCCGATCAGCGCCGGCGCATGCGCTCATGTTTGACTGTTTGGAAATTGTAGCGGTGAGCTATCTCTCCGTTCGGCTATCGGCACCGGGATATCTTGCATCGGCCCCAATGCTGGAAATGGAGACCCCAATGATGAAAGTACGCCAGCATTTCCCCGCTCCGGGAATGGTGGACTTCGGAGATCTGAACTTCATCGAGCCATTGAGCCGCGCATTTGGTGGCGATCGTGGCAGGCCGCTTGATCGCTATTATATCGAAAGCTTTCTGGAACGGCACGCCGGCGACATCAAGGGCCGCGTCGCCGAGATTGGGGATGACGTCTACACGAGACGTTTCGGCGGGGAGCGCGTGGTGCGGTCCGACATCATCGATTCTCCAGAAAGCGCCAATCCGTGCGCCACAATCAAGTGCGACCTCCAGCGTGAGGAAGACATCGAGGCAGCATGCTTCGACTGCATGATCGTCACTCAGACCCTCCACATGATCTATGACATCCGTGGGGCCTTGGCGACCGTCCATCGAGCGCTGGCGCCTGGTGGGGTCGTGCTGGCCACCGTTCCTGGCATTACGCCGATCGACGCGCTGGATGGTCCTGAAAAGTGGTTCTGGGCTATGACGCAGAGCGCCGCCCGACGCCTGTTCGAGGAACGGTTCGGGCGTGCCGGAGTCGTGGCCGAACAGTTTGGCAATGTCCTGGCAGCGACGGCCTTCCTGCAAGGCATGGCCTTTGAAGAGATTGATCGCGCCGACCTCGACGTCATTGACCCGCTATATCCGGTGATAACGGGGATCAGGGCATCCAAGTCGATGCCCACCCGCGTCGTGTAGGCCAGGGTCAACACTTCCGCGACTGTCTTTTATGCACGTGGGCGTCCTTCAGCCGTGAGCGTGCACGTGGGACGGAACTTCGTCCGATCTGCGAGATTGCGTTCGATGGGCACTTCTGCACGAACAATCCGGTACCAGATCGACGAGATGATGGGCGACGAACTCGTCGCCAGCCATGCAGTGAACGGACATGACCCTGTCGATGCTTTGGAGCAGATCGTCGCGGGTCCATTTATTGAGCGCGGGCAGCATTTGCGCTGGTACCGGGTCGTCGACGAGGCGAGTGCCAGCGTCTTCGAATACAGTGTTCCATCGTGAACAGCCCACCCTCACCCGCATCAAGCCCCTGGCTCAGCCTGCCATGTGCACCTCGCGGCTAGCGGATGCCGACCCTCAATAGAATGTCGGCGTACGATTTCCGGGAACGCGGCACGATCATGCTCGTTGTCGAACAGGGAGACCACTCATGATCATAGACGCGCATCTCCACACGACAGGCCAGGAGACAACGGCGGGCGTGCTGCACACGCTCGATCAGGCCGACGTGGACGTGGCGTTCCTGCTCGCCCCGTTTCTGACACCGCCCTATTCGCTCGCCGACGCCGGCTCGCTGAGGGCGGGCAATCGATATCTATCGGACCTGCTTAAGGCACACACGGATCGGCTCGTGGGCTTTGCTGTCGTCAATCCTCTCCACGATGATGCGGCCGAAGATCTTGAGCGCGCCGCCGAGTTGCCAGGTATCCGTGCTTTGAAGATGGTGCCTACCGGATGGTATCCTTACGATGATTGTGCGCATCGGGTCTACGAAGTCGCGGCCCGGCTTGATCTGCCGATCCTGTTCCACAGTGGCATCTTCATTGACGGACGCTCCGGACGGTTTTGCCGGCCCAGCTTCTACGAAGCTGTCAGGGATTACCCTGGTCTGAGGGTAACGCTGGCGCACCTCGGCTGGCCCTGGTGCGATGAGGCGAACGCCGTCGGGGTGATCGATCGCATCAATGGGATCGACCCGGCTGAGAGCCAGTTTCGTTTCGATATCTCCTTTGGGCCGCCACCGATCTATCGCGAAGACGTCTTCCGCAAGGCAATCGACGTCATAGGTCCGCGGTCCATCCAATTCGGAAGCGACCGTTTCCTTCCATGCGAGGGGAGTCACATACGGGCGGCAATCGACGAGGTGATGGACATCTTCGATCGTCTTGAGGTGAGCGTATCGGATCGCAAGACGATCATGAGCTACACGGCATCGGAATGGCTGCGCCTCGACCAATCCGCCGAAGACAGTCCCGCCTCATGACACGCGCCCCGCACATCGTGGCCAAACCCGGCGAACAGATCCACGTTCTGGAAGTCTTGGGAAATGCGATCGTCGGCGGCATGGAAAACTACGTCCGCAATCTCATCGCCTGCCTGCCGGCGGAAGAATACAAGGTGTCGCTGTTGTGTCCCTTCGAGAGCGCGTTCACCAAGGCGCTGCGCATCGAGGGCCGCGACGTCTTCATCGCGCCTCTGCGCGACGACCCCCCATGGCGGACAATCGAGTTGATCTGCACGCTCGTGCGACAGCATGGCGTCCATCTGCTTCACGCCCATCTCATGAACGCGCACACGGCGACCGCGATTGCCGGTAAACTGACCGGAACACCAACCGTGGCGACGCTGCATGGCATGAGCCTGCAACCGCAGGAAATCAGCGTCGTACGCAACACCGGCAGCCACACGATCGTCGTCTGTAGGGAAGCATGGTCGCAGGCTATGGCGGTCGGGCTTGCGCCCGATGCCGTCAGCCTGGTCCCCAATGGCGTCGATCTGTCGACATACAATCCCCAGTCGGCGGATCCCGCGGACTTTCGTCGGGCCATCAACATTGGTCCCGACGATTTCCTGATCGGTTTTGTCGGTCGCCTCGCGTGGGAAAAAGGTCCCGACAAATTCCTCAAGGCGGCCGAGTATATTTTGCAGCGCCGGCCCGACATCCACTTTGCCATGATCGGTACCGGTGTGATGGAAACCGAGCTAGCAGAGGCGGCAGGCCGTGCAGGCATAAGCGCGCATTTCCACATGGCGGGCCTTTGGCCGCAACCAAATAAGGCTTATCCGTCGCTCGACATGATGCTGCATACGTCGCGCGCCGACGCCATGCCCCTGGCGATCCTGGAGGCCATGGCCTCCGGCGTGCCGGTGGTCGCAATCGGGGTCGGGGGGGTCTCGGAAATCATCGAAACCGGAGAGACGGGAATTCTTATAGGAACAAGCGAATGGCCGGGGATTGTGTCCGAATACGCGGGCGATTGGGAAGGTGTCGCGCAGGCAGCGTTGGCCCTGATCGGACAGCCGAAGCGTCTGAAAGACATGTCGGCAAAGAGCGTCGTCAGGGCTCAAGCTTATTATGACATTCGTCGCTCGGCCTCGGCGACCAGCCAGCTCTTTCGCCAAATGCTCCGGCCCGCTCTCGAACAGGCCCGGCTTCATTCCGTGACGTGACCTTCCTTCGGATTGATCGTTGACGGCGAAATAGAGCGGCCACCCCCTCACCGGAGGCAGAAGCATGGACGTCGGAAGCATCCTTACAAAACTGGGCACGCTCTCTGCGCGGCCATGGGCGTTTTTGATCTTGCTGGGCTACGGCGCCCTGTGGGCAATTTTCGAGCGGGAAAGCCTCGACTGGCATGGCGCCGCTACATTGGCCACGTGGGCGATGACGCTCTTCATCCAGCGCGCTGAGCACCGGGACACGCAGGCGATTCAGGCCAAGCTGGACGAACTCATCCACGCCAACGGCGCTGCCCGAGACGAGGTGACCACGATCGATCAGAAAGAGCCAGAGGAGATTGAGCGGCAGAGAGATGCCGAGCAATCCGGAGGGGCAGCCCGACGTCGTGACACCGCATGATCGTGAACTGTCTACTGCTCACTGCTCTGTCGGCTCGGCAGGATCCAGAGCGTTTGCCACGGCGTCCTTCTTAGTGCGCGGAAGGAGCGTCATCGACAGGATAAATGTCGACAGGATCAGGCAGACGCCATTGGTGATAACGATCGGCCATTCCTTTTTGATAAGCCCGAAGGTGAGCCAAAGCGCAAATCCCAACACTGTGATTGCGTACATCGGCGCCGAAATGCCGGCCGTATCTCGGCTCTTGATGATCTTCCAGGCTTGCGGCGCGAAACTCGTCGTCGAGCAAACTGCGGCCAGAGAGCCAATGATCGTTTCAAACTCCATCCAGTGCTAACTGCCCGGGCCCATTTTGGTTCATCAGCGACTTCGAAATTATCCGACATCCCACAGTTCTCCTGGATTGCCCTCCTCAGTCATGCGCCGGCGATAACGGTGTCCAGCGGGAACGGAGGACTAGCGCGCAAGTTGAACACAGAACGTCTCCAGCGGAATGCCATGACAAAGCCAAAACCCATAGATCGTCCGCCTGACGTGGTCGGTCGGAGTGCATTGCCTGACGCCGACCTTCCCACCGATGAGCGGCGGACCACATGGCGTGTGAGTTCCTCGGCGATAGGCGCAAGGCTGATCGAGCGCGTTCGTGATGCCGGCCCCGATGGCGTGGTCTTCATCGCGCGAAGCGAGAGCCAGGCGGAGGAAGTTTCCATCTGCTGCAAGGCGTTCATGCCCGAGTCTCAGGTAATCCTGTTGCCGCCATGGGATTGCCTCCCCTATGACCGTATCCAACCCTCGCGTGAAAGCATGGGCAGGCGCGTTGCAGCCCTGGTCGCAATGGCCGAGCCAGCCTTTAGCCCGGCTCGACTGGTTGTCACATCGCCAGAGGCGGCGCTGCAACGCATCGCGCCGGTGAAGGCGATGGCGACGGCATTCATAACCCTGTCCGCAGGCGAACCTTTCGACATCGACGCGCTGTCCGATCGCTTGTTGTCGCTTGGTTATCTCCTCGACGATCGGGTCGACGAGGCCGGCGAATTTTCCTTGCTCGGTCAGGGGCTCGATGTATATCCGCCCGGTGCCCCGAATCCATATCGAGTTTTCATTGAAGACGGTGTGGTCTCCAGCATCCGTTCCTATGATCCTGTCACGCAACGCACGCTCGAACCGGCGCAGACAATCGAAATCGTGCCTGCGACGGAGCTTATGGCTGCCAATATGGAAGCCGACCTGGCGGATGTGTCGAGTATCGAGTCGCGGATTCTCTCAGCCGATGTCGAACTGGCCAGCATCTTTGCGCTTTCGCCGCGAGCCTCGATCATCGTGGGGCCAGGCGTCGACGACCGTTTCGACGCCGCGATCACACTGATCGACGAAGCTCGCCATGCACGCGACAAGCAAAGAGGTCGCAAGCCGACGGCGGAGCGTTTCTACCTCGATCGCCGTGCCTTGAATGCGGAATTGAAGCCCCGGCGAACCGACCTTGAAACAGCCGGCTTGACCTCGACTCCCGACTTCATCGGCGAACCGAACCCGTCCAGGGCCGCAGCGGCATTTGCAGACGAAATGGCCCAGGCGGGATTGCGGGTCGTGCTTGCCGGTGCGGCCGCCGACGTTGATCGCCTTGCGAGGACCGTCGGACGGACGCTCTCGCGAGAAATCGAGGAAGCCGCAAGGTGGCCAGACATCCTCAATGGTGAGCCGGGCAGCGTCGTGCGGTTCGCGGCCGACATTGAAGACGGTTTCATCGATCAGACCGCCGCGCTGGCTGTCCTTGCAGGCGCCAACGTTTTTGGCACCAGGTTCAACGCATCAACCCGAACTCGCACCGGGCTGATCGAGGAACCCGATTTGCGGGTTGGCGATGTCATCCTTCATGAAGATCATGGTCTTGGGGTGCTGCGGGCGCTTGAAACGCTGGAGCTGGACGGGAAAGTCGCTGAGGCCGTCCGGCTGGAGTATCACGGCGGCGCGTCGCTTCTCGCCCCCGTAGACGAATTTGGCCGCATCTGGCGCTATGGGGCGGAGGCGGACGCGGTATCGCTCGACAAGCTCAAGGGCGACGGGTGGGCCAAGCGCCGTGCGCAACTCGACGTGGAGATCGACGAAACCGCCGATCATCTCGTCAGGCTGGCCAAGGAGCGCGAGAAGAACGGTGCTCGCGTGCTGAACCCGCCACGCGCTGCCTATGCCCGCTTTGCTGCAAGGTTTCCTTACCCCGAGACCGTGGACCAGTCTGCAGCGATCGCCGCCGTTCTCGAAGACCTGTCGTCTGGTAAGGCGATGAACAGGCTGGTCTGCGGCGATGTCGGATTCGGCAAGACGGAAGTGGCATTGCGGGCAGCGGCGGTCGTTGCACTGAACGGGGGCCAGGTAGCAGTCGCGGCGCCCACGACCGTGCTGGCGCGCCAGCATTTCGAAACTTTTTCTCGACGGTTCGAGGGGACGGACGTCACCGTCGCGCTTCTGTCTCGCACGGTCGGCGCGGCCGAGGCGGAGGCGGTCAGGGCTAGCCTTGCCGACGGGTCGACAAGAATTGTCATCGGGACGCAGGCCATCGCAGCCCAGGACGTGACATTTGCGGATCTCGCCTTGCTTGTCATCGATGAGGAGCACCGGTTCGGCGTCAGGGTCAAACAGGAGCTTCGTGGCCTAGCGCCTCGACTTCATGTGCTTTCTATGAGCGCGACCCCGATACCGCGCACCCTTGCGGCTGCGATGGTCGGGGTCCAGGAGGCAAGCTTGCTCACCACCCCACCTGCGAGGCGGCGACCCGTGCGAACCGAGCTCTCCCCATTTGATACTGTCTTGATCAAGACCGCTTTAATCCGCGAGCGTCGCCGATCCGGGCAAAGCTTTTGCGTCGTTCCCCGTATCGCTGACATCGAAGCGACTGCCACCGAATTGCGCAATCTGGTGCCCGACTTATCGCTTCTAATCGCACATGGTGAGCTCAAACCCGCTGCGATGGACGATGCGATGGTTCGCTTCGCCAATGGTGAAGGCGATATTCTGCTTTCGACCAACATTATCGAGAACGGCCTGGACGTTCCGCGAGCCAACACCATTATCGTCATTCGCGCAGATCGATTTGGCTTGGCACAACTGCACCAGCTGCGTGGCCGGGTCGGACGAGGAAGAGCCCAAGGCTCGGCCTATCTGCTCACCGAGCCAGGCAAGGAAATCGCACCTGAGACGAGAGCGCGGCTCTCGACCCTTCTGGCTTTGGACCGACTCGGTTCCGGCCTGCCGATCAGCGTGCGCGATCTCGATCTTCGCGGCGCCGGCGATCTGGTTGGTGAAGACCAAGCCGGCCATATGAAGCTGATCGGCCTTGGCCTCTATCAGCGCCTCTTGGCAAGGGCGGTGAAAAAGGCGCGAGGTGACGACAGATCAATATCGGAGCCCGAGATCGACCTGGAAATTTCGGGCGCGTTCCCATCGGACTATGTCCCCGACGCCACTGTCAGACTCAACCTCTATTCCCGGCTGCAACGCATCGAGCGCGCAGCCGAGATCGATGCCTTCGCCGACGAACTGGAAGACCGTTTTGGCGCTCCGCCACCAGAAACGATGTTGCTCTTTGAGTTGGCCCGGCTGAAACAAGCCGCCGCCGGTGCCGGCATCGTCAGGATCGGCGCCGGCCCCGCAGCCATCGCCATCGAGTTCGCGCAGCCGGACTCGAAGCTTCTGGCCCGTCTGCAAAAGTACCCAGATTGCACCCCAGGCGAAGAGCGCGTGATATTCAAGATCGCTACGACACCGGGGCCGGGCCGTTTGCGCGCCACGAGAAAGCTTGTCGATTTTTGCCGTGCGGCAACGACCTAAACATGCCGAATCTTTGTCAGCGGGGTTGGCAAAGAAAGTGGCCTTCGCAACGGAGCGCTTCGACCAGCAGAAGTGTCGCGCCAAGGCAGTCGCCGGAAGCCTGCTCAGCCATGGTGAGGAGGTTCCAGCGAACCAAGGGCTGGATGAAGTCATCGAAACCCTGACCCACAAAATGGGAGATTACCGCTTGGCCAGGTTTGTCGAGAGCCATCAGTCCGAGGCCCCCGGTCGGATAGGCCAGCGCTGCGATGCGTTGAAGGTGCCGATCCCCATCGACACGAAGCTCGAAGAGGATCACGCCCCGAGTGCGCTCGGCGACGAGGTTAACCTTGTCGGAGAAAGGGCCTGGCATGTGGCGGATGGTGCTGACCACCATCTCAAACATGATCTCATCCAAGCCTGCAGAAATCATCTGGCGAGCTTGCAGGACTCGTCGGCAACCACAACGGTCAAAAACACTTATGCACAGCTAAACAACGCACTGATTTGTCGCAAAAAATCCACCTGCGCGGTTCTTCGTCGACAGCATCGACGACGGTGACCGTTGCGCATCAGAGGCTTCTGCCTTGTGCGCGCGTCGAAGGTGGGGTGGGAAGACATTTGTCCAACACCACTCCCCACCGGCGGCCCCTCTGGTCGGCAGCCGGCGCTCAGAGGTTCTTGTTGATCTTGGACGCGACCTTGTTTGTGGCGTCCTTGACAGCCGATTTTGCATCGCCGACCGCCTTTTGCACTTTGCCCTTGGCTTCCTGCGCCTCGCCCTCGGCCCTGAGCCTGTCATTGCCTACCGCTTTGCCCGCGCCTTCCTTGGCTTTTCCAACCGCCTGGTTAGCAAGACCCGAGGCCTTGTCGCTCGTGCTTCCCACAGAAATATTCCTCTTCGTTGGCTGTGAACGATGGCCACCCGCAACGTCAGAGCCATGGAAAAGTTCCAGGGCTTGCCCGGGAGAATGATCGAGCCAATGGCCTCATCACCTCTCCCTGTCGGGGTCACCCTCGCAGCCATCAACACGGTCTCCTCTCCCGATAATCCTGGGGTGATGCGCAGCGTGGTTTCGTCGGCATGGCGGCCACCGTACGCTCGTCGTTCTTCGAGGGGCTTCCCGATCAGCGTGTCACATGCGGAACGGCAGGACCTAGTCCGCGTTGTCAGGCGATGAACTACCTCATCCGCAAAGGGACCCCGGTCGACGATCCAACCTTGATCCGTCATTACACAGCGTTGTGGGACAGCTATGGCGTCGATCCGGTCAACATCAAACTCGACGCCGAGGCCGTCACCTCGAAGTTCATTTTGTCTGGCCGGCGGCATTTCGAATTGGGGAGCTTCCTTGCGGAAGTTGATGGCGTGGCCGTCGGGTCACTGGCCTGTCAGGTCGAACGTCTGCCCTACCCCGACGTAGCGGTCCCATCGTTTCGCAAGCATGGTTATATCTGGAGCGTGTTCGTTGAACCCGCGGCCCGGCGAAATGGCGTGGCCCTGGCGCTGGTAAGGTCCGGGGTCGACTATTTGAGATCCATCGGTTGCACAAAAGCGGTCCTCCATTCATCGGATGCCGGCGAAGGCGTTTACCGCGCCGCCGGATTTGAGATCGCCAAGGAGATGCGGCTGGATCTGACCACGGGCTGAGCGGAGCCAGATCAATTCAGGAGAGCCTGTCTCTTCCAGCCGCAGACCATCTCGGCCGGGCGATTCATGTGCACAACAAAGCGGTGCTTTTCGTCAACCTTTCGCAGGTCGGGAACAAAGGTGAATGATCAACATTCCTTTATTGAAGGGACGCCGTTTTCAGCAGACAGGACTATAAACATGAAGGCTTTGATCTTGAGCGCCTTGGCGCTTTCTCTTGGCATCCCGGCTGTCGGCATGGCCGCCGAGGCTGACGTGGTGATCACGGCGCATCACCGTCACCACCATCGCGCCGCCATCGTCTATAATGACGAGGGAGGTCAGCTCCATCATCGCCATCACCGGCATGTCGCATTCTACGACAATGGCGAGCGTGCGTGGCGCCACCGCCATCACCGCCGGGATACGGTCATCGTGACGATGGGTCACCGTCGCCATCACCATCGACACGTCGTCATCGATCAGGGCAACGACGACTAGGCCGCGTTTGCTTGCCCGGCTTCGCTATATTGAAAGGCCGGAGCCCGGCGCAGCCGGGGGGAAATGCGGAGCTTCGATCACCTTCGCAAGGTCGAAGCTCCCTCAACTCAGTGCGGTGCGCCGCGCGGCTATCCGGCTTGTCGCAGAGTTTGATTGCGTGATCGAACTGCAATTTTTAGCACTGTCGCGTCGGCAACGCCGGTTTGAAAAAGCCGCACAAGCTCAGCCGCAATATCGCTGGCCTCAATCGATTCCAGGGAAATGTCCGCTTCACGGCAAAGCTCATCAAAGACGCGCTTGAGTGCGCTCAGGTCGTCGGGGTAGATGGCTTGGTTGTGCGAGCAACGGTCAAGCATCGGACAAAACTCCAGACAGGGCCAGTGAGCGTGTGGGGGAATATGGCTCCCGGGCGATGACCTGTCGTTTAAAAATGATTGCGCCTGCTTGATGTTGGATTTGACGACAAGGCCTGGGCGGCGGAACGTTTGCACGGCCGATGATAGACAGGCGTGGGTTGGCTGCTTGCGAATGCCACAGGTTTTCGAAACCTTTTGTCAACCATGGCGACACGGTAAATACTTTACGGCGAACCGATCCGGTTGCAGGAGGTTGTGGACGGGCCTGCAGCAAAGAGGACAGTCCAGAATGCATCGTCTCTCCGTTGTTACCGCCCTTTTGGTGTCCTTCGTGGCGGCTTACGCGACGTGCGTCTGGGCAACCTCGTCACACCCGATCGACTTCTTCGAGGCCCAGGCGTCACCCATGCTGATACGCGGCTCTGATTAGTGTTCGTGAGACGCCGATTGGAGGCTTTCTTCATGGAGCCGCTGGTCCCACCAGTTGACGGTGGTTAGGAGCGGCCCGGCGAAAACCTCGGCTACGCTGGTAATGTAGGAAAAATGGCAGCGTCTGAACATCAGGCCTTAGCTGGCGCCGCGCGATCCACTAACGTCGGCCTCCGCATTTGAGTCGGATGACCATGGATCCTACAGCCGCAGACACCCTTTCTAGCATCGCCAGAGATTGGGCCATCGCCTTGACCGAACGGCGAAGCGTCACTGGCACTGATGACGAGAAGTCTTTTGGGCCATGGTTAGCAAAGGTCCTGGGTGAAAGGCCGCCTTTCGATCGCGCCAAAATCTGGACCATCGAGGTCGAGCCGGGGGACGGTCGCCACTGCGTTGCAATGCTGGTTCCCGGTGCGGGTCGCGGCACGGTCGTACTGACAGGCCACTACGACACCGTGTCGACACGGGACTACGGTGACTTGGAAGCGTTGGCCACGCAACCGGCAAAAGTGACTCCGGCCTTGGCGAGCAGCCTGGTGGGGGTGGAGACAGATCAGGGCAACCTGGCGAGCCGATCTCGAGACCGGGCAATTTCTTGCTGGACGGGGTTTGCTCGACATGAAGGCAGGTCTGGCGGCGGGATTAGCGGTCTGTAATGTCTTTGCCAACGGTGGGGGCACTGCCGGCAATTTGCTGTTCCTGGCCGTTTAAGGCCGTGCAAATGCTGCCTGCGTTAGAGCGCGAACACCACTTGCAGATTCTGGCGGCCATCAATCTCGACGCAATCGCTGACGACGGCGATGGCAGCAAGGGCCGCGTCATTGCTGAATCCGCGGCATCTCTTCGTGGCCCATCCGCCAGACCGGTGATCGATGCCGGATCAGTCGAAGGACGAAGGCAACCTTGTCGTCTACCCTTGCGAAGGATCGCGAACATGCTTGCTCGCGCCAGATTAATGGCGTTTGGATGTTTAGGTTCCCTCCCTGAGTAGGCGGCGGACGAGTATTCTTAAGGAATCCAACCACTTGTATGGACTAGCCCATCGGCGGTAAACAGAAAGCCCGCCAACGGAGGACACCGACCGGCGGGCTCGCCGGGCTTTGCCGCCCGACACAGCGAACCTCGACAATTCGCTGCTGTTGGCGAACTTGCGACTTTTAAAAGCGTTCCAAATGGGTGAGGCATCATTGTTAGCGCGGACACCTGGCGTTGGTGTGTTTCCTAGCCGCCGTCCGAGCCTGTTGCCGAGGAACAATTTCAATGGAAACCCGTTGGCCCTTACCAAAACAGGATCAATGCAGATGGTAGCGCCACGTGCTGTATGGAAGGGCTTCCTGAAGGTCGGGTCGGTGACTTGCGGGGTCAAGATTGTCGGCGCTACGAGCGAGAGTTCAAAGATCCACTTCAAGATCTTGAACCGCAAAGACGGCCTTCCGGTTAAAACTGTCTATGTGGATGAGCAGACGGGAGAGCCGGTCGATCCGGCCGATCAGGTGAAGGGGTTTGAGATCTCCAAGGATGAGTATGTCATGGTGGAGCCCGACGACATCAAGGCGCTAAAGCTGACCACAGACCACACGCTCGAGGTCGGCGAGTTCGTCTCGCTGGACCAGATCGACACCCGATATCTGGAAAAGCCCTACTACCTCATCCCGGCCGACGGAGCAGCGCTCGAGGCCTATGGGGTCATCCGCGACGCGATGAAGAACAAAGGTGTGGCGGCGCGATCCTGTATTGTCCTGTATCAGCGCGGCCGTGAGGTTTTGATCGAGCCTTACGACAAAGGCATGGTCATGAGCGAGTTGCGAAACCACAATGAAATGGTGTCTGAAAACAGCGTCTTCCATGACCTGTCGAAGGCCAAATACGATCCTGAATTGCTCGAAATCGCGGGCATGCTGATCGACAAGAAGGTGACGACATTCGACCCCTCGAAATTCGAAGACACCTACGAGGACGCGCTGATCGCCATGATCGACGCCAAACGCAAGGGTAAGAAACCACCAAAGGCGGCCCCGCGGCCGAAAGAGAATGTCATCAATCTCGCCGACGTTCTGAAGAAGAGCCTCAAACAGGAAGGTTTAGCGCCCAAAAAAAAGGCCACCTCCACCAACCGCAAGACAGCTTGATTCCGTGGATTATGGTCCTATTGACGCAGGGCAATGTCGTGCGGCAAATATCTGTTGGCAAGCCTGAAGGCCGAGCCGGCATAAGATAGGCCCTGTGGTAATTCGATCAACATCTCTGGTGGTCACGATCCAAGCGACGCTTGGACCGCAGCGAGGAGATGGGCAGGGTCGGAGGGCTTTGAATCTCCGTGCCATGGGCGAATATCTCGTCGCGATCGGGTCCAAGATAGCCAGTGTGGACGACAAAAGGGATCCCGCGCCCCACCAACTTCTTGGCCACCGCGATGCACGGCCCATCTTTCAGATAGAGATCGAGCACAGCGGCATCCGGAGAGACATCTTCCAAAATCGACTCTGCCTCGGCGCAACTGGCAGTTACGGCGACGTTAAAGCCCGCCTCGACCAAGGTGGCTTCCACGTCCAGGGCGATTAATGGCTCGTCCTCCAAGACGAGGATTGTTAATCGTTCTCCAGCCAAGATTGACCCAACCCCAACGGCGATGCCGACCGCTGCTCATGCCAACCGCGCTACCGATGATGAATAGCGAGTAGGAAGCTCTCCCCGCTTTTTGCCGCGCAGCAAACCAAGGGTCAAGAGGATCTGACGAAGACTATCAATTGGACTGTCGCAGCGATCGGGCCTCTCTGAGTATGGAGGCGCGGTCGAACCCAACAAGCGAAACAATCTCGCGAATTTGGCTTTCGGTGCAGCCAGTTTCGCGCGCCAGCGCTTCGATCTCGCGGGGGCTCATTTGTGGTTGTTTCTGTGCGTCGGCCATTGCTTTTCTCCTTGGCCGCACAACTTCCAAGACGCCGCCCGGTTCCCGCATAGGTTGCTCCCGCACGACCCGCCGTGCCGCCAAAAAATCGCGTGATATGCAACCAATCTTGCCCTCTAAAGTTTGCCAAACCTTCTTGCTAGCAAAGAGGGTTGAAGTTGACTGCTTTCCTTCCTGTGCAGATAAAGTTTTTGAACCAAACGCGAACGATCTGTTCGGTGGCCGATGCCAGAAGTGCAATGAATGGTGCATGGAAAAACAAGGAAACGCTTTCCTATCGACAGGCATTGCGTTTGCTGACTGAGGCTCAGGCCGGGACCTGCCGGCACAGTGTCGCGTTCGACGCCTTTCTCAAAGCCGCAAGGGACCAGGACATGATAGTCTCATCTGAGCCAAGCAGAAGCTTGATGCGCCTGGATGCGCTGGCAAGCTCGATCAACGGCCAAGATCGCCGGTCTCCCTATTCTGTTTGAGCAGCAAATACGCAACCCAACGACTGCCCGGCGGCCTGGCTATGCCCCAAGGGGGCATAGCCTGAGGCGTTGCCCCAGCTATTCGATTTAACACAATTCGGCAAAAACCCGCCACACAGGACGTGGCCCCGAGGCAGGACGGGGGACACCCCTCTATCAACTCAAGTTCCGGCCCGAGACGACGGCCGGACTTCGCCTCTGGTGGAACCCTTTTCTCCGCCGCGCATTGAATGCGCTTCACGGTGGGGAACGCAATGGGGGCTACCGCACATCGATCAGGGCGGCTGCGCCTGGAACTTCTGACAGCGTTGGGCGATCGCATCCGGGAAATTGAAGATCCCCGAGAGTTGGCTTATGCCGCCGCCGAATTACTTGGGCGCCACCTTGAAGTCAGCCGTGCCGGCTATGGAACGATCGACCTCGAAGACGAGAGCATCTCGATCGATCGGGACTGGAACGCCCCTGGAATCAAGAGCCTGGCAGGCACACTGAAGTTTCGCGACTACGGCTCTTACATCGACGACCTGAAACGTGGCGAGATCGTCATCCTCGAGGACGCCGAGACCGGTCCCCGGACCCATGATCGCGCTGAAGCCCTTAAAGCCCTCAGTGCGCGCTCCCTCATCAACATGCCAGTTTCCGAGCACGGCAAGGTGGTCGCACTGCTTTACCTGAACAATGCCGCTCCCAGGCGCTGGAGTGACGACGAGATTACTCTGATTTTTGAGGTTGCAGAGCGCACACGGACCGCAATCGAACGGCTTAGGGCAGAGCGGGCGCTGCGAGAGACCACGGAACGTCTCGCATTCCTGGATAGGCTGGGCAAGGAGATCGCTCTTGCCAAAGATGCCGATGCTGTCATGGCAACCACGACAAAAAGGCTTGGCGAACACCTTGGGGTTTCCATTTGTGCCTATGCCGATATGGCCGCCGACCAGGACCATTTCACGATCCGCGGCGACTGGAGCGCGCCGGGATCGCCGAGCATCGTGGGCTATTACAGCCTTGCGGATTTCGGCAAGCTTGCAGTCAGCAACCTTAGTGCGAACCGACCGCTTATCATCAATAACAACCTGACTGAGATTGACGCCGCAGAAGCTAAGACGTTCCGGGATATCGGGATAACGGCCACAATTTGCATGCCGTTGGTCAAGCAGGGGCGGCTCGCGGCGTTGATGGCCATTCATGACAAAGAACCTCGTGTCTGGTCCGAACGTGAACTAGCTTTGCTGACAGAGGTGACTGAGCGCTCGTGGGCCCATATCGAACGTGTTCGTTCCGAAGAAGCTGCCAGGACCTCAGAGGAACGGTTGCGGCTAGCGACAGACGCTGCTGCGATCGGGATCTGGGATTATGATCCCGTAACTGACACGCTTCGTTGGGACGACCGATGCAAGGCGCTTTTCGGGTTGCCGCCGGAGGCAAGTGTTTCTTACGAGCACACCTTCCTGCCAGGCCTGCATCCCGACGACCGCTCGCGCGCTGACAACGCCGTGCGGCAGGCGCTCAAGTCTGGAGGCTCGTCCCGTTATGATATCGAATATCGCACCATCGGACTTCATGACGGAAAGGAGCGATGGATTGCTGCGACCGGAGATGCGCTCTTTGAAAATGGACGCGCCGTTCGCTTTGTCGGCACGGTAATCGACATCACGTCCCGAAAGCGGATTGAGCGCCATCTCCAGGTCATAAATGCCACTGCTGCGACCGTCGCAGCCGAATTGGACGTCGAGATTATTGTCCAGACGGTGACCGACGTCGGGGTCGAACTCACGGGAGCGCAGTTCGGCGCATTTTTCTACAATCTCGTGGACGAAAACGGCGACAGCTACACACTTTACACGCTATCTGGCGCTCCGCGATCGGCGTTCGAGAACTTTCCGATGCCCCGCAACACTGCAGTCTTCGAGCCTACGTTCCGCGGTACAGGCGTGGTTCGTTCCGACGACATCCTGCAGGATCCGCGATATGGCAGGAATTCGCCAAGGAAGGGGATGCCCGAAGGTCACCTGCCGGTGCGGTCCTATCTGGCGGTACCGGTCACCTCCCGATCGGGCGAGGTGTTAGGCGGGCTCTTTTTTGGGCATTCCGACGTCGGCGTCTTCGGTGCGGAGCATGAGGCCGCAATGCTGGGCCTGGCGGGCCATGCGGCTTCGGCAATCGATAACTCCCGCCTCTTCAAGGCATTGCAGACACTCAATTCAACGCTTGAGCAGCGTGTCGTAGAAGCCGTCGCCGAGCGCGCAAGGGCAGAAGAGCACCTGCGCCAGTCCCAGAAGATGGAAGCGGTGGGGCAGCTCACGGGTGGCATCGCCCATGACTTCAACAATATGCTTGCCGTCATCATCGGCGGCCTGAATCTGGTGCAGCGCAAGCTCAGGAATGGCGACACAAACGTCAACATGTTCGTCGAAGGAGCCGTCGAGGGGGCGCAACGCGCGGCCGAACTCACCAAACGCCTCCTTGCCTTCTCTCGCCGGCAGCCCCTCGCCCCCAAGGTCATGAACCCGAACCGGCTTGTGTCAGGAATGAGTGAACTGCTCGGTCGAACGCTAGGCGAACCGATACAGATTGAGACTGTTCTTGCCGCTGGCCTGTGGCAGATCGAGGTTGACGCCGGACAGTTGGAAAGCACGCTGCTCAACCTTTGCGTCAACGCCCGTGACGCCATGCCGGCCGGGGGCAAACTGACGATCGAGACTTCAAACACTCATGTCGACGAAAGATTCGCCAAGGAAAATGGCATCCCGGTCGGTCAATATGTCCTCTTGTCGGTGACCGACACGGGTGTCGGAATGAGCGCCGATGTCATGGAAAGAGCTTTCGATCCGTTCTTCACCACCAAGTCAGTCGGCAAGGGGACCGGCCTTGGGTTGAGCCAGGTCTACGGCTTCGTTCGGCAGTCTGGAGGCAGCGTCAGGATCTATTCCGAGCACGGCGTCGGCACCACGCTGAAAATCTATTTGCCCCGTTCGCATAAAAGCGTCCCCGAACTGCGCGCGACACCACCAGCTCCTGAAAACACAGGCAGCGCTGCCGAAGTCATCATGGTCGTTGAGGACGAGGATCGTGTCAGGTCAATGGCAACCGAGGCGCTGCGAGACCTCGGCTATTCCGTTCTTGAAATGCGAGGCCCGCGGGAAGCCCTCGCGGCTCTGGAAGGCGGCACGGTGCCATCCCTCCTCTTCACCGACGTCGTCATGCCCGAAATGTCGGGGCGCGAACTGGCCGACAGGGTGAAGGTCGTCCAACCATCGTTGAAAGTTCTCTACACCACGGGCTACACGCGCAACGCGATCGTCCACAATGGTACTCTCGATTTCGGAACGGAACTTCTGACCAAGCCCTATACCATCGACGAACTCGCCGAAAAAATCCGCAAGGTTATAGATAAATAGCAAATCGAAATATTTTGAGGGCCAGGCTGAACCAAAGGTCTAAACAGCGACCGACAAACAAGTGGCCCGCCCCCGGTGAGGAGCGGGCCAGAAAGAGGCGAGGGTTTGGAGGGGGCTGCTTTCAGCCACCCATCTTTTTCGCCATCGCGCAGAAATCTGCATGCGCCTTGTTGAGCGTTGTATCACCGCAGTCTTTAATCACCGCCTTCTGCTCGTCGGGTTTCATGGCCATCCAAGCGGTCTTGAAATCCGCTTCGGACCTCAGTGTTTTCATGCCGGCATCGGTGAAGAACGGCGACATCTTTGCCGGATCGTCGAGCGCAGAGGTGCTGCCAGCGAGAGCTGAACCCGTCATCATTGCGAGCGCCATCGCGCCTATAGTGAGCTTCTTGATGTTCATCGCATTTCCTCCGTTTTTGGGTCATGACCACAGCGTGGTGACCGTCACGAGCAACGTGATGTCTCGAACTCGGTTCCCAATGCGGTAGCTTTCTGTATGCTCGTCTCGCATAACTGGGAAAAGATGGTTTAGCCTGATGTCGCAGACCGACGAACGCCAAATCAACGCTGTGGTTGAGTCCTACGTCCTCGCTATGTCCACTGCTGACCAGGAAAAGCTGCGAACGGCGTTTCACGCGTCGGCATCAATCATCGGCAACTTCCAGGGCGCAGTGGAATGGCTGAGCGTCGATGGCTATGTGGGCGAGGTCATGGGTGCGGACTTGGCACCGAACAATAGCCCCAACTGGAAAATCTTGCTTCTCGATATCACGGCCGATGCGGCCACGGTGAAGGTTGAGGACGAGTTTGGGAGCATGAAGTTCACCGACTATCTATCCCTGCTTAAGGTCGCCGGGGAGTGGAGGATTGTGAGCAAGATCTACCACCTTCACACGTAGGGAAAGACCTCCGGGGCGAGGACTGGCGGAGGGCGAGATGGTGGAGGGCACTTTGATCGCTCGGTGGCGGCGGATGTTAGCTCACGGGCATCGTCGGATTGGCTTGCCGAACATGGCGGACAAGTTCCCAGCCGGCCTCGCCGTCGACCCGGCCGGATATCGGAAATCAGCGCCTTGAACGACCCTGGATCGGCATCGAAGGTTGACAGGGCTTGCGCCGCGCTGCCCACGCTCACGACGCGGAAGTCATCACGTTTGACCAACTATGCCAAGAGCGTCGTCTGGCGCTTAAGGACCGCGAGCAGAGGGAACAACTGGCCCGCGAGGTCATGGAAGCCTTTGAGGATGGCCTCATTGACGAAACCGATTTGTGGCGGGCGCTGTCCAAGCGCCGTACGGCAAGCGCTTAATTCCGTTCAGTGGCGCTGGGGTGGCCGGTGCAGCAGGAGCCTTAGGAGTCGTCGCCGCACCGGCCATTGCGGGCGTGGCAGCGTCCGCGACGCTAATCTACGCGCATATTAGTAATTGCTAATTAAGAATCTAACCAGCGAGTTGCCTGCGCCAGTCGGGCATGCCGGGATCGACATACACAATCGCCTCGAGGATGGTGCGAAAGAGGCTGTCCACTTCCTCATCGAGTTCGACCCGCTTGATGCCGATCGCTTTCGCATCGGCAATTCGCTGATCGGTAAGTTCGTCCACGGCGATGACAGATGGTTTTGCCGTCTTAGGAGCGTGTTCGCGATCCATTGGTACAGGAAATCGATGCCACGCGCGCTCATTAAGCCGTAAGCTCATGTGGTCGATTATGTCCGTCTCGGTCGACCGCCGAGGCGTCTAGTTCGGTCTCCATCTGGCCGCAGATGGGCTTGGCCTTGTCTGCGCCAGCCAAGGGGACCGTCAAAGCCCTGGAGCCACACATCAGCGTGTTCCTGCGAATGCACGACACGCTGCTTGCCCTCCTTGCATCCTGGACACACCGTATATCCACGCGTAGTTGGACCTGCTCCTTCTTGGCAACCGCCATCTTGTTCTCCTACCGGCCGAGAGGCTGCCTGGACAGCGAGACGAGCTCGGCTTCGTCAGTCACGCCGGCCACATAGTTCGCGATGACGCGCGATGCGAGCGCGTCTAGCGATTCTTTCGACTGACTGTTGACCTTGATCTGTTCGAATACCCGCCCAAGCAGGACCAGTTCCTCAGGTTCCAAAATTCCCGCTTCAGTTGCCTTTCTTCGAATCGGCATGCTTTTCCTCGCGAAAATCCTGAAGCGAAGCGTGCCGCAAATCCTCCTCGCCGCGCAAGTGTTTCACGCGCCCGATGATCCCTGTTTCACCCATTGTGTTGATGGCCGCATCATTCCATTGGGCGGCGGCCCGGCGTGCTGCTGGACGCGCTCCAACAGATGCTCGCGGATCACGCGGCTGGAATTGACGAAGGCCGAGCCGATATAGCGTCCCGTCTTCCCATCGGCCATCAGGGCAAAGCCGGCTTGCCCGGTTCACGTTCAACGCCTAGCAGCTCGTATTCTTCAACCGTATAGCATTTGGTCGTCAGCCAGTTCGTCGACGCACCGCTGCGATATTTGTTGTCGCGCCGCTTTGACACCATTCCTTCCATGCCTGCTTGGTGGAAGATGCGCTGGCCTCCCCCAGCAGCGCTTGGCTGAACTGGATGTGCTGTCCCTCTGGCATCATCTCGGCGAGGATCTCGCGCCGGTCTTCCAGCGGCATATCTCGAAGATCATGGCCGTTGATGTGCGACAGATCGAAGGCGAAGAAATACAGGTCATGTTGACGCCTGGTGAAGTCAGAAAGCCGGCGTCGTTCAGCACGATGATTTCCCCGTCGATGATGGCGCTGTCGACATCGAGGTCGCCGGCCGCCTTAGCGGGGTCTCGGTATTTGGCTGTCCAGTCGAGCCCGCGGCGGGTGAAGACGCGAACGCCGGTTTCATCCTTGATGATCTGGCTTCGATAGCCGTCGGACTTGAGCTCGTGACCTCGGGTGGTGGCTTTTCAACCAGGGTCGGCATCATTGGCTCGATGAACTCAAACGCATGCACGAACTCACGACAGGCGATTCAATCAGCTTGTGCTAAAATAAACCTATGTGTCATGCAACAATGCGCAGCAAACCACGTTGCTCACGCTCTGGGATGAGGCGACGATGACGAAGTATCAGGTGGAAGAGATCTACGGCGACACTATCGTGGTCTCTGGCATCGTTGTGGAGAGCGATCCGCTTAAGGCCGCCGAGACGCTGGCCGGTCAACCGCTATTGCCCAGGGCAGCACAAGAGCATTGGTTCCGTGCGGTAGATGAGGAGAAGACCACCGTTCACGAGTACAGCCTGGTTGGGCCTGACCAGCGCCCAGATCTCTTGGCATGGAGCGAAAGCGCCGACTTCGGTCCCTCAATGCGTGGAAAGGTGCATGAGGCTGAACTCGCAAACGAGCAGGACCATTTCTACAATTGTCCCGCTTGCGGTCAGCGGGTTGACCAGCGGGATTTCCGCCAGGTGTACTGGCATGAAAAATCGGGTCACGAGCCACTGCAGACACAGTCCGCAACAATCCTCAGTTTCCCTCGACCAAAATAGAAAAAGCCCGCCTGCCGGTCAGCGCAAAGCGGGCCTAGATAGAAAGTCAGCCAGAACTCAAGGCGGCGGAGGCGGCGGTGTAAACGACAGGCTCACGGCGGCTGTCACAACCGACAGGCGCTCGCGCTTCATCAGCGCTGGCTTCTCATAGGCCTTCTTCATAGTGGTGCTCCTCGCTTTACCCTCGCTGGGAAACTGCCTTGCGCCGACGATTGTTGTCAACCGCCTGCGATCACAAGCTCGGCCGCAAGCCAGAAGCCGCTGGCCATGAACAGCAGCACTACCATTGAAAACAGTAAGACGCCCGCCTCGCTGCAAAGCGGCATTGTAGCATGTGCTAAAAAACACAATAACCCGCCATCTGTCGGCAGCGGGCACGTCTGGTGGGATCAACCGGCGGCCAGCGCCGAGAGGCGAGCCGAACTCAAATCATAGCAGGGCCGGTGATGGCCACTTGCGGTGGCGCCATCCGGCACACCTCCTTTATCAGATCGAACAATGCGCTGACGGCCTCACGCTTGACGGCATCGAAACTGGATAAGTCTGTCCCCTGTTCGTCGGGATGAGCTTCGCCGTTATCCGAAAAGGCGAAAAAATAAAGCGCCATAGGCATTTAATCTAGCCAACATGAAAAAGTTTCGGGAGGATTTCGTCGACGCTCTTATTCCTCGCGGAAATCTTGCAGCGAGGCGTGCCGCAAATCCTCCTCGCCGCGCAAGTGTTTCACGCGCGCGATGATTCCCGGCTTCACCCATTGTGTTGATGGCCGCTTCATTCCCTTGGGCGGCGGCCCGGCGTGCTCCTGGACGCGCTCCCACAGGCGCTCCCGGATCGCCCGGCTGGAATTGATGAAAGCCGAACCGACATAGCGCCCGGTCTTCCGATCGGCCATCAGGGCAAAAGCCGGCTTGCCTGGCTCACGTTCAACGCCCAGCAGCCCGTATTCCTCAACCGTATAGCATTTGGCCTTCAGCCAGTTCGTCGACATGCCGCTGCGATATTTGCTGTCGCGCCGCTTAGATACCATGCCTTCCATGCCGGCCTGGTCGATCAGGTGGAAGATAACCCTCGCCTCGCCCGGCAGCGCCTGGCTGAACTGGATGTGCTGTCCCACTGGGATCATCTCGGCGAGGATCTCGCGACGCTCTTCCAGCGGCATGTCGCGAATATCGAGGCCATTGATGTGCAGGAGATCGAAGGCGACGAAATACAGGTCATGTTGCCGCCTGCTGATCGCCTTGCGCAGCGCACCGAAGTCAGAAAGCCCTGCGTCGTTCAACACGATGACCTCGCCGTCTATGATGGCGCTATCGACATCGAGGTCGCCAGCCTCCTTGGCGAGGTCTCGGTATTTGGCCGTCCAGTCCAGCCCGCGACGGGTGAAGATTCGCACGCCTTCCTCGTCCTTGATGATCAGCGACCGGTAGCCGTCGAACTTCACCTCGTGAGTCCACCCATCGCCTTCGGGAGGTTTCTCCACCAAGGTCGGCATCAACGGCTCGATGAACTTTAAACGCATGCACAGGACTCGCGGAACCGCGATTCAATTAGCATGCGCTTAATTAGTTCCGGTAAATTTTAACGATTCGTTGACCGCGCTGTCCTATTTTGGAACAGCGCGGTCAAACCCCAACCCGGACTGCGCGGGCGGCTCCGGCACGCACATCCCACCGCGCTGTCGGAGCCGTCACCCTACCTTCTAAATACCAGCAATGGTTGAATCAACAGTTACCAAACGTGCCTTCCGGTGCGTCTTCCCAATCGTTAGATTTGTTGAAATCAATCCGCCAAGCCAGCATCGTGATGCACGATCGCATCAAGGATCGCTTCGTAGGCGCTTTCGGTGTCTTCCTCGATCTCCGCGCTGCTGATTCCGACAGCCTTGGCGTCGGCGAACAGTTGCTGGGCCAGTTCCGCAATCGAGATGACGTCGATCACGCCCGTCTTGGGAACGTTGTTGGTTATCCACCAGTCTAAGAAGTTTGTGCCGCGAGTGCTCAAATTGCCAGGCGTCCGAATGCGATGGCCCGCGCCTTGCCCAACCACTGACGCGGGCCGACCGAGGTCTCGGGGACGTTGGTCAGCAGTCGACACCGACTGCCGGTGATTCAATTAGCATGTCCTAAAATGGTTCCGGGAACTTTTATCACTGAGGGATGTTCGATAGCGATGACAAAGCTATCCGACCTTGGCCCTCCGATCCCCGGCGTGCTCAACCGAGACGACCTCATTCGGTCAGACGGCCACTTCTACAATTGCCCGAGCTGCGGACAGCGGGTCGACCAGCGCGATCTGCGTCAGGTTTTCTATCACGAGGAGCCGGGGCACGAGCCGCTGGAGCCGGAGCCCGAGCCGGAACAGGAGCCGGAGCCGGAGCGGGAAGCGACGATCCTGAAATTCACCCGGTCCAGCAAATAGAGCCGGCCACCGAGCTGGACCGTCGCTCCGATCAAGCGACACTCCGAAGCTAAGTCCTTAACTGTCGTGTTCTGGAGCGGTTCATGTCGTCTGTACGGTTTATCCTGGCATACCTTGCTATTTTTGCCCTGATCGCATCCGCGATATGGTTCTTGGTCCGCCATTGGCCGACCCACATAATGATGTAATGTGACAGTCGAAGCGCACAAAGTTGCAATTCAAGACCTAAGTACCGACGTGAAAAGCCCGTCGCGGGAGGATACGTGACGGGCCTGCCTTATAGGAGTGGTTAGTTCCGGACGCTTAAGGTTTGTGCGGCCCAAAGGAACCATCCACTCCGAAGGGGGTTGCTGAAAAAAGGAGCGTCCATCAATGCCGAAATACCAAGTCGAAGAAATGCACGGTGACGAGGTCGTTGGCTCGCACGTTGTGGCCGCTGAAGACGCCGCGAGTGCGGTCAAATTGATCACGGCGATTTCTCTTTCCGCCAAGGATGCCGTGCGAGAACATTGGTTGCGTGTTGTGGACGAGATAGAAGGCACCGTAGATAAGTTCGGCCTGGATGAGCCTCAGCCTCCCGCGGACTTTTCAAAATAGCGATCTGGGCCAGCGAAGCCAAGGCCGCAGCAGTAATGCCCGCAGTTCTGATTCATAGTAGACCCGTGCGCGTCCTGGCGCCCCTGTTGGCCCGCGGTGCCTCCTCCTGTCCCATTGCAGCTCTATGGTGCTGGCATTGCTCTTGCTTCGGACTTCGTGCCGGTAATCCCGGCCCTGATCGCGTAGCGATCAGGTAGTAGGCTCGCCGGGCTTGAGGTGGTTGGGGTCCTTCGCCCGGCGAGTTTCGGGCGATAGGTAGCGCACCTTCTTTCGGATGACTTCGTTCATATCGGAGGGTGGCGCATAGTCGGGCTAGCCGACGGGATGCTGTCATCCCAACCCTGTGTCCCGCCGGTTAGGCTCGGCGCCCGCCGCCTCTCGATGCCCCCGGCGCCGAGCCGCCCGGAGGAAGCTTCCGCGATCACACCATGTCCTTTTGAGGTAGATTAGCCGATTTGCATCGAACAGCCGAGGCATATGAGCGATTGAAGCCCGAAGTCGTCAAACGCTGAAACGCAAAAAGCCCGCCGGCCGAGCCGACAGGCCTGGCTAATTCATTCGACGCAACCCGGCGGGCCAGGCTGTTACCGAGGGCCGAGCGTAGCGGCACCACACGGCTGACGCCCGAAGTCGTACACGCCACCAGCGTCAATGCACTCGTCAAGAGACATGCGAGCGTCGATGCCCTTGTAGATCGCATCAGTGTTCTCCTTTTCGATCTTGGCGCGGACTTCGTCGGCGCCTTTGTGCTTGATGAGTTCGTAGACGCTGAGCGCGGTGTCGGAGACGGCTAAGGCGATGACGGCCCACGCGATGATGCCGGCCATCGGCCGTGGCACGCCAGCGAAGCCGGCGACAAGCGTAATGAGCCAAGTCATTCCGAGACTTCGCCGCCCAGCGCGACCGCGATGTGCTGCGCCTTCCAGCCGGCATAGTAGCGATATCCAACACCGCCTAGCAGCAGCGCGGGACTGAGGACAGCCAACACCAGCACCACCTTCATGATGAACTCGCTGCCGTAGAACATCGGCGAGAGTTGATTCTGAAGATCCTGCAGCGTGCCAGCGATACCACCTTTGCCAATGCCGGCGCCGATCGCCGCATCGGCCGGCGCGGTTGAGGGCGGAGTCTCAGCGTCTTCGACGAAAGCCTTCGCTTGGCCGCCGTCATAGAAGCGGCCGACTGCGGCACCTGCTCAGTTGCCCACGCCTGGCCGATGGAGCGCACCTCGGCAATGCGAGCGGTCCAACCCCTGCCAAAGGTGGCAAAGGTGCCAAGGCGCTTCAGGAAGGCCATGCGCGGGTTGCAAATGCGATCGATCAACGCGTCGTTGTTCTTGTCGGCCTTGAGCGCCGCCAAAGTCCCGACGCCATGACGCCGTCTATCGGCCCGGTATAGGCAGGCCGCAGCGCCTGTTGCAACCACATGATCGAACGACCGGGGCCGGAGTTCACCGCGCCGTCAAAGAGCACGTAGACAACGCCGGCCGGCAGGAGACCGCCTTTCACAGCGTCCCAATACTGGCGATCATAGATCTCGTTTAGTTCGGCCGTCTGGATGGCTTTGACCGAGCGCGTGGATTGGCCCTTGCTCTTCCGATAGGCATCATAGACCCGCTGGGTGACACCCTTCATCGTGACGCCGCCAGTATCGTTTGGATGGTTCGAATAGCCGCCCTCATGCGCGAGTACGCGGGCATGCGATTCCTTTTCACGGGAAAGTGCCATGGATAATCCTTTCCGCCGCTTTGGGGCAGGTTGTTCAGATTTGGATTTTGGTTATTGTCGCGACGCGTAGACGCGTGGAGGGCGCCAGGGGCATCCGTGAAGTTCAACGACTATAGGCACGACATTGATGGGCTACGTGCCGTAGCGGTGATCGCCGTCATAATGTTCCATTTCGGCGTCCCCGGCTTTGCGGGTGGTTTCGCCGGGGTCGATGTTTTCTTTGTGATCTCCGGCTATCTGATCACTAGTATTCTAGTTGGGCCGAACCGCCTCTCATTGACCGAATTCTATGGTCGACGCGTTCGCCGAATTCTGCCTGCGATGTTAGTTGTTATCGCGGTGTCGCTCATCGCCGGTTGGTTTCTGCTCCTGCCAGGCGACTATGTTAGCTTGGGAAAAAGTGCGTCCTATTCCTCAGTGGGATTTGGGAACTACTACTTCCTTTGGAACACAGGCTATTTTGACCGGGAGGCAGCGCTGCAACCGCTGCTGCATCTATGGTCGCTAGGGGTCGAAGAGCAGTTTTACCTCATCTGGCCTGCTCTGCTGCTTGCCATCAGCCGTATTTCACACGGGCGGCCGGGTGTTGCGGTCGTAGCAATCTGCGTGGTGGCCGTCGCCAGTTTTTCGATAGCGGTGCATCTAGTCGCCTCCGATCCCAAACAGGCATTTTATGGCCCCTTCAGCAGGGCGTGGGAATTAGGGGCTGGCGGCCTACTTGTGTTCCTCCCGGTCCCAAGGCGTCCATCTTTCGATTGGTTAGGCTGCCTGGGGTTGCTTATGATTGCGCTGAGCATTCTGCGCTTGTCGCCAGACGATGCTTTCCCTGGAGTGAATGCGCTCGCTCCAGTTTTCGGCGCCGGATTGCTGGTTTGGCGTCGTCCACCTTCGCCAGTCATATCTGCACTCTCGATTCCGCCATTGCGTTTCACGGGCAAAATTTCCTACAGCCTCTATCTCTGGCATTGGCCAGTTTTTGTTTTCTTCCGTCACTATAACGGCGGTGCTGTACCGACGGCGACGGAAACCGGATCAATCTTGCTGTTCACGGTTCTGATCGCCTCCCTCTCTTGGCGCTACGTCGAGGAGCCCGTGCGTCGCCTCCGGCCTGTGCCCTTGAAAGCGATCACCGCCGGCGCCGCTTCAGCCTTGATAGTCGCGTCGACTGGCGACGCGATCTCGCAAGCTGGCGGATTTGCCAGCCGAGTTTCTAATGATGCTCTGGCGATGCGCAGCCTCGAAGCGATGTGGGATTGGCCATGCCCGCAGACGGTCAACATCCCTGAACTCGGCGTTACCTACTGTGCCTTCGGCGCTCCGTGGGGATTAGCCAAGCACCACGGGATTCTTTGGGGTGACAGCCATGCCGACCATCTTGCCCCGCTACTTGATATTGTCGGTCAGCGAAAAGATACGGCATTCTTTCTATACGAACCGTGCCCAGCTGCGCTCGGCGATAGGATCTATCGCAACTTTCCCGAGACGCCCAATTACAAGGACCGCTGTGCGTCATCGCAGAAAGCGGCGATCACAATGCTACGCCAGCGGCCTGACGTTGACGTTGTGGTTCTGGCCGCTGCTTGGTCAGGGCTGCAATTCACCGACATCGTTGCGGCCGACGGACATCAGGCCGACAAGATTTCATTGGTACGCGAGGGTTTACAGATACTCCTTCCAGAGATTGCGGCAGCCAATCGACGGATCACAATTGTCGGTCCGACGCCAGGGCCCGCCGAGGATTTGACTTCCTGCGCTGTTAACAAGGCGAGTAACCTTCTAAGACGCCGGTGCTCGACGGAGATGAACAGCAAATGGGCCACGTCGGTGCGTCGACCGATTACTGCGGCCCTCAAATCGCTGGCCGCTGAGAACCATTTGTCCTTCGTCGATCCGGGTCCTGGCATGTGCCCAAACGATCACTGCACGACTTACGTCAACGGCGAGTTCATCTACCGGGACGCCTCGCACTTGCGACGGAACTTACGGGCTCAGACGAAGGAAGCGCTTGCGAAGATGATCGGCTTAGACGATGGCCGCGGCCTCTAGCTCGATCAGCGTGACCTTCGCTTGCGGCTTGCACCGGCTACAGTCGACTGCTTCAACGGGTCCACGCCGCCGCCATAGACCGACATGAGATCGGCAGATCGGCAGTAACGGATTCCAGCAGCTGCATTTCCTCTTCACATGTTGTGCCGGGTCGCCTTCCCAGCGTGTTATTGGATCGTGCACCATGAGAACAAATAGGGAATAAATTTCTTGCCCGCCAAGCCGCCTTTTGGATCTATCATTGATGGTGAGAAACCTGCCAAGCGCCCGACGGGATGACGCCGGCGCCGCTAGAGCGTGCCAGAGTGCTGGGTCAGATGTGTGAACACCCCAAGTTGTCTGGCATTCTTTCACGGAACACGAGCGGCTGATGGCAATACACCCGATATTAGGTCGTCAAAGGCTTCTCGAGGGCAGAGAGCCCGCCGGCCAAAACCACCGCGCCTGGTAATGCACTCGAACGCAATCCCGGCTAAGTGACCGGCCCCGATACCATGACCACGACTTGGGCAGTAACTGTATTCAGGCGCTCACGTTTTACCAGCGTAGGCTTTTCGTCGGGCTTCTTCATCGTATTCCCCGGCTGATTTCTCACGGCGCGAATGACCCGCACCCCTTGGCGAGGTGCGGGCCGACCAGAGATTGGGTCTTTGGTCAGCGACAGGCCTGTGCAACGCTGTCGCCGATTGTACCAATCTGTGGCGATCGACAAGGTTCCCATGGACCTGGACATAGGCTTAGCGATCGCCGGCTAATCTAAATCCACCGAGCCGCATCGTGATAAACGATCGATCAAGGATCGCTTTATAGACCCTGCCCTCGATCTCGCGCTCCCGATCCCGACCACTTTGGCGTCGCCGAAGACCTTCTTCATCAATTCCGCGACTGAGATGACATCAACCCCTGGGTGGAATATGGGCCATCGGCCGCAGCTTCGGCAATTCGCTTCCATCTTCCGTCGGCGTTCGCGGAGGCGAAGTGTCTTCCTCTCTCGCGCCCGCGCCAGCGTCAATTAGCAGGCTCGTCTCTCGGTCTGAACCCCATGCCCGGAGGAAGGGATCGTTGGTGCTATTCCGTACCGGAGCATGCCAGACTCGCGCCTACGTGAGGGGACTGGACGGAACTAAGAATGCCGTCCCCCGTTCATGGCGCCAGGGGATGTATTCATGATGATGAATGGCCTGGTTCTCGTCGTTGAAGACGAACCAATGATATTGCTCGATATCGAAGGGGGACTCGTTGAAGCGGGCTTCGATGTTGTCGGTGTGAATAGCGCGGGCCAAGCGTTGTCTGCCTTTGATGCCGCCTGGATCGTTCAACGCTTTGATATCCGATATCCGCCTAGGTGACGGCCGATCTGGCTGGGAAGTTGCTCGCCATGTGAGGCAAACCAATGCGATGATGCCGGTGATCTATATCAGCGGGGACAGCGCCCCTAACTGGGGTGCCGAAGGTGTTCCAGAAAGCGTGATGATCACCAAGCCTTTCGCGCTACCTCAGATCATTACAGCCCTGTCTATGCTGCTAAATCAGCGACATCCGTCACCACCGAACGAACCAAGTGCTGGGTAATCTCCCTAAGCAGATCCCTCTTGCGTAGCCAAGCCGGCAGCGAGCAATCAACTCACTTGGTGGGCCGCCCGGACGATGATTCTTTCCCGTCCATTACGGAAAGCCCGCTATGACAGCCGGCCTTGCGACGGCCGGAGACCAGGAGAGTGCGTGGTCATGGTCTCACGGCTGGGTTCTGAACCACCTCCAGCCAAAGTTTCAATTGCCCGCCGCCCCATTCACGGCAGCGGCGGGCGCCCCAGGGATGAATCAGGGGCATAACCCGAGGCGTTGGAACCCCGGGCTATTTAGATATGAATTAAGCAAGGCCCGCCACTGAAGAAGCAGTGACGGGCCTTTGTCTATCTGCTCGGTTGAGGGGACTTCCAAGCTTATAAAGAACTTCGCCGTGGCGGTTCAGTTCCAATAAAAAAGGCCAACGTATGGAACTGCGTGCGGGCCGGCACTGGTTCCGCTGGCCTGCAGGCTTGTGGAGTCGCTGGATCAAACGGCCGGCGGCTCGTTGAAGAGAACAGCAGGCAAGTTGGAGTATCTGCCGAACAGGCCTGCATCCTCAACTGCCAACTCGTTTTGGCTCATCCAATCGCCAGCAACCTGGCTGATCGCAGAATCGCGAGCACCATCACTTCGCGCTTCCTCGCGCGAAGCCACTCGGCAAACTATGGAGTTGAATGGCCTGTGTCGCGCGATCTCGTCTGCCATCACAAATCGGACAAAGGCCGGTCGCGATTTGGAAGAGTTGCAGATTCTGATGACCGTGGCACGTTCGGCTGCGTTCGCGGAAGGAATTGGACCTGACCATCGATGAAGCCGCAGTGCGGTGATGGGCGTATGCGCTCGACGGTCGCCAGAGGCGATAGACAAATCACTTGTCAGCTTGAATAAGTCGAGCGCAGCGGCGGGCATGGTTGCTTGTATAGGGGTGCGGACACAGACGACTTTCGACATGCGAACACTCTTACTGCGGAGGTTCTTCGTTGCATTGATGATCAATTAGCTATTCTTGCACGGAGACGTGGATCGTAATCACCGGTTCGGCGTTGAGGGGCGCAGCCTAGCCTACGGAAAGTCCAAAATGACTCGCATCGCAACCTTCAACGTGAACGGGGTCAACGGCCGCCTGCCCGTGCTGCTCAAGTGGCTGGGTGAAACCGAGTACGACATCGTCTGCCTTCAGGAGCTCAAGACGTCTGACGAGAAGTTTCCTGCCGACGCGATCAAGGGAGCCGGTTACGGCGCGATCTGGCACGGCCAGAAATCTTACAATGGGGTAGCTATTCTCGCTCGGGGGGCGGAACCGCTAGAACGTCGACGCGGGCTGCCGGGGGACCCGGACGACACGCACAGCCGCTACATCGAGGCCGAGGTTAATGGGCTTGTTGTGGGTTGCCTCTACCTGCCCAACGGCAACCCGGCGCCAGGCCCGAAATTCGACTACAAGCTCCGGTGGTTCGATCGGCTGATTAGCTACGGCCAGCAGTTGCTCGGAGATGGCGCCATGAGCATTCTCTGCGGCGACTATAACGTCGTTCCGACCGAAATTGACGCCGTCGTGCCCCGACGATGGCTAGGAGACGCAGTGTACTTCCCGGAAAGCCGGCGGGCTTACGCCGAAATGCTTGCGAATGGTTGGACAGACGCCGTCCGACGTATCCATCCGGACAAGGGCATCTACACCTACTGGAACTTCTCACACAGGGGCGGCTACGATCGAAGCTCCGGCCTCCGAATGGACCATCTGCTGGTGAGCCCTTCTCTTTCGGAGAAACTCCGCAATGCCGGCGTAGACGTCGAGTTGCGCGGGTGGGAGAAGCCTAGCGACCATGCGCCAGCTTGGATCGAAGTCGATTGACCGCGGCTAAGTCAATCACGCAGCTCCGGAACCGAGCCAATCCCTCCACCAGCGATGGGGCCGTCACTGGCGCTGTGGCAGCCAACTTGTAAGGAGGCGTGGCACTGGGGCGACCGGATGCTCATGCGACTTCAGCCGGCTTCAGCTTGGCAAAGGTCGCGTCAGTGCTTCAAAATCTGGCTCAGAAACATGTTGGTCCTGGCATGCTGGGGATTCCCGAAGGGCTGTCCGGCAAGCGCCGGTCCTGGTGCAATAGTGTCGTTCAGTCTCGCCGCCTGTGGGAGACCACGCCTATCTCAGCGCATCCCGGCTGAGTGCGGAGGATAGTTGGAAGCCGTCCTCCAAAACAAGGCTGCAGGACGGCTTTACATCAGTAGTTGCCGTTGTAGTAGCGGTCGTCACAAGGCGCGGTGTAGATGCGGCCGTAGCGGTCCTGGTAGCGGCAGAGCTGTTCCCCGCGGCGCTGCGGGGTGGTGGCAGAGCCGACGACGGCACCGAGCAGCGCGCCGCTAGCCGCGCCGATGACCGTGCTCTTGGTGTTGCCGCCGATCGCCTGGCCGACGAGCGCGCCGCCGGCGCCGCCGAGGAGCGCACCGGTGGTGGCTCGCTGTTGGCCCTCAGTCTGCGACTGGCAGCCAGCGAGCGCGGCGGCCAGAAGCACGGCGGCAATGGCTTTTTGGAAGGTCATGTGAAGTCTCCCTTAACGTCTGAAATCCCTATCGATCGTCACGTGCGGTTCCATTGCGGCGGAACGGCGGCACGCATGCTCACGATATGAGACATGGTTTCTCGGTGGTTGAACCAATCGCAGGCACTGATGAGTAACTGCGCAGAAGCGGCCCATTCGACACAAACTGTTTGGGAAACCATAACGAAACGACAGGCCCATGTCGGTATGCTTTCGCTTCCGCAACGTAGTGCACAACCAAGCGATGGTCACGAACCCCGGCATTTCAAAGGCATCGGCATCGAGGCCAAGGATCCGGGCTGCCCAATATCTGCGAATGTCGACCGACACTCAGACCTATTCCATCCACAACCAGCGAGACGCCATCGGCGAATATGCCGACATCATGGGTTACGACATCGTCGCTACGTACGAGGACCCTGGTCGCAGCGGACTGAACATCGAAGGGCGACCCGGCCTGCAACGGCTGTTGATGGATGTGGAAAGCGGGCAAGCCGATTTCGAGACCGTGGTGGTCTATGATGTAAGCCGTTGGGGGCGCTTTCAGAATATTGATGAGAGCGCCTCTTACGAATATCGATGCCAGCGGGCCGGCGTACGGATCGAATTTTGCGCTGAGCAGTTCGCGAACGATGGCACCATCGGTTCAGACGTGCTCAAGGCCATCAAGCGCAGCATGGCGGCCGAGTTGAGCCGCATGCTTTCGATAAAGGTCTTTCTCGGCCAAAGGCGCGTGGTGAAAATGGGTTTCTGCGGGGGCGGCCTCGCGGGGTACGGTCTCAGGCGCCTCCTGGTGGATGAGGCAGGCGAGCCTAAATTCATCCTTAAACGCAGACAGTACAAAGGCCTGGCATCCGACCGGGTTGTGCTGGTGCCAGGTCCGCCGGAAGAGATTGCCGTCGTGCGCTGGATATTCAGCCAGTTTGTGAAGGGCAAATCCCGGATCGAAATCGTGCGCGCGCTCAACAAGCGGGGTGTGCTTACGGAGATGGGCCGGACATGGACGAGCAATACGGTGCATACGGTCCTGAACAACGAACGCTACATCGGCAACATCGTATGGAACAGAAAATCCGAGAAGCTTCATGGCAAGAGGGCGAGAAATCCCGCGTCTGCATGGGTACGCGCGGAAAAGTCTTGCGAGCCCATCCTCGACCGCAAGGTGTTTCTGCGCGCAAGGGCCGTCGCGGATGCCCGCGCGCCCCTCAGCAACGAGCGGATGTTGGCAGATCTTTCCAAGCTGCTGGTTGAGCGAGGAAAGTTGTCGGAACATATTATCAATGCGGCACCAGGTTGTGTGAGCGTCAGCACCTACCAGGTGCGTTTCGGAAGCCTCTACGCGGTTTACAAACTGGTCGGATTTGACCCCCCGAACAATGGGTGGTTCCACATCAACGACCAGCTTCATCGACGCCGTCGGAAAATCATTGAAGACCTTCTGGCATCGATTGGCCTGGCCGGCGGACTGGCGCGCTATGACCCAGAGACCAAACTCGTAAGCGTCAATGACGAATTCACCGTTGCGGTCTGGATCGCGCGCTGTCATCCCGAGCGTTTCGGCTGTCCTCATTGGGCATACTCGCAGGAGCGCCTTCCCGAGGCCGACATTTCTGTGCTGATCAGAATGAACCCTGACAATGTTTCGGTCCGAGACTACCTGATCGGTCCGACGTTTCAGGTGCAACGCCGCACAACTATGCTGACGGCAAACAACCACGCCGGCATTGACGCGTTTCTGTTCCAGTCGATGGACCCCTTGGTCGAGCTGGCGCGGCGGGTTCGTCTGGAGGGACCAGCATTGTCATGACTCAGGCCGTGAAGATCAGCCGTCACACCGTCGATCTGATCAGTGATTTGCAGGGGCCGCAGAAGCTCTATTCATACCAGTTGCGTGCCACCTACGACTGTCAATGCGAAAGAATGCGGCTCTTCATCCGAGAGGCAAACGCGTCGCAGGCAGGGCTGGAGACGATAGCCGCGCACTTTGGAAAACTGACGACTGTAAATGCGTTTCGGGCGCTGATGGAAGCGGAACGCCTTGGATCCCTTCCAATGCGGCTTGCGGAAAGAATCCGAGGCAATCGCGCTCCCATTGGTGACGAGAAACCGACCTCGGTTATCAACCGACAGCTGGTTGCGGGGATTTGCCTTGACGCTCTCGAATTGTTGGAAGACGGCCCCGTGCCAGCGGGCATTTTTTGCCTGCTACGGAAAGTCGTGCCAAGCCGGCAGATAGAAATTACACGACTGATGATCGGGCTGGACAGAGTGAGGCTCCACTGGGCAAGAGTGTTGGTCGCTCTGACGCCGCAAACGCAGCTCGCCGCGCCTTCGGTCTCGCGAATGCAGTTCGCCGGTATCGATGCCAGCGACATTGCAGCGATGGAAATCGAATTGGCCGCCCTAAGCCTGGATTTCTTGAACGCCGCGGAGCACCTTGGTCCGTGGGGCCTCGAACTTGTAGCAGCGCGCGGCTATCTCAACCGCCTGATGGATAACGCGCCCGTTGTTCGGTATCTTGCGCGGAATTTTCCCGCGACCCTGTCTGAATTCCAGAAGATGATAGACCCCGCCAGCCTAAGCTTAGCCACGACGTTGACGCGGTGGCGCTGACAGCGTTCCCGGCCGACGCCGATCTGGCCAGCATGGGTGTTACGTCGTTTTCGCCAATTGCCGAGGTACCCATGATTGGGATCAGTGACGGCACTGCCGTCTTGCCCTTGCGTGTTTTCAGCGCCGCGATTTCATCATCTCGCCGCGCAATACGGCTCTCAAGATTGGCTATGCGTTCGGTAAGGAAATAGCGGCCGACGATGAATCCTCCGCCTCCAAAAAGGACAGCGAAAGTAAGGAAGGGCAGAGGGTTGGCGATCACCAGAGCCCCGTTGGTCTGGAAGAAGTCGATCAAGTCGTGCATTGCCAGCTCCCTTTCAATTTCTTGGAAGTTTGTGGATTTCCAGCCGAACTGGGCCACCCCTCTCGCAACTCGTGCAAAACAGCGCCGGTTCGACTGTGCTGAATAGCTCACCCTTTCCATACCGCCGGATCAACCCGGCCAGCTTCACCGCGGCATGATGCGAGCATTTTGTGCACCAGGCCCGCAACGTGTGCCATTCGCGAAGCTCCCCGAGGGAGACGTCCAAGCCGGCGTGAACGCTGCCGTCGATGATCGTCTGGGGCGGAATTTTTACCTTGCCTGGTGTCAGGAGTTTCTCCATCACATGGCGGCTGTTGAAGTGGGCCAGCAGCATGCCTGGTCGCCGTACGCATTGCCGCATGGCAGGCAGCCATGCTGAGGGTGAAATCCGTGACCGGCTGATGGTTTCGAGAAGCGTCTTTTCCCCGTCGGAACTCATAACGGCGGCGCCCTGTGCCAGCCGCGGGAAAAGCCGTTCGACACAGCCGCACGCGAAAGAGCGAGCTCGTGCTCGAGTTCAGCGTTTCTTGCGAGGGCCTTCAACAAGGCAACCACAGCGTCGCCGCCGGCCGACTCTATTGCCTGCTGAGCAGCTTCTTCCAACTTGGACATAGCTTCGCCGCTCGGCGCGTTATGGCGTTTTCCCATTGCCCTTCCTGCTCACATGCACGTCAGAAATAAGGAACATATTCCTCTGTCGTCAAGCGCGGACTTGACTCAGTGTTCTCTTTTCGTTCACTATTGCTGAAATAGGCACAGGAGAATGTCATGGCTCTGATCTTGTCAGTTCCGGGCGCTTCACCCGAGGAAATAACACGCGGGATTGCCGCAGCAGAGGGGGCCTTGGAGCGCGCCGGTTTCACAGCCGAGGAAGCGGCAGATGGCGCCTTTGCACTCGAAGGCTGGGACATCATCGGTTTTCCTGAGGGTGGGTTGGATGATCAAGCCGGCGCCGCCGCACAAGCGTGGGGCGAGGCCCATACCGCTGCCCCTGGAGGCATGCTGTGCCGGCTGGCCCGAAGAACGCAAGCCTATCGACGTAGACCTGGAGCTGCTGGTCGATCCGGAGACGCAGCTTGTCGACCGGGTCGCGGCGTTGGCGATGCTTCGAGAGGATCTTGAGCAAGACGGCAAAGATACGCATAGCGGAAGGGATGCCATCTTGGCGTGGCGGGTCGCAGCCGATGTCGAAGATCGGTTCAGAATGCGAGACCTCATCGGCGTCCTGACTGTCGCCTTCACCACACTTTCGCTCTCTCATTTCCGCCCTGATGAACCAATCGAGCCTAAGCGCCAAGCTGTGAGAAATGCGATAGACGCACTTGAGGCGGCAACTGAGAAACCGACGTCGCATTAATGTTCAAGCGCGGCCGCAGCATCGATGTGGCCGCGATCGGATGCAGGGCCAGACCAGCGCGAGCGCCAAACGCACGTCTGCCACGAACGAGGATCCAGCAGAATTCTAGGTATGATGCGGAAGCTATTGCCCCGCCCTTCGAAAAAAAGTTCGATTTATCTGCGTGCTGACGATGGCACTTTCGGCTCCTGCCTTTGCCTTTGACAGATAATTCCTCTAAAATCTGGAGCAAAAGATAAGGGGTGCTAAGAGGTAAGGCTTGTGACTGAGGCTGACGCTGAGCTCAAGGCAATCGCCGATACGTGGCGTAATCTTGGTGCCTCTGACTATGAGTACTTTGAACGGTACGAGAAGCCTGAGTTGCTGGCTTGGTTTTGGGCGCCGGACAGCCGTTTTCGCAAAGTGTTTGAGCAATATCTGGATCTAGACGACGTGCTAGACGTAGCAAGCGGTGCCGGCCGCCATTCGGCGCAGATCGTGGGCCGCTGCAGGCGGCTGACGTTGATCGACACTTCAGTCGACGCCACCGAATTAGCTAGGAAACGATTTTCAAGCGCATCTCATGTGACCGTGATCCTTTCGCCGGACGGAAAGAGCCTTCCTTTTGAAAAGGACCGTTTTTCCTCCGTTTTCAGCTACGACTCGATGGTTCATTTCGAACCGCTGACGGTAGCGTCCTATATCTTGGAAGTCGCCTCGGTCTTGAAGCCTGGAGGGCGAGCTATCCTTCATCATTCGAACTACTCGGAAAACCCGACCGGAACGTTCAAGGAAAATCCAGATTGGCGGAACTTCATGCCAAGGGGATTTGTCGAGCATGTTTGCGCACGTGCCGGACTGACTATCATCGAACAGCAGGCGTTTCCATGGAACGCGAATAGCAAAACCGACGCCCTCACCGTGATGGAAAAGGTTAAAACGCGAGGATGATGCTTGCGAAACCAGGGGCGGCGTCAGTGTTGGCGGCGAAAGCTCTGCGCCTTCTACGGCTTCTGATGATCACTGGCGCACAGGCGCACCTCGAGTCGGCCGGAACTTTTACCTAACCCGCCAAATCTGACGCGCGATCTTCGAGCGTATACATGATCGCTTCATAAACGCTTGCGATCTCTTGATCGATCTCTTGGTCCGTCATGCCTTGGCCCTCGGCAGCCCGTACGCGTCGGCCGCCATGGTGGTCACGACAAGGGCGGGTCTTCAATTCGCGGCGGCAAGTGGTCGAGAATCCATCTGCGTAGAAAGTCGGCGGCGCGCTTGCTCATATTGTGTCCTGCTTCAACCCGGGGCAAAATCCGCGAGCTCCTCGACCGCTTCCTGGATCCCGTGCGCTGCTGCGCGCTCAAGCCAAAAGCGGCCCGCCATTGGGTTGCGCTCTCCGGCAAGACCTCTGGAGAGATACCGGCCCAGAATGAATTGGGCCTGTCCGTGCCCACGTTCGGCGGCGGCGGCAAACCATTTCTGCGCCGCCACCTGATCGATGTGCAGGCCCTCCCCGGAACTGTGCAGCACTCCCAAGGCAAACATTGCCCCAGCATGACCGTCGGCGGCGGCCCGTTCGAACAGCTTCACGGCGGTCTCCGGCAAGCACTTGCCGCCGCCCCCGTTGAGCAGCATCTCCGCAAGTGCCACTTGGGCGTCCAGCACGCCACCTTCGGCCGCCTCGGCAAACCAAGCGCGAGCGTGATGCGCGTCGGCCACCACGCCACGCCCATCCCTGAGCATGCGCGCATACATGTATTGAGCGTCGGCCACGCCTTCGGCCGCCCGTCTTAGCCACCGCGCAGCCTGACCGTCGTCCTGGCATACACCGAGTCCCTTGGTGAAACAGAGCCCTAGATTGAACGCAGCGGTCAGGTCGCCCGACAATGCAGCTGCCTCGAACCATCGGGCTACACTTGCAGTATCTGCCGGCTCGCCAGCCCCTCGAAGCACGAGGTTGGCCAGGTCTACTTGTGCTGCCTGGTTCCCGCTGGCCGCTGCAGTGCGCAGCCAGCGTGTCCCCTCTTTCTCATCCCTAACAACACCGTTTCCCGTCAAATACAGGGATGCCAGTGCGCGCGCGGCGGCCTGGTGGCCCGCCTCGGCGGCCCGTCGATACCATGTTGCGGCTTCAGCAAAATCCGGTGGCCGGCTCTTGGCGTTCCGATCACCCAGGAAGTGGGCTGCCTCGACGTTGCCGGCCAGCGCGGCGCGCCGCATCCACGCCTCCCCGGCCACGGGATCCGGGGCGACGAAGCTCCCGTCGATCAGTGCCAGCCCTAACCGGAATTGGGCCGAGGCAAGGCCTTTCTCCGCGGCTTGCTGATAAAGCCGCGCGGCCGCAGCAAGATCACTCGTAACTCCGAACCCATGTTCGGTGAGGACCGCGAGAAGATAGGTTGCGGTCGGCAGGTCGGCATCTGCCGCGCGCCGTACCTCGTCGGCAATCCTGCTCCGTTGTTCCGGCCTGCCGCGCCGGGCCAGCGAGAGGGCAAGGCCGAGACTTCCTTCGGCGCAGCCAGCTGCGGCCGACCTTTCATACCAGCGCTGCGCAGCATCCTCATCCCGCATCGGCTCGGGGCCGCTGGCCAGAATGTAACCGAGGATCGCCTGTCCCGTTGCCGAGCCTGCCTCGGCCGCCTTCGTGGCAAAACCGAGCGCAGCAGCGAAGTCAGGTTCGCCAGAGTAATCTTGTTCGAAAAGACTCACGCTGGCATCGCGACCGTCAGCATCCGCGGCCACCAGCCCGGCCAGATAGAGGGCAGCCAGAAGCGCCTGCGCGTCAGCACTTCCGTGGTTCGCTGCCCGCAGCAGCCAACGCCTACCTTCCGCCCGGCTCGCCGGCACGCCTGAGCCCTCTAGATAGCAACGGGCGACCCGATACTCGGCATCGACAAGACCCGCGCGTGCCGCGACCGCCAAGTGCTGAAAGGCTTCTGCCGGCTTGTCGCTGAGCTGGATTGCCCGGCGCAACGCAACTGCGGGGAAGGCGCGATCAGTCAGCCGATTCAGGATTGCCATCGATGCGGCCCCTCCGTAGTCCAACCAACTGCCCTACGGTTCCCGCATGGCTTCCTGGCCGATCGGGAGCATCACGCCAAGAATGTATTTGAGCACAGTGCGCCGACCGACTTTCACATCTGCCGTCACCGGCATGCCGGGGCTGACCACGAACCCGGTGGGCACGTCGTGCAACGCGACCTGATCGATGGAAATCCGCGTACGATAGAACGGCTCAGCATCAGAAGGCAGCATGGCCCGAGAGCTGTTCTGATCGCGCACCTGGTCTCGTGCCGAGAAGGAATCAGGGCTGAGCGCTCGTACGGTGCCGTGGGCGAGGCCGTATTGCGAATAGGGAAAGGTGTCGAACTTGATGACCACTGGGTCGCCGACATGAACGAAGCCGCTGCTCCGGCCGACGATGTTTGTCTCGATCTCGAGAGGCGCGTTGACCGGCACCAGAGTGATCAAGCGCTCACCAGACTGCAGAACCGCCCCAACCGAAACCTTCGCCACCGACTGGACGATAGCGTCGGCTTCGCTCCGCAGTTCGACCAACTGCTTGCGCAGCTTCGCCTTGTTGAGGAGTTCGCGGGCGTCGGACAATCGCGAGTTCGCCTCCGACAGGCTCTGTGAGACTTCCGCTCGCCAACTCTGAATGTATCCGTTGCGGTCGGCGGCCGTCCCCCCCTGCTGGCGTTTGGCGGCTTCTGTTGTTTGCTCGGCATTGCTGAGTGAGCGGGACATTTCCGCCCAGTTGTCCTCGGCGAGGAGCGTATTGAGGCGACTACCCACCTGTCTTGCTTCCAGCTGTTTTCGCATCTGTTCGATCGAGGCCGCGACCTTGAGCCGCTGGCGGTAGCCTTCCGCATCAGATTGTGATCGCGAGATCACGGAACTGAGTTCGTCAAGCTGTCGGTCAAAACTATCGAGCTTGGAGTCATAGACTGCCTTACGGCGCTCGAAGATGGACGCCTGCAGGGTCCAGCTTGGATCGAGACCATCATAGTTGAAGGCTTGCCCGTCGGCCTCTGCCTTCAACCGAGCCACTTCGGCCTCAAGCGTCGAGACTTGGATTGCCAACGACTGGAGGTCGGCTGAGGCAAACGTAGCATCGAGGCGGGCAAGCAATTGACCGGCTCGCACATGCTGTCCTTCGCGCACGTCGATCGAGCGCACGATCGCCGTCTCCAGTGGCTGCACAATGATGTTCGGCGATTGTGAGACCACTAGCCCTCTGGTCGTCACCACCTGGTCGACGGGAATCAACCCTGCCAAGGCAATCAAGGCGATTACCAAACTCGAAATAACCCAGATGATGCCCCGCGCCGTTCTCGGCATTGGCGCATTGGCGATCGCCGTGGAAGGCCACTGGAATTCGAGGATGGCCGGTGTGGTCGGATCGTTCGTTTTGGTCCGCTGCCGGCGGGGGGGGCGGATGGCGACCGAGGTGCTGCTGCTCATGGCTTGCTATCCCATTCCACCTTTTGGCGTGCCGCCAAGCGCGTTGGCGCCGCTATGGATCGCCCATTTGCCGGCGATCCTCACGCTCAATCGATCGCAGCGTGACATCGTCAATCCAGCCGCGACGGTACGGCCACCGGGCGGCCGGCGCGGCCGTCGAGGTGCCGGTTCTGCTGCAACCACAGTTGCCTGTAGAGGGGGCATCGCTCGAGCAGGGTCGCGTGCGATGCCACGTCGAGCACCTTACCTTGCTCCATTACCAGGATCTGGTCACACTCCGTGAGAGAGGAGAGCCGGTGCGAAACGATGATCATCGTGCGCCCGCTGGCGATGCGCATCAGGTTGTTACTGACGACGGCTTCGCTCTCCGGGTCGAGTGCGCTGGTCGCTTCGTCGAGGATGAGGATGGTCGGATTGTGGATGAGGGCGCGCGCGATCGCCAGCCGCTGCTTTTGACCGCCCGACAGATTGGGCGATCCTTCCTCGATGTAGGTGTCGTAGCCATTAGGCATTCGTTCGATAAATTCTTCGGCGCCGGCCAGATGTGCGGCACGCATGGCGTCGGAAAGCGTCAGGCCTGCGCGCCCGGCAATGATGTTGTCGCGAATTGATCCGCGGAACAGGAAATTGTCCTGGAGCACCACACCGAGCCCCTGGCGCAGATGGCGCAGGTTGAATTCCTTGAGGTCGACACCATCCAGCTTGAGGAATCCGCTATAGTCTCGATTGATCCCCTGTAGGAGGCGCGCGATCGTGGATTTTCCCGACCCGCTGCGCCCGACGATGCCGAACATGGACCCTGCCGGAATGTTGAAGCTGACCCGGTCGAGTGCGGGCGTCTTCGTACCGATATAGCTGAAGGTCAGATCGCTGAACGTGATCTCGCCGACGAGCCTTGGTCTCAGGCCGAGGGAATTCGAACTGCTCTCCAGCGGCCGGTTCAGAACAGACGCCGCCTCGCCGATCGCTGCCCCGACCTCCTCGTAGTCTTCGATCAGTCGTGCCAGCCCCACGAGGGGTTGTGCGACGCGCTGGGAGATCATCATGAAGGCGAACAGGCCACCTACCATATATCCCGAACTGTCGTTCATCGCGAGATAGGCGCCGATCAGCATAGTGCCAAGCACCATGGCACGTTCGATCGGCGTAACCAGGGTCTGCGGCCAGCTGGCGAACTGGCCGAAGGCCAGGCGCGCCCTTCCCGACTCCGCCACCTGCTCGTCCCAAAGCGCCTTGCGTTGCGGCTCGAGACCAAGTGCCTTCACGGTCTTTATCCCGACAACAGTTTCGCCGAGTGCCGCCGCTTTCCATGTCTCGGCTTCGATCACCCGCTGGTACCTCCGGCGCAGCGGCTTGAGGAAGGCGAGAATGATCACCACGATCGCGCCTGCGCAGGCGATCACGATCCAGGCGAGCTTGGCGTTGATGTAGAACATCACCGGTATCAGCACGCACAGCGTAATCAGGTCGAGCAACGTGCCGAGCAGTTTGCCGGTCAGGAACTCGCGGATGCGATAGACCTGGGCGAGACGGTACATCGTCTCGCCGGCTGGATGACGCTCGAAATAGTCCAGCGGCAGGCGCAGGAGCCGACTGAAAACGTGCAGCTGCAGTTTGGTGTCCAAACGCGCGCCGACGACGTTGATGATCAATCGCCGCGCGTGACCTAGGAATGTCTCGTAGGCGAAGACGACCGCGATTATGGCCGATAAGAGCAACAGCGTGGAGACACTGTTGAACTGCAGCACCTTGTTGACGACCGTCATGACGATGAGCGGCGGCAGGATGGTAAGCACGCTGAGCGTGAACGAGGCGATAGCGACGTCCCGGAGGGGTCGGCTTTCAAGCCCCACCAGTTCGACGAGCCAGCCGAGAGTGAAAGGCGCATCCGCCGCAACATAGGATCGCGCCTGTCTCAGCAGCACCGCCTCGCCCGTCCACACCTGCGACAGGCGCAACTCGTCGATCGCGGTGGGTTGACCATCATCAGACGCGTCCGCGCTTTTGAGGAAGACTAGGTCGCGCTCCGCACTCGCCCCGATCAGGAGCCCCGCGCCCCCATCGTTGAACAACAGAACGACGGGTCCCGTGTCCTGAAAGCGCAAGAGGTGAGACCAGCGAACGCGGACGGCGCGAGACCACATACCACCGTTGCGCGCCCATTCGGACAGATCAGTGGAGGTTGGAAACGGGCTTGCAGTTGCCGCCCTGAATTCCTTCGGGTCGAGTTCGACACCATGATAGCGGGCGACCGCGAGCATCGCCTTGAGGCGCGGCCCGACCTGGTCAAACTCGGCGGGGCCACCCGGAGTCCGTCCTACTACGCTCTCGCCGCCGGCCTTGCCGGTCGCGTCGGCTTCGGTGTCGGTGCGGATCTGGACCGGCCGGGTTTCGGCGTTAAAAGGGATGCTTACCATGGACTTCCCTTCCGGCACGCAGGCCAAAGTTCAGTCGTGCCCAGGGCAGACCGTCCCTTGCCCATTCGGAAATGGTGAACGCGCAGGCTTTGCTCTCTCGCAAAGCCCGCGCGACCATTTCTTACCCTTGGACCGGTCTCTTTTGTGGTTTGTCCGGTCACCATTCCTGCTCACTCATGCGGCTTCAGAATATCCTTCAGAGCCTTCTTCACTGTGTCGTCGGTGTTGGCGTAGCCGGCACCTTGCTTGGTCTTGTCCGAAATCAGGTCGTTACTCGCACCCAACGGCTTGTTCTGGTTCTGACCAAATCCCCTGATCGTGTTGAGGACATTCAGGAGGTCGGTCGTCACGGAGCTGGCTGCCAGGCCGACAAGCTGGCGGAACGACGCATGGCTGACGGCACTACTGTCGGTAGAGCTGGATTGCAGGAACTGCGTCGAGTCCTTCAGTCCGAGCGTATTGGCCGAGATGGTGGCTTTGTGGCCAGGGCCGTTTTCGGCATTGTTATGGTTCCCGGAATTACCAGGTGCATCCTGATCGCCATTGCCAAAGCCGTTATTGCCATGGTGGTGGTCACCAGTCTCACCGCCCGGGCCGGTCGCTCCGGTCGCACCCGTCGAACCGGCTGAGCCAGTCGCTCCGGTCGAACCGGTTGCCCCGGTCGAGCCAGTCGCACCGGTTGCTCCAGTCGCACCGGTTGCTCCAGTCGACCCGGTTGCTCCAGTCGAACCAGTCGAACCTGTCGCTCCAGTCGAGCCGGTGGCCCCGGTCGAACCTGTCGAGCCAGTCGCACCAGTCGAGCCGGTGGCTCCAGTCGAGCCGGTGGCTCCGGTCGAGCCGGTGGCACCTGTCGAGCCAGTCGCACCTGTCGAGCCCGTTGCACCAGTCGAGCCGGTTGCACCGGTCGAACCAGTCGCGCCGGTCGAGCCTGTTGCCCCGGTCGAGCCTGTTGCCCCGGTCGAGCCTGTGGCTCCCGTCGAGCCGGTTGCTCCGGTCGAGCCCGTTGCACCGGTCGAGCCAGTCGCGCCAGTCGAGCCGGTTGCACCGGTCGAACCAGTCGCGCCGGTCGAGCCTGTTGCCCCGGTCGAGCCAGTGGCACCGGTCGCACCTGTCGAGCCAGTTGCTCCGGTCGAGCCGGTTGCACCAGTCGAACCTGTCGCTCCAGTCGAGCCGGTGGCTCCGGTCGAGCCGGTTGCACCAGTCGAACCGGTTGCACCAGTCGAACCCGTCGCTCCAGTCGAGCCAGTCGCACCGGTCGCACCTGTCGAGCCGGTTGCTCCGGTCGAGCCGGTTGCACCAGTCGAGCCAGTCGCACCTGTCGAGCCCGTTGCACCAGTCGAGCCGGTTGCACCAGTCGAACCGGTCGAGCCAGTTGCTCCGGTCGAGCCCGTTGCACCGGTCGAGCCGGTTGCACCGGTCGAGCCAGTTGCACCGGTCGAGCCAGTGGCACCGGTCGCACCTGTCGAGCCAGTTGCTCCGGTCGAGCCGGTTGCACCAGTCGAACCCGTCGCTCCAGTCGAGCCAGTCGCACCTGTCGAACCGGTTGCACCAGTCGAACCCGTCGCTCCAGTCGAGCCAGTCGCACCGGTCGCACCTGTCGAGCCGGTTGCTCCGGTCGACCCGGTTGCACCAGTCGAGCCAGTCGCACCTGTCGAGCCCGTTGCACCAGTCGAGCCCGTTGCACCAGTCGAACCGGTCGAGCCAGTTGCTCCGGTCGAGCCCGTTGCACCGGTCGAGCCCGTTGCACCAGTCGAGCCCGTTGCACCAGTCGAACCAGTCGAGCCAGTTGCACCTGTCGAGCCAGTCGAGCCGGTGGCTCCGGTCGAGCCGGTTGCACCGGTCGAGCCAGTGGCACCGGTCGCACCTGTCGAGCCAGTTGCTCCGGTCGAGCCGGTTGCACCAGTCGAACCCGTCGCTCCAGTCGAGCCAGTCGCACCTGTCGAGCCCGTTGCACCAGTCGAACCGGTCGAGCCAGTTGCTCCGGTCGAGCCCGTTGCACCGGTCGAGCCAGTCGCGCCGGTCGAGCCCGTTGCTCCGGTCGAGCCCGTTGCACCAGTCGAGCCGGTTGCACCAGTCGAACCGGTCGAGCCTGTTGCCCCGGTCGAGCCTGTGGATCCGGTCGAGCCTGTGGATCCGGTCGCACCGGTTGCTCCAGTCGAGCCGGTTGCACCGGTCGAGCCAGTCGCGCCGGTCGAGCCGGTGGCTCCGGTCGAGCCGGTCGCACCGGTTGCTCCGGTCGAGCCCGTTGCACCGGTCGAGCCTGTTGCCCCGGTCGAGCCTGTGGCTCCGGTCGAGCCTGTGGCTCCGGTCCCACCAGTCGCTCCGGTATCACCTGTTGCTCCAGTCGAGCCTGTTGCGCCGGTCGAGCCGGTGGCACCTGTCGAGCCAGTCGCACCTGTCGAGCCAGTTGCTCCGGTCGAGCCAGTTGCACCGGTCGAGCCAGTCGCACCGGTATCACCTGTTGCTCCAGTCGAGCCTGTTGCTCCAGTCGAGCCAGTTGCTCCGGTCGAGCCTGTCGTTCCGGTCGAGCCGGTGGCGCCGGTCGAGCCGGTAGCGCCGGTAGAGCCGGTCGCACCAGTCGCTCCGGTATCACCTGTTGCTCCTGTCGAGCCAGTTGCTCCTGTGGAGCCGGTCGCTCCGGTCGAGCCGGTTGCTCCAGTCGAGCCCGTTGCACCAGTCGAACCTGTCGCTCCAGTCGAACCGGTCGAGCCAGTTGCACCTGTCGAGCCAGTCGAGCCGGTTGCACCTGTCGAGCCAGTCGAGCCGGTATCACCCGTTGCTCCGGTCGAGCCGGTATCACCCGTTGCTCCGGTCGAGCCGGTTGCACCAGTCGAACCTGTCGCTCCGGTCGAACCGGTCGAGCCAGTTGCACCTGTCGAGCCAGTCGAGCCGGTATCACCCGTTGCTCCGGTCGAGCCGGTTGCACCAGTCGAACCTGTCGCTCCGGTAGAGCCTGTCGTTCCGGTCGAGCCGGTGGCACCGGTCGAGCCGGTCGCACCAGTTGCGCCGGTAGAGCCGGTCGCACCAGTCGAACCTGTCGCTCCGGTCGAGCCAGTCGAGCCTGTCGCACCGGTCGAGCCGGTGGCACCGGTCGAGCCAGTCGCACCAGTCGCGCCCGTCCCACCTGAAGCTCCCGTGGCACCCGTGGCGCCCGTTGCACCGGTCCCGCCAGAAGCACCTGTCGAGCCAGTCGCACCCGAAGCGCCTGTCGCACCAGTAGCGCCCGTCGCACCTGTGGCTCCTGTCGCGCCCGTTGCTCCTGTCGCGCCGGTCGCGCCTGTTGGGCCTGTCGGGCCTGTCGGGCCTGGAGTGCCGGCACTTGCTACGTTTATGTTGCCCCCATCAAAATGATCGCCATTGTTGCCGGATCCGCCAACGGCATTGATGGGCGTGGTCGCGAAACTGAAACCAGGTTGGTCGCCTGCCATCACGGGGTCAATGTCTGCGACAGCAGTTAGCGTACCGTACAAGCGAAAGCCTGAATCGTAGACAAGATAAGTATGAGTTATATCTGGAACAGTAACAGTTATGGAAAAATGTGATGCAACGTCCGGAGTAGCCGGAAGAACAAAACTTCCTACTATGAGATCATCAGATGCCTCAGGAGTGTTATTCGTATCTACTAGGTAAAACGTGTTAATGCTTTTTCCCGAGCCATCTATTAATCCAGTCAGCGTCAAATCACCTGCGGTAAAAACTCCTCCATAATACACCATCCCATCCTGGGTCAGGGGTGGCCGGGGTTTGTTCGCGTGTTCCGACATCTCCCAAGAGCCACCTAGCTTGGCTGCTCCAACCAGCGATCTCGATGCGCGGACGTCCGCGCCGACGGCTTGTTCCAGTGCCGTAACGAAGGTCTCGCCAGCATTCCCTAAAGCCGTCTCGCAACTCCACAGTCGCAGTTCGCCGTCCGCGGCAAGCGCCCTGCCGATTGCGGCAAGATCCTCAGCATCTTCCTTCAGTGTGGTGGCCGACCATTCTCCGCTTGTGAAGCTAACGCGGCCAGGCGCGCCATGCGCCATAACATGGATCGCATCGAGCCCTTCGTGCTCCGCGAGCGCCGCAGCGATCTGCTGCGCCGCCGGCGAGCGGTCGTCGAGCACAATCGCTTGAACTTCGGGGCGCACGTTGCCGACCACCGTCTGCAGGTCGGAGACCGAGGTATCGACAAAAAGAATTTCAGAGGCACGGGCCATGACTGGCTCCTCTTGGCTTCGAACTCAGTTCAAACGGAAACCGCCCACCGGCCTCGCCGGCGAGGGCTCGGGATAAGCGACTTGAGAGGCCTCATCTTCCGGACGGCCCGATGGCGCCGTCGGGATGTTCGACAGCGGGGCTCTCTACCCGGAGGAAGCTGCAGGCCTGGAAATTCCCGCCATCATCAAACGTGCCAATCGCAAATGAACCGGCCGCGGCCGGAACCTTGACGGTGACAGCGACGGCGAGGCTTCGCTTGACGGCCTTGGGAAGAATGACCTGACCGACGACGGCGCTCTTGGCCGTGTCAAGGATAAAATAAGCCACATTTTCGGGCGTGTCGCCGATGGGCAAAACGCCTCTAACAGCAACTTCCATGACGGCAAACCCTGCTATGTAGCTCATCATTTCCTCCTCGGTCGGCGGCGGCAACGCCGCTGTGTGTCTTGTTTCGTGCCTAGGTTTCTATCGCTGCCGAGCGCCCGCGCTCGCTAAGGGCGGTCGCAGCTTCTGCCGGTGCTCGAGCTGCGTGCAAGATCCGTAAACCGACGGGCGCCGCACGAGCGACCAGACGCGCGCACAAGGCTTGACGACCTCTTCGTGCCGTCCGATCGAACGCCGTCCACTTGTCTTCACTGAGGTGGGTGTGGAACTCGCTGCGCGCCGCGGTCCAAAGGGCGCCGAGCAACACTCATCAAGCGCCACGCAATCTTTGCTGGCGGCCAGCTGCAGATAGTTGAGGGATTGATTGAAGCAGAAACCTGCGTCGCGTACGCATCGTTTCGCACTTGGTATCACACCAACCACAGCCAACTCCCAACACACGAGGGAATCGACTACTTGCGAGGGACCATCCGGTTGGGAAAACGCGGGCCTAATTCAAGACCCTACGACGTCTTCCTGCACGCCAAACACTTTCTGCGCCCTCACGCACGAAGTGGGATTGCTCCAGATACTCTCCTGGCTTCGCAGACAGCGCGAACCGACAGGCCTACTGCCGGTCCACGGAGACCCTCCCATACATAAGATATTAGTAAAATATAAAATTAGCAGTTTGTAAATAACCTGTTTGCAATTTATTAAACGCCCAACCATGACTTACTACCTTTGGCAATCATCGAGATGGCGGGCATTACGCCCAAATGCACCGAAAAATCCGGGACTTAAGATACGCCGCCTTCGGCAGCGACGAACCCTTGATATCGCGGCGGGGGTGTCTGCGTAGCGATCGAGCCTACAGGGCAATTCGCAAAGCCGCGATCAAGGTGACCGCGAGACCCTTGCTGCGGCGGAAGGTGCTGGCTAACAATGGACCACGCTGAGGTAGCATCCAGATGGCCGAGGCAGGGATGATGTGTATCGGATCGCTGTCGCCGATGGCACCATGGCACAAATGTAACCGCTTCAGCCCGCAGCCATGGGGGTCGATAGGCAGCATATGAGCGGTAAGCGCCTCTGCCTCAACATGATCGTCAAGAACGAGATGGCGAACCTTCAACGCTGTCTCGGGGCGGTTGTCGACCACATCGACTGTTGGGTCATCGGCGACACCGGCTCGAACGACGGAACCCAGGATTTCATCAAGGCGTTCTTTGCCGTCCACAACCTGCCTGGCGAATTGCATGAGTTCCCGTTCCACAATTTCGAGCAGGCGCGCAACGCCGCGCTCGATCACGCCTATGCCTCGCCGCTCGCCTATGACTATCTGCTGTTCGACGATGCCGACATGGAGCTGATGGTCGAGGATACAGGCTTCCGAGATGGGCTCGACGGCCCGGGTTACCGGCTGCTCCAGCGCTCGGATTCCGGCCTCGCCTATTGGAATACACGTCTTGCCAGGCGCGACGCCGGTGCACGCTACCATGGCGTGACCCACGAATATCTCGACGTGCCTGGTGGCGTGCGGGAACTGAGGGGCGCCTGGTACAAGGACCACGCCAGCGGGTCGAACCGAGCGGACAAGTTCGAGCGTGATGCCAGGCTTCTGCTGGAGGCCCTTGATAAGAATCCGGAAAATCAGCGCTACTGGTTCTACCTGGCACAGTCCTACCGCGACGCTGGGCGAACGGCGGAGGCGGCGGTGGCCTACGCCAAGCGTGCCGCGATGGGCGGTTGGGACGAGGAGGCGTGGAACGCCCGCCTGCAGGAGGCGCGCTGCTTGCGCAAACTCGGCGATGAGGCCGGTTTTGTTCAACAGGCGCTTGCCGCCTTCAATCAACGGCCGCAACGCGCCGAGCCACTTTATGACCTGGCCCGGTTTTACCGAGAGAAGGGGATGAACGACGCCAGCGTGTTGTTCTCCGAAGCGGGGCTGGCGATCAAGCGGCCGGAGGAAGACATCCTGTTCCTTGAGGATTTCGTCTACACGACAGGCTTGCGCGAAGAGTATGCGATCGCGGCGAATTATGCGCGCGACCCGGCGCGCAAGGATCGCGGTTTCGCGACGTGCAACTGGTTAGCGCTGGACCGTAGCATCGGCGATGGACCCAGGGAGTTGGCGCGATCCAACCTGCTCTTTTATCTGCAGTCCGCCAAGACAACGATGCCGTCGTTCAGCGCGCGCCCTATCGGCTTCACCCCCCCCGACGGCCACCGGCCAAGCAGTCCGTCAGTAACGCGATTGGGTGCCCGGATCGTCCTGGTTCAGCCGACCGTTAACTGCACGCTGAAGGAAGATGGCCGGCCTGATACGCCCGAAGAGGCGCCGAGCCAAACGCGCAATTTCCTCGTTCACCTGGATGCCGATCTCGTCGTTCAGTCAGCCACGGAGATACTGGCGCCGGCCGACCTGGCAGAAGCCGCCGACAGAGCAGAACCAGGCTTCGAGGCCATTCGCGTGTTTGCTTGGCGCGAACAACTGTGGACTGTCGCATGCTCGCGCGCGTTGACGGCAGACAGCTGGTGCGAACCCGTTATTGCGCGTATCGACGATCGCGGACCTGGGCCATACCAAATGACCGATTGGCGTGTGCTCCACCCCCTGGGTACGAAGCTGCTCGACACCAGCTGGATGCCCCTCGTCAAGCCGGCTGGCATCGATGCCGATAGTGAGCAGCTGCAGTTCTTTTGTGCGGGCGACCCCGTCCGCATTGTCGACGATCAAGGGCAAACGGTCTCGGAGGCCGCGTCTGCTTTGTGTAGCGAACAATTCAGGGGGGCCACGCAGGCGATTGTATTCGACGGCGGGTGGCTGGCACTCGTTCATGAGGTGCGCACGCGGCCGAACGAAGTTCGGCCAATCTACCAGCATCGCTTCGTCTGGTTCGACGACGCAGCTCGCCTGGGGAAGGTCAGCCGACCCTTCTTCTTTAACGACAAGGGGAGCGAATTTGCAGCCGGCCTCACATGGCACCCGAATGAGGAACAGCTGCTGATTTCCTATGGCGTCGGAGACAGAGAGTCGTGGATTGGCCTTGTTGATGCATCGGAGGTACGCCTACTGCTACAGGCCACAGGCAACTTGTTACCGGGCGAGGCTCACTGGAACTCACTGGCCATGCATTCGGCGGCCGGCGCCAACGAACGACCCCCTGTGCGGAAGAAGCTGGAAACGGACCATCAGCCTGTGAGGCGCGAGAATGGCAATCCAGGCCCGCCTGACGGCGGCCTTTCTCAACCGGCAAGCAGCGGTGCCTCGAGCGAAGCGAAAGGAACTGAAGAAATCCTTCTCGAGCTGGCGCCGTTCCTTCGTTTGGCGGATTCGCCGCAAGAGCGATGCGCGCTATCGCGAGCCTTCGATGCCCGCATCGCGTCTCACTTGCGCACAGGGGATGCCGCGTTGCCGCAGATCCACTGCTTCTACGAGGTGCTGTCCGACAATGCAGAGCATCGAACGTTGATTGCCGCCACCACATCGATGCGCGCGGCCGGCCATCCCGTGAGGGTCTGGACCTATTCGCCGAACAAGCTTGAATTCCTGCTCCCGCTCGGCGTGGAGGTCCGAACTGCGGACGACGTGATGCCGCGCGCCTTGTTCGATCGAATTGTTGCCGGCTCCGAGATCAGGTATTTCAGCGACGCCTTTAGGTACGCTGTGCTTTACGAGCATGGCGGATTGTGGATGGACTGCGACGTGGTCATGCTGAGACCATTCCCGTTCCGTGGCGATTATTTTTTCAATCTGCAATGGCGCGGCGGGCACCAAGGTCACTTCATCTGTGGCAACGTGATCTATGCTGAAGCTTATAGCCACCACCTAAGAGTGCTCTACGAAATGTCGATCGAGCGGTTCTTCGGTGACACCGGAAAGGGATTCGGCGAGATCGGTCCGAGGTTGCTGTCCGATTACGTTGCGTCGGATGCAGGCGCCGAATTGCGCGAATGGGTGTTTGGGCCGATGCTCTTTAATCCGATCGATTGGACCGAGATAAGCGAGTTCGACAAGCCGCTGTCCCAGTTGGCCGACTATCTTAATGATGAGCGCGTCTTTGGAATCCATCTTTGGACGGCACGCAATGAAGCTCGCTCGGACGGTGAAGGAGCGCCGCTTAACGCACTGCTGATCGACCCCCTGCACAGTTTCCCCTCGCTCACGAACCTCGCTGACCGTTTCAATACCGACAAGAACCGGCATACCGGCAATCGTCATGCCTATGCCAGGGTCTACGATCGCCTGCTGTCAGGCCGGCGGTTTTCCTTGCGGAGGCTTATGGAGATCGGTCTGTGTCGCGTGTTGGCGGACGACCAAACCGAGACCCCATCAGTCTCGCTTTGGCAGAGCTTTTTTCCCTTCTGCCAAGTGTTCGGCGTCGACTCGACGGATTTTTCCGAGTTCAACAACGAAAGGTTCAAATCGTTCATCTGCGACCAGTCCAAGCTGGACGATCTACACAGGGTGGCCACGAAACTCGAACCAGGCTCGCTCGACGTGATCATCGACGACGGCAGCCATGCTTCGTTCGACGAACAACTCACGCTTCGCGAGTTCTTCCCGCTGCTCGCCGAGGGCGGCTGGTATTTCATCGAAGACCTCGACTGGCAGCCGCCGGACGAGGACACCGGCAAGATTGCACTCACGAAGAACCTGCTGCGCGAGATTCAGCGGCACGGCAGTGCCCGCTCGGCCGATCCGTTGGGAGTGAGTGCGCTTGCCGGTCAAATCGCCGAGATCCTGTTCTTCGACAGCCACTATGAGCTGAACCGGGCAAATCTGCTCGGCGGCTTGGTCGCGATCCGCAAGCGCGGAGGGATTGGCCTTGTGCGTTGAGCCCCACAGGTCATTCCGGGCGGGCTCGGTCCGCGTTGATGCGCACAGAATAGACGCCGGATATGCCTGATCGCGGAGCGCTTCGTTGAAAGTTGCGGTCTACACCATCGCATTGAACGAGGCCGGGAACGCCGAACGTTGGGCCAACTCGGCCGTCGATGCGGACTACCGGATAGTGGCCGATACGGGCAGCACCGATGACACGGTAGGACGGCTGACCGCGGCCGGCGTCACTGTGCACCCGATAGCGATCCGTCCGTGGCGCTTTGACGACGCCCGCAACGCCGCCATGGCTCTTATCCCTGCCGACGTCGATGTGTGTTGCACCATGGACATGGACCGGTTTCTCGAACCGGGCTGGCGCCCGAAGTTGGAGGCGGCCTGGAACGCCGAAACGACAGCCCTCTATTGCCAGACGATCTATAGATCCAGTGTTGATGATCCGGCACCGTTGCGAAGTTGGCCGGCGAAGAATTTTCACCATCGCTGGGGCTATCGATTCAAGCGACCAGTCCATGAGGCCCTCGTCTTCACCGGAGAAAGGGAAGTGACGGCGACCAGCACCGACATCGTCATGTTCGAGGTGCAAGACCTCACCAAGCCAACAAGGAGCACTTACCTGCCGCTGATGGAGATTGCACATAAGGAAGATCCAGCGGACGCACAGATCTGCTTCTGGCTCGGGCGGGACCTGATGTGGGCCAACCAGCACGATCGAGCCGTCCAGTTGCTTGAGAACTACCTTGCCTTACCGACAAGCACGTGGGGCGAAGAACGGGCTGAGGCCATGCGTTATATCGCGCGCATGCGCCCGGAACAGAGCTTGTCCTGGCTGGACAAGGCGCGGATGGAAGCGCCGCACCGCCGCGAGATCTGGGCCGATCTGGCAGAAGAGTTCCACGGCAAAGCGGACTGGTTGAATCTGTTTTGGGCTTGCACCAACGGTATCGAGAAGACGCACCGCACCGGAAGCTATCTGGACGATCCGAACTGCTGGGGATTTCGGCTGTTTGACCTGGGCGCCATCGCATCATGGCACCTGAATGCGATGGACCATGCCGTCGCGTGGGGCAGGAAAGCGCTTGAGCTTGATCCAACCAATGAGCGTCTTTCGAACAATCTGAATTTCTTCATTCGGCTGCGGGAAGAGGACCGGGCATGAGACGTCAAATCACCGCTCGGCGAAGACGCCGCGGCTCAGGCTGAGCGCAAGCTCCTCACGTGTTTATCCGCACCGATTCTTCGGGCCGTTCGTCACTTATCGCGAGCGGCGGCAAGCACACATACGCCTTGAGTGACGGCATCACCCCGTTCATCAGACAATCAATTCCTGCATTGTTTAGCCTCAGTCCAAAACCGGCAAAATCTACGATCATTGGTCGTATCGGAAGACACCAATCCAACAGTGCACGCGCGCCGCGAGGCGAGATGGAATAGCAGACCGTCCCCAGCAGATAATGCGCGCGGAGCAGAGCGGGTTCGATTTTCGCCTCTTGGAAATCCGCAACATGCGTCATGACGTCGCCAGAAAAAAACTCCAACCTAGCACCAGTTCCGCCCGGAAGGGCATTCAACCAGGCGTAGCATCGCAGGCTTGCGCTCCACAGGATAAAATCCCAATCGGCTCCGACCTTTGACAAGAGCGCCTTGGTATGTCGTTCGAATTGATGCGAGATGATCGCGTCGTCTTCGGCAACCGTTATCACTTTATGGCGTGCGACTGCTTCTCTCCACAGCGTCACGTGCGAAATAGCGCAGCCCAAACTGCCGGCTGCATAATCTAGATTCGGAGCGATGACCTTGTCCCTGACGAGCCGATCGCGATCAACTGACTTACCGTCAATCCCGGAGAACCTCCGAGTGTTGCAAAGATGCGAGTTTAACTTGCGAAATATATCTAGGCGCCCGATACTGCGATCGAGATTGATGACATGAATTTCATCTATCATGCTTTTAGACCTGTTTTGAAATCGACGGTTCGCGCAGTCGTACCCTTCCATCGCCTGAGGCAGTTCGCAGCAAGGCCGCCATTTGAAGACAGTTTCAAGTCTAGCCGGTTTGGTGATAGCTGACGAGATGTCCCGGATGACAGGCGCTAGCCTGGATGATTTGTTCTGCCAACAGGAGAGTTTATGACGCGGCGAGAGTTGGCGGTTGGCGTCGTCGTTGTGGCAGGATCGGCGGCTGCAACAGGAGGGCTTTGGCCCAGATTGGAGATCAACTCAGCCATGCCGCCCCTCCCAACTGAGCCCTCTGTCACCCTTCTTTCGGCCCCCATCGAACTCGCAGGCGACTGGGGCCGCATGCTTCCAGGTGCGGCAGATCAGGTCGTCGAGCGTATGCGGCACGCCTGCCTGGATGGCCTACGCCTGCTCTCCGATCGCCAGCCTACGCGACTTCGTATCGACGAGCACACCTCCGGGCAACCGGCCGTGTGGCTGCATCCAGACGGCACCAGCATGGCGTGGATCATCGTCGACATCGGCGAGCGCGATTGGTCGAAGCTTGCCTATCAGTTCGGGCACGAGCTCGGACACGTCATGGCCAACAGCTGGCAGGCGGACGCCAAGCCGGCGCCACCATGCCAGTGGCTCGAGGAAGCGACGGTTGAAGCGTTTTCGCTGCGTGGCCTGGGAAGCCTGGCGAAAGACTGGAAGGAGAATTCTCCGTTCCCCGGCGACAACGCTTTCGGTGATGCCATTGCCGAGTATCGCGACAACATCGTCCGAGGTTACACCGCGCTCGCCGATGGCCAGGGGCTCACTCGCGACGCGGCGGCCTGGTTCGCCGATCATCGCAGCGAAATCGAAATCCCAGGCCTCAATCCATTCGCCCAAGCAATGTCAGCGACTATCCTCACCGAATACGACCGCGCGCCTGGCTGCATCGAAGCGCTCGGCGCACTAAACCGCTGGCCCGGTCGAACCGGTATTCCCATCGCCGAATATCTTCAACGATGGGAACAGAGCTGTAGGGAATTGCAAGCCTCGCCGCAACTACCCCTCCGCTTGCAGGATTTGTTCGTGCAACGGGTCAAGTGAGAGTGGGTGCAAGAGCATCCGGCCTGAGACTGCTCCATCGGTGCGGATTGCAACCGCCAAAGCGCGCAGGCGCCTTTCCAGTATATCTAGCTCGGCGTAGTCCAAGCCAAATTTACTTAGGGTGGACCGCGAACGTATGCGGCGCTTTTCTGGACGCGGTTTCGCTGTGGGCGCCAAGCGACAACCGACGCACTGAGTTTCATCTCTAAAATCCAGCAGCGATTCATGGCGCATACTGGCTTGTGTTTCCCTGGTCGCGCGGGACGGAAACGCGCCCGAAAGCCGCCGAGAGTGGCTGTCGCGCGAAAAGGGTCGAACGGGGCGATCGAGCTTCGGTTAGATCAGAACGGCGAACTGCTAGCCCGCCGTTTAGCCATCCAGCAGTTGTATTGCCAGAGCCGGCCAGGCAAAGACCGATCCGAGGCAGCCTTCAAAGCAGCATTTGTCTAAGCTTGTACGCTACCTCGGTGCGGTTGGTAGCCTTGAGCTTTTTCATGATATTTCGGATGTGGACTTTGACGGTGCTCTCGCACAGGTTGAGCTCGTAAGCAATTATCTTGTTCGCCTTGCCTGTCCTGAGCGCCTCCACAACCGCAGCTTCGCGTGTGGTGAACATGCCGGAGAGCGGACGGACACCGTTTGCGGTCGAGTGGATGATCTCTCGCAGCGCCAGCA
>NZ_SRTD01000049.1:0-771 GCF_004792105.1 Mesorhizobium sp. M8A.F.Ca.ET.161.01.1.1 | reverse complement strand
GACGACATCCCGGTTGCGGCCAACGATGCCAACAGCGTGACGGAAGGGCTTGGCCATTCGACGAACGGCAACGTGTTCGGCGCGGCCGGTGCGAGCGCCGGCGATCATGCCGACACCATCGGCGCGGACGGCGCAGCGGTCGGCGGTGCGGTGACGCGGGCCTATTTTGGCCTTGAAGCCAATGCCGCCGGCGCGACCTACACGACGATCTCGGGAGCAACGGTGATTGCCGGCACCTACGGCAATCTGACGCTGCACTCCGACGGAACCTACACCTACGCGCTGACGACGGCATCGATCCCGGCGGGCGTGACGAGCGAGACCTTCACCTACGAGATCAAGGACGGCGACGGCGACACCGACCTTGCTCAGCTGGTGATCGGGCTCAACCAGGATCTGAACGTGCCGGAGACGACGGGCTCGACGGCCACCGTCTACGAAGACGGCCTTGCCGACGGCGTGCAGCATGGCGCGACCAGCGAGACGACGACCGGCTCCTTCACGGTCGACGGCAACAACGAAGGCTACACGCTCACCCTCGACGGCGATGCCGGCGGACCGGTGGCGATCACGGCGGTGGGCGACCATGTCACCACCTCGAAGGGCGTGCTGACGATCACCTCGATCTCGGCGCCCGATGCCGGCGGCGTCGTCACTTACGGCTATACCTATACGCTGACCGGTCCGTTGACCCACACCGGCCAGGGCGAGGTCAACCCGCTCAGCGACACAATCACCATGGCGGTCACCGACGCCACCGGCGACAGCGAT
>NZ_SRTD01000496.1:0-282 GCF_004792105.1 Mesorhizobium sp. M8A.F.Ca.ET.161.01.1.1 | reverse complement strand
GAGCGGAACACCGATACGGACACATCGAGTTTTGTGGTGAACGGCCATTCGCTGGTCGCCATCCGGCATCTCGAAGATGAGGAGCCATGTCGGGCGGGCAGCAGCAGCGCATCGCGCTTGCCCGCGCCATCGTCTTCGAGCCGCAGGTCTTGCTGCTGGACGAGCCGCTGTCGGCGCTGGACGCCAACATGCGCGAGGAGATGCGGCCACCTTTCGGGCGGCGTCGGCATCGGCGGCGTGCTGGAGCCGATGCAGGCCGGTCCCACCATCATCGAGGACAAT
>NZ_SRTD01000495.1:0-283 GCF_004792105.1 Mesorhizobium sp. M8A.F.Ca.ET.161.01.1.1 | reverse complement strand
GCAGGTCATCCCGATTTCCGAATGCCCGATCTCGCTGCCCGGCATCGTCGCCGCGCTCGACCGGCTGCGGGCGCTCGCCGATCTGGTCTGCGCGACCACCAAATCGTTCCATATAGCGGTGACGGTGACCGAGTCCGGGCTCGATATCGCGGTGCAGGATTCCGGCAAGCTCGGCGAGAACCAGCGCCGCATCGCCTCCAATTTCGTCATGGCCGAGGGGTTGGCCAGGCTTTCCGTCGACGGCGAGGTCATCGTCGAGCCGAAGAAGCCGGTGGTGCAGTTC
>NZ_SRTD01000494.1:0-283 GCF_004792105.1 Mesorhizobium sp. M8A.F.Ca.ET.161.01.1.1 | reverse complement strand
CGCCGCGGCCGGACTGGCGGCGCTTTATGTGCTGGGCGACGACAAGCGGCTGCAGGACTACCAGCCCTATTGGGCCGCGCGCGCCGGACTCCTGGCCAGGCTCGGCAACACGAAGCACGCGGCCCAGTCCTACGACCGGGCGATCGGCCTCGAGCGCGACCCGGCGCTGCGGCGTTTCCTGCAGGACGAGAAGGCCAAGCTCTCTAGGAATTAGAGCAATGCCAGGACTGCTTTAAGGCCACATCTCGTGCGATGCGTTCAGCTTGCGTATCAGCTCATACTG
>NZ_SRTD01000493.1:0-283 GCF_004792105.1 Mesorhizobium sp. M8A.F.Ca.ET.161.01.1.1 | reverse complement strand
TCGCTGTCCGGCTTCAGCGCCAGCGCATATTGCAGATAGAGCCGCACGAAAGGCTCGCCGCCGCCGCGGTTGAGCGCGGTGGCGAGGTCGAGCAGGATTTCCGAGGCACCGTCCGCCGGAGTGGCGACCAGGGGCTCGATCTTGTCGCCCTTGCTGATCCTGTCGCGCAGCGTGGTGATTTCCAGCTTGCCCGGCGCAAAGGCCTCGGCCTGGTTGAGCACCGCGAGCGCCTTCGACTTGTCCCCTTTGCGGGCGAGGAAGGAGGCATAGGCCTGGGCGTTGC
>NZ_SRTD01000492.1:0-283 GCF_004792105.1 Mesorhizobium sp. M8A.F.Ca.ET.161.01.1.1 | reverse complement strand
GACGACGTCCCAGGTGACATTGCCGGACTCGACCTGGGCCTGCAGCTTGGCGATCTCGGTCGGGCCGTCATTGAGCAGCTTGACGCCGGACTTGTCGACGAACTCCTTTAGCGCCGCCGCCTGGCCGTCCTGGTAGATGCCGCCATAGGAGACGAAGGTGAGGGTCTTGCCCTTGAGCGAGCCTTCCTTCACCTCGCCCGCGACAGGCTTGTCTTGTGCGAAGGCGGCGGTCGTCAGAACTCCGAGCGCCAGCACGGCGCCAATACCTGCAAGTTTCGACTTC
>NZ_SRTD01000491.1:0-283 GCF_004792105.1 Mesorhizobium sp. M8A.F.Ca.ET.161.01.1.1 | reverse complement strand
TTATAACCCGGGCGATACCAAGATCACCGCCCCCGGCAAGGTACTGACCGAACTGCCCGGAGGGCCGATCGATCACCATTGGACCAAGAGCCTTGTCGCGAGCCCTGACGGGTCGCTGCTCTATGTCGGCGTCGGCTCGAACAGCAACATCACCGAAAACGGCATCCAGGCCGAGAAGGACCGCGCCGCGATCTGGGAGGTCGACCGCGCCACCGGCCGTTCACGCATCTTCGCCAGCGGGCTGCGCATCCCAACGGCCTTTCGTTCGAACCCGAAAGCAAGG
>NZ_SRTD01000490.1:0-283 GCF_004792105.1 Mesorhizobium sp. M8A.F.Ca.ET.161.01.1.1 | reverse complement strand
AGCGCATCAATGCCTGCCTCAGCCTGGCGGTGCAGCACCAGGGCGATGCCATCACCACCATCGAAGGCCTCGGAACCCCCGATGACCTGCATCCGATGCAGGCCGCCTTCATCAAGCATGACGGCTACCAGTGCGGGTACTGCACGCCAGGGCAGATCTGCTCGGCGGTGGCGGTACTGGACGAGATCAAGCGGGGTGTCCCCAGCCATGTACAGGCGGACGTCAGCGCACGGCCCCGGGCCACCAACATGGAAATGCGCGAACGCATGAGCGGCAACCTCTG
>NZ_SRTD01000489.1:0-283 GCF_004792105.1 Mesorhizobium sp. M8A.F.Ca.ET.161.01.1.1 | reverse complement strand
AATCAACAAAAAGGAAACACTCACATGGCTTTTTCATCGAAATTATTATCCCTGCTCGCCGGTGGTCTTTTCACGGCCACTGCCGCGCTCATCCCGGCAGCGCATGCGCAGGAGGTTGACCTGTCGCCGGAGCAGAAGGGTCGCGTTCGCGCAGAAAAGGTGGAGGAGGCGATCAAGCTTCTGCCTGCCGGCCACAAGTTCGTCGCCGATGGAAAGCTGACGGTTGCGACCGTACCTTTCCGGTTGCCGCTGGTGGATTATGCGAGCGACAGATCGGAAGAGC
>NZ_SRTD01000488.1:0-283 GCF_004792105.1 Mesorhizobium sp. M8A.F.Ca.ET.161.01.1.1 | reverse complement strand
TGGTGTTGGCCAGCACGTCGATGATGTCGTCCAGCTTCTGATCTTCGATGCGCTGGTGGCTGATGATGCTGAGCGACTGCGGGATCTCGCGCGGCGCCAGGTCGAAGCGGGTACCGGCCGAGGTGCGGCGCACCGAATAGCCTTCGGCGCGTTCGCCCTTGACCACGACCTTGTCCAGCGTGGTCGGGTCGGCGGCGGTGTCGGCGAAGGCGGCCGGGGCCACGCTGCAGAGCACGGCGAGCACGGCAACGGACAGCCGCTGCGGCTGCGGGATACGGAGGGC
>NZ_SRTD01000487.1:0-283 GCF_004792105.1 Mesorhizobium sp. M8A.F.Ca.ET.161.01.1.1 | reverse complement strand
GATCAAACGGGCGCGGCAATGGCCGGCACTGGAGACGGCGGCGCTCGAGGATGCCCGCGACGCGCTGAACCAGGCGCTGCACTTGCAGCGTAGCGCGCGCACATTACATAAGGAACTGAAAGCGGCGGAAGCGGCGATGGATGCGGATCCTTCGGACGAGAACTTCCGCCATTTGATCGAAATTCAGGCGCAATTTCAGGATGTACAGGCCACGGAAGCGCTGATCGAAGGGTTTGGCGTATCCTCGGGCAGGGCCGGGCGAGCCTAAGTGTCGATAAGTACA
>NZ_SRTD01000048.1:0-894 GCF_004792105.1 Mesorhizobium sp. M8A.F.Ca.ET.161.01.1.1 | reverse complement strand
CATCCGCTCGAGCTTGCGCAGCCGTCCCTGGTGCAGCGTCTGGCGAATGGCGTCGGGACCGCCCGGCGAGACCAGGCCGTCATCATCACGCATGCTGAGCAGCCGACGGTCGATGCTGGTGAAGCGTTCCTGCTCCATTTCCCGGCGCAGGCGAAGCTCAATCTCGCGGTCGGTTCGCGGACCGAGATCGAGGCTGACCAGCTCGGCCGCCCGCTCGCGGATGCCAGATGAGATATATTCGCGCGCGATGACCAGGTTCTCGCCACGGTCGTCCCTGCCACGGACGATGATGTGGCTGTGCGGGTGGCCGGTGTTGAAATGATCGACCGCGACCCAGTCGAGCTTCGTGCCGAGGTCTTCCTGCATCTGCGCCATGAGCCGCCGCGTCAGCGCCTTGAGGTCGTCGTACTCGATGCCGTCTTCGGCAGCGACGATGAAGCGGAACTGATGGCGGTCGCCGTCCGCGCGATCGATGAACGCCTTGCCGTCGACGCGGCCGCTGTCGGCGCCGTAGAGCTCGCCAGGTTCACCTTCGCGGGTGACCCCGTCGCGCTGAAGATAGCGTAGATGGGCACGCGCCCCGTCCGCGCCCTTGCCGGCGAGCTTGACGACCCGCGCCTTGACGATCACCCGGCGCTGGCGGAAGGCGGCATACCGGTCGCGCGATTTCAGCAGTGCGGCGGCCGCCCCGCCGCGCCCTGTCCGGCTTCCGGTGAAGCGACCACCGCGTTGCGGCCGGCCGCCAGCCCGGTTGATCGCCGCACCAACCTGGCCGGCATAGCGTTTGCCGGCCTTCGAGCCGCGCGACCCGATTTTGCCGAGCTTCGGCCTGAACTCGTCATCCTTAATGCGAGCCTCCCAGACATATCAAGCAAAATCAGACACTTACACGTC
>NZ_SRTD01000486.1:0-284 GCF_004792105.1 Mesorhizobium sp. M8A.F.Ca.ET.161.01.1.1 | reverse complement strand
GTCGATCGCAGCGTACTCTTCTTCCGACTTCTGGTAGCCCAGGCCACCGACGATGTACGGGTTCCAGCCGCGGCCTTCCTTGATGAAGTGGCGACGCAGGTCCAGCGAGACGCCGTACTGCGACCAGTTCAGGTCCTGGTTGCTGTCGAAGTTCGGGTTCTGGTAGTTCAGCTCACCGTCCAGCGACCAGTTCGGGCTGATGAACTTACCCAGGCCCAGGGTCACGAACGGAGCGTCATTGGTCAGACGGTCGCTGTCCTGGAAGTTGAAGCCGGCCGAACCGG
>NZ_SRTD01000485.1:0-284 GCF_004792105.1 Mesorhizobium sp. M8A.F.Ca.ET.161.01.1.1 | reverse complement strand
ACTGACCCCCTTGCTTGAGACCATGCTCGATGAGCTGCCCGCCGGCAAGCAGTCGCTGGAAGGCCATGCCGTCGACGCCATGCTGTCCTCGGTGGACGTGCTGCGTGCCCTGCTGCGCGAGGCCGAACATGGCCAGGCCGCCGATCCGGCCGCAGTTTCCGCAGTGAAGGCGCGGCTGGAGGCAGTGCTGTCCGGGCAGGCCGCAGCGAGCACCCCGGCGCCGGCCGCCAAGGTGGACGATACGCCGGAAGCCTGGCAGATCGGCTTCACTCCGGCGCCGTCGC
>NZ_SRTD01000484.1:0-284 GCF_004792105.1 Mesorhizobium sp. M8A.F.Ca.ET.161.01.1.1 | reverse complement strand
GACTTTGAGAAGGGCCTTCATGGCCATCTGGGCCGTCGCGCGGCTGTTGATGCCGGGCGTGTTCATCAGCGGCGCTACGCCACCGTCGCCGTCAGGGCCGCCCCACGAGCTGGAACCCCTGTTGCCGGTCCCGGCGCCAATCCGCACGCCCCCGAGCGGGAAGACGGACTGCTTGGGAATGAAGGTGGCTGCCGCGATCAGGGCATCGTATTCGCCTTGGGCCGTGCAGCCCAGCAGCGCAGCTTCGGTGCTCAGCCCTGGATGATAGAAGAAGTGGATCTTGC
>NZ_SRTD01000483.1:0-284 GCF_004792105.1 Mesorhizobium sp. M8A.F.Ca.ET.161.01.1.1 | reverse complement strand
CATCAAGCGCCGAAGTTGGTTCGTCAGCGATGACGAGATCGGGATCGGCAAGCAGCATCATGGCGATCATCACGCGCTGACCCATGCCACCGGAGATTTCGTGCGGGTATTGCTCGTAGACACGTGAGGCATCGCGGATCTTCACCGCATCCAGCATCGCCAGCGCCTTTTCCCGTGCCTCGGCTTTTGATGCCCTGAAGTGGCGCAGATAGGTCTCCGTCACCTGATCGCCGACGCGACGGATGGGGTTGAGGGAGAATTTCGGATCCTGAAGGATCATCGAC
>NZ_SRTD01000482.1:0-284 GCF_004792105.1 Mesorhizobium sp. M8A.F.Ca.ET.161.01.1.1 | reverse complement strand
GACCGGGCGGGTCTGCCCGGCCATGAAGGCGATGGTCTTGCCAAGATCGAGGCCCGAGCCGCCGCCGAAAGCGACGACGCCGTCATGGCCGCCATCGCGATAGACCTTCACACCCGCTTCCATGTTGATTTCGTTCGGGTTCGGATCGACCTCGGCGAAGATCGCCCGGCCGAGACCCGCCTCTTCCAGCACATCCAGCGCATGCGCGGTGATCGCCATATTGGCAAGGCCGCGATCCGTAACGAGAAGCGGCTTCTTGATACCAAGCGTCTTGCAGGCTTCCG
>NZ_SRTD01000481.1:0-285 GCF_004792105.1 Mesorhizobium sp. M8A.F.Ca.ET.161.01.1.1 | reverse complement strand
GGATCATGGTCATGTTCGCAGGCCGGGACGTCGGAGAAAAAACGGCGGAAGCCGAAGAACAGACGCTGGGCCTGATGATGGCCGGCATCGCCGCATGAGGCATGAATGAGCACCGCTTCCGTACCGCTGCCAAACTGGATTACCTACGGCCTCCTGCCGTTTCTCAATGTCGTTACCGCCTTTCTGATTTCCGGCCTCGTTGTCTGGTCCATCGGTGAAAACCCGCTGGCGGCGCTGCGCCTGCTGATCGAAGGGGCGCTCGGCCGTGGTGATGCCATCGGCTTC
>NZ_SRTD01000480.1:0-285 GCF_004792105.1 Mesorhizobium sp. M8A.F.Ca.ET.161.01.1.1 | reverse complement strand
CGCCGTCATCATCTTGGCCATGCCGTTGACGAACGGCTCGACGCCGATGAAGCCGGTCGCCGGCGCTTCCGTCGCGCGATGCAACAGATGCTCGCCGCCGCCGAAGCCGATCTCGAGCTGGAGGGCTGAAACGTCTGCCTTGAACAGCGTTGCGAGGTCCGCCGGCGCCTCCGCCGACAGGTCGAGCCTGTAGGCGCGCAGGCCGCTTTCCAGCGCCGCAGCCTGCTGCGGGCGAATGGTCTTGCCGTGCCGGCGGCCGAAAAATCCTTCGGTCGCGCGGCTCGG
>NZ_SRTD01000479.1:0-285 GCF_004792105.1 Mesorhizobium sp. M8A.F.Ca.ET.161.01.1.1 | reverse complement strand
GCGACAAGATGACAATGCGCAAGCTGGGCAATTTCGATAAGCTATGCTTATATCGCATTACACCCGACAAAACAAAGAAATCTCCCGATGGATATTCGTCAACTCACGATATTCGTGGAAGCGGCAAGGGCGAGGAACTTTCGTGCCGCCGCCCTGCAGCTCGGCATTGCCCAGCCCGCCGTCACCCAGCGCATTCGACAGCTGGAGGAAAATCTGGGCTTCAAGCTCTTTCACCGCATCAATCGCGGTGTGGAACTTACCCCGGCCGGTCAGTCCATGCTCATC
>NZ_SRTD01000478.1:0-286 GCF_004792105.1 Mesorhizobium sp. M8A.F.Ca.ET.161.01.1.1 | reverse complement strand
CTCGGCGTGATCGCGGCTCGATGCGCTGGGTGAGCCTGTCGCGAGCAACAGGTTCGGGCGGGGTATGTCGATCGCCTAAGCCGCGTCACATAAACTGAACATCGTCCGTTTTGTGTGCCTGTCTACGGATCGTCAAGTTGGCCCAAGGCTGCCGTTCGGCAATGCGCCTCAAGTTGGCCATTGAACTTATCATGGCCGCCGTCCAGAAGCGGACATCCGAGCGGCTAGCCGCAATGGCACCTTTGCGCCCAACAGCGGCCACCTTCCCCTCGAGATCGGAAGAGCA
>NZ_SRTD01000477.1:0-286 GCF_004792105.1 Mesorhizobium sp. M8A.F.Ca.ET.161.01.1.1 | reverse complement strand
AGGAACACGGTCTCGCCGGCGCCGCCATAGCGGGTTTCAGCGGTCGGTTCCGGGTTGAACACCAGCACGTCGCCCTTGGCGTTGGTCAGGGTCAGCGTGCCATCGGCACCCTGCTCGGCCTTCAGCTCGCCCTGCAGGCGGCTCGACACGGCCTCGTCCAGCGCCATCAGCGCCTTGTCGGTGCAGGCCATCATGGTCGACGCCATCGCGCTGACGCTCAGCTTGCCAGCGTCGAAGGTGTAGCCGCCGCCCATGCGGTTGCAGGTGTTGCTGACCGACAGGCGGC
>NZ_SRTD01000047.1:0-957 GCF_004792105.1 Mesorhizobium sp. M8A.F.Ca.ET.161.01.1.1 | reverse complement strand
TGTGGAGCCTCAACAGGTTGTCCTCGGTTAGAGCGAGGCGACTGATAGGTGTTTTGGACTTTAGGCTCCCGTGGGGACGGTGCCAATTGTATCTGTGCAGCCAGACCGGCAACTCTGCGGCGCGGTGATCTGAAGTCGGATAAGCGATGGCATAAGCCCATTCGCGCAGTGCTGTCTGGATGAAGCGCTCGGCCTTGCCATTGGTCTTGGGTGTATAGGGTCTTGTCCTGACGTGCTTGAGGCCGAGATCGCGGCAGGCCTTGGCGAAGGCCTTTGATCTGTAGCAGGAGCCGTTGTCGGTCATGACGCGGGCTATCGTGACGCCGAGGCTGGCGTAGTAGGCCACCGCCGCCTTGAGGAAGGCGATGGCGCTTTCTTTTTTCTCGTCGGGCAGGATCTGCGAGAAGGCGATGCGGGAGGCGTCGTCGATGCAGACATGGACGAACTCCCAACTGCTGCCGCGCGAGCTGGCATTGCCGGTGCGCTTGCCGGTAATGCGATGACCGATGCGCTCGAAACGACCGAGCTTCTTGATATCGATATGGATCATCTCGCCAGGATGCTCGCGCTCGTAGCGTCGGATCGGCTCGGCCGGTTCGATATCCCGCAACCGCGACAGTCCGGCACGCTTGAGAACCCGGCTAACGGTGGCGGGCGAGACGCCGACCTCATGGGCGATGTGCTTGCCGGTCCAACGTTGCCGCCGCAGCGCCATGATGCGCTCGGCGATCAACGCAGCGGTGGCCTGCGGCATATTGGCGGGCCGCGAGGAACGGTCGATCATGCCGGCCCGCCCTTCGGACTTGTAGCGCTCGACCCAGCGCGCCACGATCTTGGCCGACACGCCGTAGACACGCGCCGCATGGGCTTTGGAGAAAGCGCCTTCTATCACCGACAGCGCCATCTCCTCTCGACGCAGCGGTGTGAGACGGGCATTCTTATGGATGTTCATTCGGA
>NZ_SRTD01000476.1:0-286 GCF_004792105.1 Mesorhizobium sp. M8A.F.Ca.ET.161.01.1.1 | reverse complement strand
CCGAATTCACCATCCCGGTCTGCCTCGACCACATCGCCAGCCAGGCTGGCACGCCGCGCCGCTACTCCTATCTCGGCGAAGTGTTCCGTCAGCGCCGCGAAGGCGGCAACGAGTTCTTCCAGGCCGGCATCGAGGATCTCGGCGACCGCGACACGGCCGCCGCCGATGCCCGCTCGCTGGCCGACGCGCATGCGCTGCTCTCGCTGGTGCTGCCCGGCCGGCCGCTCGCCATCACGCTTGGCGACCAGACGGTGTTCGAGGCGGTGCTCGCCGCGCTCGGTCTGCC
>NZ_SRTD01000475.1:0-286 GCF_004792105.1 Mesorhizobium sp. M8A.F.Ca.ET.161.01.1.1 | reverse complement strand
CAGGGCAGCCAGCGCCAGGGCCGGGTCGGGATGCGATGCAATGTTCCTGCGTTGCTCATCCCCCATGATGCCATGAGGGGTAGAATTGATGATTCGAATTCCCGGAACCCCGACGTCCATGTCCCTCGATCCCGCCCTGCGTTCGCGCATCGAATCCATCCTCAACGCCAACCGCGTCGTGCTGTTCATGAAGGGCCAGCCGTCGATGCCGCAGTGTGGTTTCTCGGCCAAGGCCGTGGGCGCCCTGCAGGACCTCGGCGTCGAGTTCGCCCACGTCAACGTGCTG
>NZ_SRTD01000474.1:0-286 GCF_004792105.1 Mesorhizobium sp. M8A.F.Ca.ET.161.01.1.1 | reverse complement strand
GCCATCCTGTCGGCCGATGTGCGCAACCTGACCGAGACCAACTCGGCCACCGACATCTCGAGCTCCGGCACGCTGACCATCTCGGATGTCGACAGCCCGGCGACCTTCGTCGCCCAGGCCGGGACCGCAGGGACCTATGGCACCTTTGCCATCAATGCAGCCGGTGCCTGGACCTACACGGCAAGCTCGGCCCACAACGAGTTCGCCGCCGGCACCACCTACACCGACACCTTCGATGTCGTCAGCGCCGACGGCACCCACACCTCGGTGACCATCAACATCGACG
>NZ_SRTD01000473.1:0-287 GCF_004792105.1 Mesorhizobium sp. M8A.F.Ca.ET.161.01.1.1 | reverse complement strand
GTCGCAACTGCACTACAGGAGCATGCCCTCAAGATCGGCGGCAAGCTTCTGGTCATGGGCGGATATGGCCATTCGCGTGTCAGGGATTTCGTGCTCGGCGGCGCCACCGAAGGCATTCTCGCGGATCTGCGTCTGCCTGTCCTTCTGTCGCACTAGGGGGTGTGAGATGAGAGGCGAAACGGATCCTATCTTTCGCTTACATGGCGCGGCCCACGGCGTCACCGGCTCATGCTACGAGATCGAAACGGCCCGCTGGCGGGTTCTCGTCGACTGCGGCCTGTTCCAGG
>NZ_SRTD01000472.1:0-287 GCF_004792105.1 Mesorhizobium sp. M8A.F.Ca.ET.161.01.1.1 | reverse complement strand
GCCAAGGTCCAGCCCGGCTCGAAGCGCCAAGGCGTGGGGCACCGCTGCGATCAGCTCGTCGATCCGATCGGATTCCGCCACGTCACATCCCCTTCCGCGATCCAGGACCGGCTTTGGAGCAACTCCCGGAAGATTAGAACGTCGGCTCTCCGGAAAGTGAAGACAACGTAATGAATGCTCCTGACAAAGCTGAACGAACGGTCAACGTCTGGTACCACGTGGGCAGCAAGGACGAACCGGCCGGCCGTACCGGCTTCGCGCACCTGTTCGAACACCTGATGTTCCAG
>NZ_SRTD01000471.1:0-287 GCF_004792105.1 Mesorhizobium sp. M8A.F.Ca.ET.161.01.1.1 | reverse complement strand
CATCATCCTTACCGGGGTCTCCGTCGCAACCGTGTGTGCGGCACCGGTGGGCGCGTGGATTGGCGCGACGCTCGGCTGGCGATCGGCTTTCGTCGTTGCCGGCGTGCTCGGCGTCATTGCGCTCGCCGTGCAATTGCTCACCGTGCCTTCGCTTCCGCCGGCCGGTGCCCCCGGCCTTTCCACCATGTTCCGGCTGCTTCAGCGAACGCAGGTCCGGATCGGTCTTTTGACGACGCTATTTATCGTTGCGGGCCACTTTGCCGGCTTCACCTATGTCCGCCCGTTCC
>NZ_SRTD01000470.1:0-287 GCF_004792105.1 Mesorhizobium sp. M8A.F.Ca.ET.161.01.1.1 | reverse complement strand
GAAGGCCTGATAGAGCAGGCCCCCGACCAGACCTACGTTGTTGGCCTGAGGCTGTTGCAGTTTGCAGCCAGGGCCTGGAGTGGCAACGATCTGCGCAGGGGTTCCCGAGATCGTTCCACCGCCTGCCAGCCTGCCGGTCAATCGGGAGATGACGGCACGATCACGGTCGAAGGTGATGGTGGCGCCCAGATCGTTAATGGTGAGGTTTCGGCGCACGTCGGTCAGGCGCGTGCCATCAGTGGTGATGCTGCCGCTAATGACAGGTGCGGAAGCGCTGCCGGAAATCT
>NZ_SRTD01000469.1:0-287 GCF_004792105.1 Mesorhizobium sp. M8A.F.Ca.ET.161.01.1.1 | reverse complement strand
CTAACGTTTTGTTTAACCTGATCTTATCCGAGCCGAGGACAGCGTAGGCAAAACAGGTTCCAGTTTTCGCTCGCGTGGCGTCTCAGTTCGGGATCATAGCCCAGCTTGCCTGCTGCGATAGGTAGATGTCTGAGATGTCGACTGAGGAAGGCCACCTCAAGGATACCGTCATCCGCCTCTCGGAAGCGACAGCGGGTGACTTCTTCGCGCTTTTGAAGCCACGGGTGATGGCACTTGCCGTGTTCACCGCTTTCGTCGGCCTGATGGTGGCGCCGGGCGCGATGAAC
>NZ_SRTD01000468.1:0-287 GCF_004792105.1 Mesorhizobium sp. M8A.F.Ca.ET.161.01.1.1 | reverse complement strand
TTCTCCACGAGGTCGACCTGCCGCTGGCCGGGGATTTCCAGATCGCCAATGCCCTGGTTTCGGCGGGCCTCGCCATTTCTACTGGAACGCCTGCCGCCAAAGCCCTGATGGCGTTGGAGAAATTGAAGGGCGCGCCGGGTCGGCTCGACCTCGTTGGGACAACATCCCATGGTGCGCCGGTCTATGTCGATTATGCGCACAAGCCGGACGCGCTGGAAAACGTGCTGGCGTCGGTGCGGCCGTTCACCACCGGCCGCGTCATCGTCGTGTTCGGCTGTGGCGGCGAC
>NZ_SRTD01000467.1:0-287 GCF_004792105.1 Mesorhizobium sp. M8A.F.Ca.ET.161.01.1.1 | reverse complement strand
CTTTCGCCAATGGCGCGTTCCTTCTACGGCGAGAACAAGCGCATCGCCAACAAGGCGATCAAGGCGGCCGGCTACAGCTTTCGTTTCCCGAACTATCGGGTGGCGCTGGAGCGAATGTGGGCCGACGGCAACTGGCGGGACGGGGAGCCGCGCAGCCCGATGAAACGCTCGTGATCGAAGCGAAGCGCGTGGCGTGGTATGATTCGCGCCTGAAGCATGTCGCCGAGATTGCGTCGCGCCACTGGAGAGGGGACCCGACCTGATGACGTTGCTATCGCTGCCCGACA
>NZ_SRTD01000046.1:0-1050 GCF_004792105.1 Mesorhizobium sp. M8A.F.Ca.ET.161.01.1.1 | reverse complement strand
CTAGAGCGGTTCCTGTTTTGAGAGAATCGTAGGATTCCCAAAGCAGCTGGTTTGTGATTCAAGATGCTGGCTGGATTGGAGGCCAGCATCTGATGACGCGAGCGCTTTCAAACGATCTCCGTGAGCGTGTTGTCGAGGCAGTTGGCGCCGGGGAGAACTGCCGTGCTGTGGCATCGCGCTTTGGCGTTGCGGTTTCCTCTGTAGTGAAGTGGTCGCAGCGTTACCGTGCCACCGGCTCGGTGGCGCCGGGCAAGATGGGCGGACATCGCAAGCGCGTTCTGGAGCCGCATCGGGCCTTCATTGTTGAACGGATCAATCAGACCTCTGAGCTGACGCTGCATCGGCTAAAGGACGAGTTGGATGCGCATGGGATCAAGGTCTCGCACAACACGGTCTGGATGTTTCTGCGCCGTGAGGGCCTGAGCTTCAAAAAAAACGCTGTTCGCCCTTGAGCAGGCGCGCGCTGATGTTGCCCGCAGGCGTCAGCGATGGCGGTCCTGGCAGGGTGGCCTTGATCCGCAGTGCCTTGTCTTCATCGACGAGACCTGGATCAAGACCAACATGGCTCCGCTGCGCGGTTGGGGGCCGAAGGGCAAACGGCTGCGCGGTTTGGCTCCACACGGCCACTGGCGCACGCTGACCTTCCTCGGCGCACTGCGCTGGGATCGGCTCGCGGCTCCTTGCGTCTTCGACGGCCCGATCAACGGCCAATGCTTCCGTGCCTATGTCGAGCAGCAGCTCATCACGGTGCTGAAGCCCGGCGATATCGTCGTCATGGATAATCTGGGAAGTCATAAGTCGGCGGCCATCAGGCAGATGATCAAGGCCGCCGGCGCCAGACTTTGGTATCTGCCGCCCTACTCTCCGGACCTCAATCCGATCGAGCAAGCCTTCGCCAAAATCAAGCACTGGATGCGCCAGGCCCAGAAGCGAACCATCGAGGAAACTTGGCGTCACATCGGCCACCTCGTCGAAACCATCGAGGCAGCCGAATGCAAGAACTACTTCGAAAACGCCGGATACGCTTCCGTCAAAACATGAAACGCTCTA
>NZ_SRTD01000466.1:0-287 GCF_004792105.1 Mesorhizobium sp. M8A.F.Ca.ET.161.01.1.1 | reverse complement strand
CCTCGATGATCACCTGCATGCCGAGGCGCATATGGACGAGCCCGGAGACCAGCACCAGGGCCAGCACCAGCGCCACGAACGGGTTGGCAAGGGCTGCCCGCACTTCCGCATAGCCGGCGCCGTTGAGCGCGATCAGGAAGCCGACGAAGAACAGGATCAGCGGGATGTTGGCGATGGCGGTCAGCCGCTGGCGCCAGAAATGGCCGGTGCCTTCGCGGGCCGAACCGAGGCCGCGGACCTTGGCCAGCGGCGTGCGCATGTCGGTCTTTCCAGAGCTCATAGATCGG
>NZ_SRTD01000465.1:0-288 GCF_004792105.1 Mesorhizobium sp. M8A.F.Ca.ET.161.01.1.1 | reverse complement strand
TGGTCCTTCGGCACCTATTGGCCGAATGCGGGAGAGAAGGCCTGAACTGTTCGGTCAGCACGCCAACCCGAATATCGCGTCACAGTCGAGATGTCTCTCCAACTCCTCTGCGACCTCGTCCAGCGCGCGTTCGACCTCGGCGCGATAGTCGATGCCGCCGCCCCTGACGCCCAAACTTTTCAGATATTCGGCACGGAAGGCATCGGCGGAAAACAGCCCGTGCAGATAACTCCCGATCACCTTGCCGTCGGCGGAAACCGCGCCGTCCTCGACGCCATTGATGACGGC
>NZ_SRTD01000464.1:0-288 GCF_004792105.1 Mesorhizobium sp. M8A.F.Ca.ET.161.01.1.1 | reverse complement strand
GGAAACGGCGCGCGCCGGGGCAGCCTTCATCGGTGCCGTTGAGGCCGGTCGGGGCGACCGACTGCCAGTCCAGGCCCTTGTTGCTGACCCCCACCGGCCCGCTCGGCCGGCGCTGGAAGATGCCCGACCAGACCCGCATCGCACCGGTGGCGCCATACAGGCCGGCCTGCTCGTTCTGGTCGTTGCCGATCCAGATCACCGCCAGGTGATCGCCGGTGTAGCCGGCGTACCAGCTGTCGCGCCCGTCGTTGGTGGTACCGGTCTTGCCGGCCGGCTGCAGGCGGCCAA
>NZ_SRTD01000463.1:0-288 GCF_004792105.1 Mesorhizobium sp. M8A.F.Ca.ET.161.01.1.1 | reverse complement strand
CATCAATGCGACGGCGATCGCGGCAGCGCTGGTCGATTTCAAGCTGGATTTTGTCATTTTGCATCCTCCCAAAACTCACAACTCCCAGTGTTCAAATCCGCAGCCGATGCAGCCGCGCGCCTGACGCAAACCCACGCCGAGCCCAAATCAGGCTGGGTCCGCTCCCGACTCAGCGGACCAGAGGCAAAGTTGTTCTATTTATTTTAGAAGATACTAATTATAGAATGCGACTTCTATCCGGATTGCGCAAATTCGATCGGACTGTCTTACAATCATGGCGCGGTGCGG
>NZ_SRTD01000462.1:0-288 GCF_004792105.1 Mesorhizobium sp. M8A.F.Ca.ET.161.01.1.1 | reverse complement strand
TCCGCTTTGTCCAGAACATCCATGAGAATGGCGACAACTCCAAGATCGTGCGCGCCATCACCGAACTAGCCCGGGGGCTGGGCATCTCGATCGTGGCCGAGGGCGCCGAAACCGAAGCGGAGCTCGATTCGCTGATGGCTATCGGTTGCGACCAGGTGCAGGGCTATTCGATCGCTTTCCCGATGCCGCAGGAAAAGGCCCGCGAATGGCTGTCGGCGCGCATGCCGAAGAAGGCCAGGCTGACGGTGCTGCGGGGAAGCTTGGCATAGGCATCGCGGGCCAGCCTTG
>NZ_SRTD01000461.1:0-288 GCF_004792105.1 Mesorhizobium sp. M8A.F.Ca.ET.161.01.1.1 | reverse complement strand
CCCAAGACCCTCAAAGGCCCCACGACCTGCGAGTTCATCTGCAAGGAATGAGTTTCCCGGCCGGATGTCCGAAGGGCCTTTGACTAGGGGCATCCTATGAAGCAGTTGATGACTTCACTGTCGGCAAAAACAGTGGGCCGCTGTCGGCAGCCCCTCAGGTCCACCAGAGAACAAGATCAGGCCGCGCAAATCCGAAAAAGCAATTCAGCAGCACGCGACGCTTTCCGTTGCCCGGTTGACCGGTAACCCCGTGAACGAAGCCGCCATCGATCAGGGCGATATCGCCGG
>NZ_SRTD01000460.1:0-289 GCF_004792105.1 Mesorhizobium sp. M8A.F.Ca.ET.161.01.1.1 | reverse complement strand
TATCGATTCGCTGGAGACCGGGCAGGAACCGCGCAATCGTGAGGAAGAGGCCGCCAAGGCGAAGGCCAGATCAGTACTCCGCTTTGCCTGAGGGACGTTCATGAGCTTCTTCCCCGGTAAAGACCCTGAGGCCGGCGACGCTTTTGCCAGCGACCAGATCGAGCTGATGGTCATCCCCAACGCCAAGGACATTGGCGGCTTCGAGGTGCGCCGCGCCTTGCCGACCGCGAAGAGACGGCTGGTCGGGCCGTTCATCTTCTTCGACCGCATGGGCCCGGCCATCCTGCGC
>NZ_SRTD01000459.1:0-289 GCF_004792105.1 Mesorhizobium sp. M8A.F.Ca.ET.161.01.1.1 | reverse complement strand
GCCGGTGTTGGCGCCCGGTGCGCCGCGGTACTCGGTGACGATGACCCGCTCATTGTCGATGAAGACGGTGGCCTTGGCTGTTCCGGTCATGGGCTTCTCCCTTTCTCGTAGAGAAGGCGATGGAACGCCATCACGTCAGGGCCAGGACGCTGTCAGCGATAACGCCAAAGAAAAAGCCCGGCGCGACGGCCGGGCTCGATCTTGAAATCTTCTGGCTTGGCTCAGGCAAGGCTGCCGTTGATCCAGTGCGACAACGCGGTCTTCGGCGCGGCGCCCACCTTCATGTCGG
>NZ_SRTD01000458.1:0-289 GCF_004792105.1 Mesorhizobium sp. M8A.F.Ca.ET.161.01.1.1 | reverse complement strand
GCCTGGGGCTTGCCGTGCAGGCGTCCGCCGATGCCCCCGTGATTGCGGTCTACCGTGGCGACGCCGGTTGCCCAGGGTGTTCGGAGGCCGTCGAACAGGCCATCCATCGTTCGCGTCCGGACTATCACGTGGTGTTCGTCGGCCCGGGCGAGGCCGTGGATGTCGATTCGCTGGCCACGTCGCGCTATCGGGCCTATGTGCAGCCGGGGGGCGGGCAGGACATCGACGCCGCGATGGCGGCGGTGGGCGAAGAGGGGGCGGCAGTCATCCGTCGTTTCGTCGATGCGGG
>NZ_SRTD01000045.1:0-1051 GCF_004792105.1 Mesorhizobium sp. M8A.F.Ca.ET.161.01.1.1 | reverse complement strand
CTAGAGCGTTTCATGTTTTGACGGAAGCGTATCCGGCGTTTTCGAAGTAGTTCTTGCATTCGGCTGCCTCGATGGTTTCGACGAGGTGGCCGATGTGGCGCCAAGTTTCCTCGACGGTGCGTTTCTGGGCCTGGCGCATCCAGTGCTTGATTTTGGCGAAGGCTTGCTCGATCGGATTGAGGTCCGGAGAGTAGGGCGGCAGATACCAAAGTCTGGCGCCGGCAGCCTTGATCATCTGCCTGATGGCCGCCGACTTATGACTTCCCAGATTATCCATGACGACGATGTCGCCGGGCTTCAGAACGGTGAGGAGCTGCTGCTCGACATAAGCGCGGAAGCATCGGCCGTTGATCGGTCCGTCGAAGACACAAGGTGCCGCGAGCCGATCCCAGCGCAGTGCGCCGAGGAAGGTCAGCGTGCGCCAGTGGCCATGCGGCGCCAGGCCACGCAGCCGTTTGCCCTTCGGCCCCCAACCGCGCAGCGGAGCCATGTTGGTCTTGATCCAGGTCTCGTCGATGAAGACTAGGCACTGTGGATCGAGACCGGTCTGCCAGGACCGCCATCGCTGGCGCCTGCGGGCAACATCAGCGCGCGCCTGCTCAAGGGCGAACAGTGTTTTTTTTGAAGCTCAAGCCCTCGCGGCGCAGAAACATCCAGACCGTGTTGTGCGAGACCTTGATCCCACGCGCATCCAACTCGTCCTTTAGCCGATGCAGCGTCAGCTCAGAGGTCTGATTGATCCGCTCCACGATGAAGGCCCGATGCGGCTCAAGAATGCGCTTGCGATGTCCGCCCATCTTGCCCGGTGCCACCGAGCCGGTCGCGCGATAGCGCTGCGACCACTTCACGACAGAGGAAACTGCAACGCCAAAGCGCGATGCCACGGTACGGCAATTCTCGCCTGCGCCAACTGCTTCAACAACACGCTCACGGAGATCGTTTGAAAGCGCTCGCGTCATCAGATGCTGGCCTCCAATCCAGCCAGCATCTTGAATCACAAACCAGCTGCTTTGGGAATCCTACGATTCTCTCAAAACAGGAACCGCTCTAG
>NZ_SRTD01000457.1:0-289 GCF_004792105.1 Mesorhizobium sp. M8A.F.Ca.ET.161.01.1.1 | reverse complement strand
GCGCGATCTGGCCAGTGAAGCGGCAATGAGCGAGCGCACCTTTCTGCGGCGCTTCACCGAAGCCAGCGGCCAATCGCCCAAGGCGTGGCTGCAGCATGAACGCCTGGCGCGGCCGCGAGAACTACTGGAGAGCACCCACCAACACACCGAGCAGATCGCCCAACGCTGCGGCTATCGTTCGGTGGAGAGCTTTCGTGTGGCGTTTCGCAGCGTGGTGGGCGTACCGCCATCGGTTTATCGGGAGCGGTTTGGGCGAACCGGCGATCTATCGCTGCATCCCGCAACGTTG
>NZ_SRTD01000456.1:0-289 GCF_004792105.1 Mesorhizobium sp. M8A.F.Ca.ET.161.01.1.1 | reverse complement strand
ATGAAGCAGTCCGAGGGCTTCACCCGGCTCACCCCCACCGTGGTCACGATCATCGGCATGGTCGCCAGCTTCTGGCTGCTGGCGGTGGCCATGCGCAGCCTGCCGCTGGGCACCGCCTACACGATCTGGACCGGCATCGGCGCGGTCGGTGCGTTCGTGGTGGGCATTGTGTTTCTGGGCGGGCAGTTCACCCCGATGCGGATCGGTGCGGCGGTGCTGATCGTTTCCGGCCTGGTGCTGATGAAACTCTCCAGTAGCTGAATTTATTTACTCATGGCGGGGAATGGAT
>NZ_SRTD01000455.1:0-289 GCF_004792105.1 Mesorhizobium sp. M8A.F.Ca.ET.161.01.1.1 | reverse complement strand
CGAAGCCAGTGGCGACCTGCAGCTCAGCGCCCGCAACAGCCTGGACAACAGCGACGGCACCCTGGGCGCAAGCACCCTGCAGGTGCAGGGACAGGCGCTGCGCAACATGCGCGGCACCCTGCAGGTCCAGGGCGCGGCCAGCGCGCAGGTCCAACAGCTGGACAACAGCGGCGGCCGCATGACCTTCGCCCGTGGCTTCGAGTTGAAGGCGATGTCGGCGATCAATCGCGGCGGCAGCCTTGCCCACGGTGGCAGCGCCGAGACGACTTGGACGATTGGCCAGCTCGAC
>NZ_SRTD01000454.1:0-289 GCF_004792105.1 Mesorhizobium sp. M8A.F.Ca.ET.161.01.1.1 | reverse complement strand
CTGGCCAACCAGGGCATCAAGGCCGAAGACATTCCGGTCGTCGCCTTCTCCGTGGGCGAAGAAGAGCTTGCCGGTCTCGATACCGCGCCGCTGGTCGGCCAGTTCCTTGTAGAAGGGCACGTTGGCGTCACCATTGATCGTGGAAACAACGGCGGTCTTCTTGCCGGCCGAGCCGAATTTCTTGATATCGGACACGATCGTCTGCCAGTCGGAATGACCGAACGGCGTGTAGTTGATCATGATGTCCTCTTCCTTGACGCCCTTCGACATCAGGTAGGCCTTCAGGATC
>NZ_SRTD01000453.1:0-289 GCF_004792105.1 Mesorhizobium sp. M8A.F.Ca.ET.161.01.1.1 | reverse complement strand
GCAGGACCTGATGAAGAGCGGTGCCGTCCAGCGCGGCTGGCTCGGCGTCGAGATCCAGCCCGTCAATTCCGACATCGCCGAATCGCTCGGCCTGAAGTCTGACAAGGGTGCGCTCGTTTCCAGTGCCCAGGACGATGGCCCCGGCAAGAAGGCCGGCATCACCGCCGGTGACGTCATCACCCAGGTCGACGGCAAGGACGTTGCTTCGCCGAAGGAACTGGCCCGCCTGATCGGCGCCTACCAGCCCGGCAAGTCGGTCGACGTCACAGTGTGGCGTGACGGCAAGAAC
>NZ_SRTD01000452.1:0-290 GCF_004792105.1 Mesorhizobium sp. M8A.F.Ca.ET.161.01.1.1 | reverse complement strand
GGCGCGCCTTTTTTCTTTGTGCAGGCCGCGCATCCATGCGCCTTTTCCCGTCGTCGCACCCCTTCGTCTTCTCCGCAAGTCTGACGCAAGATTAGCCCCGTAGGTTCGGGGCATACGAGATGGAGAAGTCTATGCAACCGATTCAACTGTTCGAACTGGCATCCCGCCAAGCGGAATGGCTGAGCGTGCGGCAGGAAGTCGTGGCGACCAACATCGCCAACGCCAACACACCCAAGTTCCCCGCCAAGGATGTCAGCCCATTCGAAGCGGTCATGCAGGCCACCAGCCAG
>NZ_SRTD01000451.1:0-290 GCF_004792105.1 Mesorhizobium sp. M8A.F.Ca.ET.161.01.1.1 | reverse complement strand
CCTCGATGTCCTCGCCTTCCTCTGGTGAGCCGCCGCCGTCGGAAATGCGGTCGGCCGGCGAATAGCGCGCGGTGAAGAACCACAGCCGCTCCGTCACGCTGCCCGGGCTCATGAACGGCGAAAACAGCCGCTCGACGTCCTTGAGGTGGTAACCCAGTTCCTCCTCCGCTTCCTTGCGGATAGCGGTTTCGGGATCGTTTTCGTCGAGCAGGCCAGCGCAGGCCCCGATCAGCGGCTCGCGATGGCCCACGGCGTAAGCCGGGAAGCGGAACTGCCGCACCAGGAGCACC
>NZ_SRTD01000450.1:0-290 GCF_004792105.1 Mesorhizobium sp. M8A.F.Ca.ET.161.01.1.1 | reverse complement strand
GGGAAATCCGGTAGCCCTCGTTTAAATTAGCCACACCATCAGAATGTTTGACGCCCAGATATTAGGAAATCGCTAGAGTACTTGAGTAGGCGGTTTCCTACCGTCCCTTTCGTTGCCCGGAACAAGCAACTTGCGCCCACTGTGACATTTGCCGGGGCGCAGCGAAGGTTGCGTTCAGAGCCTTCCACGGACATTGCTCGTGCGGTCGGGCCGTCACTCCGGTAGCCCCGCGATGCGCATATGTGCGGCCCAGCGTTCGAACCGAACGGGGTCGGTGTATGAGTTCTCCC
>NZ_SRTD01000449.1:0-290 GCF_004792105.1 Mesorhizobium sp. M8A.F.Ca.ET.161.01.1.1 | reverse complement strand
ATCCAGAATAGAGGCGCGGGTGAAGCGCAGAATGAGGGCGGAGGACACGAGGCCGAGCGCGATGGCCGGCAACGTCAGATGATACATGCGCTCGGCGAAACTCGACCCCGGCCCGCCATAACCCGATACGGGGAACATATCGAGCCTGACGGCGAAGACCTGCATGAGCATGAGGCCGAGCCAGAAGCTCGGAATGCTCGCCGCCAGCATCGCGAGCGTCGTTGCGGCCTGGTCCACGAACGAGCCGCGCCGGTAAGCGGCATAGATGCCGATCGGGAGAGCGATGACGC
>NZ_SRTD01000448.1:0-290 GCF_004792105.1 Mesorhizobium sp. M8A.F.Ca.ET.161.01.1.1 | reverse complement strand
CCGGACTTCTTCGGCCTGTTCGATGGGGGTCAGGTTGCGGTGGATGACACCGATGCCACCGGCCTGGGCCATGGCGATCGCGAGGCGACCTTCGGTGACCGTATCCATGGCGGAGGAGAGGATAGGCAGGTTGAGATCGATATCGCGGGCGATGCGGGTGGCGATATTCGTCTGTCCCGGCATGACTTCGGAATGTCCGGGCTGCAGCAACACATCGTCAAATGTGAGAGCGTCCAAACCAGTGGGTGTTTGAATGATGCGTGCCATGACCAAATTCCTTCATACTGAAA
>NZ_SRTD01000044.1:0-1121 GCF_004792105.1 Mesorhizobium sp. M8A.F.Ca.ET.161.01.1.1 | reverse complement strand
GAGCGCATCGCGGGCAAGTTTCCGCGCGCCATCTGGCGTTCCAACGGCCGCGCCGAGGAAATCACCGTCTGGTGCTCCAACGACTATCTTGGCATGGGCCAGCACGCCGACGTCATCGCCGCGTTCCAGAGCGCGGCCGGCAAGATGGGCTCTGGCGCCGGCGGCACCCGCAACATTTCCGGCACGTCCAACCCGTTGGTCGAACTCGAGCATGAGCTGGCCGACCTGCACGGCAAGGAAGCCGCCCTGGTCTTCACCTCCGGTTTCGTCTCCAACGAAGCCTCGATCTCGACCATCGCACGGCTTTTGCCCAATTGCCTGATCATCTCGGACGAGCTGAACCATGCCTCGATGATCGAAGGCGTGCGGCGCTCGGGCGCCGAGAAGAAAATCTTCCGCCACAATGACGTCGCGCATCTGGAAAGCCTTTTGCAGACGGCCGGGCGCGAACGCGCCAAGCTGATCGTCTTCGAAAGCGTCTATTCGATGGATGGCGACATCGCACCGATCAAGGAGATCGTCGAGTTGGCCGAGCGCTACAACGCCATGACCTATATCGACGAGGTCCATGCGGTGGGCATGTACGGGCCGCGCGGCGGCGGCATCACCGAGCGCGAGGGCCTCGCCGAACGCATCGACATCATCGAGGGCACGCTGGCCAAGGCCTTCGGCACGCTGGGCGGCTACATCACCGGCACCAGTGCCGTCATCGACGCGGTGCGCTCCTATGCGCCGGGCTTCATCTTCACCACCGCGCTGCCGCCGGCCATCGCCGCCGCGGCCACCACGTCGATCCGTCACCTGAAGCGCTCACAGGCCGAACGCGACGCCCAGCAGCAGCAGGCGGGCCGAACCAAGCAGATCCTGTCCGCCGCCGGCCTGCCGGTGATGGAATCGCCGACCCATATCGTGCCGGTGCTGGTCGGCGATCCGGAGCTGTGCAAGATGGCCAGCGACCGCCTGCTCGGCGTGCACGGCATCTATATCCAGCCGATCAACTACCCGACCGTGCCGCGCGGCACCGAGCGGCTGCGCATCACGCCGACGCCCTTCCATTCCGATGCGCTGATCGCCGAACTTCAGGACGCGCTGGTCGAGACCTGGGACGCGCTCGGCATCCC
>NZ_SRTD01000447.1:0-290 GCF_004792105.1 Mesorhizobium sp. M8A.F.Ca.ET.161.01.1.1 | reverse complement strand
GCGATATTGAGACGCGGATACTCAATTGCCGGGCAACGGTTCATCACCACGTTAATGCCATAAGCCTCGGCCTTGGCGGCGGCATTATCGTCCCGCACGGATAGCTGACCCCAGATCACCTTTGGGCGTTGCGGCAGCAAGATCGCCTCGTCGACAATCGCGGAAAGATATTCCGGCGCACGAAACACATCGATCATATCAACAGCCTCGGGAATATCGGCCAGCCGGGCATAGACCGCCTGTCCCAGTATCTCCTTGCCCGCCTGACCCGGATTGACCGGAAACACGCG
>NZ_SRTD01000446.1:0-291 GCF_004792105.1 Mesorhizobium sp. M8A.F.Ca.ET.161.01.1.1 | reverse complement strand
TCGGCGGCGTGCAGATCGACTATGGCGGCAACAAGCTGGTCGCCCAGCGCGTGGTGTACAACCGCGACACCAAGCGCCTCGTCGCCAGCGGCGCCGTCGAGCTGATCAACAGCGACGGCACCAAGATCAACTCCGACCATATCGACATCACCGACGATTTCGCCGACGGCTTCGTCAACGCGCTGCGTGTCGAGACGGTCGAGAAGGCTTATTTCGCTGCCGAGAGCGGCGAGCGCATGGGCGGCGTGCTGACGACGTTCCACAACGGCATCTACACCGCATGCGAGCCTT
>NZ_SRTD01000445.1:0-291 GCF_004792105.1 Mesorhizobium sp. M8A.F.Ca.ET.161.01.1.1 | reverse complement strand
TAGCGGCCGAGCCGGAGACGGCCCTTGGCGTCGGGGCGGATGAAGAAGCCGGCTTGGGCCAGCTCGGGGCCCACCTCATTCAGACCACCGAGCAACTCGGCCGCGCGGCCGTGGAGCGACTGACGACGCTCGTTCCGCCCGAGGTTGATCTGCACCTCCTGGATCTCGCGCCAGGTCTTGGCGCCGGCGTGTCGGAAGAACATCACCTCGGGCTTGGTCAGCTGCAGGAAGCGGTCGATCGTCGTGATGCCGTAGCGGCGCAGCACGTTTCCGGTGCGCACGCTCAGCTCC
>NZ_SRTD01000444.1:0-291 GCF_004792105.1 Mesorhizobium sp. M8A.F.Ca.ET.161.01.1.1 | reverse complement strand
GCAGAACGACATCTTCGAAGCCGGCGACGCGCTGCGGCTCAAGGCCGCCTATTTCAACAACAATGTCGACGACTACATCGACGGCGTGACGCTCTCGCCCGTCGACCCGACCAGCGGCTGTCCGTTCGGCCCAGGCATTCCGATCTGCTTCCAGTACCAGAACTTCGCCAAGGCCAAAATCAACGGCTTCGAGCTGGAAAGCGTCTACGACGCCGGTTGGGGTTATGCCGGGCTCTCGGCCTCTGTCATCGACGGCCACACGATTTCCTACAAGGGCGTGCGTGCCGACCT
>NZ_SRTD01000443.1:0-291 GCF_004792105.1 Mesorhizobium sp. M8A.F.Ca.ET.161.01.1.1 | reverse complement strand
CCGAACTGGACCAACAAGTTGTGCGCGCCGAGAAACCTCAGGCCTTCATCAGCCACTCATGCTCGGCCGCGTTGTGGAATTTCCACGTCCGCTTCGGGCCGGCCATGACGTTCAGATAGTAGAGATCGTAGCCGTGGCAGGCCGCGCACGGGTGGTAGCCCTTGGGCACCAGCACGACATCGCCGTCCTCGATCGCCATCGCCTCGTCCAGATCGCGCTCGCCGTTCTTGCCGGCGTCCGTATAGACGCGCTGGAAGGCAAAGCCCTGCGGCGGGTTGAGACGGTGGTAGT
>NZ_SRTD01000442.1:0-291 GCF_004792105.1 Mesorhizobium sp. M8A.F.Ca.ET.161.01.1.1 | reverse complement strand
GATGGAACTGCTCGACATGGTCGGCATGGCCGACAAGGCGAAGGCGATGCCGGCACAGCTTTCCGGCGGCCAGAAACAGCGTGTGGCGATCGCCCGCGCGCTCGCCTTGCAGCCGAAGATCATGCTGTTCGACGAGGTGACATCGGCGCTCGATCCGGAGCTGGTCGAGGAGGTGCTCAACGTCTTGTGGCGGCTCTGCGCCGAAACGGACATGACCATGCTGCTGGTCACTCACGAAATGGGCTTTGCCCACGACTTCGCAGACCGGGTGCTGTTCTTCGATCGCGGCAG
>NZ_SRTD01000441.1:0-292 GCF_004792105.1 Mesorhizobium sp. M8A.F.Ca.ET.161.01.1.1 | reverse complement strand
TTGGGGGGATTGAACGGGTGGGATGTGTGCGACCGGACCTCCAGGCCCGGGCAGGCTGCGCCCTGGCACAAAAAAACCCGCATCGACCGATGCGGGTTTTCTGGTGTCCGGGCGTGTGTTGCTGTCTATCTACCCAGGGCGCAGTCCCGCATCGGCCGCGCACGATTATTCGCGCGCAGATTATTGCGGTTGTTGTTGACGGCGGCGGCCAGGCGGATCGACATGGCATCGACCCTACCCCGCTTTGCGGCGCAGCGCAACCGTTGCATTGGCAACCAGGTGAAGGTGTGCC
>NZ_SRTD01000440.1:0-292 GCF_004792105.1 Mesorhizobium sp. M8A.F.Ca.ET.161.01.1.1 | reverse complement strand
CTCGCCGCTGCGCTCCATCGCCACGATGGTGTTGTCGAAGGTGGCCGGCTCACTGCTGTCGGCGATCTTGCGCACGTCGGCCAGGTGCTGGCGCATGCCCTCTTCGAACGCCGGCAGGTAGTCGCTGTCCTTGATCTTGTCGAACGGCGGGGCCTGGAACGGCAGCGTGCTGGCACTCAGCAGCGGATTGGTGGAGGCTTCGGCCGGCTGCTGGGCCGTGTTCTTCTGGGCCTCGGACACGGGGGGGGACTCCTTGCCGGAACAGGCCGCCAGCGCCAGGCTGATGGCGGCG
>NZ_SRTD01000439.1:0-292 GCF_004792105.1 Mesorhizobium sp. M8A.F.Ca.ET.161.01.1.1 | reverse complement strand
CTACAAGGGCACGCTGCCGCCGCCGAAGGGTGAGAAGCCCGAGGACTGGGAGGACCGCGAGCAGACTTTGTTCCGCTCGACCGCGGTCGGCGACGACATGGATAGGGCGCTGGTCAAGTCGGACGGCTCGTTCACCTACTTCGCCGCCGACGTCGCCTATCTCAAGGACAAGGTCGAGCGCGGCTTCGTCGATCTCATCTACGTGCTTGGCGCCGACCACGGTGGCTATGTGAAGCGGCTCGAGGCGCTGGCGCGGGCGGTGGCCGGCGACACCGTCAAGCTGACGGTGCTC
>NZ_SRTD01000438.1:0-292 GCF_004792105.1 Mesorhizobium sp. M8A.F.Ca.ET.161.01.1.1 | reverse complement strand
GCCGAGATGGCGAAGGCGAGCGCCGACGACGCCAGGAAGATGTTGATGACCATGGCGATCAGCAGGCCGATCAGCGGCACCGCGTTCCACGGCTTGGCCACGGCGGCGGCGGCGGTCGCGTAGTCCGAGCCGAGCAGGCCCAGCACGAAGACCAGGAACCAGATGCCCAGCACCACCAGTGCGGCGGCGGTCAGGCGCTGGTGCACGAAGTGCTCGGTGCCGGTCTTGGCCGAGCCCAGGCCGCGCACGTTCTTCAACGGGGTACGGAACTTGCTCACGCGGCACCTCCGAA
>NZ_SRTD01000043.1:0-1163 GCF_004792105.1 Mesorhizobium sp. M8A.F.Ca.ET.161.01.1.1 | reverse complement strand
TCCTTGATCTGCGCCTCGAACGGCTCGTACATGCTGGGTCTCTTCGGATAGGGTTTGGTCCGCCGATACGGCCGCCGATGCGTTGGTCGGGTCTCGCCACTCTTCCAGGCCGTCTTCAGATTCGCGGCGAAGCGCTGGAGATCGATAACGGCCGGCTCCTCAATCTTCGCATTCAGGCCACGACGATCGACCCGCCGCCCAAGCTCCTCCTGCGCGGCGCGGATACCAGCAAACAGCAGCACGGGATCGGCGGTTTCCATCATCGCCTGGAGCCGCTGCTTGTCGGCCTCGGCCACACCCGGATGTGCAAGGACACGGGCCGCAGGCGGAACTGGCGGATGATAGCGCTTGATCACACGAGCGCCGATCCGCGTCTTCTCCTGAAGCTTGAATGACGGTTGGAACAGATTGCCGTAAAGCCGCACGACAGCATAAAGTTTACCAAGCGCGGCCGTCGCCGCCGCGCCGACAAACCGACCATACCCCACCAGGCGACGCACGATGGCGCCATTCTTCTGCTCCACATGCGCCTGGTCATTCTTTCGATAGGCGCGCGAGCGCGTCACTTCCAGTTCCTCGCTGCGGCACCAGGAGACGACGAACTCGTTCATGAAGGCGCTGTCGTTGTCGAAATCTACGCCGAGCAGGGGGAAGGGAAAGAACGAGCGGGCCTGCTTGATCGCCACAATCACATTGCCGCTGTCGCGTGTGCGGACCGGAACGCATTCAGTCCACCCCGTGGCAATATCGGTCAACACCATCGTCTGCACAAAGCTGCCGGACGAAGATGTGCCGGAATGCGCCACGAAATCGACCTCGACGTAACCGGGCGGCGGATCATTCCGGTCCCCGAAGGTGCGCACCGGCACCGATCGGCGAACGGCCGAACTCATTCCTGCTCGCCGGCGCTGGCCGCCGCGAGCCACAACACGTACCTCCGCCAAAAGCCGATCCATCGTCGCCGGGCTCATTGTCAGCAGCTTGCCGCGGATCGAGCTCTAGCCGGCCATGCCGTTCAAGCGCTGGCAGCAAGACAGGTATCAACGGCCGCAGCCGTTTGGAACACAGCCGCTCCGATGCCTCCCACAAACACCACGAGCGCTTCGCGAACATCGCCGCCGTAGCGAAGGCTGTGCCTCTTGTTGCCAGGTATCTTCGACGCG
>NZ_SRTD01000437.1:0-292 GCF_004792105.1 Mesorhizobium sp. M8A.F.Ca.ET.161.01.1.1 | reverse complement strand
CTTGGCCTGGTCCGCGAGGATCTGCCGCGCATCGCCGAGATCCGTCTGGAGCTGGATGACCTGCGCCCGGGCAACCTGCAGGTCTTCGGTCGCGAAGCGGCCACGCGCACCGCAGTGTTTTCCAGCCAGTTGCTGGACCAGGTGCGCAATCGTGACCTCGATGCCAGCGGCGAGAAACTGGGCGAAGTGGTGCGCATCGCGCGCAGCCTGAAGCTGGACAGCTTCGCGCAGCGGTCGAAGGTGCCGGTGATTGGTGGCCTGATCGACCGCCTGCGCGTATCCAAGGGCGAGC
>NZ_SRTD01000436.1:0-293 GCF_004792105.1 Mesorhizobium sp. M8A.F.Ca.ET.161.01.1.1 | reverse complement strand
CTTGCAGAAAGACTATGCATTTCTGACGGGCATCGACTTCAACCTTTCCGACCGTTTACCAACGGGTGCTGGAAGCAAAAAAGCTGAAATAATAGTTCGCATGCTCTGGCTTTGTTCCCCACGCTGGCAAGCGGGGCCAAGGTTCTGGCCTCCCCGAAACAGGGAGACCGAAATGTTCCAGCCGCTATTCGACGCCACCGATCCGACCTTCCGAACGCTCGCATCCGACCATAAAGCTCCGACAGTCGAACCGCTCCCCATATCGCCATGGGTAGAAATGTGCGCAATGCAGA
>NZ_SRTD01000435.1:0-293 GCF_004792105.1 Mesorhizobium sp. M8A.F.Ca.ET.161.01.1.1 | reverse complement strand
CGGCGGATGGGTAGCGCTGGGGATCTCACCGTCAAGACGAATGCGTGACATCTCGGTGTGATCGAGCTTGGGCACGGCCGACAGCAGCGCTTCGGTATAGGGATGGTGCGGGCCGGAGAAAACTTTTTCGGATGGTCCAATCTCCATGATGCGGCCGAGATAGAGCACGGCGATCTTGTCGGAGAGGTAACGCACAACGCCAAGGTCATGCGAGATAAAGATGTAGCTGACGTCTTCTTTCGACTGCAGGTCGGCAAGCAAATTGAGGATCGCCGCCTGCACCGATACGTCGA
>NZ_SRTD01000434.1:0-293 GCF_004792105.1 Mesorhizobium sp. M8A.F.Ca.ET.161.01.1.1 | reverse complement strand
GTTCGTGAAGCCGGCCAACCAGGGTTCGTCGGTGGGCGTGAGCAAGGTCAAGGATGCGGCGGGCTTTGCCGAGGCGCTGGCACTGGCACTTCGCTACGACCACAAGGTGCTGGTGGAATCGGCAGTGGTCGGCCGCGAGATCGAATGTGCGGTGCTGGGCAACGCGCAACCTCAGGCCAGCCTGTGCGGCGAGGTAGTGCTGCACGACGAGTTCTATGCCTACGACACCAAGTACATCAACGAAGATGGCGCCGACGTGGTGGTACCGGCCGATATCGATGCCCTCACGCAGG
>NZ_SRTD01000433.1:0-293 GCF_004792105.1 Mesorhizobium sp. M8A.F.Ca.ET.161.01.1.1 | reverse complement strand
GCCGCCAACGACCAGAAGGCACTGGACGACCTCGTGACATGGTACGGCTGGCAGATCGACCGTGGCCTGCCGCCGCGCCAGATCAACAGTTCCGCGCCGATGCTGCCGCTCGTCATCCTGACAGAACATGTCGACCGGCCGGATCTCCGCGCACTGGTGGAGGACTGGGCCGACTGGCTGGTGCGTGAATTGCCAAAAACCGAAGATGGCGGCTTTCAGCACGTCGTGAAGGAACGGCTGAATGAGGGTGAGCTCTGGGACGACACGCTGTTCATGGCCTGTCTGTTTCTCGC
>NZ_SRTD01000432.1:0-293 GCF_004792105.1 Mesorhizobium sp. M8A.F.Ca.ET.161.01.1.1 | reverse complement strand
CTGAAGTTCCGCGTCTCGGGTCCGGACCCGGACAAGACGCGCGGCCTCGCACAGCAGTTCGCGCAGGTGCTGGGCAGCGACGCCGCGGTGCGCAACATCAACTATGACTGGAACGAGCCTGCCAAGGTGATCATGGTCGATGTCGACCAGGACCGGGCGCGTGCGCTGGGCATCTCCTCGCAGCAGCTCTCCGAGACGATCAACGCGGTGCTGTCCGGCTCGAAGATCACCCAGATGCGGGACGACATCTACCTCGTCGACATCATCGCCCGTGCGAGATCGGAAGAGCACAC
>NZ_SRTD01000431.1:0-293 GCF_004792105.1 Mesorhizobium sp. M8A.F.Ca.ET.161.01.1.1 | reverse complement strand
GGCGATGATGGTGGCGGAAATCGTCGCCGGTCACTGGTACGGCTCCATGGCGCTAACGGCGGATGGCTGGCACATGTCCACCCATGCGGGCGCGATGCTGATTTCGGCACTCGCTTATCTCTATGCCCGCCGCGAGGCCCGCAACCCACGCTTCACCTTCGGCACCGGCAAGTTCGGCGATCTCGCGGGTTTTGCCAGCGCCATCGTGCTGGCGGTGGTGGCATTGCTGATTGCCGTGGAAAACGGGATGCGCCTCGTCAGTCCCGTCGAGATCGATTTCAACCAGGCCATCC
>NZ_SRTD01000430.1:0-294 GCF_004792105.1 Mesorhizobium sp. M8A.F.Ca.ET.161.01.1.1 | reverse complement strand
GCCGGGGGCGGGGTTGGCGCGCTTGTCCATGCGGGTTCTCCTTCAGCAATTCCGGGAAAATGCGGTCGACCGGAGAAAATGCTGTCAGTCAAAGGTGTGTTGGACCGGCGCCCTATGCAAGTCAGTACCGTGGCGAGAAATCGCGTCTCAGCGAAATAATGTTCCAAAGCGCGTCGCGGTCTTTCGGGTTCGCTCCATGCGCTTTAGGTTTTGATTTAGGCATGTCTTTGTCCCGCAACCGGTTCCCACTTTCGGGAGACATGCTTTAGATGTTCTCGGGCAGATAGATGTCGA
>NZ_SRTD01000429.1:0-294 GCF_004792105.1 Mesorhizobium sp. M8A.F.Ca.ET.161.01.1.1 | reverse complement strand
TCGCTCTGCGGCGCGAGCGCCAGCGGCTCCATTGCCTCCTGGAAGACATCAAGAACTGCCCTAGGGGAGCTGGTGCCGGTGGAGGCACCAGCCTGCCTATCGACCCTTTGAAGACAGCAAATCTTCTGGGATTTGAATTGCCGTCATTCAACTCGCTTGATGCGGTTGCAAGCCGTGACCATCACCTACAAGGGCTTTCACTCTTCGCTAGCGTTGCAATTTTGCTCAGCCGTGTGGCCCAGGACCTGCAGCTTTGGACGACCAGGGAGTTCGCGCTCATTGACCTTCCTCATT
>NZ_SRTD01000428.1:0-294 GCF_004792105.1 Mesorhizobium sp. M8A.F.Ca.ET.161.01.1.1 | reverse complement strand
CGGCGCTGCCCATGTCCTTGGCGTTCTTGGACAGCGGATGCTGCTCCAGCGAGATGCGATCAACCACGGCCTCAATCGCGGAATTCAGCAGTTCCACCAGCAGGCTGATGAAACAGACCACCAGCACCAGCGCCCGCTCGACCGTGCTGATGTCCAGCACGAACGCGGCTGCCATCAGCAGCGCGTGCAGCAGCAACAACTGGCGGAATGCCGCCTCGCCGCGAAAGGTGGCGATGAAGCCATCGCGCGAATGGATGAGGGTGTGGAAGACGCGGCTCAGTCCGGTCTTGCCGT
>NZ_SRTD01000042.1:0-1205 GCF_004792105.1 Mesorhizobium sp. M8A.F.Ca.ET.161.01.1.1 | reverse complement strand
CCTTCTCCCCTTGTGGGAGAAGGTGTCGCCGAAGGCGACGGATGAGCAACTGTGTTTTCAGGCTTTGTCTGGATACCAGGGTTGGTTGTGTCGAAGCATGGCGCTGAGGATGGTCATAATCTTTCGGGCCACGGCGACGATGGCGACCTTTGGTTGCTTACCGTTTGCAATAAGACGCTGGTGGAAGGCTTTGAGTACGGGATTGGAGCGGCTGGCGGTGAGCGCTGCCATGTAGACCACCCTGCGCAGAGCATGCCGGCCGCCCCAGATGACGCGGCGACCTTTGAAGGTGCCGGTGTCGAAGTCGTAGGGCGCCAGGCCGGCAAGCGCAGCAATCTCGCGTCGCGAGGCCTGCCCGATCTCCGGCGCCAGCGCCAGTATGGTATGGCTGAGGACTGGACCGGCACCGTGGAAGGACTGGATCAGGCGATCCTTGGCTGCGAGCGCCGGCTGGCTGGCGACGAGTTCGGCCATACGCTTGGCGAGCAGTGCGATATCGAGTTCGATACGACGCAGCCGCTGGGTGAAGATGCGCTTCACCATCGGCTCGCGTAGCTGCTCGAGTTGATTGGCGAGGCTGACCTTATCGTCGCTAAGCTGCCTGCGGGCCACGACCAGATCGGCCAGTTGCTCCGCAATCGGGTCGCAACGCACCGGCCGGGTCGGCAGTTCGGCGGTGTAGCGCGCAATCAGCAAGGCGTCGATGCGATCATTCTTGGCCAATCGGCCAAGGGCGCGGGCATAGTGGCGCAATTTGTGCGGATTGACGTTCCTGGCCGGCAGGTCCGCGCTACGCAGTGCCTTGGCCACACCGCGCTCATAGCCGCCGCTCGGCTCCATGCCGATGGCGCGTACGGTGCGACCCCGCAGCCATCTGACCAGCTTGGCCCATCCGTCCTTGTCGTTGTCGAAACGCGCTTGTTCCTGCGTTTGAAACACCGCCACGTCGAGCCAGCCTTTGGCGACATCGATGCCGATGTCCTGAACCGTTTGCGCTACCATCTCATCGGTCCCTTCCTTGTGTGCGGGGGCTTGCCCCTTGCAACTGTTCGGGTTCACAAAAGAAGGCGGTCGGGCCCCAGCTCATCCACGGTTTAAGCCACCTGAGGGGTGACGGGCTCTCGACCGCCGCCACGGATCAGGCAAGCACCTGGTCCGTGGCACCTCAACAATGCACGATTCCAAACACACAAGGGGTGTTCCAG
>NZ_SRTD01000427.1:0-272 GCF_004792105.1 Mesorhizobium sp. M8A.F.Ca.ET.161.01.1.1 | reverse complement strand
GAACCGGCCTGGTGACAGCCCTGGCAGGTGCCATTGTCCAGCCGCTCGACTAGCGCTTCGGGCGTGCGCACCAGCTTCATCGCGGAATAATCCAGCCCGGCAAAATCCGTTGGCTGGAATAATTGCGTAAACGGGTGGTTGGCCTGCCTTGCGCTGCCGAAGGTCGACCACGAGATGACCTTTTTGGCCAGGAATTCGTCGGCGATTTCATAGACGCCGAGATCGACCGCCGCGACATTGGCGCTGACATAGTCCGCGAGTTTCTTCTTGAG
>NZ_SRTD01000426.1:0-294 GCF_004792105.1 Mesorhizobium sp. M8A.F.Ca.ET.161.01.1.1 | reverse complement strand
ACCAGCCTCATCCATCAGGTCCAGGGCGTGGACCAGGGCATCAAGGATGCGCGGGAAGCCAACACCATCTCGGCTGCCGAGGCTGAGCAGCTGCATAGGCGTGCCGCCCACATCAGCCAGGCCGCCGAGAAGGTCGCCGCTTCGGATCATGGCAGGATTCCCGCCACCCAATATCACGCCCTGCTGCGCCGTCTCGATCTTGTCGATCAGAAGCTGATGGTCGACACCGGCAGCGGCTTCCTGATGGGCGACGGCGCCGACGGCGGTCACTATCCGAACGGCTGACGACCCAAG
>NZ_SRTD01000425.1:0-294 GCF_004792105.1 Mesorhizobium sp. M8A.F.Ca.ET.161.01.1.1 | reverse complement strand
GGTGGTTTTCGCGGCCATGCACATCAGCGGGTTAAAATTGCGCCCGGCCTTGTTGTAGGTGAGGTTGCCATACGTATCGCCAAGCTCGGCCTTGACGATGGCAAAATCGGCCTTCAGCCAGCGCTCCTGCACGTAGGAGCGGCCGTCGAATTCCGCGATCACCTTGCCTTCTGCCAGTTCCGTGCCGAAACCTGTCGGGGTGTAGAAGGCCGGAATACTGGAACCGCCAGCGCGAATGCGCTCGGCAAGCGTGCCCTGCGGCACCAGCTCCAGTTCGATTTCGCCGGCCAGATA
>NZ_SRTD01000424.1:0-294 GCF_004792105.1 Mesorhizobium sp. M8A.F.Ca.ET.161.01.1.1 | reverse complement strand
CGGCGATGGGTACGGACAAAACCATCCGCGAGGGTGAGCGCATAAAGAAAACCGGAACAGGCGCCAGCAAGATCGATCGCACCGGAGCGCGTCAAACCGAGCCTGTGTGCCAGCAGCGGCGCGGAAGGCGGCAGAAGATGGTCCGGCGTGGAGGTGGCAAGCAGCGTAAGCGCAATGTTATCGGGATCGATCTTGGCATCCGCCAGCGCCATCCGGCCCGCCTTTTCCGCAAGACCACTCAGCGTGTCGTCCTTCTCTGCCCAATAACGGGAGCGAATGCCGGTGCGCCGCTCG
>NZ_SRTD01000423.1:0-295 GCF_004792105.1 Mesorhizobium sp. M8A.F.Ca.ET.161.01.1.1 | reverse complement strand
CAAGGGCGCGCAGAGGCGGTGCGCCGGCTTCGACAGGCGTGCCGGTTTCCGGTCTATCATCCCTCGGGCAATGGCAGCGAGCCTCTCGCGAACGACTATGACCTGGTGAGGCATGAGCGCGACGCCCATCTTGGTCCGATATGGCATTTCTACAAGCAGCCCCTGCACATTACGCGCGCTCAGGGAGCCTGGATGTATGCCGCCGACGGGACGGCTTATCTCGACGTCTATAACAACGTCCCCCAAATTGGTCATTGTCACCCGCACGTGGCGAGAGCCATTTACCGCCAGGCCA
>NZ_SRTD01000422.1:0-295 GCF_004792105.1 Mesorhizobium sp. M8A.F.Ca.ET.161.01.1.1 | reverse complement strand
TGCGGATGACCGTGCCATCCTCGATTTCACCTCCGGCCAGATGAGCGCCCTGCTCGGGCACACCCATCCCGACATCGTCGCCACCGTCAACCGGCAGATGGCGTCGGTTGCGCATCTTTTTTCCGGGATGTTGTCCCGTCCCGTGGTCGAACTCGCGGCGAGGCTGGCAGCCCTCGCGCCCGGTCTCGACCGGGTACAATTGCTGACCACGGGCGCCGAATCCAACGAGGCGGCCATCCGTATGGCGAAGCTCGTCACCGGTGGTCACGAGATCGTCGCTTTCGCCCAGAGCTGG
>NZ_SRTD01000421.1:0-295 GCF_004792105.1 Mesorhizobium sp. M8A.F.Ca.ET.161.01.1.1 | reverse complement strand
CGCCGGCATCGTGCTCCCCGACGCCGACCCCAAGGAAATCGCCGAAGGGCTGTTCTTGGGCGCCTTCATCAACAACGGCCAAACCTGCGCCTGCCTGAAGCGCCTGTATGTCCATGACAGCCTTTATGACGCCGTGTGCGAAAGCCTCGTCGCCTATGCAGCCCACATTCCGGTTGGCGACGGCCTGTCGGAACAATCGATCCTTGGTCCCGTGCAGAATCGGATGCAACTCGACATCGTAGCTTCCTATGTCGAGGATGCACGCGCCAAAGGCGGCCGCGTTCTGATCGGCGGC
>NZ_SRTD01000420.1:0-295 GCF_004792105.1 Mesorhizobium sp. M8A.F.Ca.ET.161.01.1.1 | reverse complement strand
CCGCGTTGACGGTGCAGGAGGACCTGCGCGCCGGTCGTTTGATCCGAGTGCTGCCGGCCTGGCATGCCGGCCAGCGGCGCTATTTCGCGCTGTATCCGCATGCACGTGCGCTCGCGCCCAAGGTGCGCGCGCTGGTCGAGCACCTCGCGGCGCACTACGCTGCACCGATGGGCGCGGCCGGGTAGCCGCGCGGCTGCAGCCGTGGTGGTGATAGCGTCGGTGAGTCTGCGGATTGCCCCGCAAAGGGCTGGGATCAGGTCGGGCGGAACATGCGGAAGCGCTGTTCGGCGCCGAT
>NZ_SRTD01000419.1:0-295 GCF_004792105.1 Mesorhizobium sp. M8A.F.Ca.ET.161.01.1.1 | reverse complement strand
GTTAACGACACGCTCGGGCACGCGGCGGGCGACGCCCTGCTGGTGGCTGTCGCTTCGCGGCTCTCCTCCGTCCTCGGAGAAAACGACATGGTGAGCCGACTGGGCGGCGATGAATTCGCGATCATCCAGTCGACGAGCGGCGACTTTGAGAGCGATGCGGCGATGCTAGCAGCGCGGGTGGTGCATGCCGTGTCGCGCAGTTTCGCGCTCGAAGGCAGCGATATCAGCATCGATACCAGCATCGGCATCGCCTGTGCGCCCGGTCACGGCACATCGGCCACACAGCTGCTGCAAC
>NZ_SRTD01000418.1:0-295 GCF_004792105.1 Mesorhizobium sp. M8A.F.Ca.ET.161.01.1.1 | reverse complement strand
GCAGCGCGGCGATGAAAGCGTCGAGCCTGCCCGAGACATTGTCCTCGACCAGCGATGCGGTCACCGCCTCGCGCAGTTCGAGCTGCAGGGCTGGGAAATGCTTCTTCAATTCCGGCAGGACGCGAGGCAAGAGATAAGGCGCGACCGTCGGGATGATGCCCAGCCGGAAGCGGCCTTCCATGGCGGGGCGGCCGCGCCGGGCAGTCGTCTCGACGTCACGTATGTCGGCGAGAATGCGTTCGATGCGAGGTTGCAGGGCGAGCGCCTCGTCGGTCATCCGCACGCTCTTGCCGCC
>NZ_SRTD01000041.1:0-1360 GCF_004792105.1 Mesorhizobium sp. M8A.F.Ca.ET.161.01.1.1 | reverse complement strand
ATGATGGGTGGACGGCCCCTTGCGGCATCGAATGTGCCAAGCTGGTCGTGTTGAAACACCAGCGGAGGAGACCGTCCGTCATGCAAGCTATCAGATTTGGAATCGATCTGGCCAAGAATGTGTTTCAGGTGCACGGCGTGGATGCGAGTGGGCAGGTGGTGGTGCAGCGCCAGCTGCGCCGCGCGCAGGTGGAGAAGTTCTTCGCCGCGCAGCCGCCGGCGTTGATCGGCATGGAGGCCTGCGGCTCGGCCCATCATTGGGCCCGCACGCTCAGCGCGCTCGGCCATGAGGTCAGGTTAATGCCGCCGGCCTATGTGAAGCCCTATGTTCCGCGCAACAAGAACGATGCCCGCGATGCAGACGGTTGTTGCGAGGCGGTGAGCCGGCCGAAGATGCGCTTTGTGCCGATCAAGACGGTCGAGCAGCAATGGGCCAGGGCGCTGCATCGCACGCGTGACCTTCTGGTGCGCCAGCGCACGCAACTGGCCAACGCCATGCGAGGCATGCTCTATGAGATGGGCCTGACAAGTGCCAAGGGGGCGGCGGGCATCGAGACCCTGCTGCGGCGCATCGAGGCAGCCGATGAAGCTATTCCCGCCGCGCTGTTGATCTGCCTGGCGCCTCTGGCCGGGCAATGGCGTGCGCTCGATGGCGAGATCGGCAAGCTGGACAAGCAGATCCTGGCTCAGGTCAGGCAGCAGCGAGCGGCCTTGCGGCTGACGACGATCCCGAGCGTCGGCCCGATCATCGCGCATGCGACGATTGCAGCCATAGGCGATGGCCGTCAGTTCGCCTCGGCCAGGGACTTCGCCGCCTGGCTGGGCCTGACCCGCAAGAGCCATGATACCGGCGGCAAGCACAAGTCGACCGGCCATATCAGCCGCGCTGGCGACAGGGACCTGCGAAGGCTGCTCATTCTCGGCGCCAGTTCGTGGCTGCGTCAGGTCAGGGCCAAGCCCGACAGAGGATCGCCCTGGATTCGCGGCCTACTGGCCAGGCGACCGGTTAAGGTCGCGGTCGTGGCTCAAGCGGCCAAGACCGCCCGCGTCATCTGGGCAATGCTGCAATCGGGACAACAATACAGGGCACCATCTGCGGCTTAACCGCAATCGAGGCTCTTAACAGCGTAAGGAGCAAAAGGCAGCACGGCAAAATGGTCAGGACCTGGACCGGGACACTCCGCCTTCGTCATCGCGATGCAAAGCGCGCTAGAATGATTGGGAACCCGATCCGCGTAACCCCTGAGGGCCAGCGGTCATCGAAATCGATCGCATTAAAGGCCGAATACATGACCGCTCCAGACTTGCGCCGGCGCCGCTATTTTGCCTCTTGCCCAAGAGGGGCCGTCCATACATGACGA
>NZ_SRTD01000417.1:0-295 GCF_004792105.1 Mesorhizobium sp. M8A.F.Ca.ET.161.01.1.1 | reverse complement strand
AGAATATGCAGGTTGGCGGCATCAAGCTTGTTATATCCCGCCTGGATAATATCGAGATCGGCCACATGGCCGATGGCGGCCAGCTTGTACATCACGTCGCCAACGGCCACGTCGATGGTCGGTGCAGGTGATGACACGGCGTCCTTGACGGCCGCTTCCACATCCTCCATCGCACCACCCATGGCATGATAAAGCGTCAGCGCCTTGCGCAGAAATGCTTCACGACGCTCGATCCGGTTGTTGAGCCTGTTTTCTCCAACGCGATTGCGCATCAGCTCAACAGCTTTATTCTGAT
>NZ_SRTD01000416.1:0-296 GCF_004792105.1 Mesorhizobium sp. M8A.F.Ca.ET.161.01.1.1 | reverse complement strand
CGATCGGACAGGATCGTCCGTCGTGGGGGAGTCCGCCCATCGTCAGCGTCATGACCCGGATCAGATCACACGCCCAACTGCCTGCGATGGTGGAATCGACGCTGGTGCATTTCGCTAGGTTAGCCGGCCTGAGTTGGTCAGGCGGGCCTCATGGACCTGCGACCACTGCGCTAACAGCTTCGCGGTTGTTGTGGGCACGGGACCATACGGAACGATTCGGGAATACTGACGATTTTGGCCACGAAAAAGTCAATAAAATCAATATCTATGGGATATCCTCCGGGCCACCATTGTCG
>NZ_SRTD01000415.1:0-296 GCF_004792105.1 Mesorhizobium sp. M8A.F.Ca.ET.161.01.1.1 | reverse complement strand
CGTCGATGACCAGCGCCGCGCCGATGCTGAACACCGCCAGTGCGATGATCTGCGGCAGCCATGGGCGCAGTGCGTTCCAGCCGGCACGGGTCGCGCCGGCACTGGCCTGCAGCGGCTGCCGTAGCGCGGGAGCGAGCGCCAGCAGCGTGGCCAGCACCAGCGGCAGCACGTAGTAGGTTACGCGGTAGATCAGCGCCGCCGCCAGCACCGCCGCCGGCGCCACCTGCGGCAACAGTTTCAGCAGGCTCCACTCGAACACCCCCAAGCCGGCCGGCACGGTCGAGACCAGGCCGGCC
>NZ_SRTD01000414.1:0-296 GCF_004792105.1 Mesorhizobium sp. M8A.F.Ca.ET.161.01.1.1 | reverse complement strand
GCCGCAAACCGCCACCTCGGAAAATCCGATCGCGAAGCCGCAGGCGTTCTGTCGGCCGCCCAGCGCCATACGCATTTTCTTGATTCACCGCGGATGACGGCTGTCCTCAGTCGCTCGGATTTCCGGTTTGCCGATCTCAAGCGCAGCAACGTGACGGTGTTCCTCGTTCTTCCGCCTGATCGCCTCTCGACCTATTCGCGCTGGCTGCGCCTGCTTGTCTCGCAAAGCCTGCTCGAAATGGCCCGTGATCCGACAAAGCCGGCGGCACCCGTTCTCTATCTGCTCGATGAGTTTGC
>NZ_SRTD01000413.1:0-296 GCF_004792105.1 Mesorhizobium sp. M8A.F.Ca.ET.161.01.1.1 | reverse complement strand
CACCGAGCAGCAGAGTTATGACGCCGGCCGCGCCGACCAGCCAGAACCATTCCGGCGTGCCCGCAAGCACCGGCCAGAACCTTGCCAGCAGGAAAACACCCGCTTTCACCATGGTAGCCGAGTGGAGATAGGCGGAAACGGGTGTTGGTGCCGCCATGGCATTGGGCAGCCAGAAGTGAAAGGGAAACTGCGCGCTCTTCGTCAGAGCGCCGACGAGAATAAGAATGAGCGCAGGCACATAAAGCGGATGCGCGCGAATGGCGGAGCCGGCCTCGATGATTCTGTCGTCATCGTAA
>NZ_SRTD01000412.1:0-296 GCF_004792105.1 Mesorhizobium sp. M8A.F.Ca.ET.161.01.1.1 | reverse complement strand
TGAATCACGACCCACGCGGCAGCTTCGCCGCCCACATGTTGTCGACCAGGTTGGGATAGCGTCGCCCATTCTCCTCGGCGCGTTGCCGTGCCGCCGCCTTCTGCGCATCCGACAGCGGTTGCGACGTCTGGCCCTTGGGGTTGGGCTTCTTCCACGGGGGGGTTCTGGTCTGGCGCATGGCCGCAGCTTAGCGCTTCAGGAAGTTCAGCAGGGCCAGATTGAAGCGGTCGGCGTGGCTCGTGTTGCAGCCATGCGGCGCGCCTTCCAGGATCACCACTTCGCTGCCTTTGATGGCC
>NZ_SRTD01000411.1:0-297 GCF_004792105.1 Mesorhizobium sp. M8A.F.Ca.ET.161.01.1.1 | reverse complement strand
GCCTGCCCAACCGCCTGCTGCTGCAGCGGCGCATCGTGCAGGCGCTGGCCGAAGCCGAACAGGGCGGCAACCGCTTTGCGGTGATGTTCATGGACCTGGATGGCTTCAAGCAGGTCAATGATGCCTACGGTCATCAGGCCGGCGACGCGCTGCTGGTGGCGGTGGCCGAGCGTACCCGGCAGCTGCCGCGGCCCAACGACATGCTGGCCCGCCTGGGCGGCGACGAGTTCGTGCTGGTGCTTCCGGAAACCCAGGCGGCCGACAGCATGGCCACCGTGCAGCGCCTGCAGCGCTCGC
>NZ_SRTD01000410.1:0-297 GCF_004792105.1 Mesorhizobium sp. M8A.F.Ca.ET.161.01.1.1 | reverse complement strand
CCAGACCATATCGATTGCAGATCTCTTCAAGAAACTCGCGCGCCGTTCCAACCGGCATGCCGGCGCTCAGGCGCCCCTTTACGAGCTTGCTGACACGCATCGGCACCCGCATGTTGCGGCCAAGCTCGACGAGCGCATCCGTCACCGACTGATCGATGGTGAGGTATTTGTAAGGACCCGCGGGCCAGCGCGGCTCGGCGGCATCCGCCCGCGAAACAGCAAGGCCGTACATTAGGATGGCCGCGAGGCCGCCGGCCACGAGGGCAGCGTAGGCTTTCGACCACCGGTGCGCTTGGC
>NZ_SRTD01000409.1:0-297 GCF_004792105.1 Mesorhizobium sp. M8A.F.Ca.ET.161.01.1.1 | reverse complement strand
CGATGTTCGAGAAAAGGTTCTCGGCGGCAATAATGGCAAGCGACTATGTTGCTGCCTATATGCGTCTGACCGGCATGCCGGAGGCGAAAGCCTCCTGACCTTCACTGCCTAGAGCCGGATGATTTCAGCTCTGTTCGGCCTGAAATCTGAATCCGGCTCTAAATCAAAGAGACAGAGCATAATGTCGTCCGAAAACCGCTTCACACTTTTCGGCATCATGCTCTAGGGCGGGGCAAACGAAGAGGTGACGAATGATGGAGCTCGACGAGCGCAAGCTCGATCCTGCCGTAGCCCTTT
>NZ_SRTD01000408.1:0-298 GCF_004792105.1 Mesorhizobium sp. M8A.F.Ca.ET.161.01.1.1 | reverse complement strand
GCTTGATCTGGTAGTCGCCCTCGTCCGTGACCGGACGGAACTTCACTTCCTTGATCTCGACCTGCTTGGTCTTCTTCTTGGCCTCGCTGGCCTTCTTCTGCGCTTCGAACTTGAACTTGCCGCAGTCCATGATCTTGCAGACCGTTGGATCGGCCTGCGGCTGGATCTCGACCAGGTCCAGGCCTTCATCTTCGGCCATGGACAGCGCTTCGTCGCGCGACAACACGCCGATCATTTCTCCGTCACTGCCGATCACGCGGACGCGCGGCACACGGATTTCCTGATTCTTGCGGTTCTG
>NZ_SRTD01000040.1:0-1743 GCF_004792105.1 Mesorhizobium sp. M8A.F.Ca.ET.161.01.1.1 | reverse complement strand
CGGCGAGTTGGTCCTCGAAAATCTGCTTGGTGTCGGACAACAGCCGACCGATCAACGTCGACTTACCATCATCGACCGAACCGCAGGTCAGGAAGCGCAGCAGCGACTTCTTCTCTTGCGCGACCAGATAGTCGCGGACGCTTCTCGCGGTGGAAAAGGACAAGTCAGGGATTGGCGTCCGGCGATCCTCATCCACGGCAGTCGGCCGCGATGCAATCCGAAAGGCGGGCCTGTGCTAGGCCGAGCGATCCGATCTGGTTCCTGATGGACATGGTCGTCTCCAACCCTATCACTGGCTCTTCATAACCTCCTCCTCGCCGCTGTCTTCCCACGATCTGCGCTTCCGGAAGATCAGACAAGAAGACTGCTGGATCATCATACCGCATTGGGGCACCTCCATGGAATGGTCCAATCAATGGGTCAGGTTCGCCTGACGCTGCGCCAGGATCATCATGTCAAAGCCCATCCGCTCGGCCAAATGTGACCCGTTACGGGTCAGTACGCCTGGCACCGCAATTGCATTGATAGAGTGTGGGCTGGGACGAGGTCCGTCGCCTCGCAAATGGGGCGGCGGGCCTTTAGCAAACGAGGGGCTTTGACGGAGCGGCCCGGCACCCCTTTGTTGGGATGGGGCTAGGACACCGGGCCTAACCGACGGGCTGTTTGTGAGAAACGGCGCCGGGGCTGAGGGACTATATGCGCTCATGCTGAATACGCGCAAAGCATACGAACGACGTATGAGAGCGACAATTCGGGGGGCAGCCGATGGCCGATAGGCCGGTGACGACCGACGTCGAACCCGCGCTGGTGCTGATTATGACCCAGCGGGAGGAGGAGTAGCGGCGGCGACAGCGCACCTTCGGTTCGATATAGCTAACGCTTGTCGTTTCGCGGCTTGCACTATGCTTTAGCGGACCCAAAAAAGAGGACACGGGCGTGCTTCGTCGGTCGGCTCCGGTCTGGCTGTTCGCGGCATATCTGCTCGTCCAGTATGCACTGCAACAGCAACCCGCTTCGAACGGGATGCTTTGCAGATGGCACGACAGGTCTCGCTGGTGATCGAGGCAGAACTTGTCAATCTGCAGACCATTCTTGACGGTCTCTCAAAATCGGCCACTCTCGCCAATGGCAATCTAAAAGCGCACGATATCTTACACGGAGCGGCGCCGATCTTGGCGATCTGATTCCATTGCCGTCATGGGGCCAAGGCATCCAAAGGATCGCACAAAGCCACTGTGCCTGGAATGGGCTGCATACTCGTCTTATTAGTGCGGGGAAATTATGTGCAATTACAGGTTGTCATACCTTTGAATATATTAGTCACCTAAGATATAATTACCAAATTGTTAACCAGGATTAATGCGGCTTTTCCACAGCATCGTACTATGCACTCCAGGTTGGGTTACCTCCATAGGGCGCGGAAGCCATACGTCGGTGTGTTGGGACGGCGTATGTCCTACTCCTTGAATCCAATCTTCGGTCAACATCTAGTCAGCCTGACAGACGATGAGCGTATTAGTTCACGCCTTTGACATGCTTTGCTAGGGAGCCAAACCAAAGAGGAGAAAAGCAAGTCAGCGCGATGGAGAGGAGTAGGTAAAGCGATGGCACACCCCCAAATTTCCGATTTTTGGAACGATGCAACAAAACCGTTACACAATGGACATCTGCCGGACGCGAATGGTCTTGGCAGGTCCGATCTCGACGAAGGACGTCCGAGCGAAGGCTTGGTTATGATTGTCG
>NZ_SRTD01000407.1:0-298 GCF_004792105.1 Mesorhizobium sp. M8A.F.Ca.ET.161.01.1.1 | reverse complement strand
AGCCGCTCCACGCCCGCCCACAGGCTGTGGATCCATGAGAGGCCCGGAAGAGCGGCGATATCGGCCGGATCGGGATTGGCGACAATGGCAAATTCCACTGCACGCTGCTGCTCATCCGTCAATTCGGAAAAGGAGAGGATCTCCTCCTCCGGCATGGCGGCGCGCAACGCCTGTTTCCAAACGGCCTCCGTCTCTGCATTCATCCGTGAAACAAAGGCGATTGGTGAAGACATGGCATTGGTCCTGCTTGCGATTTTTGCGTGACGGCATCAATGCGCAATTTCGGCGGGTAATGCCA
>NZ_SRTD01000406.1:0-298 GCF_004792105.1 Mesorhizobium sp. M8A.F.Ca.ET.161.01.1.1 | reverse complement strand
GCTCGGCCGCAAGTCCGGCCGCGGTTTTTATGATTACCGCGGCGAGACGCCGGTTCCGACACGATAGAACCTTCACTGTTCTTTCGTTGCTGCACCGCAGAAGGCAACCGGGCGGCAATGCAATCTATACGATTATAAAGTAAGTAGACGCGCAGTGCGTGCGCACCCAAGATCATGCTGTGATTCTTTTGGGGGCTTACATGAAAATTCATATTGCAATGTCTATTGTCGCCATTCTCGCGAGCGGTTGCGTTTCGGAAAATCCGCGGGAGATTGTCAGAAGGGCTGGTTATCTCAC
>NZ_SRTD01000405.1:0-298 GCF_004792105.1 Mesorhizobium sp. M8A.F.Ca.ET.161.01.1.1 | reverse complement strand
TCGAGTCGAGCAGGATCACCACGTCCTTCTTGTGCTCGACCAGGCGCTTGGCGCGCTCGATGACCATTTCGGCCACCTGCACGTGGCGCGCGGCCGGCTCGTCGAAGGTCGAGCTGATGACCTCGCCGCGCACGGTGCGCTGCATTTCGGTCACTTCTTCCGGGCGCTCGTCGATCAGCAGCACGATCAGGTGCACGTCCGGATGGTTGGTGGTGATGGCGGTGGCGACCTGCTGCATCATCATGGTCTTGCCGGCCTTCGGCTGCGACACGATCAGCGAGCGCTGGCCCTTGCCCTG
>NZ_SRTD01000404.1:0-300 GCF_004792105.1 Mesorhizobium sp. M8A.F.Ca.ET.161.01.1.1 | reverse complement strand
CCGCAAGTACTGATCCCCGGCGAGACCGTTTCGACACGCGTCGTGCTCGACCAGGGCGTCTACCGGGTGCCGGCCGGCCACCAATTGCGCATCGCCGTTTCGACAGCTTACTGGCCGATGATCTGGCCCTCGCCGGAACCCGTCCGGCTCGATGTCGCAAAGGCGACGCTGAAGCTGCCGCCGCCGTCCTATGCCCGGCTTGGCGGCGAGATCATCGCGTCCGAGCTGCGTGATGTCGGCATCGATCTGGAGATCGTGCCCGTGGAATGGGCGCAATGGCTGGATCAGGTCTTAGATCGG
>NZ_SRTD01000403.1:0-300 GCF_004792105.1 Mesorhizobium sp. M8A.F.Ca.ET.161.01.1.1 | reverse complement strand
AATCGCTGCGTGCTGCGTTACATGGCCGAAAGCTACGACATGCTGATCGAAGGCGTGCCGCCCACAATGATCGAAAATGCCGCGAAATTCGCCGGCATGCCGGTGGGCCCCTTGGCGTTGAACGACGAAGTGGCCATCGATCTTTCCTACAAGATCCTGAAAGCCACCGTCGCCGATCTCGGCGAAAAGGCGGTCGATCCGCGCCATATGGAGCTGGTGAAGAAGCTGGTGGAAGGCGAGGGCCGCTTTGGCCGTAAGAACGCCAAGGGCTTTTACGACTACCCGCCAAAGCCCGCCAAG
>NZ_SRTD01000402.1:0-300 GCF_004792105.1 Mesorhizobium sp. M8A.F.Ca.ET.161.01.1.1 | reverse complement strand
CTTCTATTGTTCGCGTCCACCAGCAGGGTGCGACGGCAAAAAAGGGGGCCGAGATCATTGTCTCGGTCGTTCCCGAGGCGGGCTTACAACTAAAATCCATGCTCTTGTTGACGCGCAAGGCAGGCCGATCAAGCTGACGCTCACGGCAGGCCAGATGAGTGACATCGCCTCCGCAGCGGACTTGATCAAGGATTTGCCGGAGGGTGCCATGCTACTCGCCGACAAGGGCTATGATGCCAACGCCTTGCGCAATGCTGTCACCCAGCGAAAGGCATGGGCCAACATTCCGCCCAAGGCCAA
>NZ_SRTD01000401.1:0-300 GCF_004792105.1 Mesorhizobium sp. M8A.F.Ca.ET.161.01.1.1 | reverse complement strand
GGCCAGTCCCGTGGGGCTGGACACACGGTGCCCACCTACTTTTGTAGGCACCCAGGATCGTAAATCTCCATCGGTCGCCGTGGAACGCGCTTGAAGTTTCGGGCCAATTCCGATGCTTCCCTGTCCCTCGATATAGTCGACAGTCATTTTTCATAACTGCCGGGCACGGCTTTTTTATATTCCTGTCATTGCAATGGCGGAACAATTCCCTATTATCCGGATTGGTATGTCTGTCATGCCCTTTAAAAAGGGGCGCTGCGGCCAAAACCGCGACGTGCCGTTCAACAGCCCAAAGAGCTA
>NZ_SRTD01000400.1:0-300 GCF_004792105.1 Mesorhizobium sp. M8A.F.Ca.ET.161.01.1.1 | reverse complement strand
CAGGTACGGACCACGATCCAGGTCGTTCACCCACAGGGTGCCGACCGCGTCAACGCCGGCCTTGCGGAAGGCCTGCAGCTGCTCGTCGGTGATCTCGTCGTTGGCCTGGGCCAGCAGTTCGCCGGTCGAGGCATCGACCACGTCGTGCGACAGGATGCGGCCGACGATGTAGTCGTCCGGCACGGCCAGGGCGGCGATGCCCGAGGCTTCCAGCTGCTTGATGTGGCGTGCGGTGATGCGCTTGCCGGCTTCCACGATGACCTTGTCGCCGTCTGCGAGGTCGAAGCCCAGGGTTTCGCC
>NZ_SRTD01000399.1:0-300 GCF_004792105.1 Mesorhizobium sp. M8A.F.Ca.ET.161.01.1.1 | reverse complement strand
GTCGAAGCGTTGCTTCTCCTTGCCTTCTTTCTCATCACGACCCTTGTGTGGGGCGTCTGGTCACTATGGCTGTTGGTTCGATACATGGGCGGGCGCTGGAAGCGCCCGATGATCCTGCCTTACGGGCTGGTGACCGCGGTTGCGCTTTTCACGCTTTTTCGGTTCGTTGAATTTTATCTGGAGATGGGCGCTTACGACAGGGAGAGAGCAATACGTTATCAGCCGGAACTTCTGGAACCCGCGCGTCTGGGCGGGATAGATATGCCCAAGGGTACGAAGCTCGAACTCGCCATTGCCGAC
>NZ_SRTD01000398.1:0-300 GCF_004792105.1 Mesorhizobium sp. M8A.F.Ca.ET.161.01.1.1 | reverse complement strand
CGGGCGGAACCGGTCAGCCCGGCGGCACCACTTCAACGTTCAGCCTGTCGAGCGGGCTCGTCGTGCGCCGGATGAGGCCGTTCGAGACCTTGGTGTAGCGTGCCGTCGAGGAAAGATTGTTGTGGCCAAGCAGCACCTGGATGATGCGGATATCGGTGCCGTTCTCGAGCAGATGCGTGGCGAAGGAGTGCCTGAGCGTGTGCACCGTCACCCGCTTGTCGATGCCGGCGGCAGCGCGCGCCGAGCGGCAGGCCGAATACAGCACCTGCATGTCGATTGGACGATTGGGGTCGCGGCCGG